>NZ_PYSG01000003.1:0-952158 GCF_003028295.1 Shewanella morhuae | reverse complement strand
GAATGGGTCATTGCTGTACCGAATTGATAACGAACATCCGCACCATTTAAATTAATAATGCCTTTAGCAACGGGCAAAGCTAAATAAGCAACAGACTCATTTACCAAATCCTTTATATTTGCAGGCTGGCATTGTGGGCTATTTGATTTTTTGTACACTTGAGAAACATCCATATTAATCTTTAACCCTCCGGATGCAGGCTCAATAACACTTGTCAACCAACAATTATTATTATTGGTCTGAATCTGATTAAGTACCACGGAATAGTTATTATCTAAGCTAACATTTGTCCAACCATTATTATTCATGCCAAAGGCGCTATTGATATTAATACTTCCAGCTCGCAAAGGGGTACCATCTGATAACGTATAATTCCCAGGCGTAACGGCTATCCAGTGCACTTCTTGCATATTTGATGCAGGATTATTTGTTCCAGAAGGCTGGGCCTGACGCCAAGTAAAGCCTGTGGATGATATTGACGTGATGAAAGTAGAAGATGGAACATCATTATTAGTATTGGCAGTAGATATTGTCGGCATTAAAAAGACTAAAGGTTTTACACCAGTAGGAAAAGCGCGTTCGAAGGTGACGGAAGCGGTAGTCGCCTTACCGTAATTAAGTTGAAGGCTTACCCGTTACTATTTCCGTATCTTCATTAATCGTTAGTTTACGTGATGTAATACGCCCGATTATGGTATTTCGCCCATTAACAATGACGTCTGCATCGCTATAGATATAACCATTAATTACAATGTTTGAAAGTATTAAAGCAATATTACTGTAACCAAAAATATAACTCACCGGCACGATTAGGATTAAATTTCAGTGCACCAGATATGTTAATTGGGTTTTTAACGAAAAAACGTACATTGCCAGCGGTATTGATAACTGGTGTGCCACCTGTGAATCGTGAAGTTTTCAACCCAATAATCTCCAGCAGATAATTAAGCACGTAGATGCATCTAAAATTAAATTCTTTATTTTATAAGTTTGGTGCGAAGATGAAAATGTCAAATTACAGCTATTTTTATCTAAGACTACCGAGCCAAAATTCAGTGGTATTATCTGCACCAAGTATTGCGTTGGCTTGGCATTCTCCATAGCTGATGCCTGTAGTGCACTACTTGTTTGGAATAAATTTGTGGCTGCCGTTAAATCTAATCCAGCATATCTTGACCAGTAATATCACAATAACGAGTACCACCAGCACCATCATCACAGACATTATTACTCATACTATTCTGCTTTATTACTGGAACAGTAAGCAAGATTTTGCCCATTGGTTCCATCGATAAAGCCTTTATAAATTGTTAAATTGGATGCGGGATTTGCGCAGCCATTAGCTTGCCATGATGGCCTTGAACCACTGCGGGAAATTTGCCATAGTCTATATTCTCAAAGCTTGAATCGAGCAGCTAAATAGCAGATACAACATACTTTATAAATCTAACCACGGCTTCTACCTCTACTTGTCGGCTAACACGAGTCTCGCCGCTTTCACATATTGCTTACTGTTGATCCGATATTGAGTCACTGCGTCTACCGCATATGCTGTACAAGTCAACGTCACACTACAGGCATGAAAACCGGTTACATTAGGGGATTCCAAGTGCTGGTTGCTAGGCAAATGCCAACGGAACCATTCAATGGAAATAACTGAGCTAATGCCGCATCGGCGCCACTATGGCAGCGGCAAAGGCTCGAGTGCCCCATACTTCTTGGGTGAGTGCGGTATCGCTGTCCTGCACAATATTAATGAGAGCAGAAGCTAATAAAAACATCACTGTAATTACAAACACACCGATGATAAGCGCACTACCTCGTTGCTGCGCAGGTAATGACGCTCTTGGTAGCGATGATCTGGATGATGAGCGTTTATATGCCGTTTTACGACCAGAGTTAGGGAACATTAATCACCTGCACTTGATGTCTGTATTGAAACGTCTCACCATTAACATTAAATCTAGGTTGTAAGTGCACCATGGCATTATTTACCAAGGTTGATGGCGTCAATGTCAGAGGCTGATCGGTATTATTTGTTAAACTGTTTGCCACACTTTGCGCCATCAACACGCCAGCTCCCATCATATTAGGTTTAGGCTGAATAGTGCTGAAGTTATAGCTGGTATAACGCTGTAGTTGTAATTCATTACTCGCAGCGACTTTTCAAAACAGTAACTTACCGGATTAGTTCCAAAATAAACTCGCTGCCGCGGTGAGCCTTCAGCAAAACGTAAGGCCGCAGTAAACGTTAGTGTGACTTGATTGCCCACTGTCGCGATAGCTTTAATCTGAGCACGCTTCTGCCTTGTACTGCTGGAGGTATTAGCATAGACATCGGTATCAAGTAACGGATAAATCCAAACGAATTGATTAACGCTAATTGCGCTCGGGACATTGTCTAGAATCACAGTGCCAGAGCTCGCTATCGCAGCAGGACTTATAGGCATAGACAAGTAAGTCGTACTGGCTTTAATAGGCACAAATTCAATGCATTGATAGGTTAACGAGTCGGTATTGACTCGCAGGCTATTGGGCAAAGCACTGCGTAATTCACGGGTCATACGCTCCACAGCAAAACGGCTTTGACTGAGCACTTGGTCAACAGAACTCGATTCAACAAAAATTCGGGTGCCAAAAAGTATAAAACTACTCACGCCAACCACAAGAATACCCAGAATCAAGATAACTGTGACCATCTCGACTAAGGTAAAGCCTCGCGTGGATGTTTGCATGCGCTTTGCTGATAAAGAGTTCATCAGTAATTACTCCTCACCATATTGTAAGTAATCACTTCGCTGTCGGGCGTCGTCACATTAATGGTGACTAGCTTAGTATTTGCCACACTTCCATAAACCACGCTGACACTTAAACGATAGTTAGGATAAGCATCAACATAGGTTTGAGTCGAATTCAACATAGTTGTAGTTTCATTTAAGCCGTTGTAATCATCCACATCATTAAAGTTGTTACGACTCTCTAAGACTCCAGAAATGTTATCTTTGCCTAACTCAGTCGCCAAGGTACAAGTTTTACCCGTAGGACTACCACACGCAGGCACACCACCATTGACATTGGTGTTTTGGTCATAGCGTTTACCCCAGATTTCATTCATCAGTGAATGGGCGAGTTCAGCACTGCGTACTCTCTGTAAGGTTTTTGCAGCGCGATCAGCCTGTGGGAATAACATGCTGGTGAGCATCACTATCGCAATGCCAATCACTAACATGCCTACCACCAATTCAATTAAGGTGAAGCCCTTACTCGATGATTGTTTGTGAAGAAATAAGCGAGAATTAGTTGGCATAAATATATCCCTCAGAGGATACATTAATCAGCACAGTATCATTGGCGGTCACGCTAATGCAGCTACCATCACACACGGGAAAGAGTCGGCCGCGACTGTCAAAATCGAGAGTGAAGTTAGTGCTATTCGTGCTCACCAGCACTAATTGAGCTCCACCTTGAAAAGCTTGGCTATAAAGCGGATTGGGTGATAATGCAGTCCCCGTACAAACCGCTTCCGCGCGAGTGGGGAATTGACTCACTTGATAACCAGTATTAGAAACCACTACACGAAAACATCTATCGGTATTATTGAGCGCCTTTTGCTGCACTTGACGCAGCTCACTTATAAACTCATTACGTAGGCTATAGGCGCTGTAGGAAGATTGGTAAATAGACGTGGTAATACCACCACAGCCAGAATTGAAATCAGGATGATAGTCGTCACTAACTCTACTAAGGTAAATCCAGCCTGTTTTGACATAGGAAATTTAAGCATTGCTCGGGTTAATTGCTGATTTCATGTACTAGGTTCAGTTTCTGCCAACGATATGATTAACGCAAATAAATGTCGGTAAATTCTTGGTAGACTCATTTATTTAAAATCATGTAAGAACCGTATTTTATCTAAAAAAAAGGCCTGCTAGGCAGGCCTTTTCATAAATGCATATTAACAATCAGAAGCATCAGGAATTGCAGAGAAAACAGGAGCAACTGTCGCACTTTCTGCTTGTTTATAAGTAAAACGACATTCTGCTGGAGCACCTTTTTGCCACATGGTCACAATACCCGTACCTTCAAATATAATCCAATCTGCACCGGTGTCAGTAGCAACTGTTGGATCTGTAGCACTGGTTCCTTCATCAAAGCTCACTTCTATAGCATTCTCCAACTCAATTTCTGTGGCTTGAAGATAGCCAAATTGCGTAACTGCGTTAGTACCTGTGCCAATATCAACAGAAGGAGGAGGAGTTGCTGTTGCAGCTTTTTTCTCTTCTCCAGCCAAGGCCGCTTTAGAATAAACCAAGCTATTTGCACCTTGGATTGAGGCTTTTAGGCCATTCAAAGCAGAAACACGCGCATCACCTTGCAGGTTAATAAACTTAGGTGCCGCTGTGACAGCAAGAATACCTAAGATAATGATCACTACAACTAATTCGATTAAGGTAAAACCTTGTTGTCTTTTCATATAAAACTACCTTTCTTTATAAATGATAACTCATGTGAGTACTAATTAAATTAAACCACTTTTAAGCTAATTCGCTTAAAACTAAAATTATTTCAAACTAACTTATTTCAAATCAAGCTATTTAAAACATATACAAAATAAAACTATAGATTACAGCTTAAGGTGTAAATGGCGTTTGGGTAAAGCTTAGCACTTTGCCTGTACCAGGGTTATAAACGACCCCTTTAACACCTGCTGTTGATAAATTGGGCGCTGGGTTTGGCACACCGGTGGTTTGGTTTAGCACAAGTGAGGCCACTTGGTGATAAACGCATAAATCTAAACCCGTAACGGTAGTACCTGTAATTGCATTAGCACTGCCACCGGCACCATTGATAACACGTACAGTGTAACGTTGATTGCGAGCATCTTGGGTGTAGAGCACATTACGCGGTGCGCTCTGCAACACAGTATTAAACACTTCTTGGCAGCTAGCATCCGTCATGGCAGTGGCATCTGTCGTTGCGATACCCGTCGGATAACCAAAGCGCGGGTCGAGAGACACTGCTGTGCCGTCAAGAATAACACTGTTATTTTGGCGTCCGTCAACTTCCCACTGTGAACGAACAAAACTCACTGCGGTAGATAAACCGCCTGCCACACCGTCAACACTGGCATCTTCAGCACTATCGGTGACATTTAGAAACCGAGGGATAGCGGTTGCAGCAAGTAACCCCAAAATAACGATGACAATGACAAGCTCAATGAGTGAGAATCCTGTTTGTTTCGTTTTCACAGTTTTCATATATGCCCCTCTGCTTAATTATTTTATTCTAACAGTTAAATTAATTTTAAAAAGCTCTCGTGATAACAATATTTTATGGCTGTGCCGAAAATATAACGCTGCCAGAATCCAGTTGATAATCGATGCTATTACCATTGGGCGACAGATAGTGGCAGCGATTATCTTTAGCTGAATAATCAGCAACCAAGTCCGCATTATCAAGCTCCGTTCCCATTAACTGCCACCATAAATCTTGACAACCTTGAGCAGTAAATAACTTAGGCTGTGGCCAACCGAGATCATTCATATTAACGACACTGGATTCGGCTTTGTTAGATATATTGTCCAACGCTTCCCAATTCAACTGCATCTGCTGCGGCTTACCTAAGGATAGCCACTGTGAGCGCACCATAACCAGCACATTCACAAAGCGATTATGCTCGACCTCTAATCCACGCGTCGCAATTTGCGGTAACGTCAAAAAATACTTAGCGCCGACAATGGCCACAATGACTAACACTAGCCCTACAACGATCATACGCCCATAGATATTTAATAGATCTTTATCGGCCTTTTGCTGGCTCTGCATTAGGGCTACTTTCCACCTTTAACAACATTGAGCATATCCCACATTGGCAGATATATTCCTAGTGCTAATATTAAGACAATCACGGCGACAAAACCGATTAAAATAGGTTCTAATTTAGCAGTGAGATTCTTTAGATCATAATCCACTTCACCTTCATAAAAATCAGCAGCATCATTAAGCAATTGATCTATTTGGCCGGTTTCTTCACCTACTGCCACCATTTGCAGTACTAAAGGCGTAAATAACTTACTCTGATTAGACACTCTAAGCACCGAATCACCAGACTCAATTCCACGGCGCATACCGACTATTTTGTCGTGCATATAGGCATTGTCTACGGCATCAGCCACTAAGCTTAACGCCTGTGTCATCGGCACCCCAGCACTGAGCATCATAGAGAAGCTACGGCAATAACGCGCTAACGTTGAGCGTTCAATAATCGACCCTACGGCAGGAATATGTAATTTCCATTTATCCCACTGTTTCTCGCCCTTTTCGGTATGGTGCCAATAGCGAATACCGATAATCGAACCAATAAGCGCCACCAGCATTAGCCCCCAATAATTCACAAATAGATTCGATGTACCAATCAGCACTTTTGTCGCCCAAGGTAAGTCGGCGCCAAAACGTGAGAACATCTCGGCAAATTTAGGGATCACCATAATGTTTAGGATCACCATCGCAATCGCGATCGCAATCAATACGAACATGGGGTAACGCATGGCCGCTTTAATACGTCGCCGCGTTTCTTGCTCACGTTCGATATAGCCCGAAAGCTGAATAAATGCGTCTTCTAACTTGCCGGTGTTCTCCCCCACATGCACCATAGAAACAAACAAAGAATCAAAAACATCAGGATGTTGATTCATTGATGATGATAATGGTCGGCCAGCCGTTAACTGCTCAGAGATATTATTTAACGCATCTTTCATCCGCTGAGAATGTGCCGTTTCAGATAAGCCCGCAATCGCCCGTAAAATAGGGATGCCAGAGCGCGTCAGCGAGTACATTTGCCGAGTAAAAATCTGTAATTCTTCTAGCGCGACTTTACTGCCAAACAGCTGAGCCAATGAGAAGGGTTTAGTCACTTTGGCCACGTTGACCTCAAGGGGAATAATACCCCGCGACAGCAATATATCAGCGGCAGCACTTTCCGATGCTGCATCTAATTGCCCCGTCACGGGTTGACCTTGACCACTGCGTCCACGGTATTGATAAATTGGCATAATTACGCCTCAATGCCTTGTTGACTAACAATATCCCTAGATAAGGGAATATGTGATTCGCTCACGTCCTCAACCAATTTAGCCACCTCTTCAATCGTCGTCATGCCTTCACTCAAATATTGTAGCGCTGACTCGGCAAGCGGGGTAAAGTTCGGGCTATTTAATGCCGCTCTGGCAAATTCCTGCGGATTACTGGTACGCATGGCATCAACCATCTTATCGTCCAGCTCAAGAATCTCAAAAATACCAATACGGCCGCGATAACCACTGCCGTTGCAACTCTGACAACCGGTACCTATTTTAAAGTTCGCATGGGTGAAATCTTTACGACTCACACTACTTAGCCACGCCTTTTCCTGCGCGGTCGGTTGATAGTCAACCCCACAGTTATGACATACCCGTCGCACTAAACGCTGGGCAATAATGACTCTTAGGGCACTGGCCACTAAATAACTGGCCGCGCCCATGTCCAGTAAACGCAGCGCACTGGTGACCGCATCGTTAGTGTGCAAAGTCGATAACACAAAGTGACCGGTTAATGCGCCTCTAAGACCAATCTCAACGGTTTCTTGGTCACGCATCTCACCAACCATGATAATGTCGGGGTCTTGGCGTAACGTGGTACGTAAAACGTTCGCAAAATCTAAACCTATCTTATGGTTAACTTGTACTTGGTTTATTCGTGGCAATTGATATTCGATAGGATCTTCTACGGTAATAATCTTACGATCGGCGGTATTAAGCTCGCTCAGAATGCCATATAAAGTGGTGGTTTTACCGCTACCAGTCGGCCCCGTCACCAATAGCATGCCGTGAGGACGTTTAATTTGTTTACGAATACGCGCCAAAATAGCCGGTGGCATACCTGTTTCGTTCAAGGTTAATAAACCCGCCGATTGATCCAGTAAACGCATTACTACTGATTCACCGTGATAAATCGGCATGGTCGACATCCGCACATCAATATGATGCCCTTTAATGTCCATTTGAAAGCGACCGTCCTGCGGTAAGCGTTTTTCAGAAATATCGAGTCCGGCCATTAACTTAAGCCGCAACACTAATGCGGCAGCAATGTTAACTTCATTCAGAATCGTTTCGTGTAACTGACCATCGATACGCTGACGAATACGCAAGGCTTTATCACCGGGCTCAATATGAATATCCGAAGCACGCATTTGCACCGCATCCTCAAAAATCGACTGTAGTAACTTAACGACTGTGGTTTCATTATCACTGTCGCCAGAGGTGAGGCTGGCTAAATCGAACATCTGATCGGCAGCGTATTCCTCTTCAAGCTTACCGGCGATCTGAGCAATTTGGTCGGTACGACGATATAAGTTATCAAAGGCTTGCAGCAATTGCTGCTCGGGCGCCACGGCTAACTTTAAACGTTTCGGGGCAATAAGGGCTTCAAGGTTATCAAGTGCCTGCAAATCAGCCGGATCGCTCATCGCCACGAGCACACTGTCGCCTCTATCTTCAATCGCTAAAGCTCGAAAACGTCGTGCCTGCACTTCAGGAATTAAGTGCACCACCTCTGCAGAAATTGGCAGTTTGCTGATATCAAGAAAGGGCACATTTAACTGCTGGGATAAAAACTGCAGTAATTGATGCTCTGTAATCGATTGTAGATCGATCAAAGTACGGCCTAACTTTTTGCCGGTATTACGCTGTTCAGCCAACGCTTGTTGCAACTGCGTTTCAGTAATAATCGATTCTTGAACTAACAGATCGCCCAAACGCATTTTTAATCTGGGTTTCATTGGCTATCTCCTAGCTGAGTTAAACGTTGTTCAATAAAGGCACTCGCCTGCGTTGATAAGCCTCTATGGCCTAGTGCTGTGCGATAAGCTTGGCGTGCTTGGGTAAATTGTTGCTGCGAATCAAGCGCATAAGCCAATCCCATCCACCATTTAGCCTGTAGAGGTTCTTGTTGTAATAACTGCCTATAAGCTTGTTCTGCCAACGGAAACTGGCCTGATTTTTGTGCGATATCCGACTGCGCCATCCACTTTTGTCTCGCCAGCGGGTGCGTATCAGGTATGTGCGTTAACGTCACCAGTGCCAAACTAGGCTGTTCAGAAGCTTGCTGAACCCTTGCGAGGAGCAGCGCAAAGTCGACTTCTTGCGGATATAAGATAAGGCCTTGTTGTAGCAGATCGCTGGCTTGAGCTAATTGATTCTGTCCATAATGCAGCGCAGCCAATTGCTTACGCGCTTCATGCATGCCAGGGTCTAGCGCGAGCGTTTGCTCATAATAATCAATAGCACGGTTGAGTTGACCGTCCTTCTGCGCCTCGCTTGCTAACGCAAAACGCTTATTTGCCAATTGCTGTGGCGTTAACGTCACTTCTGTTATCGCCATTTTCCCCTGTGTTTTGGGAGTAGCATTAGCAGCTACGGCAGATATGCTATCTGGCTGATTACGACTATCTTTGGCAGGTATGTCGTCAACAAATTCAAGGCTCATGTCTGATTCTGACTCTTGTTCAGGCTCAGGCTCTAAATCAGTCTCAGGTTCTAAATCAGTCACGGGCACAGCAAGTTGTTTAGCTGTTAATTCAGCGACTATAACTGGAGTCGTGATTTGAGCATTGGAGCCAATTTCAGCACGGGCGGCTGTCGTTACCTTGACCGGTGTCGCCACAGTATCAAGGCTTGCCGAGGTGGTTTTCCAAGCTACGCTGTCGACTGGCACAGAAGCAGTTGGAATCGATATTAATGGATTGTGTTCATTTGTAAGAGTCGGCGACGCTTCAGCTGATGTTGCCATGAAGGTTTGCCAGCCATAAACAACACCACCGCCTAGCAGCAGCGAAAAAACGCAGAACAATAATCCGTTAAAATAGGAGTGAGAACGGGCTAAATACTGTACCTGTGGTTGGATAACATTACTAAGTTCATGCCCTTGTTGGCGCTTGTCAAGATCCTGCAGCATCTTGTTGATTACGCTCATACAACACCCTTAAAAAAATGCTGTAATCCAAGGCCAAATACTAGGGTCATTAGCGCTAAAAACGGTAACCACTTCCACGACCATAATCTGCGGCTACTGGCATCTTCGGTATCTTGAATTGCTGCGTTAATATGGGAGTTTTGCACACAAGCAGCACCTTCACCAAAACTTAACAACAAGGCTTTGTGGGCAAGAATATTGATCAATCGGGGATCCCTCTGGACGCATAGGCAATTTGGCGTGTTTCTCTTAATGTAAATAAAGCTTCGCCAGCGCGCCCAGCTATAGCTAGTCGGTGGCGAATATAAGCATCGGTTTCGTCTAGTGTTAATGGACGCAGATTATAACTAAAAGTAATACGCTGCCTTAATTGTCTAAACTCTTGGCGTTTAAGCCGCTCATCAAGCTCTGGCTGTGCAAATAACACGACTTGCAATAATTTGCGCGTCTCGGTTTCAAGATTCGTGAATAAACGCAGCGCCTCTAGGCTATCATCCGGTAATGCCTGTGCCTCATCGAGCACTAATACAATGGCGTGCCCGTGGGCACTTAAGGCTAAAAGCTGTTGTTGAATAAGCCCTGTGAGCTGTTGTTGATCGATATTACTAGCATATTTAAGGCCCAGCTCACTCGCCACTGCCCAGCGTAACTCTGCTGGGGTAAGGTAAGGATTCGGCAAATAAGCGCAATGGAACTTACTCGGTAATTCATTGATGAGTTTACGACAAATCAATGTTTTACCCGTTCCCACTTCCCCAGTAACCTTAATAAAACCTTCACCCGTTTGTAGGGCGGTTTGCAATACTTGCAAGGCTTCTACGTGCGGTGATAGTCCGAAAAAAAATCCGGTATTGGGTGTCAGTGAAAATGGCGCTTGGCTAAGGCCAAAATGCTTCTGATACATAGAAGCTTAATTTGTTTCCGGATACCAACGGTCTAATAAGGTCTTAGAACGTTGTAACTCGGTTTTCCACGTATCAACACCTACAACCGTAGGTTTAAGCAAAATGATTAATTCGGTTTTCTTTTTTTGTTTACTGCGGTTTTTAAACAGCTCACCTAACAAAGGAATATCACCCAGCAAAGGCACTTGCGATACCACTTCAATATTTTCACTCTTCATCAGGCCGCCGATCACCACTACATCACCTGACGCTGCACGAATAACGGTATCCGATTCACGAATTTCACTCTGAGCCAGAGGCAACTCTAAAGAGGCATCACTGATCCTAATATTTTTAGTTTGTTCTTTCACATCAATCACCGACGGATGCACATGTAGCAGCACGTTACCATCACGATCAATTTGCGGAGTAACATCTAAAGCAATACCAGAGAAAAATGGCGTAAGTTCTACCTGCGGCGTTGTCACGGGTGTTGTACTCGCCACTGTGGTCGATGAAACGTCAGTCACAAAATATTCATCAGTCCCCACTTTAATCACCGCTTTTTGGTTATTTGATGCCGTGACTCTTGGGCTAGACAGCACATCGACATCGCCTTGGGTATCTAAGAAATTGATCATAGTCGTAAAATCAGAGCCTTTGATGCTAAGCGAGGTAACGCCACCTATTGCAGAGGTAATTTTATCGCTTAGACCTGGGCCCGCTGAGGTGCCAAAATTCACGTTAGTATTACCGACATGCCCCAGCACGTTGTCCCACTGAATGCCTTGCTGATAGCCATCGGATAAGGTCACTTCGAGGATTTTAGCTTCAAGGATCACTTGGCGCTGTAAATGGCTTTCTGCTGTATTTAAGAAAGTACGCACTTGGCGTAATTCACTCGGAAAAGCACGAATGGTGACTAAACCCGCCTGCGGCGTGACAACCACCTGACGCCCGCCTCCGGTTTCACCAATAATAGAGGTTAGCGTTTCTTTTAACTCGCCCCAAAAATCAGTCTTGGTACGCGAACGAATAAAGGTGCCGTTAGAGCTGTCACTACTGCCATTGTTACTGGAGTTGTTACCGTTATTACTATTCGAATTATTGTTCGAATTGCTATTATTTGAATTATCGCTGTTTGAGTTATTACTGTTTGAATTATTGTTATCCGACAGGCGACCCGAACTCACGGAGGTGAGCGACAAACCGTCACGCTCCATATAGAGATAGTTCAGCGGAAAAGTTTCTGTTCGCATTCCGGCAGGAAATACGCGTAAAATGCGACCTTCTCGGCTCACTTCATAGCCATAAATATCTTCAACCACTTGAATCGCTTCAGTTAACGTTACGCCTTTTAAAGAGAGCGAAATCGTACCTTGTACATCGGGATGCACTGCGACGCTCAGGGGCGTACCTTGGACTAAGCTTGGAAAAAAGACCTTTGCATCCACATCTCGGGCTGACACATCGAAACGGCGCTCTGCTTCTAGGGCTGGGGTTAAACCAGACAATAAGGCTCCGGCATTCAACTCTCGCTGCACCGCATCTGGCATAGTCGCTGGCGGTGGCGTTGTTAATGCCGTGGCTGTCGCCATTGAAGTGGCTAGTTCATTTTTACTCGCCTCGGGTTGCGGCCTATTTGTGGTCTGACACGCCACAAGGCAAAGTGAGAGTAGAGGTGTGAAGTATTTAATCGCTTTCATCTGAGGTGTATTCCCTATCTCTCTATTATTGCTTGAAACAATGTCAGTTTACGTCCATCGGACAGTGACACATAAGCGGGGGTGATGTTGACGATTTTTAGCCCCTGAATACTGTCACCCACAGACAATATCTGGTTATTTATCACAGCGTAAGCTGTGTTGCCTGAACTGACAATGCTATTGAGGACGATTGCCTGATCCTGTGTTTGACTCGTAGTCGTAACCGCAGTGAAGCCTTTTCCGGGCAAAGTAGGATCTCGCAGCGACTCAGCCAAAACAGCTGTAGAGTTCAAGCAAAGTAACATGCTAATAATATAAGACTTATTTAGACACACTGATAAAGTCCTTATTAATGCTTAGGGTATATAGTTCGATCTCAATAGCCGCCAGCGGGTATTGCGTGACGTCATAATCAAGACGCTTCCAATACAGCTTATCTGGCATAGCTTCAACCGCTTCAACAAAACGCAGCACAGAGAAATAATCGCCTTCTAAACTCAAGCGAATGCCATGGCTATACAGGTTAAGTTTTTTATCTTCACCTACCGCTAATAAGGGGACGGGCGCTATCGACATAAACTTAACTAATTTAATCCCTTGCACTTGCCCAAGTAAGTTACTTAGTAGCTCAGGCATATAATCTGCCGGTACCATAGCCACCATTTGTTCATTGAGTTGGCTATCTAAATCTTGGTTTTGTTGTTCAACAAAAGCTAAGCGCTGTTGGTAATCTAAATTAGGATCTAAGGCTATGCGCTGCTGATATAAGTCAATTTGTTGAGTAGAAATGGCATTATCTTGCTGTAAGGTTTTAAGCTGCTGCGAAATCGATGCATGGGTTTTCCAAATCGATTCGAGCGGCAAGTAACTCAGCATACCCAGTACGGCAAACACCGCAGTCGCGATCAATACTCGCTCTCGGCGACTTAACGCATCAAACTGTTGACCTAATTGCGCTAACTTGCGCTTCATTGTGTGGCCTCCTTGCTATTACTTTTCAAGGTAAAAGCCAAAGGTTTATCCTCACCACGATCCATTCTCATCGACGAGAAAGCCTGCCCTTTTAAGGTATGTGTTGTCTTAAGCTTATCTACCCACAGCGGAATACTCTGTGGATGTTCAGCAAAACCTTCAAACATAAAGTCCTGTTCATTGATTACGATATGACTTAGCCATACGCTGCCATCCGCTACAACGGCAAGATCGTTAAGTACTGGAGCAAAACCGCGACTCGTCAAGGAAGCCCTTAAGCTTAATTCTTGCATAAGCAGCTGTTTTAATTCTAATTGCTGGGTCACTAAATCTACTCGTTCAACCAGCGCAGGATCGGCTTTGCGTGCAGCGAGCTCTGCCTCTAATGTTTGCTTTTGGGTATCAAGCTGCTGCTTTTTCTGCGTTACCAATTGCAATTCTTGTCGTAAAGAGCTCACTTGCCAGTAGCTATAACTCATACAAACGACCAAAAGAAGTAAAACACTTAAGGCATAAGTCCCTAAGCGAGCAAAAGTCAGCTTTTGTTTTGGCGGTAATAACGAGGGAGTATAGAGGTTAACTCGGTATTTAATCACTCTGCACCTCTTGAACATTCGGCAAATGCGAGCTGCGCCATGCGAGCGCCAACACAGCTCTTATCGATCACATTTACGCTTTGATTAAAGTTTTCCGAAATCAATGTAGCCAATACATCCACTGCGCCGTCAGTCAGTAATTCGATAGAAGAAACGGGATCTTGCCTTAACTGACTCTCAAAATAATCCATCGAACGCTGGATTTCTAAGCTGAGATTATCTGCCATACCATAAGCAAGTTCTTCTGCTAGAGCCTTATCTAAATGAGTGAATCCTCGCACTCGGCGCTGCATATAAAGTTGGCCTTGCTTAACCACAGTTAATAACAACTCCTGACCGGGATTATGGCTCACGACTAGCCGAGCTTGATTATCATCAAAGAGATTTGTCGTTGCTAATTCTTCGATACTGATCCCAATAAGTTGTAGATTTTGTTCGTGAATAGCTTGAACCATACTGATAAGCTTGGTTTTATCCACCACGACTACGTTAATTTTATTACTGACTAAGGGGGCTCAAAATAATCCAAATGAATTTGCGGAACAGGTAACGTTACCATGTCTTTAACTGACCACAGTAAAGCCTGGGGCAACTCAGCCACATCGACATTGGGTTTATCGGTCAACAGTAATTGATACAGACCTGAAGCTAAAATCAGTTGTAACTGTGCATTGGGAAAAGATTTAGCCACGGCACTAAATCCTGCAGACCAGTTCTCACTTTTAAGCTCAAAGGATTGCCATTGCTCGATCTTAGTATCTTGTGCGGGCGCATATACCCATAATTTATCGGTGCAGACATAGACCCCAATATTGATCGGAAACATTTTTTGCTGCCAAAAGGCGAATCGATCAATGAAACTCTTTTCCATAAAATGCCTATAACAAACTGAATTTGAAGGTTTAACTTTGCCCTCTACTTAAACATCCTGTTATCTTGTATCCAATGTTTTATAGCCCTGTATTAAATATTCTATTAATACTTCCAGCTGTGTCATTTCTATACTGATTAGTCTAGCCGCTTATTAGCATATATTATAGATAAACACGTGAATTATATGTACTATTTCTATTCGTTCGTAGCAACTAGCCCGCATAATTCGATATTTTACTTAGCTTCTATCGGTTCACTAAAATACATTCCCTGCGCTGCGCTGACACCAAGGATTTGCAATGTTTGCCATTCTTCAAATACTTCAACGCCTTCGGCACAAACTTGCACCTCAGTACGATACAAGCCGCCAATTAAACTACGGATAAATAATTGGTTTTCAGGGCGCATGTGGATATGCCGTACAATTGATCGATGTAGCTTAATTAAATCAAAATGGCATTCACGAATGTAATAAGTTCCAACAACCTGCTCACCAACATGATCAACACAAAGCCTTGCGCCCATTTTGCGGATCATATCTAACTTAGGAAGTAACTTTTGTTGATGTTGGATCACAATATCTTCTGATACTTCGAAGATTAACCGCGAGGTTAGATGTCGATATTCTAATAGTGTTGTTTTTAGCCATTGTGAAAATGCGCGGCTCATTAACGAATCCAAGCTTAAATTGATACTGTAACGCTGCGGTGCCGATTTTTTATTCGTAGGTAAATTCGCGCCTTCAACGCTTGTTTCATTCGATAACAACAGCAAAACGCGTTCAATAATTTGCCTTTCAATTTGCGGCATTAAGCCACATTTATTGGCCATAGGAATAAATAAAGTGGCACGAATTAATGCCCCTTGATTATCCCGAGCCCGTGTAAATATCTCCTTATGATGTTCATTACCATCAGAATCGATTATCGGCTGGCTAAAGGGATAAAAACGCTTTTGTACTAATGCATTCTCTAAAAAACTCCGCCAACGCACAGAGCCTTTAGCAAATTCTTCATCAATAGCGCCTTTATCGTACATAAACCAATTACTATTGCCTTGTAATTGTGCCGCCCTTAAGGCCATATCTGCTTCTTCAATTAACTGCGTTGCATTGTCCCCTGCGGTAAAGTAAGCGCAACCAAGATGGAAAAAATTGTCACGATTATCGACCTCGGGCAAAGGCTGACTCAAACATATTTTGAGTAGCTTGCTGGCCAATTGATCGGCTTCAATAAGCGATATTTGTGGTACTACAATGGCAAATTGGTTATGGGAGCGGCGAGCAAATATGCTATTTGCTTGGCTTTGTAACAGTAAACTAATGGCACTAACGGTCGAATTTAATAGCTCTCTCGCTGCAGTTTCACCTTGTGATTGTTGTAATAAATCCAAATCATCCATTTCTAATAAATAAATAACGCCATGGGCAAGCATTGACTGATTGTGGCTCAGCGCATCGAGACGATTTGTTAAAAATAATCGATTACCTATATGGGTTTCTGCATCAAGAAAGGTATTAGAGCGGATAAACTTATCAAAACGGCCCCGCTCTTTTTGCGCGTCTTGTAACTCTTCTAGTAATTTAGTTAACGCACGGTTAATCAGCCTTGGCTTACCCTTTCCAGGTGTTGCCAGCGCTTCTTCATGCTTGCCTTGTAAAATTAATCGACTGCGTAAAGCTAATTCCTCAATACCATCCAATTGCTGTGAAAACCACAAATAGCCAAAGCGTACTAATGCGATAACCGCAAAAATACCGATTAATAGAATGAATGTCTCATACCAACTGAACGTGAAGTGTTCGAAGGGTTGCGGCAAGGTTAATAGCATATGTAAGCCAGATTTAGGCTCCAGCACATGGTCATATATAACCGCATTTTGAGTAGAAAGATTACCTTGATAAGCCAATAACACTTCACCGTTTCGACTCAGACGAAAATCTACAGCATTATAGGCGAGTAGCATTGGTGGCAACCAAGCCTCCAACTCCCAATCTGGTCGATGCTGATAATGCTCCACCAGCATAGTTTCGAGTCCGGCAACTTTTTGCTGCTGAAACTTATAAGTCAGCTGCACAAAGCTCATCACTGCGCTCAATATAAATACGAAGGCAACTGCAGCCAAAGACATTAACCAAAAGCTGGTTAATTTTGTAGTTAACATTCGAGTGAATTTCATCTATCCGCTATCCTGCAGGATTATAATTATTATCTGAACAATTTTTAACATAAAAACAACAAGGCTATCTGTTGATTATGTCAGTAGCCTAACCCAAAAGGCAACCAAGTCACGGTAACTTTAACGTTGGCTTAAATACAAAAAAGAGACTAATTAGTCTCTTTTTGTATTTTAAGCCGCATTTTGTCTAGTCAGCGTATTGCGGCAAAGTCGTAATAACAGCAACGCCTGAGTCAATAGCGGCTTGTGCAACCGCACGCGCGACAACTGGCAGTAAGCGTGGATCCATCGGTTTGGGCAACACATACTCAGCACCAAAACTTAATGACGTCACCTGAGGATAAGCCTTTAATACGCTTGCTGGTACGACTTCTTTTGCCAATCCTGCAAGCGCGTAGACGGCGGCAATTTTCATCTCATCATTAATACATGATGCACGCACATCTAATGCACCACGGAAAATAAATGGAAAACACAGCACGTTATTAACTTGGTTTGGATAATCACTACGACCAGTACCCATAATTAAATCACTACGTGTTGCGTGGGCAAGTGCTGGTTTAATTTCAGGATCGGGGTTTGAACAGGCAAAAATCACTGGTTTGTCAGCCATTAACGCGACTTCTTCAGCGCCAATCACGTCAGGTCCAGATAAACCTAAAAATGCATCTGCGCCCTTGATTACATCAAGCAAGGTGCGTTTATCGGTATGATTAGCAAATAGTGCTTTGTATTCATTAAGATCTGTACGGCCAGAATGAATAACGCCTTTAGTATCTAGCATGTAAATGTTAGCGCGATTAGCACCACACTTTACCAACATAGTCATACAAGCGATCGCAGCAGCACCTGCGCCCATACACACAAAGATCGCATCGCTAATCAACTTACCTTGAATCTCTAACGCATTGATCATTCCCGCCGCTGTCACAATAGCAGTGCCGTGTTGGTCGTCGTGAAATACCGGAATTTTACAACGGGCAATCAACTCGCGCTCAATAACAAAGCATTCTGGTGCTTTAATATCTTCCAAATTAATACCACCAAAAGTATCTGCAATTGCAGCGACGGTATTAATAAACTCTTCAGGCGTATTATGCGTAATTTCAATATCGGTCGAATCAATATTAGCAAAATGCTTAAATAATAATGCTTTACCTTCCATAACAGGTTTAGATGCTAATGGGCCTAAATTACCTAGGCCTAAGATAGCAGTGCCATTAGTAATCACGGCGACCGTATTACCTTTATTGGTATAACGGTAGGCGTTGTCAGGATTAATCGCTATTTCACGTACTGGCTCAGCCACTCCAGGACTATAAGCTAGGGCAAGATCATGACTCGTTTCGGCTGGTTTAGTTAAACAAACTGCGGTTTTTCCTGGAACGGGAAATTCATGATAATCGAGTGCTTGTTGACGAATATCTAACATTTTAAAATCCTGAAATACGGCATTTATAATTTATGAGAGTGAGGTCGACCAACACCTAATTCGCCTCTGTAAGGGCGATATAAATAGTCTTGTTGGTCAGGGTAAGATACGCCAATAAAGCGACTTTTTAAATAAAATATTCGTCATTTTTACCTTAGCATTCAGATTGTTCCTCTAAGCTCAGTTTTATAAGCTTATCCTCTCTAATAAAGTGACATTTTTCATATTTTTTTGTAGAAAAAAAACAGATATTTCATCAATTAAATGCTGGTTACAGCATGTTTATAGCTGTAACTTTGGCTAAATTACAATATTTAGTCGCTAGTGGGATTATTTTACGATTAAAGGTTATAAATAAGACGAATAAACAATTTGAATTATAGATATTTGATAAGTTGGCGATTTATTGAATGGAGTCATAGCTGATATAAATTTGAAATAGTACTAAACGATAGTAAATAGCCAATGACAAAAAGCAAAAAGGCGCCGAAGGCGCCTTTTTTTAGAAAAATTACAATTGTAATTATTTCTTAGCAAGTGCACCAAAGCGCTTGTTGAACTTGTCGATACGACCGCCAGTATCAACAACTTTTTGTGTACCAGTATAGAATGGGTGACAAGCACCACATACGTCTAAGTGCAGATCTTTACCAGCAGTAGAGTTTACTTTGATAACGTTACCACAAGTACAGTTTGCAGTGATGATAGCGTATGTTGGGTGAATACCTGGTTTCATTGGGGTTACCTCAAAAGTGTAAGGCCATGTCGCTCTTCCAACCCGTAGTCGGACACCACATGCATGTTAATAACAATATGTTTAGGGCGCAGGATATTACAGCATAGCCACACCGGATACAAGTAGATTATCTGAGCGTTTAGAGGTTAAAACTCGCCTATTTTTTATGCCGATTTTCCGCTTTATTTTTCGGTTGCTTTCGTTGTAAATAGCGCTTTTGCTTCTTGCGCATTGGAATACTTCGCTAAAATTATTTTCGAAGGGCAAGATAGCACCGCATTACTCTTAAGTGCGCTGATTTTATTCTTCGAGAAAGCCGTAGAATTTGCCTCATAAATAGCCAGCATTGCTCCATACACGCTCACATTCCAATTGCTTGCATAGCGATTGGCTGTGCGCCATAGCGTCTCACCGGCAAGATAAGTTAACTGACAATGTTCAAGTGCTTGCGACGCAGTTTGCACATTGTCCACTTCGGCTCGTTTAGGCTCAATACTCTCTATCGCCAAGGTTTCTACAGATATTGTTTTAACGGTTGTAGCTTTAGGCGTGTTATCAGCAGCAAGAGGAGGATTTTGCCCACGCGCAGTATCAGAGAAGTTAAGCCCTGCTGCGGCTGGCACTACGGGCTCATTAGATTGATGGTTTAAAACGATGATACTTTTATCGGCGAGTAAACTCGCCTCAGCCTCCACTTTGGCGGGCGGCTCAACCACAGTGGCGGTACTTTCGGCAATTGTTGCGATGGTGATTGTTTTAGCCCCCGTTGCCACTATTGCTGTTTTGGCGAGCGAGGTCGATTTAGCGCCATCAAATAAACTGATACTTTTGACATCATGCCAGCGATCGAGCCGGTATTCCCTGATTAAAAGTCTAGCTTTGTCATCCTTCACATCCTCAACACCCGTAAGCAACACTAAAAAGCGATTAAGCCCCTCAACCATTAGTTTTTCTTCACCGCTTGCTTGCTGTACCACAAACTCTAAACGCGACATGTCCTGATTATCAGCTATCACATTCATCCTGAGTTTAGGGTAGCCCCCTAATTCAAACATGCGACTGTTAATGCTCACATGGGAAACTTGTGCCATGCTCGGCGCACTGCACACTAAAGCCAGTAGACCTAATGATTTCACGATATTAGCCATTTATTTACTCTCAACTATCCTTGGTAAACCATCATTAGGGCTAGCCCTAGCCTGCCGCGCTGAGTACACTAAACCACATTCTTGCCTAAGACTTGCCTGCATATG
The DNA here is from genome assembly GCF_003028295.1 of Shewanella morhuae. Lineage (NCBI taxonomy): Bacteria > Pseudomonadati > Pseudomonadota > Gammaproteobacteria > Alteromonadales > Shewanellaceae > Shewanella > Shewanella morhuae. The sequence goes on along the minus strand of NZ_PYSG01000003.1, from coordinate 931,520 downwards.
TCATTGTTTGTCGAAGTTGCGTTACCTGTGCCTATGCGGCAAACCTTTAGCTACCGCGTACCCGAATCTTATCCTAGTACACCGCACATCGGTGTGCGCGTTAAAGTCCCCTTTGGTCGACAACAATTGATCGGCCTAGTTACAGGGATCACAGATACGTGTAGCTTAGCGCCTAAGCAAATTAAGTCCGTGCTTGAGTTTATCGACGATAAACCTTTACTCCCGGAATCACTCTATAAACTAACTCTCTGGGCTGCGAGATACTATTTCTGTAGCCAAGGGCAAATGCTAACCCAAGCATTGCCAGTCGCTCTTCGTAAAGGATTAGATGCGGCGCCGCAAAAAATCCAATTTTGGCAGTTAACCGAAATAGGCCAAAATATTGCGCCTGAAGCGGTTAAACGCGCACCCGCTCAAAAAAAATTACTCGAGTTGCTAAAATCAGCCAACTTAACCCAAGAAGATGTCATTAGCTTAGACATCAGTAAAGCGGCACTTAAAGCCCTCGAAGATAAAGGCTGGGTGGCACGCCATGAGAAAATCGCCGAGCTTAATCTAGACTGGCGAACCACACTTGAAATGGACGAAACGCCACACAAACTCAATAAAGAACAGGCCGTCGCGGTTGCGACCTTAAACTTACAGCAAGGATATCACTGTACTTTATTAGAGGGCATTACCGGTTCGGGTAAAACGGAAGTCTATTTAGCTGTACTTGAAGAAATTCTCAAGCAAGGTAAGCAAGCGTTAATTTTGGTGCCCGAAATCGGCTTAACGCCACAAACGATCAATCGTTTCAAGCGCCGCTTTAAAGTCAATGTTGCCATCTTGCACTCAGGGTTAACCGACAATCAAAGACTCGAAGCATGGCGTCAAGCCCGCTGTGGCCAAGCGGCAATCATCATTGGCACCCGTTCGGCCTTGTTCACGCCTATGGCCTATCCCGGCATTATCATTTTGGATGAAGAGCACGACAGTAGCTTTAAGCAGCAGGAAGGTGTGGGTTACCATGCCCGCGATTTAGCCGTCATGCGCGGCCATTTAGAGTCGATTCCAGTGATATTGGGTACGGCTACTCCCTCACTCGAAAGTCTACAAAATGCCTTAAGCGGTCGTTATCATCATTTACAACTGGGTGAACGCGCTGGCGCGGCTAAAAAAGTGCGCCAAGGCATTATCGATATTAAAAACCTGCCACTAAAGGCGGGTATGTCGGTGCCATTACTAAACGAAATTCGTCTGCATTTAGATGCAGGCAATCAAGTGCTACTGTTTCTGAATCGCCGCGGTTTTGCACCAGCGCTGCTGTGTCACGAGTGTGGGCACTTACATGAATGTGACCGTTGTGATGCATTTTTCACAGTGCATCAATCCCTTGGCGAAATTTGTTGTCACCATTGTGGCAATCAATATGCCATCCCCAAACAATGTCACAAATGCGGTAGTACTATGCTAATGGGCCAAGGCATAGGCACAGAACAACTCGCTGAGGCACTGCAACTGGAGTTTCCTAAACATCCAGTGGTGCGTATCGACCGTGATACCACTCGCCTTAAAGGTTCACTCGAAACCCATTTAACTGCAATTCATAAGGGGGAATATAAAATCTTAGTGGGTACGCAAATGCTCGCCAAAGGCCACCACTTTCCCGATGTCACACTTGTGGGACTACTCGATGTTGATGGTGCCTTGTTTAGTGCCGATTTTCGGGCGCCTGAACGTTTTGGGCAACTTTATACCCAAGTCGCAGGCCGTGCAGGACGCGCCAGTAAACCCGGAACAGTATTATTGCAAACTCACCAGAGCGATAACCCGATTTTGCGCGATTTACTGCACCGTGGTTATGGTGAGTTTGCTCGTAGCCAACTAAAAGAACGTCAGCAGGCGCTATTGCCACCAGCATGGCACATGGTATTAGTGCGCGCCGAAGCTCATTTAGCCAGTGATGCCGATAACTTTCTCAACGCCTTTGCTGCGCTTTTACCCCAAGATAAAGAGTTTGAGGTAATAGGCCCTATGCCTGCGCCTCTGGATAAAAAAGCCGGTAAGTTTCGGCGTCAATTGTTATTTCAAGCGAAGAACCGCAACCGACTGCAGCAAGAGTTTGAGCGTATTCATCCGCTTGTAGAGCAACTCATTGAAGCCAAACGCTGTCGCTGGAGCTTAGATAGAGATCCGCAGGATCTCCTCTAAGTCGCGTATTTAATAAAAATTTAAGCATCATTTAATAAAAAATCATCGGGAAGATAGCAATTACTAACCACAAACGGCTAAAATATGCGGTTATTCCCTGTATTCACTCTTAAAGTTAGTGCCGATTAGAACCCATGAAATCACATATCCAATCATTACTTGAACAAACACTCGAATCCTTTAAACAACAAGGTATTGTGCCTGCTGACTTTGAAGCACGCATTCAGGTAGATCGAACCAAGGATAAGAGTCATGGCGACTTGGCAACTAACTTAGCCATGATGCTGACCAAAGTCGCGGGCAAGAACCCACGCGAATTAGCTCAGCTGATCATTGATACCTTACCCGCCTCTACTTTTGTGGCTAAGGTTGAAATTGCAGGCCCTGGTTTTATCAACTTTTTCATCAATGACAGCGCCTTAGCAGACCAATTGCAAAATGCACTTAATGATGAGCATTTCGGTATCAAACTGCCAACGCCGCAAACCGTTGTCGTCGATTACTCTTCGCCAAACCTTGCCAAAGAAATGCACGTCGGCCACCTACGTTCAACCATCATTGGTGACAGTGTGGTGCGCGCACTAGAATTTTTAGGCCATAACGTCATTCGTCAAAACCATGTGGGCGACTGGGGCACTCAATTTGGTATGTTACTGGCCTACATGGAAGAACTCCGCGCCCAAAATGGTGAGCAAGCCCAGCTAGAGCTGTCTGATTTAGAAAACTTTTATCGCGCTGCTAAATTACGTTTTGACGAATCGGCGGAGTTTGCCACTCGCGCTCGTCAATTAGTCGTTGAGCTGCAATCGGGCGACGAATATTGCAATAAACTGTGGCGCGAATTTAATGATATTTCGTTAAGCCATTGTCATGATGTTTACGCCCGTTTAGGCGTGAGTTTAACCCGCGCTGATGTTCACGGTGAAAGTGCTTATAATGCCGACCTTGAACAAGTGGTTAAAGATTTAGATGCCCAAGGTTTATTAACTGAAAGTAACGGCGCCAAAGTCGTATTCCAAGAGGCTTTTCGCAATAAAGAAGGCGAACCGCTGCCAGTTATCATCCAAAAGGCCGATGGCGGCTACTTGTATGCCACCTCAGATCTTGCGGCAATGCGTTATCGCTCAAGCGTGTTGAAAGCTGATCGCGTACTGTATTTTGTTGACCTACGTCAGGCACTGCATTTCCAGCAAGTTTTTAGCCTCGCTAAACTGGCTAAATTTGTTCGTGAAGATATGTCATTAGAACACTTAGGGTTTGGCACAATGAACGGCGAAGATGGCCGTCCATTCAAAACCCGCAGCGGTGGTGTGGTTAAATTAGTTGATTTATTAGATGAAGCTAACGTGCGAGCGCTCGAACTCGTACGCAGTAAAAATCCTGATATGGATGAGGCAACCTTGGCTGAAATCGCCCGCGTTGTTGGGATTGGTGCCGTCAAATATGCAGACTTATCGAAAAACCGTACCAGTGATTACATCTTCAGCTTTGAACAAATGCTTAGCTTTGAAGGCAATACCGCGCCTTACCTGCTATACGCTTATACCCGTGTTGCAGGCATCTTCAAGCGTGTAACTGATTTGGATCTCAGCCAAGCTAAAATCGTGCTTGAGCATGAGAAAGAAAAAGATCTCGGTAACAAGCTGGCACAGTTCGGTGAAATCCTCAATCGCGTTGTAGACAAAGGTCAACCGCATGTATTGTGTGGGTACTTATATGAACTCGCAGGGGCTTTTTCTAGCTTCTACGAAGCTTGCCCTGTACTTGCAGCCGATAACGACACGCAAAAGAATAGCCGTTTATTGTTAGCACAACTGACAGCCCGCACCTTACAAAAAGGCCTAAATCTACTCGGTATAGAAACATTAGAGCGGATGTAAGTCATGAGTCATCGCGATTATGCCAATAGAAGGCCGCAATCGGGCGCTAAACCGCGCCCAGTGCGCGCAACACGCCCATCGAGAGCCAAGCCTTCACAATCTAAATCAGCGCAGCGTAATAAGCTGCCGCTAACGCTGATAGCTGTTGCCATACTCGCTGTAGGTGGTTTCATCTATTTTCTCTGGAGTATTAAAAATACTGCTCCGCAAGAGGAGAAGCCACAACCCGCTGTGGTCAAGAAAGCTCAAATCAAGGTTAAGCCGCAAGAAACCACCTTACTTACGCCTAAGGTGAAGGAAGCCGCGCGCCAAGCGGTTGCGATCCCAGTGAAAACCGCTGAGCCTGTAGTTGAGCCCGTAGTAGTCCCATTGAAGAAAGATCCTCATGCCTTACCACCACAACCCAAGGAAGAATGGACTTATCTCAAGGAACTCGAAAACAAACATGTTGAAGTAGATATTCCTGATGTGGTGGCAAGCCGTACACCCGTGCTATATCAGTTGCAGTGTGCGTCTTTCCGCCAAGAGTCACAGGCGAACGAGATGAAGGCCGTGATCGCATTTCAAGGTTTAGAAGCACAGGTGAGGCAAATCGAAGGCACGACTGGTATTTGGTACAAAGTCGCTTTAGGCCCCTACGAGCGCAAACGTGATGCCGAGCGTAAACGCCATACGCTACAAAAAGCGGGAATCAATGGTTGTCAGATTTTGGCCGTTCCCAAATAATATTTACATGCCATATTGGCTTACTGTCATAGGCTAATGACTCAAAAAAATAGCGGCCAGCAATTTATCGCTTGCCGCTATTTTTTATTCGTAAAATAATAATGTGATCTCATTTCAATTGCCGCCTACATCACTCACCATTCATTCAATCACTTCTTAACAACCTTTGTTTTAAACATTTTCGATTTTTAAAGTCTCGGCATCAAAAAATATAACCAGCTGTTAATAAACAATAAAAATATTTATTAATAAAGATTAACATACAGTTTAATTGACCTAGATCAAACTAAGGCGTATTTCTTAATCGACAGCAAAACAGCTGTATCGATAACAAATCCAACCTCAGGGTGACGTATTATGAATGCATTAATCGAGATAGAAGCCACCGAATTTAGCCAACTTTTTAAGAATGGCGACATGCTAGGTATTAGGATGTTTATGGAGCATGTCCGCATGCCACTGGATGTTCAAGATAAGATTTATGACGAAATATCTGCACTGAAGCAATTAGAACAAAACCAAATAGCAGATCTGATAGAAACCCATACGCATTCTCAAATTCATGAACGCTTAGCTTATTGACATCATTTTTAATGAATCATCTAACCCTGACAGCAGCTTCTACTTATTCACGCAACAGAAGCTGCATCATCAATTCTAGTCCTCAACTAAATCATCAAATTACTACCAAAAATAAGGTCAAACACAGAATGCTTGACCTTATTTTACACCAGACTAAAACCTACATTACCGATTAGACAACAATCTTAAGTGGGTTTTTCTTCGGTTAAGCTGATGCTATTCATCCAATAATCGAAATCCACCATATTACCCGGTAATACAATACGGCTACTCTTCTGACTTAAGCCATCGAGTTGCTTAAAGTACTGCTGGCCGAGCTGCAGCCGCAAAGCATTGTGGCCACCAGGCGCGGCAATCACAGAGGCGAGGCGTTCAATCGATTCTGCCGTTGCACGAGAAATCGTTAAAATCTCCTCAGCCTTACCCTCAGCCTCGTTAATTCGGCGTTGCATCTCACCTTCAGAACGGTTTACCGTTTCAGCTTTAACACCTTCAGAACGGTTAATTTTGCTCTGTTTGTCGCCTTCACTCTTAGCTAATAATGCACGACGTTCACGCTCAGCATTCACTTGCATTTCCATGGCATTTTTAACGGTTTCAGGTGGGGTAATATTTTTAATTTCATAACGGTGTACACGTATTCCCCACGTAGCGCCCGCTTGATCTAAAACTTCTACAACCTTGGCAGAAATCACATCACGCTCTTCGAATGTACGGTCAAGATCGAGCGTCCCAATAACTGAACGCGTTGTCGTTTGTGCTAACTGGATTGCGGCATAGCGATAATCAGTAATGCCGTAACTGGCTTTGATAGGGTCAGTCACAGAGATATAAATAACGCCATCGACTTCAACATTCACTTCATCACTCGAAAAACATTCCTGCGGCGGTACATCAATAGTCTCTTCTTTCAAATCATGAATAAAAGCGACTTTATCCACAAAGGGAATCAGTGCATGGAAACCCGCATCTAAGGTACAGTGATACTTGCCTAATCGCTCCACAATATGAGCAGACTTCGTCGGTACTAGACGAATAGATTGAAATAACTTAATCACGAAAATGGCAAAGATAAGTCCCCAAATTGCCATAACAATTAAATCAGTATCTAAGGGAATATTCATTATCGCGCTCCTTTGCCAAGATTATTATGGCCGCTCATTGTTTGAGTGACTTGATCCATACCCTCAAAGAAACCTTCGAGTTTTGCCATTTCCGCAGGAACCACTGAAACTTGTGCATCATTAAGAATTTTACCGACTTGAGCAATAAACTGCTCTTTTAGCAGCATATTCATTGCATCAGTACCGCCATTAACGGCTAGAGCCTGTGAGATCATCGCCATGCCTTCGGATTTCGCTTTGGCAATAATCGCTATCTCTTGCCCGGTACCTTTGGCTTCGTTTATACGTTTTTGTTTTTGACCTTCTGAAAGATTAATAGCCTCTTGGCGTTCGCCTTCTGACATATTGATCATCGCCGCTTTCTCAGCATTGGCCAAGGTGATTTCTGCGCGCTTACGGCGCTCAGCTTCCATTTGTTTTTCAAGGGTGTGGATAACATGACGTGAAGGCGTGATATTGCGGATCTCATAACGCAGCACCTTAATACCCCAAGGCTCAGATGCTTTATCTATTTCACGTACTATGGATTCATTTAGGCTATCACGCTCAGAAAAAGTCTCACTCAAACTCAGCTTACCAATTTCAGAACGCATAGTAGTTTGGGCTAAGTTCACCGCCGCTTTACGATAGTTTTCAATGCCATAACTTGCCAATTTACCATCCATCACTTTCAGATAGACAAGGCCATCTACCTCTAGTTGAGTGTTATCTTTAGAGATACAGCTTTGTGGCGGCACATCTAATACTTGTTCACGGGTATCATGACGGTAGGAGACGCGATCGAAGAAGGGAATAAGAAAGTGAAATCCGGGTTGTAATACTGTACGAAATTTACCAAGACGCTCAATAACATGCACTTCTCGCATCGGTACAATGAGCATTAATTTATAGAGAATAAAAAAGATAAATAAAATAACTAAAGTAAATACAAACATAGCTCCCATCCTTTAATTTTTGGCAGTTTCTACAGCAACAGGCTCAACAACTAGAGCAATATTTTCACGGCAAATAATTCTGACATCAGTTCCTGCAACTATGATACTGCCATCGCCAAGCGCTGGCCATTCAATACCTTGGAACTCAACCCGCCCAGTAGTTTGCCCCGGACCAATGGTTTGTTTTACATGCGCAATTTGATTATATAAGTCGATTGCCTCATCCGTGTTATCCACATGGGAATCCCCGCCAACAAGCCTTTGTGTCACTTGTCTAAAAGCCAATAACAATACAATCGCAGCAATAAACCACAAAGTCAGGCTCTGCACTATGCCTTCGACTAGCCCTATGCTTAACGCGCCAGCTACAACTAAACACGCCGCTCCCAACAAGACAATCACACCACCAGGAACCACCAGTTCAGCCAGCATTAATACTAAACCTACCACTGCCCACACTAAAATCGGATTTGAAAACGCCATATTTCCCCCTGAAATGAAAGCGCACTATGTAGCAACTATAGCAGCAGCGTTATAGGTAATCGACATAATATGTCGATATTTACAATCCACAATCTACTATCAGCTAAACACTGTTCTTACGCCCGCGCGCATCTAAGTCATTATTTTGTTTTAATATTCAGCACAATCAATTTTTAAAATGAACATAATTTAGACTTGCTATAAAAGTAAAAAACAATAAAAACCTTTAAATCAATAATATAACTATAAAAAACTCATGCGCCTATTATGTGATTTTGACAACAACACTCAATAAAAACTTTGAATAACGCTACGATTTTGCATATATTGCCCTCAATTTTTAGCCATACTTTGCCGTACTATCGCGCTAGGTTTGAACTTACCCATCAAGCCATGCCATTAGAGCAAAGAATAGATTGAATAAGACACGAATTGACGTCGACCTCTACAACAGGAAATAACAATGAAAAAAACATGTCTATGCCTAGCATTAATGCTTTCGCCTCAAGTATTTGCCGATGATTTAGTACAGTGGTGGGATTTCAGTGCCACCGCGTTATATGGTGAAGACTACGATTTAGCACCATCAGATAAACAAGCGACTATTACTCTAGAAACGGCTGGAGCTTGGAAATACGGTGATTGGTTTGCCTTCCAAGATTTTATCTATTTCAAAGGTAACAACGCTTCTATGGACAGTACAACCTATGGTGAAATTTCACCACGCTTCAGTGCCAGTAAAATTCTTGGTGAAAAAATAGCCTTTGGCCCAGTGACCGATCTATCTCTGGCATTAACCTATGAAGAAGGCGAAGGTCCTGTCCACAGTTTACTTTACGGCCTAGGTATTGATGTTGCCGTGCCTTATTTCACCTACCTGAACTTGAATACTTACCGTCGTGAGGGTATGAGCACAGGCAATAATAGCGATGGCTGGCAGTTTAGCCCGGCTTTCCGTATCGATATTCCTATTGGTTCAGCCAATATAGTACTCGATGGCTTTATCGACTGGGTATTTGCCAGCGATGATAACGGCTACGAAGAGAACTTCCACTTTAATCCACAGCTAAAATACGACCTTGGTAAGAGTCTATTCGGCGATCATCAGGCCAATAAGTTATTGGTGGGTATTGAGTACGATCTGTGGACAAATAAATACGGCGTGAAAGGCGTAGATCAAGACACTTACTCTGTGATTGCCAAGTATCACTTTTAATCGATATCAATACGGTTTTAAAGCAATAAAAAAGGTGCCTGAGGCACCTTTTTTATTGAGCTGTCCCTATACAGAGAAGCACCGTTTGGCTTAATTAACCTTAAGCAAGCAGTTTTTTTGCCGCAGCAATCACGATAGCAATCGCGTTCACTTCAGTTTTCTTCATTGTGGTTTCATTAGGGATTTCTTGCTGAGTGCGGTTAACAATCACACCAGCAACACAGGCTGCACGCCAACCTTGAGTCGCACACATAGTGAATAAAGTAGAAGACTCCATCTCATAGTTCAACACGCCCATGTCTTGCCACTCTTTCATCGACCCAGCAAAGCGACGTGTTATACGGCCACTGACAGTATCGTAACGCTCTTGACCTGGGTAGAAAGTATCAGAAGATGCAGTAATACCGATGTGTGGTTCTACGCCAGCATCACGACACGCTGCAACCATAGCGGTAGTACATTCAAAGTTGGCAACCGCAGGAAACTCCATAGGTGCAAAATGCAAGCTTGCGCCATCTAAACGCACTGAAGCTTGAGTCACAATCACATCACCTACATTCACATGAGGTTGGATAGCGCCTGTGGTACCAATACGCAAAAAGGTATTCACACCCAATTGTGCCAATTCTTCTACCGCAATAGACGTCGATGGACCACCGATACCGGTTGAACACACGACAACCGGCTTGCCATCGGCATACGCTAAATAGCTGGTATATTCGCGGTGGCTAGCAAGAAACGTCGCATTGTCCATTAATTCAGCAATACGCTTTACACGCTCTGGATCACCAGGCACGATTGCCAAGGTAGCACCATCGAGCATTGCTTTGGTCAAACCTAAATGAAATACATCAGCCATTGTGAAAACCCCTTTCATTTTTGATAATTAAATTCTTATTAAATCGACTTTAACCTAGTATCGAAGCGGTGAAGGTTAACTTGATCACAGAATTATCGGCAAGAAGTAATTGTCTAATCGTAATGAAATTACTAATTACACATAAATCTGATCATAAGATAGCAAATTTACTCGTGTTGCGGATATCAGTTTAATGTATGCCAGATAAAGTGTGAGCTAGATCAAGCCCAACTGCCATCTCCTATGATAAATAATATCTAATCCATTGATTTATAGTTACTTTAAATAATTCAGTCTTTAGTATTAATCTAGTGCCGAGCAGAATTTGAGCAAAATAACTTCTTATCAGCCAGTATAAAGGCTAGGGTTAAAATTCAACTAACGTGGAATAGTGACGACAAGGAGAATACCGATGTTTGCAGAATACAGAGAATTAATTTCTACCCTGAAGACCAAGGATGCTCATTTTCAACGTAAATTCGATGAACATAATCATTTAGATGAAGAAATTAAACAGCTAGAAAAACGGGTTGCTAGTGATTTTAATCCCGCGGTGAAAGAGCTTAAAAGCAAGAAGTTACGCCTAAAAGAAGAGATTTATCAAATCCTTAAGTCCCACCAATAATCCGCTATTGTCTAGACAACAATTCTAAATAGCAATAAGGGCGCCTAAGCGCCCTTATTATCGTAATTTAAATCGCTTACAGGTAGTAATCTTTCAGCGGGGGAAAACCATTAAAACATACTGCCGAATAGGTCGTGGTGTAAGCGCCAGCAGTTAACCAGTACATACGGTCACCAATCGCTAGATCATTCGGTAAACCATAACTGTAGTGTTCATACATAATATCGGCACTATCACAGGTTGGGCCGGCAATGACGCACTTATCTAGCTCACCTTTACGGTCGGTATAAATTGGAAACTTAATCGCTTCGTCCATGGTTTCAATCAAACCAGAAAATTTACCCACATCAGTAAACACCCAACGCTCTAACGCTGTGTAGGATTTTTTGCTGACCAGTACCACTTCAGAGACTAAAATTCCTGCGTTAGAAATCAATGAACGACCCGGCTCCAAAATAATTTGCGGTAAATCGTCACCAAAATCTTCTTTTAGGAAATGAGTGATCTGCTCAGCATATACACCCAATTGGTTGGTTTTATCAATGTAGTTAGCAGGAAAACCGCCACCCATATTGATCATCTTCAAGGTAATATTGTGCTCATCACGCAGACGGTCGAAAATGCTTTTAACTTTACCAATCGCAGCATCCCAAGCACCGATATCACGCTGTTGAGAGCCTACATGGAACGAAATCCCAAAGGGTTCTAAACCTAATTCTTGCGCCAACACTAATAGGTCATAAGCCATTTCGTTTTGGCAACCAAATTTACGCGATAACGGCCAATCAGCAGTATCGGTGCCTTCGGTCAGAATACGCACATAAACACGCGCTCCCGGTGCTTCTTCGGCGATCATACGCAGATCGGCTTCTGAGTCAGATGCGTACATACGCACACCGCGTTCATAAAATGCACGTACATCTTGGCGTTTTTTGATGGTGTTGCCGTAGCTAACGCGATCGGCTGTTACACCTACATTCATCACCATATCAAGCTCATAAATTGAGGCGATATCAAAATTTGAGCCCTTATCTTTTAATAAAGATAAAACCTCGGCCGCAGGATTTGCCTTAACTGCATAATAAACGTTAGCGTAAGGAAAACTATTAACCATGTCATCGTATTGTTTCGCTATGATACTAGTATCGATCACGACGAATGGGGTTGCTTTGTCTTTGGCAAACGCTTCAATACGCTTGAAGGTATCCATATCATAATAGTCAGCAACATCAATAGATTGAAATTGGCTCATTGGGCCAGAGTCTCCTTGGGGTCAAATAAATAAAAGTGAGTGTAATATCTTAAAAACGTGCGCAGTAAACGATATTTCCCTGCTTTACGCAATGAATTTTTATGCTGAATTAATAATTTTTTATTCCAACACATACTGACAAACTTTGATTTTAAAAAAAGTTAAGATAAAACAAATAATTATCTACATAAACCCTTAGATAAATTTGTGTAGATTTACTGAATACGAAGTTAACTTTTATGACATTATCGAAAGAAAGGTAGGTAGACTGGCTGGCCCAAATATTCACCATAAAGCTACTGATTTGAGATGGCATCACACTGCCCAATAATGCCAATGTAATGCCTTATATCTGTAATGTTTTACATATGATGATCTAACTCTGCATCAATTTAACTGAGTTATTACTGCGATTGGTTAAGTTTGGCAAGCGCTTGGCTCAAGGCTTCACTAGAGTCAAAATAAGCAATGTCTACAATCTTACGCTGATTGAGCAATATCATAGTGGCCATATCTTTAGTGTCAGGTAATAAACGGCTGATCTCACCCTCCCTATCTAAGCCAATCACAAAAGGTAAATCTTTCATTTGTGGTACAGCAACAAACTTAGCAATCAAAGAAGGCATGCCGCTAATATCTGCAACATAAACCAAGCCAGTAGGCATTTGAGTATCACTCAAAGGAGTGAGTGCTTCTTTAATAATATCGCCACCTTTCATGCTACGGCTAAAAAGTAACACTTGGGTTTCATCTGTCACTGTAACGGTTTTATCATGTTGATCGAGCAGTGTAATAGAATTAATCGCATCACCGGCAACATAACTTGCAGCAAACGCCCATATTGGGGTTAATAGACAAGATAGACATAACAATAGCGTTTTCATAAACACTCAACTCCCTATATTGGATAAGCTGCCAGCATACCTGACTCACCCTATTCGCTCATTAAACCAACCACGATTACATGATACGCTTCACAGATGAAGGCAAATAAGTATTTGTACTGGGTTGTACGCTATACTGGTACAGTTAAATTTATTACAGGGATATCATAATGATAACACCAGGAATCAATCAAGAATTACAACAGTTGCAGGGTGTTTATCAACTGGTCACAGAGTTTTTAGTCACCTACAGCTTCCAACTCGTGGGCGCCTTACTGATTTTTTTACTCGGTCTATGGGTTGCTAGTAAAGTATCGCGCTTAGTTGCTAAACAGTTCAAAAAACACAATGTCGATATCACTCTCAGCAATTTTGTCAGTAACCTTATCCGTATTCTCATCATCGTTATGGTCGGAATTATCGCCCTGAGTAAAATCGGCATCAGCGTAACCCCTATGGTTGCTGCAATTGGTGCTATCTCTTTGGGTGCAGGTTTAGCGCTGCAAGGCATGTTGGCTAACTATGCCGCTGGTGTGACGATTATAGTAACGCGCCCTTTCCTCGTGGGTAACACCATTGAAATAAAAGGAGAAAGCGGTGTTGTTAAACGTATTAATTTAGGTATGACCATTCTCACCAATGAGGAAGGCGAACAAATTAATATTCCTAACAAGCACATTGTTGGCGAGATTTTACATAATTCCTTCAGTAATAAATTAGTAGAAACCCAATTTAATCTCAGTTACAACACAAATCCCGAACATGCCATTAGTGTGATTACTGAGTTATTAAGTAACAATTCCTATGTTTATCAAGAGACCACACCCAATATTGGCATCAATGGTTTTAATGCTGTCGGGATTGAAATGGGTGTACGTTACTGGGTACCGACACAAAACTATTTTCAACATAAATACAAAGTGAACTTGGCGCTCTACAACGCACTTAAACAAGCTGGAATAGAGATTGCGTGCCCGATAAAAGAGATCCATATTCAACATCAATAACGCTAGTGATCATGGGGTTGAACGGCGCAGTCGCTCAACCTAGCTCAATGCCACCCAAATATCGAGATAGCCCTTGATATCCCTAGAGGTTGTTTCAATACCCTAACACTTCCCATGCTGCATCAGTAACTTAGGGCTAGATAAATCGTCCCGACTTGTTGCCAGATACCACGCTTCTTTTATGTCTTTCTTTTTACAGCATATGACTCGAACAACTGATTGACGGTTTTTGGGAATTTGAACGTGCTTTAACGTACTAATGCGGTCGCTTAGCAGTTAACATTTCTTAACCAGAAACAACTTACCTTCAACGTCTTTCACGTGGATATTCGACTTAATGCAGATGAGGTAATGGAAATTTCAGCTCATGTTCAATGAAATCAAATAAAGCACAATCGCTAAAACCATGATCAGGCACTAATTGCAGCTCCTGAAAATAGCAGCTCGCCTTCATGAGCCTTACAGCTGCATTTAAGCCTCTATGTTCGCAGATTTTTTTACAGTATAGGTACATTCCCTCCATGGTTTACCTGCATACTCAATACAATACTGGCATGGTCATCGGCATTAAAATCAGTCCAATCGAGGGGCTCGACGATTTCTTTTCGAGCACCTATAACATAGAGAACTCAATTATTAAATAGTGTCCATACGTCTAGCTTATTGCTGCGTCATTTTAGCAAATACGATATGAATAGCGATCAGCTGCTCTATCAAACCAGCACTAAATCTTGCCTCACGGAATTCGAGCCTGCCTAAGCCGAAACCAAAATTGAAGCTACTTAAACCCAATTAATGCCCTATCTTGAGTCGGATAGATAAGTTTCCCAGCAACTAATGAGTCCCGGAAAAAGTTTGGCCAAATTAAAAAACTAAATCTTTTCGCGACAAGATAGAGTGTATTTATAATTACTTAAAATGCACAGTGGATGTGTAAACACTACAATCATTGTATTAACCGAATCGGTGCGGCTCAATGACTAGAAATAAAAGATAGTCGGATTAACTGCCCAGCCAAATAATTAAAACTGACCATTTAATAGGCAAGATGAATGAGGCTAATACTGATAGTTATTATTTCATGCTTATTTCTGCCCCAAGCGATGGCAGAAACCTCTGCTGTTGTTTGGCAAGCACACTGTCGCGATAGGCACCCAGTTATTTATTTCGAAAATGGTGAATGCAAAGGCCCTGGTGCCGCAGTGATCAATGAAGTCATCACCCGTCTAGGTTACAAGGTAAGTTGGAGTAATGTGCCATGGGCACGCACGATTAAAATAGCCGAAATAGGACAAGTCGACCTAATTCCCGTCCATTCGATGACACCCAAACGCAACAATTTCCTAGACCCTATGCTACTGGGATACGACAAGCGCTACGTCTATTACTTTGCTCTTGAAAATCGACAGTTTGAGGTTAAACATTTCGATGAATTAAAGCCTTATATCATTGGCGCACTTAGAGGTACTTTTTACTGTTCGCAGTTCAATGATAATCAAAAACAACTCAAAGTGTCTTTTGTTAATAATAATGACCAATTAATCAATATGTTGAAGGCGAAGCGCATCGATTTAGTCATTACCTCCGAACAACATGAAATGTCAATTTTTGCTAAAGAGCCCCGATTTAAGCAGGTGGAATATGTCGACATAAGCAATAACGGCCGCTATTTCAGTATTCCGATCATGTCACCGCTGCATCAATATGCTAAACAAGTTCACCAAATAGTCGACGACATGCGCACCTCAGGTGAAATCACTCGGCTATTTGAATCCTATGGCATCGAGCCACCACTTAATCTCACCGAATCACCCGCCATCACTCACTAATCTGATTGCTGGTTAGCCTAAATAGATTTTTCGTTTCAAACTAATCATTTATAGCATTGATTTAGTTTGTTAAATTTAGATTTTTCGACACTCGTTATCCCGAGTTTAGGTTACATAATAAAGAGAACCCGCCACGGCACTAACTGTCACTGCTGTGGTTGAATTACCACTAATAACTGAGTTTGAGTTAATCGTTAATCCCAGCAGTAATAGACACAAACACAGACATTTCGACCCTGCCAATTTTTACCCTGCCCCAGTTTGTCTCGCTGAGTGACGCCGCGCGGTAGTTTCACTCAGTTTACCAGCAGAATAACCTTATTTTTCTGGCACTTATTTTGCGTAGTTATAGTGTGTTCAATTACGGCAATATGTATGATCTCGGGCAATTCCCCTAAAAAAGTGTGTAACCAGTCATTTAACCGTTTACTTGGAGAAACCAGCGGTGCATTTGCCGATCTCGGTACTTTTTTACCTTTGGTACTCGGGCTTATTGCCCTCAATCAATTTTCAGCCCAAGGAATCTTTTTGGGTTTTGGGCTATTCGCTATCCTAAGCGCGTTATTTTACCGCCGCCCAATTCCCGTACAACCGATGAAAGTCATCGCGGCACTGGTTATTGCCCAAGGGTTATCACCTGGAATGTTGCAAGCAAGTGCCATGTTAATGGGGATAATACTGCTTATTCTTGCCTTTAGCGGTGCGATTACTTGGTTAGCTAAACAACTCTCTCAAGCCGTGAGTGTCGGTATCCAACTCGCAATCGGTCTACAGCTAATGTGGATGGGCGCGAAGATGATGAGTGAGTTTTGGCTGTTAGGTTTTGGGGCTTTTGGACTACTCTTTATCAGTAAATTTTTACCGTTACGTTACCTTGCTATGCCTTTAGTGATTGCGGCAGGGATGATTTGGCAGGCAAGCACGCAAACAGGCTTAATCAGTAATAATCTTGATATTCAAGCAATGACAACACCATTTCAGTTAACTTGGCCGACAGCCGTCGAATGGACTTCCGCAGCCCTTTTTCTGGTGTTACCGCAACTGGCATTGACCCTAACCAATGCCGTTATTGCCATTTCAGCGATGGCACAGGAAAAATTCCCCGAAGATGCCGCTAAACTCACACCAAAAAACTTTGCGATAACCTCAGGCCTAGCCAATTTATTACTCGCGCCCTTTGGCGCCTCGGCCATGTGCCACGGTGCGGGAGGGCTCACTGTACAATATCATTTTGGCGCACGCACTTATCTTGCACCACTTATTTTTGGCAGTAGTTGTTTAATTATCGCCCTCTGCTGGGGCAGTAATATTGCTTGGTTGTTAAGCTTAATTCCAATGGCTATCCTCGGCAGCTTACTGACGATAGCAGGGTTACAACTGGCATGGTCAAAACGCTTAATTGATGGTAGGCCTTTTTGTATCTTGGTGATTTTATCAACCGCGATCACTTGCCTTGCAATCAACGCCGCCGCCGGACTCGCCGTGGGCATTATTCTAGAGCAAGCCCGCCGCAAAACCATGTTAGCCATGCGTTAGGTTTAAATTATCTGAGTATCTTACCCCTTGGGCAATACTACCGTGACGACGCAACCTTGCTGCCAAGGTAAGGTGACCTCACGACTGCAATCTTGGCAGTTTTCGATTTGAATGCTGCCGTGGTGGCGAGTGACAACATCTTTACAGATAGCTAAGCCGAGCCCTAAACCTTCATCTTTAGTCGATGCGAAAGAAGCCATTAACTCGCTCGCCTGCCCTTGTAGTCCTTCACCATTATCAATCACTAATACTTTAATTTTATGTGGCTGATAATAAATTTCGATCCACAATTTACGCATACGATGATCACTGCAGAGCTCTAGCGCATCTAAACTATTTTTGATCAAGTTAACCCACATCTGGCTCAAACCAACGCTATCGCCCATTAATTCAAAGGGTTCTCCATGAACGTTTACATGAGCATGTATTTGAGCACGATCTAGCTCGCGCCGCAGTAAAGCTAAGGCTTCTTTCACTACCAGTACAATATTTAAAGGTTCAGCCTTTGCCTGACGGCGTTTCAGTAAGCCGCGAATGCGGTGTACAACGGCGCCCGCACGAATAGACTGCACATTAATCTTACCCAACACATCGTAGAGTTCTGGATTATCCTGCCCCAATCGCTCCAACTGCAACATAGCGCCTTCGCTGTATTGAGTGATGGCTGCAATGGGTTGATTAAGTTCATGGGCAAGACCTGCGCCAATCTCCCCCAGAATCGCCGCACTCTGTAAGCGCTCAAGCTGCAGCGCTTTATCTTTTAATTGTCGTTCTGTGTTGAGTAAAAATTCACTTTTTTGGCGAAACTTATACTCAAGCCACAAGTGGTAAATCGTAGATATGATAAAAATTAACAGTAGTGCAATGCCCCATTCTTTGTTTTTTGCCATCCATTTATGCACCGTTTGATAAAGTGGCGGCGATCCGCGCTGTAGCTGCAGTTCCTTAAATAATTCAATAACTTTTAGCTGGCTTATCGGTGCAGTCCAGCCCAAAGTGTCAGCCGTAATCGCGGCCACATGGTCAACAGGCAAATCAAATAAGGCGCGGGTAATTGCCATTGTGAGCTGAGGAGGAACGGTATCCGCCGCCGCAAATGACCAATTAGGGTATAACTGGGTGCTGACCTCGCAATCATATCCAGCGGGAGTATTCGGATGGATGATTCGGTAATCAGCTTGATTAACCAAACCCGTTTCGATCATTTCCTCTAAGGTACAAAAAGGCACAATCGCGGCATCGGCGTTACCATCACGTACTTGATAGACCAATGGTTCAAGTGGAAACCCAAGAAAGCGCACTTGCCCAAAAAACTCTTCAGAAAGAAAGCCCATTTTATACAACAAGCCCATGGCGGCTTGGTATCCACCTAAAGCTTGCGGATCGCTGGCGACGACATTGCGTCCACGTAAATCTTGCAGAGTGCGGATAGGACTATCAGCACGCACGATAATCGTCGCGCCGATAGTAAAAGTGCTGCCCTGATGTTTACGGCTTTTCATCGTCGCAAGCCAAGACAGCGGAAAATGATTACTTAAGTGCAGATACTGCCCAGGATTGGTGACAATAAACTGCAGATCGTTACTGAGTAACTGGCTGCGCATGCCATTAAAATCAACGGGCACAACCTCAAAATGACTATTAGGCACCTGCTCAGATAGATAATCCATCATAGGTTGCCAACGCTGCTTGGCCTTTAATACACCATGATTTGCTAACACACCGACTCTAAATTGATGCTCTTTCAATGCTTCGTCAGCGATGCTAACGCTAGGATGGTATAAGGCCAGCCCACTCAAACACAGCAGTAACCAGTAGCCCAATGTGCTAAACAGTGAAACCCGCTGCAATAGCTCATGTTTTTTCATAGGTGTTGCTTGTCTTTCAGAGCCTAGTCATACATATCAAGACCATAACTTACCGCCATTATTGCTGCTGTGAAATGCCACCAAACTCCGACATTAAGATCATAGGATAAGGCTGATTTAGTGATGTATCTCTCAAGACCTAGGCTTAAAATTGAGCTAAGTCCCTCTGCGGCTTAAGCTATTCATGCCCTTTAACTCCAGCAGGAAAGCTATGTTTACCAAATTGCCATTGTATTTAGTTGATGACGATGCCGCGATCCTCGATTCATTGGGGTTTATGCTCAGACAATTTGGTTATCAAGTGCAAACCTTTAGTAATGGCCACGACTTTCTCAAGCGCTGTGTATTATCACAAGCAGGTTGCGTTATTTTAGATAGCCGTATGCCCGAAATTACAGGGCAGGAAATACAACAAAAACTACTGGAGACTAAAAGCCCACTGGGAGTGATCTTTCTTACGGGTCACGGTGATTTACCTATGGCATTAAGTGCATTTCGCAAAGGTGCCTGTGATTTTTTTCAAAAGCCGGTATCGGGTAAATCATTAGTCCAAGCGATTGAAAAGGCACAGCGAGAAAGTCTGACCAACTTCGAACAACAAAGCTTGCAGCAAAAGTTTGAAAGACTCACCGAGCGAGAACAACAAGTGTTAGCTCATCTCATCCAAGGTATGACTAACAAACAAATCTCGGAGGTGATGTTTTTATCGCTACGCACAATTGAAGTGCACCGCGCAAAAATCATCAAAAAGCTCGAAGTCAATAATATGGCAGAACTGGTGCAGCACTTAGGTAATCTGAACTCAATCCTATAAGTCATAATTACTCTCTACTCAACCTCGCGGCGCCGAATCAGTTGCGTATAAAACAGGGCGTTAAACCATAAGTAAGTCATCCGTTTAGCAATAACAAACGGTTGTAACTTAGCTATTTAACTTTGTTTAACACTGTTTGACTAAACTGGCATTAGTCCGTTTTATTTGTTATATTTCATCTAACTCACTGTAAGAATAAAGAAATTACTGATGGACAATCTCATCATAAAACCAGGCTATGTCACATTATTCCAATGTATTGGGCCAGAATGTGAAGATAGCTGTTGTAACGATTGGCGCATATCTTTTGATAAAAAAAGCTATAAAAACACCATCAAACATCCATTGCTCGCCACAACGGCAAAAACGGCCTTTATTGAAACCAAAAAAAGCGCAAACGATTGGGCCGATATAAGGCTCAATGAACAAGGTGTATGTCCATTCGTTAATGAACAAAAGCTGTGTGATGTCCATGCAAAAGCGGGGGTGCAGGCGCTGAGCCACACATGTAAAACTTATCCACGGATCCACAAGGTCATTGGTGGTAATAAGCATGAAAGCCTCTATTTATCTTGTCCAGAAGTCGCTCGTTTAGTGCTATTCAACCCTGATGCGTTCCAATTTGACACGAATAGAAGTGGCACAAAACAGTCGTCATCACCCAGCCCACTATGGTTAGAAAAAACCCATGAATCCTGCATCGATCTATTGGTGAATATGAAAGGAGGCTGGCAACATGCATTGCTAGCAATTGGACTATTAATCAAAGTATGTGACCAAGTTCGTCAAAATACTCTGCCAATTGAAGAACTCGATAAGCGTTTACAACAACTAAAATTGTATGCTGAATCAGGAGCGTTGGCGGAGCAATATGAAAAGCTACCTTATACACCTCAGCCACAAATGCATGCGTTTATCACGGTTCATAATGAATTATGTCAGTCGCACTCAAGAGGATTACGCGCAAGATTTACCACGCTAAATGATGCAGTTAGAGCATTGTGTAATGAAGAAAACGAATATCACATTGATGCGCTAAATCAAGCTTGGACAGAACATGCGGCGCCGGCGCTTACTGGCCATGCCGAACTGTTTGAACGCTATATTTTGTATTCTATTTATCACAACCATTTCCCTTTATTAGACTCACAACAACCCTCTTGGGAAGCATTCCGCTTACTCGTGCTCGATTGTTTTATGATCCGTTGCTATTTATCTGCGATTGCCTTTAAGAATAAAGGACTATCAGAAAGTGATATTGTGATGTGTTTCCAGATTTATCAAGTCGTTAGGCAACATAAAACTGAGTTTGTAAAAAGTATGAGTGCAACATTACAAGAATGCGGTATAGACAGTGTACCTGCTGCAATTTGCCTATTAAAAATTCAAGCATAACGTTTTAAGTGCTTACTTTTGCAATCAAAGGCATGAAAAAGTAAGCAAACTCTTTTCGCATTTGCGGCTATTACTTGAATTACGGTCATCTATCCCCATATCTAATCCATCATCCACCGTATGATTTGTCATACGGGCCAGAAGAGGATTCATTGTGACCACTATCGTATCAGTACGCCGTAATAATCAAGTTGTCATCGCCGGCGATGGCCAAGTCTCCCTAGGCAATACCGTGATGAAAGGTAACGCCAAAAAAGTGCGTCGCTTATATCACAACAAGGTACTGGCAGGTTTTGCTGGCGGCACCGCCGATGCCTTCACCTTATTTGAACGTTTTGAGGCAAAACTCGAAATGCACCAAGGCCATTTATTACGCTCGGCCGTTGAGCTTGCCAAAGATTGGCGTACCGATCGTATGCTGCGAAAACTCGAAGCTTTACTCGTTGTCGCCGATGCCGAAACCTCGCTTATCATCACCGGTAATGGTGATGTAGTGCAGCCAGAATACGATTTAGTCGCTATCGGTTCAGGCGGCAATTATGCCCAAGCTGCGGCGTTGGCCTTATTGCAAAACACTGAATTATCGGCCTTAGAAATCGCTGAAAAATCCCTGACTATAGCGGGTGACATTTGCGTATTTACCAATCAATTCAAAACAATTGAAGAACTCAATTACTAAACAGCCCGTGAGGAATATATGTCTGAAATGACCCCCCGTGAGATTGTCCACGAGCTGGATGCACACATTATTGGCCAACAAAAAGCCAAACGTTCTGTTGCTGTCGCCCTGCGTAACCGCTGGCGCCGGATGCAATTGGATGCTGATTTCCGTCAAGAAGTTACCCCAAAAAATATTTTAATGATTGGCCCAACTGGCGTAGGTAAGACTGAAATTGCCCGCCGTTTAGCTAAGTTAGCTAACGCGCCATTTATTAAAGTCGAAGCGACTAAATACACCGAAGTCGGTTATGTCGGTAAAGAAGTCGAGCAAATCATCCGCGATTTAACCGATATCGCCATCAAGCTTACCCGCGAACAGCAAATGGGTAAGTGTCGCCAACTTGCAGAAGAACACGCCGAAGAACGTATCCTCGATGCGCTGTTGCCTAAGCCAAAAAATGACTGGGAAAGTGCAGAAACCGACTCAAGCTCAAATACCCGCCAAGTGTTTCGTAAAAAACTCCGCGAAGGTCAATTAGACGATAAAGAAATTGATATTGATGTTGCCCAGCCGCAAATTGGGGTCGAAATCATGTCGCCTCCAGGCATGGAAGAAATGACTAATCAGCTGCAAAGCCTGTTTAAAAATATGGGCCAAGCCCCTGCTAAACGCCGCAAGATGAAAATCAAAGAAGCCTTTAAGTTACTCATAGAGGAAGAAGCGGCGAAGCTGGTTAACCAAGAAGATTTAAAAGAGCAAGCCATTGAGATGGTTGAGCAAAACGGTATCGTTTTTATCGACGAAATCGATAAAATCTGTAAACGCGGCGAAACCTCAGGCCCAGACGTTTCCCGTGAAGGTGTGCAACGTGATTTACTGCCACTGATTGAAGGCTGCACGGTAACCACTAAGCACGGCATGGTGAAAACCGACCATATTTTGTTTATCGCCTCTGGTGCATTCCAGATGTCTAAACCGTCAGATTTAATTCCTGAGTTACAGGGTCGTTTACCCATACGTGTTGAGTTAGATGCGTTATCAGCCAATGATTTTAAACGTATTCTTACAGAACCCCATGCATCACTGACCGAGCAATATGTCGCGTTAATGGGCACTGAGGGCGTGAAAATCGAGTTCACCGAATCGGGTATCGACAGCATTGCCAAAGCCGCATGGCAAGTGAATGAGCGCACTGAAAATATTGGTGCTCGCCGTTTACACACTGTGATGGAAAAACTGATGGAAGACATCTCTTACGATGCATCGGAAAAATCAGGCTCTGCTTTTGTTATCGACGCCGACTATGTTAGCGCTCATTTAGATAACTTAGTCCAAGATGAAGATCTCAGCCGCTTTATCCTTTAAGCGGTAAGACTGGTAAAACTTGAACTTAGGTAAAAGTTTAGTATGCCATTAATACCAAACTCCCCACCTAATGGCAAAACTGTGATCACGGCTAAGGCATACTCTTTGTATCCTTAGCCGTTAATGGTTACAGTAATCAGGCATTCGTTATCTTATTTCTAGCACTTTCTGGTAGCCAACCTATGACCACAGCAACGCCCAATGTCACCGATCTAAAACTGAAACGTAAATCGCGCATTCTAGAAGTCAGTTTCGACAATGGTGAGCAACATCAACTCAGCTGCGAGATGCTCAGAGTCTACTCGCCCTCGGCTGAAGTACATGGTCACGGCAATCCAAAGCTGGTCACCCGCAAGAAAAACGTCAACATCAGTGCCATAGAACCCGTCGGCAACTACGCAGTGAAAATCGTCTTTGATGATGGCCACGACACCGGTTTATTCTCGTGGAAAGTGCTCTACGATCTCGCCACCCATCAAGTGGATCTATGGGAAAAATACCTTGCCCGCCTACGTGCCGAAAAAGCCTCACGCGAACCGCTGATTGCGATGAATATAAAGTACAACTAATACGTTAGATAAGTGGACGCCTAATTGTGTAATTAACACAATTGGTGACTTGCTAAATATAAGTGGCACTACAGCTAACAGTAATTTTCAATTTATTAATCTAATCATTAAGCACAGCGTTAACTTAAAAATGTAATATTATTTAACGTCTTAAAGTCGTGGGGAAGCCCCACGACTTAGATTTTCTTTTAAAAAAAAGCTTCAACCTTGGATTGCTCAGCCATGAGATAACAACACTCATGAGTGAAAACTCGAACTACGCTAGCCCCCAAACCCTGCGGCACCTAAGCAAACCGCCACACTTATGGTCTATGTAGCTCAAAACGCAAATCTTCAGAGATCCCATAGTACGCCGATGGACCGCCGGCACGTAATATTGGCTCGGCGAGTGCAGTTTGATAAATCCCCTCGCTGCTGAGTAAGTGCTTGGCAATATGCACGGCCACCACTTCACCTAGCACTAACCAAGTATCAATATTATCGCCATTGGCGGCAGTTAACTGGATACATTGGGACAGCCTACATTCAAAATTCACTGGGCTTTCAGCCACTAAATCGGCCTTAACAATCGTGCCTGCTTTAGCATTGAGTCCGGCAAAGCTGAACTCATCTTGGCCGTGTGCCAATGTAGCTGAGGTTTGGTTCATCTGCTCAGCGAGACTGCGGGTGGCGAGGTTCCACACAAACTCCCCTGTTTCAACAATATTGGCGACACTATCTTTCCAACCTATGCTGGCAAAACCAATAATCGGCGGTTTGTAATTAAAACAATTGAAAAAACTATAAGGCGCAAGATTGCGTTGTCCCTGAGCATTACGCGATGAAATCCAGCCAATAGGCCGTGGGCCTATAATGGCATTTAAAGGATCGTGCGCCAGACCATGACCTTTACTCGGCTGGTAAAAATAGCGGTTATCTGCAGTCATACTTCACCCTTTTATTATTACCACAACCATACTTGAGCGATTAAAACCGCCATCACTGGCATTCTGTTATAGCCAGCTATATTACTTAATTTAGGTTAGTGCGCCAAACAGTATAACGTCAGTAAACCGAGCTTATTAGCTTGAATACATGATAGATTTTAAATTTAGGCGACTCTTCTGCTAAAGTAATGCCCATTAGAGGGTGAGATATCATTGCCTGCGAGGTAATGTAATAGTGAATCAAAGGAGTAATGAATGGCTGCAATACAAGGTATATGGAAACAGCTGTTACTGGTGACAGTGCTACTGGTCGCGGGGTGTGCCAGCGTAGCGCAAGTCGACTTTGATCGCCTTTTTGGCACTAGCTCACCGCAAAAACGCCTCGAAAATGCCGAGCTAAATCAAAACTTTATTACACAAGCCGAGTTTGTGCAAAAAGAGGTTGAGCCGGTTCTCAACAGCCGCTGCGTGGTTTGCCATGCCTGTTATGACGCCCCTTGCCAGCTCAAAATGACCTCAAGCGAAGGTATAGAACGCGGCGCAAGTAAAGAAAAGGTTTATCAAGGTTCTCGCCTTGTGGCAGCTACACCTAACCGACTATTTGTCGATGCCTTTACTACCGAAACTTGGCGCCAACATGGTTTTTACCCCGTACTAAACGAGCGCAACCAAACCCCAGAGGCTAATACCCAAGCTTCGGTACTGGCCAGAATGCTCACACTTAAACAAATGCATCCACTACCCGAAGACAAGATTTTAGATAAGCGTTTTGATTTCAGCCTAGACAGAGTTCAGCAGTGTGCCAACCTAGAAGAAATGGACCAATATCAGCAAAGCCAACCGTATGCCGGTATGCCCTATGGCTTGCCAGCGCTGAATGCTAATGAACACCAAGTGCTGATGCACTGGCTCGAACAAGGCGCACCACTGCCATTTTCGCCATCGCTAAGCCCTGAATTTACAACTGAAATCACCCAATGGGAGACTTTCTTAAACGGCGATAGTTTAAAAAGCCAATTAAGCGCCCGTTATATCTATGAGCATTTATTTGCCTTTCATTTATATTTTGAGTCTTTGACAGAGCCAAGCGCACAACCGCTATTTTTCGAGCTAGTGCGATCCAGTACACCACCAGGGCAAGCCCTTGATATTATTGCCTCCAGGCGCCCATTTGACGATCCTAAGGTGCAGCGCGTCTATTATCGTTTTCGGCCTTATCGAGCCACCATTGTCGATAAAACCCATATTCCCTACACCTTAAACGCCAGCTTACTGAATAACTGGCAACAATGGTTTATCGATGCCGATTATCAAGTGACTGCACTACCAAGCTATGCGCCAAGTGTCGCGGCTAACCCATTCGAGGCCTTTATTCAACTGCCAGCTGGGGCGCGCTATCGATTTATGTTAACCCGTGCCCAAGACACCATTATGGGCTTTATTAAAGGCCCGGTGTGTCGTGGTCAGGTCGCGCTCAATGTGATTAACGATAGATTTTGGGTGTACTTTGTTACACCTGATTATATCGACGGCGCCGATGTCATCGCATTTCAACAATCACAGCTAGAAAATCTACGTATGCCAGCTGAGGAAGAAAGCTCTGCAATGGCAGTCACTTGGGTCAAATATGCCGCCAAGCAAGGCAGATATCTTCGAGCACGTAATCAATTTTTAAATAACAAATTAAAAAATGGCCAACACCTTACAATTGACAGTATCTGGGATGGAGACGGTAATAATGACAATGCTAGCCTCACGGTATTACGTCACTTTGATAATGCGACTGTCGTTAAAGGTTTAGTGGGCGAGACGCCCAAAACCGCTTGGATCATTGATTATGCTTTGTTAGAGCGTATCCATTATTTACTGGTAGCAGGATTTGATGTTTATGGTAACTATGGCCACCAGCTGCTCACTCGCCTGTATATGGATTTTTTGCGCATGGAGGGAGAGTCAAACTTCTTAACCTTACTGCCACAAGAAGAAAGACGTAAACAATTAAGTGATTGGTATCAAGGCTCTGGCACTCAACTTTCGGCGTTTATCACAGGCGATATCAACACCTTTAATCAACCCACTGGCGTGCTCTACTATAGCGATGACCTAAAAGGCGAGTTGTATCAAAAGCTTAGGGGGAAAGTCGCTAAGGTTCAGCCACATAAATACGAGTTAGAAAACAACCAGTTACAGGCCAATAGTAAAGCATTACTGCAGGCACTAAGCCGAATAAAGGGCACACAAGCGACCTTATTACCTGAGTTGACTATGATCATGGTCGAGCCAGAAAACGCAGGTAAAGCCGAGGTTTTCAGCTTAGTTCGCAATAGTGCTCATCGTAATATTTCGAGTCTTTTTAATGAGGCGAATAATCGCGAACCCGCGAAGGATGATGTCACCTTAGTGTATGGTTTATTAGGCAGTTATCCAGAGGCATTTTGGCTGGTGAAAGAGCAGGACTTAGCCAAAGTTGTCGCGACAGTAGAGCAAATGCAAACCGAAAAGGACTACGAGGCGTTGCTCGATTTTGTCGGTATTCGCCGCACTAATCCTCAATTTTGGGCCTTTAGCGACAAACTCAATCAAGTATTTTTTGATAGCCACCCAATAACGAGTGGCTGGTTGGATTATAACCGCCTAGAAAATCGCTAATAATCTTATTAAGTAAAAAAAGGGGAACGCTAGCGTTCCCCTTTTTTTAAATCAACCGAGTAAACTTACCAAATCTTAACCCGATCTTCTGGGGCTAAATACAGCTTATCACCTGGCTTAACATCAAATGCGCGATACCAAGCATCTAAGTTACGCACGGTCAGTGCGCGGTACATGCCGGGCGCATGGCCATCGGTAGCAACGCGAGCACGCAGCGCTTCATCGCGCATTTTAGTGGCCCAAGTTTGTGCAAAGCCAATAAAGAAGCGTTGATCGCCACTAAAGCCTTCAATCACAGGCGCGTCTGCCCCTTTAAGTGAAGCATGGTAAGCATCATAAGCCGCAGCTAAACCTGCCACATCGGCAATGTTTTCACCTAAGGTGAGCTTGCCATTCACATGCAAATCAGAGAATGGAGCATAGGCATCAAACTGCTGGGCTAACGCATCGCCTTGTTTAGCAAACTGGGCAAAGTCAGCGGGAGTCCACCAATTACGCATAGCGCCAGTTGAGTCAAACGCTGCACCATTGTTGTCAAAACTGTGGCTGATTTCATGGCCAATCACAGCGCCTATTGCGCCATAGTTGTAAGCCGCATCGGCCTTAGCATCAAAAAATGGCGGCTGCAAAATACCCGCTGGGAAGTTAAGCGCATTTTGCACCGGCAAGTTCACTGCATTCACCACTTGCGGGGTCATCCACCACTCGCCTTTATCCATTGGCTTACCAATTTTGGCTAACTGATGGACATATTCGACTTTTTCGCCGTTAACGGCATTGGCGTAGGCATTGGTTGCAGAAACTGCGTAGCTGTCGTAGTTGCGCCATTTGTCGGGATAACCGACGCCCACTGCGATAGTCGCTACTTTCGCTAAGGCCTCTTTTTTAGTGGAAGGGTCCATCCAATCTAATTTTTCAACTCGCTGACCAAAAGCTGCCACTATGTTATCCACCATAGTGCTCACTTCTGCCTTGGCGGATGCTGGGAAATATTGCTCAACATAGGCATGACCTACGGCATCCCCTAAGTATTGGTCAAGGGCGCTTAGGGCGAGTTTGTCGCGGCTTCGCTGCTCTGGCGTGCCAGAAAGCTTAGTGCCATTAAAGGCAAATGCAGCTTGATCAATATTTGATGGCAACACATCGGCATGGCTATTAATGTGATGAAACACCAACCAATCTTTCCATGCATTTAGCGGCTCTGAAGCCACTAATGCAGAAAGGCCGCTGATTGCAGTGGCATGGTAAGCGGCAAATTTTGGTTGATTACCCAACTGCGCGGCATCCCAAAAAGCAGCCCAATCTATGCCCGGCGCTTTAGTATCAAAGTCAGCGCGGCTCCACACGCCCGAAGATTTAGCAAAATCTTCACTTTCTTCACGGCTAGCATGGGCGGCGGCAATCTTGTGTTCAAGGGCAAAAATCCGATTGGCGCGGGCTGCAGCATCACTCACACCTGCGTCTTTAAGGAGTGTTTCAATATAGGCACGATAAGCAGTGCGAATCTCAGCCATTTTAGGATCGGCGGATAGGTAATATTCGCGCTCAGGTAAGCCTAAACCGCCCTGTAAAATATAGGGTAATACTTCGCCCGGTGTGGCGAGTCCTTGGGTTACAAAAATCCCGAACAGGTTTTCGGTAGAAAAGTCGGTCGCATTAAGTGGATCAACATCGGCGCGTAAATTTGCGCCTAATATCGCAGATAAATCTTGTTTGCTGCTAATGGCCTCAAAACGGGCAATATCGGCCTCGGCAGGTTTCATTCCTGCGGCGTCAATCGCGGCGGTATCGATGTAAGCCTTGTAGAAATCTGCGATACGCGCCTCGTCGCTGCCCGCGGCGTGCTGAGCGTTAACCAGCTTAGCAATCAGGCTGGTATTATGTTTTTCGGTCGCTTCAAAGGCCACCAGAAAAGCACCCGTGCTAGAACGATCGGCCGGGATCGCCATCGTTTTCATCCACTCGCCATTGGCGTAAGCATAAAAATCATCCCCAGGTTTTACGCTTGGCATCATGGCTGCCAAATTAATACCGATAGGCATTTGAGTCGCAACGGCTTGGCTTTTAGGCGCAGTATCACTGGTTTTTGCAGTATTTTCTTGGCTGCTATCATTGCAAGCTGTGAGCCCTGTCAGTACTGATGTAGACAGTAACAGCACGGGAATAAGACGATCAGACATGAATAACTCCTCTGTTTTATTATTATATTTTGGTCGTGGCAACAACACGTTAATTTAACTGTACGGCTAGTTTCTTTAGCTCAGCGCTCGTCACCCTTTTGGCTAAGCTCAATCACTTACCCCAATGGCTTGGCAGTGTAACTGGCTGTGGCCGCAGATGTAAAATAAAGCCACTTTTTATGATAAAAAATTAATATAAAATATCGATTTTTACCTAATCTAGCCGTTTAAAAAGGCACGCTAGCATGACCAGAAATAAATCGATGAAGACGAAAAAGCCGACGTGATGCCGGCTTAATATTATTTATAGCTGGGTTACAGCTTAATTTGTGAGTACTGAGCCCATGCAACCACTTGTCCCATTTGAGGAATGATCCACACCGCGGTTTGCTCATTTTGATAGATACGATAATAAAATAAGTCTTCATCGCGGATATCGTGTTTACGGATTTCACGATAAAACTGCATCGCAGAAGCGCTAACTTCATCCGGCTTTGTCAGCTCTTTTTGCTGCACCTTAACGTGGAATACATCTACTTTAAGGTTACTGATTTCAGTTTGATACTGTTCAAACTCGCCGCGGATGGTGTATTTAATCGGTGTCGTTAAGCAATCTTGGTCTGTGATACATGAGGTCGAATAAAACTTACCCTTATTTTTGCCCTCGTACACTAGAGACATACTAAGATCGTTACGCACTAACAGCTCGCCCGCAACAGGGAAATAAATATCCGCATGGTAATTATGCTCAAGCAGTTCACCCATGGCAGTATCATCGGTGGGCAACACAATACGATTGTAACGAATGCGTTGCTCCATTTGCTGACTGAGCGGAATAAACTCGGCCATATTCAAACCTGCCGGTTTTGCATCTAATGCGGTGATATTAATGATACCGCTACCATTACAGGCATCGGCATCTAACTCAGGGCAAATTGCCATCGAATAATTATGCCCATCCGTTGCCACAAAGGCACTGAAATGCTTAATACTGTCAACAAGATTACCTTCAGGCGCTAAATGTTTTTGCCACAATGACGGGTGCAAATGTTCCTCATCACCAATGTAGAACATTTGCGCGGTTCCAACAGTGCCACCGATATTGAGACTGATAAATTTATCGGCATGCCACTTAACCAAATGTTTAACCATGGCATGGCGGTCACTCACATACCAGACGATCGCCAAGATAACGCACAGTAAGGCAATGCCCGCAAATTTAGTCCAAGCAGATACCCCAACAATGGCATCACGGATAGCATCAGCATCGTTTATTGCTAACATTTTTACATGGGATTGTTCTGAAACATGCAGTTGATAACCACGGCGGGCGATGGTTTTTAACTGCACTTCGGTATAGGGTTCTAACTTTTTACGCAGGGTACTAATGCACTGAGTTAACGATGTTGGCGCAACAACGCGATCAGGCCAGCCAGCCTCTAAAAGCGCTTCTTTGGTAAAAATCGCATTGGGGGATGACAACAATAAGGCCAACACCGCCGCTTCAGAAAAAGTCAAACTGATGGATGTACCATGCACTTGATCGACTAATTGCTTAGCCTGTTCATCTAAAAATAAATAAGCAGTAATTTTATGCATGTTAAGCGCCCGATAAATCAGTAAAAACTGATAAGGTATGATTGTACTAACCGCTGACAACCATATTAGGACAACGTATTTATCCATAAGCTAGAGTGACAAAGCATCACCAAGCTAATAGGGTTTATGTTACGTTTTAACAACATAAAATACTGTGACTGCATACTCAGTTTAGTTATTGTTTAATAAGCGCTAATTCCACCTAATGTAGCAGGTGCTAATTAAATTTCTTGCTGTTTAAAGACCCAATGACAGCAAAAGAGTAAGCCGATAATCCAGCCAGCAAATAAACAATACATTAAGGGTAATCCAAGGCCTGTTTGCGCTATTAGCGTAAGGCTACTTTTCGCAACGAGCGTATCTGCGGGATTAGCAATCAAATTTAAGGCGCGAAATAAATCGGTAGGATTGAATAAAATCACTATGTTAAATAACTCGCGATTAAGTATGTCGGCCATCGCGACTAATACAGTAAGTAATACCAGATCATATATTAGCGCCAGTACAAACCATAAAATAAGTAATATTCCTAATGCCTTAGCTTTTTCTCGCACACACAAACTGACCCAATAGCCTAATAAAATAAAGACTAATGAGAGTAAAATACTGCTGAGGATTAAATGAGTAAATCCGCTGACTATGGTTAACTGAACCTTAGCATCACCTAATAAAATCAGCATTAGCCCTGTCACGCCAAAGCCTAAAATACAGGCAATCGCCATCACGCAACCATGGCCTAAAAACTTACCACACAGCAGATGCCAGCGCGCTAAAGGATAGGTCAACAATAACAGTAAAGTACCGGCCTCTTTCTCCCCCACAAAGCTGTCATAACTTAACAGAATCGCACCTAACGGAAGAATAAACACCGATAACGTGACTAATCCAGAGAGGGTTTGTGCAGGCTCAAACATGGTTAAGCTGCCAGATATAGCGCTGCCCATAAAACTCACGCTCAATGAAAGCAGTAGCAATATTGCCGTCATCATCCATAACCAACGGTTACGCAGGTTATCCTTAAATTCTTTCGCGGCGATAGTGCTAATAATGCTCAGGCCGCTTAAATGGCTTTCTCCCGATAAAACGTCGGTTTGACTCATGTCATCGACTCCCGCTTAAGGTCACTCGTCATATTCACCGCTTGAAAGGCCGTAGGGGATAAAATAGGCGCTGGAGCATCGCAAACGCTGCCCATAATACTTTCCATATAGTGATGAAATATATCCTGCAAGCTCGGCGGCTCTACAGAAAAGTCCACTAGCTTCATTTTTTGTAATAAATGATGTAATACCGCGGCTTTTTGGCTGGGCGCTATGGTCAGCTTTAAGCCCTGCTGCGAAGATGTGTTCACACATGCACTTAAAATAGGCTCGCTTAGCACCTCTTGCTTCTGTGTTTGGGATAACGAGTGTAAAAAAATTTGGCTGGGTAACTCAGTTGCCGCCCTAAGAGAGGCTAAGCTTCCGCCAGCAAGCATGCGGCCTTGACCTAAGATCAAGGCTCTTTCCATTTGATCTTGCACTAATCCTAACTCATGGGTGCTAATGATAATGGCGCAGCCTTGGGCTTTAAGTTGCGCGATTTTTTGATATAAAAATGCCGACGCTAAGGGATCTAAACCCACGGTTGGCTCATCGAGTAATAATATTTTGGGGTTGGCTAATATCGCCTGTGCGAGCCCAAGGCGCTGACGCATTCCCTTTGAAAAGGTATTTAAACGCTGATTTTTAGCGGCCTCTAAACCAAACTCGGCAAGTAATGTATTGGCTTTTGCAGGGGCGATGCCCTTAAGTTTTGCGAAATACTGCAGCAGTTCCAAAGCGGTCATGTTGTCATAAAAGCTTACATTTTCAGGTAAGTAACCTAAAGATAAACGCTGCTGTGCATTCATGGCTCCTACATTGTGGCCTTGCACAAAAATCTGGCCGCTGGTGGGGGCAATAAGCCCTAAAATCAATTTAAGTAACGTAGATTTACCTGCGCCATTATGCCCAATGAGGGCGATGACTTCGCCTTTTAACACATCAAAACTCACATCTTGCAGTGCCTTAAATTGGTTATAAGACTTAACGACATTAATGGCTTTAACGGCAATGTCGCTATGCAAGATAGCTTTACTCGCAGAGTGTGTAACCGCTTGATGATTCATCGCGAAACTCCATCAACTTGCGCAGGCTCGCCCCAACGCATTAAGGGGAAGCTGTCACTAATACCACTTGTTGCTTGGGGCTGAAATTGTCGCTCGACCCAACGTAGTAGCAACACTACCGGACTTTCCATTAATAATTTTGCCTCTGGATAAAGCCAAAATAGTTTATCTAAACTGTCGTTAGGCCGATGCACAAGATCGCCAATCCCATTGGAATCTAAATCCCAGCCTTGATATTGCGACCAATAGTTACCCTGCCCCTGATAACTCCACTCCAGTTGTGCGTCGCCCACGTATTTTACTTGGGTTTGATTTGCCACAATACGATTACGCCACAGACGATTTTTCTCACCGCCCATCGACATACTGATCCCCGTATCGCTATGACTAAACTCATTATCTTCAATGCGATTATTTTGCGCTGCGTAGATAAAAATACCTTTGCCCTCATTACCTAATTCCACGGTTCCCTTAGGGTTATGAATATTGCTAACGCTGTTAGCTTGTACATGGCAGGACTCAGTGATATTGAGCAAAATGCCAAAGTCACGCGCCTGAGTTACGCGATTATGGTGCAGATAAATATCGGTTGAGCTCATTAAGGCATAACCTCCATCAACGGCAATGGCTTGGTTTTGCCACGCTTCGTCAGTTTGGGTATACATGTAATGGATACCATATTGCAGCTTGGTAAATTGATTTTCAGAAATGCGGCTGTGGTTAACAGACTCCAGATACACGCCATCACGGACAAAAATAAGCTGGTTATTATGAATTTGCGGAGCAGTAACATGCTTAAGGTAAATACCATCGCCCCTATCCAATACATAAATAGCGCCATTACCACTAATACTGTTAGCAAGGATTTCGGGCGCATTTATGTGTTCGCCATAAATACCAAAACCATCACCCTCGAGGCGATTGGCGGTGATCAGCACGTTATCCGCCCCTTGCTGTAGCAAGATCCCCGCATCACGATAATAGAGATCTCGCCCCCAATGACGGATATTGAGCCCTTCAATAGTCACCTTGGCAGCTTCAACAATTAACGCACTACCTTGGCGCTGTGCATCTAAAGTAGCGCCAGCTTCACCTTTTAAATGAATAGATTGCGTCACACTAAATGAGCCGTTGTATACCGCTGTCGCCAGTACAATAGTGTCACCATCTTGAGCCTTACCGAGCGCCAGCGTCAGTGAATCAGTATCTGTCACCCGAGTGAGCGCTGCCCAGCTACTACAAGAGGCAAAGCACAACAGCCCAATAAAGAGTCGATGCAGCTTCATCTTTATAGCCCTACTTATCACCCGCCAACAGTTCTAATGTAATGTCGTTGAAGGTCAACACGCGACCACCATATTCTTTGGCAAAGGCTTCGGCGGCGGCCTGAGTACTAAGAGGAGCAACCGCGGGTCCCATCACGGCTTTTTTAGTCGTGCCATACACATAAAATGCACTTTTTGCATCGATAAACGCGCTATCGTCTGGCTGTTCCCAATGGGTCGTGGCGGCGTCATGCACCATCATATAATCAATCTGGCGCTTGTTTTCACTTTGCAAAGCAAAGTTAAACATATCGCGGCTAGAACAAAATTTAGGCACCATTTTGTCAGCTTTGAGGTGTACTTGCCCTTTGGGGCCAGGGTATTTAGTGATCACCATGCCGCACAAATGACATCGGTCATGTTCATGGATCATCTCGGCTTGGTGGATTTGCTCGGTCGCCTCACTTTTATGGCCACTAAATAGCAAAGGTATTAACAGTAGTAACCCATAGTACATCTTCATCTTATTGCTCCTGTTGAATAAAGAATCAACACCTCGTCAAGGCACCTTGCAGGGACAGTCCTGTACGACGAGGGTTGATAAAAAATGACATCCGGCCGCCAACTAACTGAAGTTTTTAAATCCCACAGCTTTATGCAGAATTAAACTGTACATAATTACGTTTTAAGGTAATCACACCTCGTTAAATATTGACTTAAAAGACTTTATCTAGCGGTCTAATATGAAACATGATTCACTTACTCAAAGTGATTAATGACTCGATGCACTACCACTTTCATTCAATTTTATTTGCGCTTTTTCTATGGCGGTATAAATCGTATCGCGGTTGATATCAGCACTTGGCTCTGCCAACAATTGCTGCCAATGACTAATGGCCTCACTATAGCGAGCGTTCAGATAGGCATCGGTGGCGAGTAGCAAGCGTGTTTGAGGTTCTGTAGGCCATAAAGCCAGCGCTTGATTGATCACTTGTGTGGTTTCAGGGCTAATTTGGCGTTGATCGCGGTAGTAAAGCGCATTAGCTTTACTGCCGAGCACCTCGGCATCTTCACCCGTCAGCAGTAATAATTTGTCTAAGGTTTGCACCGCATCAGCATACAAACCACCAGCACTATAGGCCTGTGCCAGAGACATCAACGCCAAGGTATTTTGCGGCTCTTTTTCAACCAAACGAATCCCCTTGGTAATATCGGCCGCGACTAAATAGTCAATATTTTCATCAACTTTACCTTGGTTCCAATCGTGAAAACGGCCAGTTTGGCTGTAAATAGCTAGGGTCAGTAGCACCAGTAGCGCGCCCATTAACAAAGGTGCTTTAGCGGATACGGCAGGTAATTGCGCCATATCTTGTGCAAGATTTAAGCGGCGGTGTTGCCAATAAATATAAGCAACAAACAGCCCCAAACACATGCTAATTCCTAACCCTAGATCCACGGTTCTATCCCCTAAACTGAGCGCCTGTTATCGTCATCAATACCGCGAATAGCCACTATTAACTGTGACCTGGCATCATGCTTTTGTTTTTTATCTCTTTCATTTCGCTCGGGGTTTCAATATTTTTAAGCTCAACATCAAACACCAAAGTGGATTCAGGCGGGATCACCCCGACTGACTCTGCGCCGTAAGCAAGACTGGCCGGGATCACAAAGCGATATTTAGCGCCCTTAGGCATCAGTTTGATCCCCTCTTCCCATCCGGGGATCACTGACATCAAGGCAAAACGCGTCGGCTCTTTACGACCAACGGTGTTTTCAAACTCAGTGCCATCAATCAGTTTGCCCACGTATTCCACTGTCACAACATCTTCTGCTTTAGGTTTATTACCTGAACCTTGGTTGAGGACTTCATATTGCAAACCCGATGCTGTGACCTTAACACCAGACTTTTTCTGGTTTTCCGCTAAAAAAGCGGCGCCGGCTTTTTTGGTTTCTACCATTTGTTTTTCAGCGACTAGCGTTCTAGCGGCGTTCAGTTCTTCAGCCCGCTGATTAAGGTAGGTCAACACTTCTTCATCGGTCAGTTGTTGTTTATCTTTGAGAGCATCGATAAAACCTTGCACCACCAAATCAACATTCACCGCTGAACCCAACTCAACTTGGTTATAGACTTGACCAGAAATGTAATTACCGATGGATGCCCCCATGCTGTATGAGGTTTTATCGGCATCGGTTTGCAAACTGGGCGCTGCAAAACTTGCCATAGAAATAAAGAGTGCCGCACAGGTCGCCACTGTGACGGTTTTTGGAATAAAAGAAGTTGGCATACGTGTTTTCATATTATGTTCTCTTTAGTAATTAACCCTGTGAGTTTCACTTTTTGACCCGCAAACTAAACTGACGATAAATCTTGTCTTAACTATGGCTTTTCAATGACTCGGCCTGACATGCGCCAGCCAAAAATGCCGTCAGCCATATGCCGCACACCGGTGTAACCTAATTTCATGGTTTCTCTGGCGGCCATATTGCTGGTGGTACACAGGCGATTAGCGCAATAAAACACCATCACCGCATCTTTATTCTTTGGAAGTAACTCTCTCCAATTCTGCACATTGAAAAAAACCGCCCCGGGGATAAAACCATCCGCCCATATTTCCAGCGTATTTACGTCAAAAAAATAAACCTCCTGCTGCCCGACTAATGTTTCGGCTTCCATCATTGAAATTGGGTTAAGTTCGATTTCGTTATAAGGCACTTCGGACATCTCAGAGCCACCACCCGCCACCACAGGCATTGCCATAATACCCATAGCTAAGATCACTAAGGTTTGAGTAAGGCTGCGACGCAGTAATGTATTCATAATCTGGTTCTCAAATTCCCCGACACCCAGAGGTGTCGGGGATAACTAGGGCTTACATTAAACTAGGCTTTTTTTGCACTTAGGCCTTTAGCATCAATAATGGCTTGGGCTTGAGTAACATAGGTCAAAGCTGCGTCTAAACGTTTGAGTGAGTAACGAGCACCGTGTGCACCCCATGAACCATCATCTCGAATGAGCTTGATGACTTCTTCGGCTTTATCGGTAAACATCAACACCTGCGCTTTGTCTTCTGTCGATAACTTAGCCTTTGACATTGACTTATCGATACGAACGAGTGCTTCCTCTACTTGTGCAAAGGTTTCTTTCACTGGCTTTTGCCACTTCTGAACTTTGCCATAGATTTCCATTTGGTCTTTGAAATGCAGACCGGCTGGCAACTCTGATTGGAATTGGCTATGACAACCTTTGTTGTCAACCACATCGTGGTCTGACACTGAGGTACGGGCACAAGTCCACATTAAATCGAGGTAGTTATGGCCCTGCTCATCTTTCGCTACAGTCCAACCTTTAGTAGAAGATTCGCGTGACTTACCTGCTGGTGGGTTGAGTGTTTTACGTAATGGATCCACATCAATTTTCCACATGTGGGATTTACGTACGTTATCAAAGCCCGCCATGTCAGGCACCTGAATAGCGGTAAAGTTTTCACAGCTTCCCATGTTTGGCATGTGGCAGCTTTGACAGGTTTGCTTACCATGCGTCTTAGTGTTTTTAGCAATTTCAGCCTGTGCAGCATGGCAGTCGGTACACTCTTTCACTAACTTAGGTTTCGTGATACCAGCCTTCCAATCGCCATCGGTGACTTCATGCGGATCATGACATGTCGAGCAGCGCATACCCTTGTCGTAGTGAGCAGAGGCAAACATTTGCGAGCCTTCAGTACCACAAGATGGGCATGATGACTTCATCTTCACGTTGAAGGCATATTCCAGCTTTTCTTTACCTTGAGGTGTTTGGGCTAGCTCTTCAACAAAGTTGAATCGCTGGTGACAACGCTCACAGTTTGAAGGCATGCCGCCGCCAATACCGCCATCTAAGTGACCCCCTGCGCCATGACACTCTTCACAGGTAATACCCAGTGAAACAGTGTGTTTTTGCAGTTCTTTAGGGTTGCCTAACGCAGCAAAGAACTCTTCTTTGGTTTTAAAGTCAAATTTGAAGCTATGGCACATTTCGCAATAGGAGCTAGCTGGTTGGAATAAAAACTCCTTTTCATACTTAGCGCCGTACGAGCTCATGCCCCACTGGTGTGAACCACTGGTACCAAATCCTTCCATCGTTGTTGGGAAATCAGGGACGACTTTTTGGATTTTCTTTGCCATTTCAGGCGTTAACCATTCAGCCCAACCACGGGAGAATTGGTTACCACCGGCCACCATAGTACCGGTACCGTCTTTAAGCAGACCATCGCGAATATGGTAAGTACCGCGAACTAAATAGCCATCAATAAAGCCATATTTGGTTCTTGGTGTTCCCACTGTGGCGTAAATGGCGTCTGGCGTAATACCATCTGGCAGAATCGACGTATCTTTAGTGCCATACATTGTTTTTTCTAAATCGTTATCGACTTCTGGGTGGTTACCAGGGAAGCGTAAGGTTTTAGAATGGCGTGAACGTTTCCATTTTTCATACTGTGGGCCATGGCATTCACCACATTTTTCAGGCCCAACAAACTTATTAGGGAAATCCAATATCGACTTAGCGCCAAGTCGATATTGCAGTGCCATAGGGCGATTACCCTCTTGGTGTTGGCTATATTTTTGACTGTCACCACCGTGTAAATATTCTTCCCCACGGTCACTGACTTTATAAGTACCCTTTAGGCGGCCAGCTTCTGCATATTTAAATACCGGATGATTTTCAAACAGAAAATCAAATAACTCTTTTTCTTGAACGATATAATCCTGAAGGGTTCTCACACCCCGAGATTCAAATGTTACATCGGGATTGGCCATAATAGCTTGCGCCTCGGCACTTTGCTGTTTATTGCCATAACCGGGCTTGACGTCTCCTGCAGACTTAGCGTCAGACGCTAACCCTACCGCACTGACGACAGTGCCTAAACAAAACAGCACACTTAATGCTGCCTTGGATTTCCATCGTTTCATCATTCACTCCTAATTATCATTAGTTTTATATTTTTCACTGAACATAATTGTTCTCGGAACGACACAAACAATTGATCAGTGACTGCATGATGAAGAACGACGGTGATGAAAAATCAGAGCTAGAGCACATTAAATTCTTATAAACAAATCAAGATAACAAGCACCACATTTAAATCAAAAAAATCAATAACATAATCAAAATAACTTGTTAGTTTTTTAGAACAAAAAACACCATTTTTAGTTCTAAAACAATCTAAAAATAACTTTTAACTTTAAAAAATATTCAACGAGACAAATAAAGGAATTAATAAAGGAATAGATCACATTTTTTAAAACAGCATTCGAATAACCTTGATCAACAAAATAGCGAATCGCCAACATAAAATATAAAAATCAATTTAACCAACCATCAATTCATTACTAATGGCTTAATATTTGACACTTTATAACGACTTAATAATTAATAATAACTTAACACTTGCCAATAACTTAATACTTACGCCCTATAGCCATTAAATAGTGTAATAACCAAAAGGAAATAAATAAATGACCGTAATGCTGCCAGAAATAGGACATGTTTTGCTAATTATTAGCACTGTTATTGCACTATTATCGGCATTAATAGCATTCGTCGGCATTTATCGAAATAATGCTTACCTATTAGGATGCAGTCCTATTCTATTTCGGGCATTATTTCTATCAGTATTCACATCGCTCCTCTGCCTCGTTTATTGCTTTGTCACCGATGATTTTTCTGTTGCTTATGTTGCCAACCATTCTAATAGTCAATTAGCGCTGGGATATAAAATCGCAGCCGTTTGGGGTAGCCATGAAGGTTCAATGTTATTTTGGGTATTTGCCATTGCGCTCTGGGGCGCCATTATCAGTTATCGTCTATCGATAACCGATTGTACCCACGCTAACAGCAGTGACCGCTACCAAGATGCGTTGTATTTTGCCAGGTTACTGGCGATTTTATCCTTAGTGATCCTCGGCTTTAACCTGTTTTTACTGTTTACCTCTAATCCTTTTGCTCGTTTATTACCTGATTTTCCGATTGAGGGGCGCGATCTCAACCCCATATTGCAGGACATAGGGTTGATACTGCATCCACCTATGCTCTTTCTTGGCTATGTTGGGCTGACCGTTTGTTTTGCAGCGGCCTTAGCATCACTACTCGGGGGGAAATTTAATGCTCGCCAAGTCAAGCATTTACAACCTTGGGTACTATTCGCGTGGATTTTTTTAACGGCGGGTAATGCCTTCGGCTCATGGTGGGCCTATAACGAATTAGGTTGGGGCGGGTGGTGGTTTTGGGATCCGGTAGAAAACGCGTCTTTTATTCCTTGGCTGGTCGCGACAGCGTTAGTGCATTCCGTCATATTAACCAAACGCAGTCAGGGCTTTAAGATCACCACTTTACTCTTGTGTCTATTAGCTTTCTCGCTGTGTTTACTCGGCAGTTTCTTAGTCCGTTCTGGCATAGTGCAGTCGGTGCACGCTTTTGCCTCTGATCCCACCCGTGGTATGTCAATCCTTTGTTTACTCGTGCTTTTTGTCAGCGCCGCTTTACTTATTTTTGCGCTCAAAGCCCATACCTTTAGGCAAGATGTCAGCTTTGCGCTTTTCAGTAAAGAAACCCTCTTGTTGCTCGGCATTATTCTTTTAGTGGTAGCTGCATTCTCAGTGCTACTGGGGACTTTTTATCCCTTACTCTACGAACTACTCGGTTTAGGAACGCTTTCCGTTGGCGCGCCTTATTTCAATGCGATCTTTGTACCGCTCACCTTTTTACTCGTGTTGTTAATGGGTATCGCTCCCTTAGCCCAGTGGCAAAAGGCATCAAAAGCGCAACTTAAGCCCTTGCTCATTCCGGGTATATTGGTATTAGCCTTAACCTTATGGATAAGCTTTCAAGCCGCCAAAGGGGACTATTTATTTTTAATGCTTGGCACTGCAGCAGCGCTTTGGTTACTGGTTTGTTTATTACTCACGCTGATGGCGGCATTAGGATGCTATAAGCAAACCAGCAAAAATAATCCCGTAAGCGTTAATGCTGACAATACAGTAACCACTCTTTCTAAACGCCGCTTGGTGGCGATGCTAATCGCCCATTTTGGGGTGGCTATTACGATTACTGGCGCTACGGCTGTATCATTTTTTGAACAAGAAGCCCTGCTTCGAATGGGACCTGGGCAAGGTAAACCACTAGCGGGTTATGTACTGGTTTATGAAAGCACTGAAAATGTTGATACCAATAGTTTTACCGCTATCCAAGCCAATATCAGTATTCGCGATGCCGCCCAAGATGAGCGAGTATTAGCCTATGTTACGCCCCA
The DNA here is from genome assembly GCF_003028295.1 of Shewanella morhuae. NCBI lineage: Bacteria > Pseudomonadati > Pseudomonadota > Gammaproteobacteria > Alteromonadales > Shewanellaceae > Shewanella > Shewanella morhuae. The sequence goes on along the minus strand of NZ_PYSG01000003.1, from coordinate 889,663 downwards.
ACGGCAAACCTTTAAAAGTAATGGTATGGAAATGTCCCATGCTGGTATTGACCACGGTCTATGGCGGGATATTTACGTTTCAATGGGCCTACAACTGAGTGATAACGAATACCTTATCCGCATCAGCTATAAACCTCTGGCGAGTTGGATATGGCTTGGTGCCTTATTCATGATATTAGGTGGTGCTATCGCGGCGTGGCCCGCTTGCCGCCTTGGCTATCTATCTGATGTTGAAGCTTTAGATGTTAAAACCTTAGATATCGAAAACTTACATAACCCATCAAATCCACTACCGCAGGAGAGTATTGCCTAATGACCCCCTCATTTCGCTCACCTTACCTCAGTTTTTTAATGGGGTTACTTGTTATCACACTATTTTTGGGAGCCGCGATATTTTTCTTTATGGCGCAAGAGCGACCAATCGCTAAAGTGTCTAATCAACAACAGGCTATGGATATCAGTAAAGTGCTGCGCTGCCCTATGGCAACCAACCAAAGCCTATTTGAGTCTCAAGCCCCTATCGCCCATGAGCTTAAAGCGCAGATATTTACCATGCTGGAACAAGGGCAAAGCCAAGACGAGATTATTCATTTTATGGTGCAACGCTATGGTGAAAAAATCCGTTATCAGCCCGAACTTAAAGGCTCAACCTTGGCGTTGTGGTTTGGGCCATTACTGTTCCTATTACTCGGTGTAGGGATTTGCCTTGCGCTCACTAAACGTAGTGCACCACGCCCTACTCTTTAAAAAATAGAGGATTAATCTATGAAACGATATTTGGTTAGGCTCACGCTGCTGTGTGGTTTTGCTCTATTAAGCACCATAGTCCAAGCCCACTCTTTACAAAATAAACTTTACGATACTGGTGAAGCCATTCCTAAGCCTAGGGTAATGACTGGCTTTGTTGAAATGCAGCACGCGCGCGGAGTGCCAAATGTGCTCTTTCTCGATGAGGCAGGACAAACTCAAACCCTAAAGCAGCACCAAGGCAAACTGGTGTTAGTCAATCTTTGGGCAACTTGGTGTGTACCTTGTTTACGTGAAATTCCACAACTGCAGCAGCTTAAGCAACAATATCAGGACAAAAATATTGCCATAGTGCCAATCTCTATCGATGAGGATCTTAAAGAAGTTCGTCCGTTCCTCACTAAACACAATTTTAAAGACTACCAAACTTGGTTTGACCCAACGCAAAACATAGAACAAATCATTCCTGCAAACGTGGTTCCCGCGACGTATTTTTTTGATGCTAAGGGTAATCTGGTGGGCTTTGTTCGCGGATATTTAGACTGGGGTGATAAAGACGTAGCACCTTACCTAGACCAGTTGATTGCCAAGTACGGCCAATAACCAACAGGTTAATCAGTAAGTTAATCACTAAAATCTCCTTCGGTACACACCACCCGTAATTAACCGAAGCCCGCTGCACTAATATTAGCAGCGGGTCTTTTTATACGCTTGACCCCATCGCGGAACTTTGTATTTCGCGGCGCATTTCTTTAAAATTGCCGCCAAACTCTTTATATCAAGGCAAATCAGATGAAACTCACCCGCTTAACACAACCTATTTATGACCACTTATATCGTGATATCAGTGAGTTTCGTAGCACCTTCGACTTGCCCGTTAATGATGTTAATTCATTAGATGACAAGGCCGATACCTTACATACGTCCTTGATTATTGAAGAACTCACTGAGTTAACTGAAGCCGATAGCCGTATCGAGCAAGCCGATGCCATCGTCGATTCTGTTTATGTATTAATGGGACGTTTAGTACATTTAGGTGCCAAGGCAGTAACTGACAGGCTCGAAATCAGCTACCTGATTGACTTGTTGCTTTGCGTGGCTAAAAACCGTGAAATTGATTTTATAAGCTGCTGGGATGAAATCCATTCGAGCAATATGAGCAAAGTGTGCCGCAACGAACAAGAACTGGCTGAGACGATTGCCTTTTATGCCAAGCAAGGTGTAGACATTGTCGGCAGCCAACAGGGCGACTTCATTATTGCGAAATGCGCTAAAGATGTGCAAATGGCCGGTAAAGTGGTTCGCCAAGGCAAGGTACTAAAATCGGTATACTACCGCCCAGCGGATCTCACTAAGCTGGTTAAAGCCTAAGTTTTATAACTTTGTTTAGGGCCTGTTATTTACAGGCTCTTATTTCGCTCAAGCGATTATCCAGCAGTAATGACTTTTCAGCGTGTGTTTTAACGAGGCAATCCGTATGAATCCTGCGAAAGTAGTGCGTGCTGAGGTGAAGCAATTAACTGATTTGCCGAATATTGGCAAATCCTGTGCGGCGGATTTACGTTTGCTTGGTATAGATAAACCAGAGCAACTGCTGGGGCAAAATCCCTACGACCTATATCAAACCCTATGTAACAAAACGGGCCAGAGACACGACCCGTGCATGATCGATGTGTTTATCTCCATTACCCGTTTTATGGCGGGCGAAGATGCTAAACCTTGGTGGTTTTACACCGAAGAGCGCAAAAATACCTTATGGCAGACTAAGCCTTAGCTTTTAGCTTCACGCCTATTTATCACTTTGTATTATTTCAGGTTCTTCCCTTAACCATTCCCGCCAAATCGCCACCAGCAAGGCCATCAACACTGGGCCGACAAACAAACCAACAAAACCCATGGTTTTTACGCCGCCAATCAAGCCAAAAAATGTCGGTAAGAAAGGCAATTTAATTGGCCCACCAACCAAATTCGGCCGCAGGGTTTTATCAACAATAAACAGCTCTATGCTACCCCAGAGGAACAAACCGACACCCGCAGTCGTATCGCCAGTGCCGACCAAATAAAGTGAAATTAAGGTAAACATGGTGGGCGCGCCGCCGGGAACCAAAGCCATAAAGGCGGTAAATACCCCAAATGCTACGGCCGATGGCACACCGGCAATCCAATAGGCAATCCCTAACACTATGCCTTCACCAATGGCGATAAGCGTCATGCCAATAACAGTCGAACTGACCGTAGCTGGCACCACTCGAGAAAAGCTATGCCAACGGGCGGGTAGCACTCGCTCACCGATAACATCCAATTGTTTCGCCACTTGTTCACCGTCTTTATAAAGAAAAAATAAGGTGATCAGCATAAAAATCAACGTCAATAATAAGCCCAACGTGTTCCAGCCCAACTGCAATACCCAACGGGAAATGCCACTTAAGTTCTGACCGCTGATGGCGCTGATGATTTTGCCTAATTCGTGTGGCTCACCGATAAATTGCTGCCATTGCAGGGTCAGCCACTCACCCATCCAAGGTAAATCTTTGATCCACACCGGCACAGGCGAGCCGTGTTGGTTAGTAAATACCAACCAATCAACCCAGGTTTTAATCTCTTGTAACGCATAGGAAAATACCAACACCAGCGGGATAATCAGCCCAAGCACGATGCAACACAACGCAATGGTCGCCGCCAATGCAGTGCGATTCCCGCATTTTGCCAATAGTTTTTGATACAGGGGCCAACTCGAAAAACACACGATCAAAGCGGCTAAGGCGGGCACTAAAAAGTCGATAAAAAAGAACACGCCAGCACACAACAGCAAAATCAATAGGGTACGACCAATCGCGGCATTACTAAAAATTGGCGTCATAGGGCTAAAATTTCCCACAATAAAAACGAATGATAAAGTAGAAAATACTCGGCATTACGCCAAAGTCCTAACGTTATAAAGGAGTTATTGAACTGACAACTGCTCGACAACTTTCTCTGACTGGCTAAAATCAGTAATTCGCTGCATTACTTTACCATCCTTGATCCAGAGTAAAGTCGGAATATTTCGAATGTTAAAATGATTAAACAACACGCCTAACTCATCGATACTAAAGTCTATTTGTGTTTTATACAGCTGCTTAAAATCCGCCAGTGCTTTATCGTCAGTCCACAGGTGATTTACCACGCCATGCCAGGCTTTATTGGGTAGTTTTTGCACGAGATCATTTAAACCATTTTGCACAGCAACACACTGTTTAGACATCTCAGGACGGCTCTCGGCTAAGTACCAATCGCACCATGTTGCAGTAAAAAACAGTAAATGCTCACCCTGAACCCAAGGTTTGAGTAACTTAGCCGTTTGCTCCGCATTAGGCGCCTCTGTTGTCTGCGCGGTCAACTCTTGGCCACTGGCTAACATATCAATAAATTTATCTAAATTAGCATCTGACTCGTGGCTAGTGTAAACCACATCACCCGCACGATTAATTAATACGCTATAGGGCGTGCCGACCAAGCCTAAAGCCACACCTAACTCGCCTTCATTATCTAACCACACGGGCATAGTCAGCCCAAAACGCGCGATAACCTCAGCGATCTTAGGCTGCTCTTCATTAATATTGATGTTCACTGCGACGATATTAATCTTGTCCTGATACTTCTTCTGCAGGGCTTCAAAATGTGGCATTTGCTCCATACAAGGCTGGCACCAAGTAGCCCAAAACTTTAGGTATATCGGCTTGTCACCCGCCACACTGGCTAAGGTCACTTGCTGCTGATCTGGATAGGTTTTAAGTGTGATTTGTTGATAGGCTTTATCGCCCGCAAATGCAGTAAAACTCACAACGGCAAGACACATAACAATGATTTGACGTAACAACATAACGTTATCCTTAAATCTATAGAGGTCAGCAACATCTATGACCATCGATATTAATCATTTGAAGCCGTGCTACAGACTCATGCACAGGCTGAAGGAACGGCTGAATTAAGCCGTTGAGCTTAACTCGCGGTAAATCATTAGACGACGAGTATAAACCAATGTACCACTAATTTAGCTATGTAAAATGCAAGTGTTAGAGAGTAGATAATGGCAAAGATATCGCAACTTATCACAATGGCACTCTGTGATACCTAAATCATCAAGTGCAAGATATTAAATATAAGGCATTAAACATAATTATTTAAAATCAAATTCTTACAATAAAATATTTGTTATATAAATCCAACCTAGTATGCTTTTCGTAACTCGTGGATTTGGCCAAGCGCATCAGCGAATACTTGAGGATCATCCACAATAAGGTTGACCACACTGAACGACTCTGGCAATTGGCCCATGCCACCATAATAAGTTTGGGACTGCTTAAAAATCAGCTGCACATTCGCGGTATCGCCACGGCCTATTGTCAATATTTCTGAAGCACCGCCCACTTGCTGTGGCTGCATATGAGTCGTAAACATCCCTAATTTCAGTTCATTTATCTGGGTTAAATCAATCGACATAAAACCCCAGATACCATTATTGATCATCAGCTTACCTTCCTTTTGGTACAGGGAGTAATAACGACTGATGCGGTAATTGGCAGCGATGAATACCACTGAATACAAGATCAAACCAGAAACGAATACGGCAGCAATATGACTCACATCATCCAGTAGCATGTAACTTAGTGTAGAGGCCGCGATTAAACACATTATGATGACTAAAGCATGCCAAGGTTGGCCACTCAGTAACTTAAGCGGTGTGATAGATACTGGGTGGCGACGGGAAAAATAAGGGATAGCGTAATACCAACTCGCGGGCTCTGTAGCCAGTATTAAACCTAAGGTCAGCTTCTTATCATCAGGCATTTGATTCTTTGGTAAATCAGTGTTTGATGCGCCCTCAGTATTAAGTGCTCTTAGTTGTTTCACCGCATTGCTCTGATCTTGCGCCACTGTGGCAGCATACTGAGCAATTATCGCTAATCTTGGGTCATCAGAAGCCTTTCTCGCCTGCCACAACCCCTTAATAATGCTCACCATCAAGTACAGTTCGATGATCAGTAATACCGCGATAATAGGGAAACGTAACCAAGCGATAAACTCGAAATACTCTGCAATTTGAGGAGGATAACTGAGGCGAGCCATGAGGCTGCTCAAACTTAGAATGACTAATATTTTCCAGCTTTTTTGCTTACCAATTTTGATAACCCAATACCAATAAAGCAGAGGTAACAACACAAAATATAGTGCACTGACGACAGCCAAAAACAACTGGTCACTTGTTTGCGTTAACTGTTCTGGCACGATATTAAACCCAATAAAATACACAGTAACCATCAATATGAGGAAGGCTATTCGATATTTAACTGGGCGTCTTAGGCGTATTTTTAGCATTTAACATCCCTGTAAGTTGAGCTATACAACAAATGACAGCTATACATAACTGCCAAAACCATAATAGTGATAACCAATAAAGTTGCTTGGCTTATCAAATACATTGGGGCAACAAGAATGAATACAAGGCTGGCTTAAAAACACTCAAGTAGATGGTTAAACCATCAAGCCTAAAGCTAACAGCTTTGTGAGCTCTGCAGCGGGAATAGCTTGGCAGCCTGAAGCATTTTGGCCACACCACAGTGGGCTAAAATCATCCAATCCTTGCTCTTCTGCCGCGCTTCGCAATACGGCAACAGCACTTGCTGCAAGAGGGAAATCGGGTACGGCTTGGTTGATAGGCCCAAGTTCAGCCATAAAGCGATTCACTATGCCGCGTGCGGGGCGACCAGAATATAAGTTAGTCAGCGCAGTATGCTGCGTGGCCTCACTTTGCAGCGCGGCGCGGTGAAGCTTACTGGTAGTGCATTCAGGGCAAAGTAAATAGGCCGTGCCGACTTGCACCGCCGAAGCGCCCATTGCCATCGCGGCGCGCACGGTTTTGGCATCAACTATGCCACCTGCGGCGATAACGGGCACAGCAACGGCGGCGATGATTTGCGGCAATAAGCTAAAAGTGCCGAGCTGCGCAGTTAAATCATCGGATAAAAAATTCCCTCTATGGCCACCAGCCTCTAAACCTTGAGCAATAATAGCATCCACGCCATGCGCCTCTAGCCACAAGGCTTCTGCCACTGTGGTTGCGGTAGAAATCACTTTAGAGCCCCAAGATTTGATCTCTAGCAGCAAATCATCATTGGGTAAACCAAAGTGAAAACTCACAACTTCGGGTTTAAATTTGGCTAACACTTCAGCCTGAGCACTGGTGTAGGGCGCGCGTTGTGCTCCCGCAGCTTGCGTATCAGGATGGATACCCAGCTCAGCAAAATAAGGCGCGAGTTGCTTGAGCCACATGGCTTGTTTTACCGCTTGTGGTGCGGGCTCTTGATGACAAAAGAAGTTTACATTGATGGGCTTAGTCGTTTGGGTACGAATATGCGTTAATTCAGTGTGCAAAGCCTCAGGGGATAACATGGCGCAGGGCAACGACCCTAAAGCGCCCGTTTGCGACACGGCTATCGTTAAGGCACTGCCCTGAACACCTGCCATAGGCGCTTGAATAATCGGTAATTTTATCCCTAGCAATCGGGTTAACTGACACGACATATATCACCTCATTTGATGGTTTATTCCTTTGGCGATTAATTCTAATATTCGCAGTTTAAACTTAGCGACTCACATCAAATACAACATTGAATACGTTGCCACCGCTATAAAAATACTATCGCGATATTAAAATGTAACCATTTGGTATTGGTAGACGCAAGCCTAAATGCGCTTTTGCTCCACTCTGGCGGTAAGTTCTGCGTGGCTTTCTTTACGCTCACTGTATCTGTCGGTTAAGTAATCCACATTTCCCCGCAGTAACAGAGTAAATTTCATTAACTCTTCCATCACATCCACAATGCGATCGTAATAGGCTGAAGGTTTCATCCGCCCTGCTTCATCAAATTCTTGCCACGCCTTCGCCACCGAGGACTGATTTGGGATCGTGAACATCCGCATCCAGCGACCTAATATCCGCATTTGATTGAGGGCATTAAAAGATTGCGAGCCGCCACTCACCTGCATAATGGCCAAGGTTTTACCCTGTGAAGGACGAATTGCCCCCTCACTCAGCGGGATCCAATCAATTTGGGTTTTCATTATGCCGGTCATAGCACCATGACGCTCGGGTGAGCACCACACCATAGCCTCACTCCAGCGCACCATTTCCCGTAACTCTTGCACTTTAGGGTGCGTATCGGGGGCGTCATCAGCTAACGGCAAGCCTGATGGATTAAAAATCCGTACCTCAGCACCCATGCTAGTGAGTAACCGTGCGGCTTCCTCGGTAGTTAAGCGACTGTAAGAGCGTTCACGCACTGAGCCATAGAGCATGAGCACTCGAGGCGGATGCGCCTCTGGCGACAGCATAAATTGCGCCGCCTGAATGCGACGGTCTAACAACTGAGGCTGAAGTGCTGGCATGGGCTCTGGCACGTTATCTGAAGCTGACACGTTATTTAAAGAAAGTGCGTTATCTAATAGATTCATTATGTTAACCTTTTTCCCTTTATATCAATCACAGCGTCTCCATCTTCTTTGCTAAAAGCACCTTGCTGCGCGTTAGGTAATATATCCAACACCAACTCAGAGGGGCGGCATAACCTTGTGCCAAGTGGAGTCACCACAATAGGGCGATTAATTAAAATCGGATGGGCCAACATAAAATCGACCAATTCATCGTCGCTAAAACGGTCATTGGCAAGCCCTAATGCTTCAAAAGGCGCCACATTGGTGCGCAGCAGCACCCTTGTTGGTATGCCCATAGCAGCAATCAAGGTAAGTAACTCGGGCCGCGATGGCGGGGTTTGAAGATAATGAATAATGTCAGGCTCAACACCGCTATTACGAATAAGCGCTAGCGTATTGCGCGAGGTGCCACAGTCTGGATTATGAAAAATACGAATAACGCTGGCTGCTTGCATGATTTTCTCTCTATTCAACAAAATTTAGTTAACTATCGGTACTCAGCACCTAATATTGCGCGCCTAGAATAGTCCGTTACATGCTCAATAAAAGCCGCGTTAAAAAGACAGACGAACCGCCAGAGCAACAAGGGTCACTAACAGTATCGGTAACGTCATCACAATACCGACTCTAAAATAGTAACCCCATGTAATAGTGATATTTTTTTGTGATAGCACATGCAACCATAACAAGGTGGCTAAACTACCAATTGGAGTAATTTTAGGCCCAAGATCGCTACCAATAATATTGGCGTACACCATAGCGTCTTTAATCACACCGCTGGCTTCGCTGGCCTCAATCGACAGGGCGCCAATCAGTACAGTCGGCATATTATTCATCACCGAAGATAAAAATGCCGTCAAAAAGCCCGTGCCTAAAGTCGCGCCCCAGATACCGTATTGTGCGAAGGTATTGAGTATATTCGCCAGTAAATCCGTCAGGCCCGCATTGCGTAAACCGTATACCACCAGATACATGCCGAGCGAAAAAATAACGATTTGCCACGGCGCTTGCTTGAGCACCTCAGTTGTATCGATAACCTTACCGCGACGGGCAACGCCCCAAAGAATCAAAGCGCCAACAGCGGCAACCACACTCACGGGGATACCTAAAGGCTCTAGGGCGAAAAATCCAATCAAGAGTAACGCCAACACCAGCCAACCCACCTTAAAGGTTTGCGGATCGCTAATTGCCTCATTGGGCGACTTTAGCTTAGCAATATCGTAAGTAACTGGAATATCTTTACGGAAAAACCAGTGCAACATACCTAAGGTCGCCACAATTGCCACCAGATCAACTGGCAGCATCACGGCGGCATAGTCCATAAAACCCAGGTTAAAAAAGTCTGCCGAGACAATGTTCACCAGATTAGACACTATCAGCGGCAAACTAGCGGTATCGGCAATAAAACCCGCCGCCATTACAAAGGCTAGAGTCGCACCGCGGCTAAAACCGAGCGCCAATAACATCGCAATAACGATAGGCGTGAGGATTAACGCCGCGCCATCGTTAGCAAATAATGCCGCCACGCAGGCACCGAGCAAAATGATATAACTAAACAGCCAGCGCCCTTTGCCATTGCCAAAGCGGGCCACATGCAATGCCGCCCACTCGAAAAAACCCGCTTTATCTAATAATAAACTGATAATAATCACTGCGATAAAGGTGGCCGTCGCATTCCAGACTATCTGCCATACCACAGCAATATCACTCAATTGCACGGCGCCTGTGGCAAGCGCCATAACAGCACCAATCGAGGCGCTCCAGCCAATCCCTAAGCCCTTAGGTTGCCAAATCACCAAGATTAAGGTCAGTGTAAAAATCGTTATCGCCAGTAGCATGGTCTTCCCCGCAATACATACATTTGAAATGCACCCGAATACACATATGAATTTTCGGATGTGTATCTGTAAAATTTTTTAGCGTATTACAGACAAGATAAATGACCTTGTTGCAGCCGCTTAATGAGTTGGTTGGTTTCAATCAACTGACACAGGCCCGCTTGATCAAGAATATGAGCAGCCCACACGGGAATATGCGGCGAGAGGCGATAATGGATCCATTTACCGTCACGGCGATCCAGTAATAAGCCTGATGCTCTTAACATTGCAAGGTGGCGCGATATCTTAGGTTGAGTTTGTTGCATAGCAACTGTGATATCACACACGCACAGTTCACCGGCCTCACGAAGCAAGAGCATAATACTTAACCGCGTTTCATCAGACAGTAACTTAAACAATTGTAATGGTATTAGCTGCGCCATAAACATTCCCTCAATAGAGAGTAAAATCATACTCAATTAAGCCATCGCGTCAACAACATATGCAAAATATCAGATGTGTTCAATACCAGTCACATTAAATATCTAATCAGTTCAGAGCCTCACAGGTATTTCAATCCGAGGCGCATTGACGCAGAAATGGTTATTCCCTTTTAAGTCAATGCAACACGGGAGTGGGATGCCTGTGAGGCTCCCAAAGGGCGGGTTTCAACGCGCTTTATACTGCGTTTAAGGCTTTCGACAGAGCACCACTATGTCTTCAATCCTTCGCCTTGTCTAAAGCGCGTTGAACTCCCGCTGAATGAACAGATATTTAATTCGATTGGTATAACTCTTTTTAAGCATGAATGCCAATCATGTGCCCCACCCAATTCATTCAGTGGCACGCATTGAGTAGCACATATTATTAGTTGTTGATGCAAGTAAAGCTGTGGGGATATCTGGCGTGAGTGATTAATGCGGCAGAGTGACGGATATTACATAGCGGCTGTTGAGCTACAGCCCAACAGCCGCTATGTGCTTAAGCTAATAAATAATCGGCGGCTAAGGTGGTGAATAATACCAACCCCGCCCAATTATTATTGAGGAATGCCTTAAAACACGGTGCGCGCTCGCGGCCAAAAATCAATAGCTGTTGGTAGGTGCTAAAGCCGATAAAAGTCAGTATTCCTAGGCCATACACTAAACCACGATCGGCGCTCCAACCCGCGGCAATAAAGCAGGTTAATGCGCCAAGCTGAAATAAACCGATGATTTGGCGGTCATATTTACCAAACAAAATCGCAGTGGACTTTATGCCTACTTTTAAATCATCGTCCCTATCGACCATGGCGTACATAGTGTCGTAGGCGACAGTCCAACACCAATTGGCGGCAAATAGCCACCAAGCTTCCATCGGCACCGTACCCGTTTGCGCCGCGTATGCCATAGGGATAGACCAACTCCACACTATGCCCAAAAACATTTGCGGCATATTGGTAATACGTTTAGTGAAGGGGTAAATAATGGTGAGGATAATGCCAATAACGGATAACTTAACGACTAAGCCATTGAGTAATAATACTAAACCAAACGCCACTAGGCCTAATATGGCAAACAGTAACAAGGCTTCTTTGCTGCTGATTTCACCACTGGCTAACGGGCGAGATCGAGTGCGTTCAACAAAAGAGTCCAGATCGCGATCGGCATAATCATTAATAATGCAGCCACAGGCACGCATAATTACTACACCCAAAATAAAGATGATTAATACCTTAAAATCGGGCATCCCTCCAGCAGCTAACATCAGTGCCATCAAACATGGCCACAGCAATAACAGCGTACCGATAGGGCGGTCGATTCGAGTAAGACGGGAATACACATCCCACTTCTGCTTTAAATTCATTAACTAGGTACTCCCATTCCTAATATCGGCTCAAGTTTACACTCGATTTTCAGGTGTAACATCATATACCTATGCTTCTCCCGATGCGAATATGCGCCAAAAAGACTGTAACCAAAAACAGTATTTATCACGGCTACGACAGGCATTAAAGCGCTTCTAAACGAGCGTAAGCCACCACTAACCACTTGCTGCCAAAGTCAGTAAAGCTCACTTGTACTCGCCCTTGGGCGCCGCTGCCTTCAAAGTTAGTCACTTTACCTTCGCCAAATTTAGGGTGATTGACTCGTTGGCCAACGTTAAAGCCGGTGTCATTAGTCGCCGCTGACTTTGGGGCGCTAAAACGATTATTTGCCATCGGTGTTGAAACCTGCGCCTTAAGGCGGATTTCATCCACATATTCAGGCGGGATTTCTTTGATAAAACGCGATGGCCGAGCGTAATCTTCGCGGCCATAAATGCGCCGTGATTCTGCATAGGTAATGTAGAGCTTTTCCATGGCGCGGGTCATGCCCACATAGCAAAGACGGCGTTCTTCATCGAGTCTATCGCCTTCTTCGAGTGCCATTTTACTCGGGAAAATGCCTTCTTCAACACCCGCCATAAACACCATAGTGAACTCTAGTCCTTTGGCAGAATGCAGCGTCATTAGCTGCACCGCATCGGTAAAGGCATCGGCTTGGCCTTCGCCCGCTTCGAGCGCCGCGTGGGAGAGAAAACCGTTAAGTTCACCCATGTCCTCCAGCTCTTCGGGCATCTCAAAAGTACGTGCCGCCGTGACTAATTCTTCTAAGTTTTCGATTCTGGCGTGGGCTTTTTCGCCCTTTTCAGCTTCATACATGGCCTTAAGACCCGACGCTTGAATCACAGTATCTGCCATGCGATACAGCACCATATCTTGGGTGTCTTCACGCAGTGTCATAATTAAGTCCATGAAACCACGTACAGAATTTGCCGCGCGACCCGCAAGCACTTTTTCGTCGAGCAAGCGCACGCTCGCCTGCCACAGGGTTAACTCATGCTGACGCGCCGTAGTGCGCAAAATATCCAAAGTGCGATCGCCAATACCACGGGGCGGCGTGTTAACCACACGCTCGAACGCTGCATCGTCATCTTTGTTATTAATCAGCCGCAGGTAACCCATGGCATCTTTAATTTCTTGGCGCTCGAAAAAGCGTAAACCACCATAGATACGATAGGCTAAACCTTTGTGTAATAAGGCTTCTTCTAATACCCGCGACTGAGCGTTTGAACGATATAAAATCGCACAATCACCAAGATTGCCGCCCTTTTCGTGCCAATCATTAATCCGGCCGACAATAAAGCGCGCCTCATCCATTTCGTTAAAGGCGCAATAGAGCGAAATTGGATCGCCATCGGCTTCATCCGTCCACAACTCTTTACCCATACGCTCTGGGTTATTGGCGATTAAGGCGTTGGAAGCTTTAAGAATATTGCCTTTAGAGCGATAGTTTTGCTCAAGGCGAATCGTGGTCGCCGTTGGGAAATCTTTTAAGAATCGATGTAGGTTTTCAACCTGAGCGCCGCGCCAGCCGTAAATCGATTGGTCGTCATCACCGACTATCATCACATTGGCAGTTTGACCGGCAAGCACACGGATCCACGCATATTGAATGGCGTTGGTATCTTGGAACTCGTCCACCAAAATATGCTTAAATCTGTCTTGATAATGGGCCAACAAATGTGGCTTATTGAGCCATAACTCATGGGCACGTAATAGGATTTCGGCAAAATCGACTAAACCTGCGCGGTCACAAGATTCTTGGTAAACCTGATAGATTTTTAGCAGATTTTGCTCAAGCGGAAAACCGCCCGCATCGATATGTTTAGGGCGTAATCCTTGGTCTTTTTTACCATTGATATAACCCTGAGCTTGGCGTGGAGGATATTGTTTCTCATCCAAATTCAAGCTTTTAAGAATACGTTTGATCAAGCGCACTTGATCGTCAGAATCGAGGATTTGGAAGCTTTGCGGTAAACCCGCATCTTGGAAGTGAGTGCGTAACAAACGATGCGCCAAGCCGTGAAAAGTGCCAATCCACATGCGGCCCATATTGGTGCCAGCGACTTTTTCAACTCGCTCGCGCATCTCAGCCGCCGCTTTATTGGTAAATGTCACCGCGAGAATCGAGTACGGACTCTGCTGTTCAACCTGCATCAGCCAAGCAATACGGTGGGTCAACACCCGAGTTTTACCACTGCCCGCGCCCGCCAACACTAACATGCTAGATTGCGGTGCCGCGACAGCCTCGCGCTGCTTATCATTCAGGCCGTCTAGTAAAGAAGATACGTCCATTCTCGCCTCCAAAAAATCGAGGGGGCATTATAGCAGAAGAAAACCCGCCTGCGCGTTTGATCCACAATACAAAGCCATAAGATAAGAGCCTCAAGACAAGAGGCATAAGACTAGAGCCATAAGGTGAGTGGTATATTGCCGCACCTTGGTTTGTGCTTTCTCTGCAAGAATGCCGCAGTGCTGAATCGAACTTCACAGATGTGAATGGCTTGGCTGACAAAGCCTTTGCAAGATAAAGAAAACTAAATAATTGATGGCTCGTTAAGTTTCTGCCTTCTTATAGCCGTCATTCCCGCAATGCTTGTGAGCGGGAATCCAGCTTTTCGGTAACAGATCTTTGTCTCGAGTAGGAATTAAACAAGGGCAAAACTGTATTAATGATTCATAGAAAGGGGGTTCATCATTCTGTTTCAACGATTAAGCACTGTCATTCCAGTGACACGCAGCAAGCACATCCCTGTGTGCTCGACCGTGACATCCCTGTCACGGACGGTCACTTCCATGTCAGTGCTTAATCTTGCTAACCCCCACAGTAATCTGCCCCCCTTCTTACAAGCATGCACCCTCTTAATTTAACAATGCGTGGTTCGTTAATTTCTCTGTTTACTCTTCAGCAAAATAATCAGAATCAATTGCCTTAACGGCATACAGCTCGCGAGTCGAAACACCGACATTGTGATCTATCATCAGTGTGGCCAGTTCATGTCCGTCGATAAGGACGATGCGTTTTTCAATGCGGGTAACAAAATCACGGGCGTCTTTACTGAAATTGGAGATGGTAATAAACACCCCTTTGCGAGCGCGGTGCATATCGAGTGCGCCAGCAAAGGCCTGAATATCTGGCCTACCAACTGTGTTGTCGCGGTAGCGCTTGGCTTGCAGGTAGATGGATTCAAGCCCGAGCTTATCCTCTTTGATGATGCCATCGATACCCCCATCGCTGCTGTACTGGGTCGCCTGCCCGGCATCCTTTTGGCTGCCGCCGTAACCCATGGCTAGCATTAAATCGACCACCAGCTGCTCGAAAAACTTAGGCGATAGTGTGTGGATTTGTTCAAGTAGCTCATCGGCGAGGGCTGAGTTAAGGGCGGAAAAGGCTTGTGCCATTAACTCTGTTGGGGTTTGAGTATTATCGTTATGGCTGATACTGGCATAACGCTCTACTTTACCTTGATCAGTTGATTGCTCGTGGTGGGAACTTCTAAAGTCATTGAAGGTGTCAAACAGGGATAAGTAGTCGTTATTAATAAGCTGCCCACTTGCTAGTGCTTCTCTTCCTCTGTTGGTTATTTCGCAGATACCACGTTTAGGTTGCTGGATAAGTCCCGCTTTAACCAGATAGGTTTTAGCCCAGCCTACTCTGCTGCGAACATAGGTTAGCTTGCCACTGGGCAGGGTGAGCGCAAGCTGCTCTTCTGAAAAGCCATAGAGGGCTGCAACGTCATCATAAACCTGCTTCAGAGGTTTTTGCTGCCCGTCAACTAAGACCTTAAGCACTGAAGGCATCATCTCTTCATAGCTTGGAATTGTATCGACCATCCATGTGCCTCGCTTCTTATTATTTTGTGGCAAAAACTGCAATGGTAATCACCTAAAAGCTTTCGAACCTCATATTCAAAGTAGAGCAATTAAACGATTACACCGATTAGATTAGAGCAGATAATTTTTAGGATTGTGTCAGAAAAGATCCATCTAATCCAGTTAGATAAGACACAGCCTTTGTACTAAGCTGTCACGCAGTTGGTTGGCGGTATCCCTTGGGGTATCTTCAAAGCCTTTGTAGGTTTTCTTGGCAGGTGATTTGGCGATGTAAATACTATCTCTTCGTCGTTTGAAAATTGGAGTTAAACGCTTCAAAAAGAAAAGGACATCCACAACTCTTTAATGCTTTAAGTGACCAATCAGACAACTCAAAATCGACGGAATACGCATCCCCTCGGAGTTGCCGCAGGGCGAATAGAGCTCTTGATTTAATAAAGAGCGCGTGCGTCTCGGCATGGTCGTTCACGTGCATCCATGTACTTCACGACATTCAGGCATCCTGCCTATCAGATGCCGAGATAGCGTCAGTCGAATCAGGGACGAGCGTCTGACGCGATAGCATAAGAACGCTTAATGCCCAAGGGGCTTTCAACTCCGTTGGGGGGCGTCATGGCTGAGTGGTTATAAATAGGAAGGAGGATAGGACGAGCAGTCCTTCTTGGTCGACACTTGATTAAAAATCAGGGGGTGAAGCCCCACGACTTTGACTTTGATTAAATAATTCAAACAAGAGTTGGGACTGTAACAGGAGTAGCTGCGCTTAACACGACTACCTGAAATAGATAGTAATGCATCGAAACTCAACCCTCTTTCTCGATGAGAATAACTTTAGGTAGCGGCGGATCGCGGTTAGAATACTCACCCTGTTTTTCTTGGTTACTTTTTCGGAAACAATAATGTCCCATTCAGCGCTTAATTCTTTTGATGATTTTTACCAGCTTTTGGCTGACAGCTTGGCGAAGAATAGTCTGATCAAACTATTGTTGAGTAAGTACCGAGGGGCAGATAAAAGCCTGCAGCGCATTACGATTAGGCCGATCAGTTTGCAAAATGAACCTGTGCTGTCGTTTGTGTATCAACACCAGACAAATCACATCACTAAAAACCTGAGTTATGACGAAGGCTTAGCCAGCATAAAACTGTTACTCGGTAACGATTTTAAGAGTGCCCACTTAGCCACGGCGCAGGCAGAAGTTCAGCTTGAGATCAGCAAAAAAGGCAAAGTCCAAATCAGTACACATAACGTTAAACAAGCCGTCGCGGCGCCGTTAGAACATGACCGTGAGAAAAAGCGTTTTGTGGATATCCAGCGCCCCTTCCTGACTCAGCTCGGTGTGACTGACAGCCAGCATAATCTTATCCCTGCGATGTCGCGCAAATGGAAACAAATCAATAAGTTTATTGAGGTTTTCAGCCAAGCACTCGAAGCTTCACCCCACAAGAATGACCAACCGATCAATGTGGTCGATTTTGGCTCAGGCAAAGGCTATCTCACTTTTGCAATCCATGACTACCTGCGCCACAGCCTACACAATGATGCACAGGTGACTGGGGTAGAATTGCGCCAAGCCTTGGCCGATTTATGTAATGAAACGGCGGCAACGCTGGATCATCAAGGATTGTCGTTTGTTTGCGGCGATGTGAGAACCCATGCGCCTAAGCAAACCGATGTGATGATCGCCCTGCATGCCTGCGATATCGCTACTGACTATGCGATTCATTATGGTATTCGCGCCAATGCCGACATCATCATGTGTTCGCCTTGCTGCCATAAACAAATTCGCCCGCAGATGCACAGCCCAGAGTTGTTCAAACCTATGCTGCAATATGGGGTGCACATGGGCCAACAGGCTGAAATGGTGACGGATTCATTACGTGCGCTATTTTTAGAAGCCAATGGTTATGCGACTAAGGTGTTTGAATTTATCAGCCTAGAACATACTAATAAAAATAAGATGATTTTGGCGGTGAAAAAGCCACAACATAATCAGAAAGACAGCACCGCAATACTCGCGCAAATTGCTGACATTAAAGCCTATTACGGTATTACTGAACATTGCTTAGAAACCTTACTCGCGCAAACCCAAGCCGATTAACGGCCGGCGGTTTACTGGCAAAGGATTAAAATTTTGCACTCATGACAACCCCGTTGAAATTGAGGCAATCGTTAATTCTTTGCTGCTGAACCGCGCTGAGGGTATCGATATCGTAGAAGGCAAACTCTGAATGTTCGTGGCTTAAATGGATTGGCAGTGGCGCGCCTTCTGCCCCATTTTTTGCCAACTCAAACACCTCAGGCCCATCAGGCAATTGCAGTTCACAACGAAAGATAAAAGCTTGGGATTGATAAGCACTGTGATAATACACGCCGCTCAAATAGTTGACCTGCACACTTAAGCCTAATTCTTCTTGGCATTCGCGCACCAAGGCCTCATGAATCGTTTCACCGGGCTCGAGTGCGCCGCCGGGTAAGCCCCAAGCAAAGTTACCGTAATTAGCCTTAAGCAACAGCACTTGTCCTTGTTGATTAGTGATCACCGCGTGGCTACTCAGTCTAAAGGTATCGTTAAAGGCCACTCAGTTATCCTTCTACAGTGTATTTAAATACCGTGTATTTAAGTGCTGTGTATTTAAGTACGTGCAGGTAAGCTCAGAGCATTTATGTTTGATATACATTTGAAATACCAAATAAAATCACTTCGCCGCAAAGGTATTACAACTGGCGAGATTACCCGACTCAAACCCTGTCTTAAACCATTTAACCCTTTGTGCGGAGCTGCCGTGGGTAAAAGCATCGGGCTGTACAGCGCGACCCGCCATTTTTTGTAAGCGATCGTCACCCACAGCGCTGGCAGCGGCAATGCCTTCGGCGACATCGCCCGCTTCAAGTAAATTAAGTTGTTGATTAACGTAATGCCCCCAAATACCCGCATAGCAATCCGCCTGTAATTCAAGTGCGACACTCAATTGATTCGCCTGCACTTTACTTGCACCTTGCTGTGCTTGGCGCACCTTAGCATTAGTACCCAGCAGATTTTGCACATGGTGGCCAACTTCATGGGCAATCACGTAAGCAAAGGCAAAATCACCGGGGGCGCCTAAAGTTTTAAGCTCATCAAGAAAACTCAAATCAATATAAACCTTGCTGTCGGCGGGGCAATAAAAAGGCCCTGACTGCGCCTGTCCCATACCGCAGCCTGTGGAGGTCATATTGCGATAAAGCACTAACTTGGGCTCTTTATACTGTCCTTTTAATAATTGACCCCAAACCGTTTCGGTGGTGCCTAAAATGGCCGCGACAAACTGAGCATTTTCATCTTGGGCAGCGGTTGTTGAGGCTGATTGCGCTTGGCTTAAATTAGATTGAGTGCTCGGGTCAAGTGACAGGCCGCCAGTAAAATATTGAAAAGCAAAATAAATGCCACCAATCAGTAGCACTACTCGGCCGATTTTAGTTCTTAATAAAAAAGGCAAAAAACGCATTAACAAAACAACAGGCATACCCGCCGACGCCATTTGCTGGCCGCGTCTATCTTCCACATTGGAGCTTCTTTCAATATCACGCCAGCGCATAGCACTCCTTACTCTCGTTACTTATTAAACAGTTAATGGCACCGTTAGTTAAATCACTCTTTAAACCGCTTATATATTGCCTTCAAGCACTTATCACGGACGATCGCATTATGTCGCTGCTGTATGGTGCGTGAATGCGGCTTTAGTGAATGTAAAATAACACACCTTACGTATCTGCAACGAGCATATTGCCAGTGATAGGTTTTAGCCAAGTGATATCAAGCTTACTCACTCATTATGTTGACATAAACTAGGCTAAGGCCAACACTCAATGATAAATGTTTATATAAATAACTGACCACACAACAGTGGCTTAAATAGAGATCCCCTAGTCACTACCGTAAAGCCCTATCGTTAATATAAGGAATGCCCTTGAATACGCTATTAATTGGAAAAGGTGAGCAGCAAGCTCACTTAAATCTTAAGTATGCCAATCGTCATGGGTTAATTGCTGGCGCGACAGGCACAGGAAAAACCGTGTCATTGATGAGCATAGCCGAAGGCTTTTCGCGCCAAGGTGTGCCAGTATTTATCACCGATGTTAAAGGCGATATCTCCGGCCTTGCGATGGCGGGCACTGCCAATGAAAAGCTGTTACAAAGGGTGGCTCAAATTGGTATTGAGGGCTATCAAAACGAAGCCAACCCTGTGGTGCTATGGGATTTAGCGGGTATTCAGGGCCACCCTCTGCGAACGACCATCAGCGAAATGGGCCCAACATTACTAGGCCGAATCCTCGAACTTAATGACACCCAAAGCAGCATTCTAGATATCGTGTTTCAACTTGCAGACGACCAAGGATTATTACTGCTCGATTTAGACGACCTACGCGCTATGTTGGCCTTAGTTGCCGAAGAACGTAAAGAGATCTCCGCCAAATATGGCCTAATTAGCGCCCAATCTCTCGCGGCGATTCAGCGCTCGGTACTGGGGCTAGAGCGCGATGGTGGTAAAGACTTTTTTGGCGAACCCGCGCTGCAACTTGAAGATTTAATGCGGACCAATTTACAGGGTCGCGGCATCATTAATTTGTTAGCGGCGAATAAATTAATTTTAACACCTCGTTTATATTCGAGTTTTTTACTCTGGCTCCTTTCGGAGTTATTTGAAAACCTACCCGAAGTTGGCGATCCCGAAAAACCTAAACTGGTATTTTTTATCGATGAGGCGCATTTACTGTTTGAGGGCTGTCCACCGAGTTTATTAAAACGCGTTGAGCAAATTATGCGGCTTATACGCTCAAAGGGCGTAGGCGTTTATTTTTGTTCGCAATTTCCTGACGATATCCCGAGCGAAATTCTCGGACAATTAGGTAATCGCATTCAGCACGCCTTAAGAGCCTATACACCTCGGGATCAAAAGGCAGTTAAAACGGCGGCCGAAACCTTTGTACCCAATCCAAAATTGGTTGTGAGTGAGGTGATATCTCAACTCGCGGTAGGCGAAGCGCTAGTATCTATGCTCGCAGATAAAGGCGTACCAACTATGGTTGAACGCGCACTCATCGCACCGCCGCGTTGCCGCATGGGCCCCGCCACAAATGAAGAACTACAACAAGTACGCGCACAGAGTCCGATTGGTGGCAAATACGATAACGCCATCAACCGCGAATCGGCCTACGAATTACTCAACCAAAGACGATCAGGTAACGCCACCAGCAATACTACTGCGACAGCAAATGACGCTCAAACGGGCCAAAAAACAGAGGACCAAGGTTGGTTCAGTGAACTGATTTTTGGTAATAAACGCCGCCAAGGTTTAGCACAAACGCTATCAAAACAAGCCGCGCGCACTGTCGGCAGTCAATTAGGCAAACAAATCTTACGCGGTATCTTGGGCGGTATTTTAGGTAAATCGAGCCGCCGATAAACAGATTTCAATAATAGGAATAACCACCTAGAGAGATAAATCATGCACGGGTATAGCGTGATACATAAATAGCCAACATTGATAAACGCAAACGCACAGCGTTACAGATCGCATATTTCTTATACAAGTTAGCGCTACCATTAGCGTTAATTATTCTAAGCGATGAGTGGATCAAGATGCGGAATTCAGTGATAAGATTATTTTGCTGTAATCGCTCATTGAGGCAAATAGTTCACAGATAATTATCAATGATTTTAAATGTTTGTAATTTTTTAATCTGGTCATTCGACATAAAGAATTTCGCTTCAATCAGGACATCATGGAATAGGTTCACTTGAGTACGGCTTACATGATTAGCCTGATGAATAACCACAAAGTACATGGAGTTTTATATGAGTAAAGAGCAAAAAAACCGTAAAGAATCGAAGAAACAGCCACTCCTGTCTGCTAAAGAAAAAAAGGCAGCCAAACACGCTAAAAATGTGACTAAAGGTTTCTTAGATAACACTAAATAGTGTCCTGTTATAAGTAGTGTCCTGTTATTTTTGATATTTTTCTTAAGTAACACAAATAGGGTTAACCTCAGGTTAGCCCTTTTTATTAGCTTATTTTATGGGTTAATAATATTAGTCATATGTAATCCACGTGCTCATCTTTCTCCCAATGGTTTGGCATCACAACGCTAAGAACCCTCCGTTTAATACGTAAAAAATATCAGTATCGACCATAGGCTAATTGACCTTTGCCAAAATTTATGAGGTTATACTTAGCAGGCCGTGATATTCCGAGCTTGAAAGACCCTATATAACATTATAAAAAATCAGGATATTTCATCATGAAAATCAATAAAAAATGGGTAGCCGCAGGCGCCGCAGTAACATTCACCCTCAGCGCAGCTGCTATGGCCGCTGCCCCCGCTTTTATCAATATTCTCACTGGTGGCACCAGTGGCGTGTATTACCCGATTGGCGTAGCCTTATCGCAACTCTATGATAATGGTATTGAAGGCTCTAAAACCTCAGTTCAGGCGACGAAAGCCTCGGTAGAAAACCTTAATTTACTGCAATCTGGCCGTGGAGAATTAGCACTGGCTCTTGGTGATTCTGTTGCCGCTGCATATCAAGGCGATATTGATGCTGGCTTTAAAAAACCACTAGATAAAATCCGTATTATTGCAGCGGCTTATCCTAACTACATTCAAATCGTCGCCAATAAAGAATCTGGCATTAAAACCTTAGCCGATTTAAAGGGCAAACGTATCTCAGTGGGCGCGCCTAAATCGGGTACTGAACTCAATGCTAGATCAATTTTTAAAGCGGCAGGTTTAAGCTACGAAGACATGGGTAAAGTCGAGTTTTTACCCTATGCCGAATCTGTTGAATTAATCAAAAACCGTCAGTTAGACGCGACATTGCAATCTTCTGGCTTAGGTATGGCTGCTATTCGTGATTTAGCGGCGACAATGGCAATTAACTTTGTTGAAATCCCTGAAGATGTTATCGCGAAGATCAATAATCCCGCCTATCAACACGGCGTGATCCCCGCTTCAACCTATGAAGGCCAAACCACTGATGTCTCTACCGTTGCGATTCAAAACCTGCTGGTGACTCAGAGCAGCGTATCAGATGATTTAGCCTATCAAATGACTAAGCTGATGTTCGAGCACTTAGATCGCTTAGGTAACGCGCACTCAGCCGCTAAAGCTATTAGCTTAGATAACGCGACAAAAAATCTGCCGATACCACTACATCCAGGTGCAGAGCGTTATTACAAAGAAGTGGGTGCACTGTAAGTTTGCTTAACGTTATATGAGCGCACAAATTCCCAAACCAAGCGATTAAGATGCCGTTGATTAACGGCATCTTATTTTCGCCTCTGTAGTCTAATGCTGTGAGGCATAATATGAGTGATCCCCAACAAGGTCTCAGCGCAAATACCGGCGACTGGCCCAAAGCGCTGTTTTATACCGCTTTAGTTTTTTCTATTTTTCAGATTATTACCGCTGCTTTCCATCCCGTGTCTACTCAAGTGTTACGTGCCACCCACGTGGGCTTTTTACTATTAGTGGTTTTTTTGAGTTATCCCGCCAGAGGCAAAACACAACCTTGGCAACCATTGGCTTGGCTACTCGGTTTAGCAGGCATGGCAACCGCAGCTTATCAGTGGTATTTCGAAGCTGACTTAATTCAACGCTCTGGCGACTTAACCGACGCAGACATGGTGATTGGTATCATACTGATCGCATTAGTGTTTGAAGCCGCAAGACGGGTGATGGGTTGGGCGCTCCCGATAATCTGTAGCATCTTTTTGGCCTATGGTTTATTTGGCCAATACCTACCAGGTGAATTAATGCACCGCGGTTATGGGTTTGATCAAATAATCAACCAGTTAGCCTTTGGCACTGAAGGCTTATACGGCACCCCAACCTATGTATCAGCGACGTATATTTTCTTATTTATTCTTTTTGGCTCCTTTTTAGAGCAAGCCGGAATGATCCGTTTATTCACCGACTTTGCCATGGGCTTATTCGGCCACAAACTCGGCGGCCCAGCGAAAGTTGCAGTGGTATCGTCAGCACTGATGGGAACCATTACGGGCTCAGGCGTTGCTAACGTAGTCACAACGGGGCAATTTACTATTCCGTTGATGAAACGATTTGGCTATCGCTCGGCCTTTGCCGGTGGCGTGGAGGCGACATCCAGTATGGGCAGCCAGATCATGCCGCCAATTATGGGCGCGGTGGCTTTTATCATGGCCGAAACCATTAACGTGCCCTTTATCGAAATTGCCAAAGCGGCATTGATTCCCGCCCTGCTTTATTTCTGCTCAGTATTTTGGATGGTACATTTAGAGGCTAAACGCGCCAATCTCTGTGGCTTACCAAAAGATCAATGTCCTAACCCTTGGGCAGCGATTAAAGAACGCTGGTATCTGCTGATCCCCTTATTTATTTTGGTTTATTTGCTGTTTTCGGGCAGAACACCCCTGTTCTCAGGCATGGTGGGTTTAGCACTGACATCGATAGTGATTTTAGGCTCAGCCATTGTGCTGCGGCTTTCATCAATGGCGATGCGTATCGCTTTTTGGATCGCCCTTGGAGTGTTATGCGCTGGCTTTTTCCAACTCGGTATTGCAGTCGTATTCGGGGTTATTGCACTGTTAGTTGCGATTTGTTGGTTTATTCAAGGCGGTAAAGAAACACTCACTATTTGCTTACATGCGCTGGTTGAAGGTGCTCGCCATGCCGTGCCTGTGGGTATTGCTTGTGCTTTAGTGGGCGTAATTATCGGTATCGTTTCCCTTACGGGGATTGCCTCAACTTTCGCGAGTTACATTTTGGCGGTAGGCCAAGATAACTTGTTCTTATCACTCGTGTTAACTATGGTCACTTGCCTAGTGCTTGGTATGGGCATACCCACCATTCCCAACTACATTATTACCAGCTCAATTGCAGCGCCCGCGTTACTTGACTTAGGTGTGCCGCTGATTGTGTCACATATGTTTGTATTCTATTTTGGCATTATGGCCGATCTCACGCCGCCCGTTGCATTAGCTTGTTTTGCTGCGGCGCCGATTGCAAGGGAGTCTGGACTTAAAATCAGCCTGTGGGCGATTCGCATCGCGATCGCGGGTTTTGTGATCCCCTTTATGGCGGTTTACGATCCCGCATTAATGCTGCAAGGTGATAGTTGGTTAGCCACAGTGTTTGTTGTGCTTAAGGCAACTGTCGGTATCGGTATTTGGGGCGTGATTTTTACCGGATATCTATTACAAAAACTCTACTGGTGGGAACGGGTTATTGGCTTCCTTGCGGGGGCGAGTTTGATTCTTGCTACACCATTAAGCGATGAAATCGGCTTTGGGCTGGCGTTACTCTTCATCGTGCAGCACAGCTTACGGGCACGCAAACTCAAACGTCTCGCAGAGTAAGGGTAATCCTTTGAGATTAGCAGTCTTTAACAAATCAGCGGTAAGTCAGTGCTAGGTCTATGTTTAGGCCTAGCAGGTACGCTGTGGGCGCAAGTGCCCACAGCGCACTTCACTTTGGCCTGGAGCCACACTATAGAAAAAATTCGTTGGGAGGAGGACTATAACGTCACGCCACTGGGTTTAGTGCTAGTCGAAGCAAGAGTTCAAGGCACTGGCGCGGGTATGGAGATCCCAGATGATGCTTATCTTAAAGATGGCAGCTGGCATTATCAGCCTAAGCTGCCCATTTTACCGGTATTACGTTTAGGCCGTACACCTGAGGCAGGAGATTTTGAACTGTGTTTCACGCAAATATCTGGCGATATTCAATGCAAAGCTATGAGTCATTGGATTGGCCCACCAAATAAGCAAGTCGCAGCAGTTGAAGTTTGGGGTTGTGGCAATCAGGCGGTGGCAATCAAATAGCAAATTAATAGATGTTATTCATACCACTCTCGATAATGAGTGGATTAAGTTCTGCTGATTAAATTCGTATCATCTGTTTGTACAGAAAAACAATATCCATGTTTTCCTTGGTGTTTCACGCGATACATGGCGGCATCAGCACGATCGCAGCTTTCAGCAAAACTATCATTAGCACCAAAAATATCGATACCGATACTTAGACCTATCTCAACTTCACAGCCTTCTAATATAAAACTCTGCCGATAAGCCTCGAGTAGAGACTGCGCGAGTGTTTCTAATTCTGCAACTTTGGATGTAGGCATTAATATTACGAACTCGTCGCCGCCTAATCTGGCGATATGTGCCAATTCGCCAGCATGGAGCACAAGTGTATCGGCAATATGCATCAGTAAAGTATCACCAAGCTTATGGCCATAGTGATCATTTAATGCTTTAAAACCATCAAGGTCGATAAAGAATAATCCACCGCGCCCCCCTGATTGCAAACATCCATCGAATGCTTGGGAAATCGCTTGGCGATTCATAAGATTGGTTAATGGATCGCTATGTGCTAAAAGCGCTAAATCAATTTCGTAACGCTTTTCTTGAGTAATATCGATATGACTGCCCATCATTCGCAGCGGCGTACCATCGGCTAGGCGCTCAACAATACGACCACGATCTGACACCCAACTGACACTACCATCTTTGTGCAGCATTCGGTGTATGACTTGGTAGTAATCCGCTTTACCACTCACATGATCGTCAAAGGCTTTTATCACCCAATCTTTATCATCAGGGTGTAATTTACTTTTCCAGCTATCAATATGCGCGGCGAGTTCTTCGCGACTAAAACCTAATAGCTCACCCCAGCGCATATTAAATATCGTTAAATTCCCGCTGGGGATATGCTGCTCCCACAAGCACAATCCATTGCCATCAAGCGCGGCAAAAAGTTTTTCTTCGGCGCGACGATTCAGCGCAGTTAAATTCGCGTTCTCACGTTTAAGCTGAGCTATTTCAGCTTGCAGTTGCTCAATGAGTTCTGCCGCGTTTTCTGCTGAGTTATCCAAAGCCACTAGAAACCTCTTTCCCTAAGATGGAGGATTTTAAATCAGTGTAAAACACTCGTTATCAAAGTAACATTTTAACCTGATTCAACTGCCACACTCACGCTTATCCAGCGTAATCCATAAAAACTGGTATTACTCGTCGCGCGTCAGCACTTCTAACAACTCGATTTCAAAAGTCAGATCGGAGTGTGGTGCGATATGCGCTCCAATTTGACGCTCACCATAAGCTAAATGAGCTGGGACCAGCAATTTACGTTTACCGCCGACTTTCATGCCCATAATACCTTGATCCCAGCCTTTGATCACACGCCCAGTGCCAATCACACACTGAAACGCTTGACCTCGGTCGTAAGATGAATCGAATTGCGTTCCATCCTGCAAGAAACCGCGATATTGGGTGGTGATGAGCGCACCTTTAACAGCTACCTTACCTTCACCTATGGTGAGGTCAATAACCTCTAATTCAGTCATTTATTTGAACTCTTTGTAAATCGCACTGAGTACATTTGCGATATATTAATGCGTAGAATTGTATCAGCTGCATTCAACCTTGTCGGTGCTTTCAATAAACTTTTACAATAAGCTTAATATCTAGCCCCTTTAAATAACGCTCACACAACCCAATATCTTCTTAAATCCCGTTATTGGAGTTTTATAATGATTATTGCCTGCCCGCATTGCGATACGTTAAACCGGGTTCCAGATGAACGTTTAAAGCAGCAGCCCACATGCGGTAAATGTAAGCTCTGTGTGTTTACGCCAGCGCCGATTGAACTCACGAGTACAAACTTTGCTAACCACGCCAATAAGTCTGAGTTACCTCTGGTGGTCGACTTTTGGGCCAGCTGGTGTGGGCCCTGTAAAAGTTTTGCCCCTATATTTTATGAAGCGGCTAAAACTTGGGAACATCAATTTCGCTTTGGCAAACTCAATACCGAGGAGCAGCAAGCACTGGCTGCTCAATTCAATATTCGGTCGATTCCGACATTAATGATTTTTAAACAAGGTCAGTTACTCGCGCAACAAGCGGGGGCTTTACCTAAATCGGCTTTCGATCAATGGTTAAAAAATTATTGTTAACGCTACGTTGCCATCCTATCGCCATAAAAAGTACCTCCTCGCGGGGTACTTTTTATGCACGCACAATAAATAAGCGTATAAATAGGTAAGTTTAGATATCCCAAAATGCATGAGCAATAATACTCAGCACGACCATGCTGATAATATTGATAATCATACCAACTCGCACCATTTCAGACTGCTTAATATAGCCAGAGCCATACACTATTGCATTGGGCGGCGTTGCCACTGGCAGCATAAAAGCACAGGATGCCGCTAAACCTATCATCACAGATAACATCACAGGCGACACACCCAATGCTTCGGCAATCGCGGCAAACACGGGTACTAATAATGCGGCGCTAGCGGTATTACTGGCAAACTCGGTGAGCATTACGACAAACGCAATCACAGCAAACACAAATAACGACATATGTGTGCTACCAAAAATGTCTGTCATAAAGTGAGCTAAAAATACGCTCGTGCCGGTGCTTTTTAAGATGGCACTTAAAGTTAAGCCACCGCCAAACAAGATTAATACACCCCAGTCAGTGGTCGATTCAATTTTCTTCCAGCCGACTAAACCTAAACCAGCTAATACCACCACAGCGCTTAGCGCGACCACAGTATCAAGCTGAGAAATGCCACCTAAGGCTTCAGCTAGCGGAACACTAAATATCCAACAACACACTGTGATAAAAAATATCATCAAGGTTAATTTACCTTGATTAGTCAATGCGTTACTTTCTCGCTTGATCTCAATTTTGGCAGATAGATCCGGCTTAAAATACCAGTATAAGGCTAGCCACATTAGCGGCAGCATCACAATAACAGTTGGGATCCCAAACTTAAGCCAATCACTAAATGTTAGGCCTACCTGCGCAGCAGCAATCGCATTAGGCGGGCTACCGACGAGAGTACCCATGCCGCCAATATTGGCCGAGTAAGCAATCCCTAGCAGTAAAAATACATAGGTCCTGTGGTATTTAGCTTTATCTAGTTGCAACAAAATACCTAAAGCTAGCGGTAGCATCATGGCTGCGGTCGCCGTGTTACTTATCCACATAGACAACAGTGCGGTGACGCCAAACAACATAAAGCAGGCAACGCTTAATCTACCTTTAGAGGCCACCAACAGCTTTTGCGCAATTAAAGTATCAATCTTTTGATGATGCAAAGCCGCCGCCAGTACAAAGCCACCAAAAAAGAGATAAATAACCGGATTGGCAAAATTACTCATCGCCTCTTTGGTTTCAAATACGCCAAAGAATACGCCTAGAATAGGCACTAAAATCGCAGTAATACTGATATGGATGGCTTCGGAAAGCCAAAGAATGGCAGAGAAAACCAGAATCGCTAATCCGGTATTCACTCCTTGATCAAAGGGCAGACCATAATGTAGTGCAAATAACAGCACAATATCTGCCGCGAGGATCAGCATTTTTTTCTTATCAAGTTCATCACTGGTAGGGGACTTATTAGGGGGAACTGTACTTGAATGTGTTACAGACATGGTTACAACCTTAATACCATTTTATTTTGGTGCAAATTTAGGGCATAGATCACACTGAGCAAAGCGCTTTATTTTGTGTTTTTACTACAGAGCAACAACAAACTTTACTGATATCACGCACATAAACTTGCAATTAGCCGCTTAGTTTACCTATTTTCGATCTTAAAGTTATGTTTTTAACTTTCAAACGGATAAAGAATGAGCTAAACCAACTTAAAGCTGTAATAGAATAACTGTTTAAAACTGTGACATTGATCTAGCTTCAGATTTCACCAAAGTGATAATGACCAAATTAAGCTTTGATCAAACGCTTGTTGCTGGCAGTCTACCAAGCAACATGTATTTTATTCACGTCTAAGCTGATAAGCTAAAGCACTAGCTACGTTACAGTTACGCTTCAAAATATACACATTTAAAACGCAATGTCCCCCTGAAAAACAAACACAAATATTATTCACCGATACAGTCAATCTAACTCACTTTACCCTGTTCTAAATTAGTCCTAAAGTCGCGCCCCTAAGCACCTTTCGCTTTATTTTTATCCGTTTTAGGGCATACAGTGGAAAACATCGCGTTAAGTCAATCTACTCACAAAACCAGCATATTCGTCCCCGTCGTTGGCTTAAGTTTATTTGCATTGGCCTCTGGTTATTTAATGAGCCTGATCCCGTTATCGCTTACCTTTTTCGAACTAAACGCCTCACTCGCACCTTTACTGGCGAGTATTTTCTATTTCGGCCTACTACTTGGTGCACCTTGTATTGCATCTATCGTGACGCGAATCGGCCATAGTAAGGCTTTTATCCTCTTTCTTAATATCCTGCTTTGCAGTGTTGTGGCTATGATATTAGTGCCACAAAGTTGGATGTGGTTGTTGTCGAGGTTTATTGCTGGGTTTGCCGTTGCAGGGGTCTTTGTCGTGGTTGAATCTTGGCTATTAATGGCAGACACCCAAAAGCAACGCGCTAAACGATTGGGCCTTTATATGACTGCGCTTTACGGCGGAACAGCCATAGGCCAATTAGCCATAGATTACTTAGGTACTACAGGGCATTTACCCTATCTTGTTATAATGGGTTTGTTAGCCGCTGCAAGTTTACCAGCTTTACTGGTAAAACGTGGACAACCACAGGCCAGTGAACAGCATTCTATTTCGTTGTCGGCATTAAAAACTTTGAGTAAGTCAGCTATCTTAGGCTGCCTAGTCTCAGGTTTTTTACTAGGTCCTATTTATGGTTTATTACCTATCTATGTATCCCAAGATATGGGGCTGGATCAGCAAACGGGCTTATTTATGGCCCTTATCATCATGGGCGGTATGTTAGTACAACCTTTAGTGAGTTATTTGTCTCCACGTGTACTTAAGAATGGTTTAATGGCCATTTTTTGTTTACTCGGCACTGCCGCAATATTTTTGCTAACGCAACACTCAATCGTGAGCCTTAGCATAGGTTTTATATTACTTGGCGCCTGTGCATTTGCCCTCTACCCGATTGCAATTAGCTTAGCCTGTGACAACTTACCTAGTAACCAAATGGTTTCAGCGGCGCAAATGATGTTACTGAGTTATTCTGTCGGCTCAGTGATAGGTCCCTTAGTGGCGATAAGTTTTGAGCAAATGGAGCACGGTTTATTGTTGTATTTAGGCGCAAGCTTCATGTTGACCAGCATTTATCTCGGCGGCAAATTATTGGTTAACACTAGACCGCGTTTATCGGCGCCATGAGTCGTACTCACTTAAGGGTTTTGATTTAAGCTTAGGATTTCTGCACAGAACCGATAAAAGTATTACGTGAGAATGCTGGCATATACCTAATTTATAAACGATTCTTATAAGCTGGCATCCAGATTAATCTTAGATATAAAAATCCCCAGTGTTAGCGCTAACACTGGGGATTTTTATTTAGTCGTTAAATCTTGTGACTATGTTGAACGCTAATATTGAATATATTGGGTCGGCTAAGAGCAACAATCACTGCGGCGTAGCCAGCTCCTTGGGATCTTCTCAAATATCACTTTTGCCATTAGTAACGCGAGTAATATTCCCGAAGCCGTCACTAACCATTCAGGCAATATTTCGTGGTGCTCGCCTATTTGTGGCATCACCACAAATCCAAACGTTGCCACCAAATAATTGACTAACATACCTGCGATTAACGCCACGCCGACAACACCACCAAGGTATCCCCATAACGCACGCTTACCCAATTCTTTCGTCACTATGCCTAAGGTCGCAATATTGGTTGCTGGGCCCGTCATCATAAATACCAATACAGCGCCGGGTGATACACCTGCAAGTAACAATCCTGCCGCAATAGGCGTTGATGCCGTAGCACAAATATACATAGGCACCGAGATTAGCACCATGACCAACATCGCCAGAATTCCATCCCCCCATTTTGCTAAAAAGTCACCAGGGACATAGGTTTGTACTAATGCAGC
Source organism: Shewanella morhuae (assembly GCF_003028295.1). Classification (NCBI taxonomy): domain Bacteria; kingdom Pseudomonadati; phylum Pseudomonadota; class Gammaproteobacteria; order Alteromonadales; family Shewanellaceae; genus Shewanella; species Shewanella morhuae. The sequence continues at coordinate 858,022 of NZ_PYSG01000003.1, read as the reverse complement.
AAAGAAGAGCCCTACCAGCAACCACAGGGTCGTATCACGCACCAAATCCGTCGCCGCATATTTAAGGCCCACTACTACGCGTGTTAATACCGATTCCGATTTTAACTCAGTGGCAATATCTTGGGTTGATGCACAGCAACTATCGGCCTCACCTTGATGATGAACCGCACTCGCATCTGCACTAACCTTAGTTGAGGTGTCGCAACACGCGCCCTTTTTCACCACTACGATTTTTTCAGGCATGACTGGTGCCGCAGTGCTGCAACAGCTTCCGGTTTTCTCAGTTTTTATCACGCTAACATGACTTACATTTGTGTAAGCACTGGCATTGCTGTTCATCAAGCTAGATGCCGCCATTGGCGTCATTTTGATTGTGGCCTTTTTCTCACTACTGCAACAAGAGTCCGCTTTAATGGGTTCTTTTACTGGTGATGAGCAACAACTTTGAATTGGCTCTGCCGTAACCTCTTTAGTCTCAGCCTTAGGCCCACAGCAAGATGCTGTCGGTACTTCATTATCTATCTTAGCTGCAGACTTAGCCGTGGTAGGTTTACCATCGTCGTCATCGCGGCCAACCAATAATCCCGCCACAATCGCGCTACAAATAGCTGCAATCGGCCTGATAATTGCCATAAAAGGGCCAAGCAACACGTAGGAAACGGCAATCGAGTCAACGCCCGTTTCAGGAGTGGATACCAGAAATGACGTAGTCGCGGCCTTCGATGCCCCTGCACGTCGCAGCCCTACGGCGGCGGGGATCACCCCGCAAGAACATAAGGGTAAAGGAGCGCCTAACATTGCTGCCTTAACCACGGTTTTAAAGCCGTGTCCACCCAGTTGTTTTTGCATCCACGCCATGGGCACAAATACTTTTAATAACCCAGCCAGTATTAAGCCCAGTAATAACCACGGAGCAGACTCTAAAAATAGATCAATAAAATTTTTCAGTAACATAATTAATTCCCTGACTCTTTATAGGTTGCTTTACTGTGGGCATGGTGATGTTCATGTCGATGAGAATGATACTCTGCCCGTACTCGCTCGGTACTTGACTCTAACGCCTCTAAAATGGAGCAATGTTCAGCACTACGTGGCCCACCACAACAGGCATCAGACAGGCTTTGTAAACTGGTTTGAAAATGCGTTAACTCCGCCATTTTGGCCTGAACTTGTGCCAATTTAATATCCACCATGCCCTTTACATCAGCGCAGACCCGGTTAGATTTGTCGAGTTCAATCGAGAGTAAGTCACTGATTTCATTTAGGGTAAAACCCACTGCTTTAGCCCGTAAAATAAAACGCAGGCGCGCAGCATCATCCTGGGTATATACCCGATAACCAGACTCAGTACGACTCGAGGGCGTAAGTAAGCCGTGCTTCTCATAGAATCTCAATGTGTCGGCTTTCACCTCACACAAATCTGCCAATTCACCAATACGGTACATGTGTTTATCCTTTGCGAAATACGCCGTAACGTAAGGAATATTTCTAGCACAACATTCAATGTTAGCAAGTATAAACCTTGGAGCCTACTCCAAGGTCAAGAGGTAATTAATACATTACACAGCACTCCTTTATTAGTGCGGCTTTGTTCTGATATGAATATTGTGAAATCACATAGAAAAAACACCCGCAAAAGCAGTTTTACGCTAGAATGTGCGCGCCTGACGGTGGGATAAAAGTCAAACAGTAGAACCAAGGGACTTTTGGAAAGCAGAATAATACAGAGCTCGTTCTGTTTTCCGAAAGATCCTTGAAACTAAAATAACTGGACCCTGTACCCAAATGACTGCTGCCAATAATGCCAGACCCATTCGTCGCGCGCTGCTTAGCGTTTCAGATAAAAACGGAATGCTCGAGTTCGCCCAAGCCCTGCACGCTCAAGGTGTCGAGTTACTATCAACGGGCGGTACTGCGCGCCTGTTAGCCGATAACGGCGTGCCTGTTATCGAAGTATCTGATTATACAGGACACCCTGAGATCATGGACGGTCGTGTTAAGACGCTGCACCCCAAAGTGCACGGCGGCATTTTGGCGCGCCGTGGTCTTGATGAAAGTGTAATGGCCGATAACAACATCAATGCTATCGATCTAGTTGTGGTTAATCTTTATCCCTTCGCCGACACTGTGGCTAAAACCGGTTGCACCTTAGAAGACGCTATCGAAAATATCGATATTGGCGGCCCGACTATGGTACGCGCAGCAGCAAAAAACCATAAAGATGTCACCATTGTGGTTAATGCAGCCGATTACAACCGTGTACTAGCGGAAATGGCAGCGAATAATGGTAGCACCACCCATGCGACTCGTTTCGACTTAGCTATTGCGGCCTTTGAGCATACTGCGGGTTACGATGGCATGATTGCCAACTACTTCGGTACTATGGTTCCAATGCATAGGGTTCCAGCCCATAGCACTGACGAATGCGCTGAAGACTCCCTATCCGTTGAAAGCTCAAAATTCCCACGCACCTTCAATACCCAATTAATCAAAAAACAAGATTTGCGCTATGGCGAAAATAGCCATCAAACGGCGGCATTTTACGTTGACACCAAAATTGATGAAGCCTCTGTGGCTACCGCGATTCAATTACAAGGCAAAGCTTTGTCTTACAACAACATTGCCGATACTGACTCCGCTCTTGAGTGCGTAAAAGAATTCAGTGAGCCTGCGTGTGTTATCGTTAAACACGCTAACCCATGTGGTGTTGCATTAGGGAAAGATTTACTCGATGCCTATAACCGTGCCTATCAAACTGACCCAACATCAGCCTTTGGTGGCATCATCGCCTTCAACGGCGAGTTAGATGCCGCGACTGCCAGCGCTATCGTGGAACGCCAATTCGTTGAAGTCATTATTGCCCCAAGCGTAAGCCAAGCGGCGCGAGATGTGATTGCCAAAAAAACCAATGTGCGCCTATTAGAATGCGGTCAATGGGCAACGAAAACTCAAAGCCTAGATTACAAACGCGTTAACGGTGGCCTGTTAGTACAAGATCGCGATCAGGGTATGGTTGGTTTAGAAGACATTAAAGTCGTTTCTAAACGTCAACCGACAGCAAGCGAGTTGAAAGACTTAATGTTCTGCTGGAAAGTGGCTAAATTCGTTAAATCTAACGCCATCGTTTATGCCAAAGACGGCATGACTATCGGCGTTGGTGCTGGTCAAATGAGCCGCGTTTATAGCGCTAAAATCGCCGGTATCAAGGCTGCTGACGAAGGTTTAGAAGTGGTGAACTCTGTGATGGCCTCCGATGCCTTTTTCCCATTCCGTGACGGTATCGATGCCGCAGCTGCTGCGGGTATTAGCTGCATCATCCAACCGGGTGGCTCAATGCGCGATGCTGAAATCATTGCCGCAGCCGACGAGCACGGTATGGCGATGGTAATGACAGGCATGCGCCACTTCCGTCATTAATCACCAATTAAATCAAACTTAGCCCTAATGATTTAGGGCATTTTCTTTTACGATGTGTGGGAGTTTTAACCATGAAAGTGTTAATCATTGGTGGCGGTGGCCGCGAACATGCCCTAGCGTGGAAAGCAGCTCAATCGACTCAAGTTGAAACTGTCTATGTGGCGCCAGGCAATGCCGGCACAGCCTTAGAGCCTAATGTTGAAAATCTGGCGATCAGCGCCACCGACATTCCTGCTCTGCTCGCATTTGCCCAAACCAACAACATCGAATTAACTATCGTTGGCCCAGAAGCGCCATTAGTGATGGGCGTGGTTGATGCATTCAATGCCGCAGGTTTAGCGATATTTGGCCCCACTAAAGCCGCAGCGCAACTTGAAGGTTCAAAGGCTTTCACCAAAGACTTTTTAGCACGCCACAATATTCCAACGGCGGGTTATAAAAACTGTACTGACATTAACGATGCCAAAGCGTTTGTGCGCGAATTAACCGCGACCACTGGTTATCCAGTTGTGATTAAAGCCGACGGTTTAGCCGCGGGTAAGGGCGTTATCATCGCGTTAAATCAAGCAGAGGCCGATGCTGCGATTGATGACATGCTCGCCGGTAACAAGTTCGGTGATGCGGGTTCGCGCGTGGTAATTGAAGAATTTCTTAAAGGCGAAGAAGCCAGCTTTATCGTAATGGTCGATGGCAAAAATATTTTGCCAATGGCCACTAGCCAAGATCATAAAGCGCGTGATAACGGCGACTACGGCCCAAATACCGGAGGCATGGGCGCTTACTCGCCTGCCCCCGTAGTCACTCAAGCAGTGCACGACTGGACGATTAATAACGTTATTCGCCCAACGGTTGATGGTATGGCCGCCGAAGGCAATGTCTACACTGGCTTTTTGTATGCCGGTTTAATGATCTCGCCAGATGGCAGCGCTAAAGTGCTTGAATATAACTGCCGCTTTGGCGATCCAGAAACGCAGCCTATCATGATGCGTTTACAGTCTGATATCGTTGAACTGTGCTTAGCCGCCACCCGCGGCGAGTTAAATAAAGTCACAGCCGAGTACGACGAGCGCGCCGCCGTGGGTGTGGTGTTAGCCGCAGGCGGTTACCCTGATGAGTACCGTAAGTTTGATGTGATTGACGGTCTAAGCCTTGGTGACAATAACGGCAAAGTATTCCATGCCGGTACTGAAATAAAAGACGGCCACGTGGTCACTAACGGTGGCCGCGTCCTGTGCGCAACGGCCCTTGGCAATACAGTGACTGAAGCGCAAAAAGCCGCTTATAAATTAGTTGATGAGATTCACTGGGATGATGTGTATTTCCGTACCGATATTGGTTATCGCGCCATTGCGCGTGAGCAACAAGGTTAATAATTAAACCATTTAAAAAAACCGGTATCTTACCGGTTTTTTTATGCCTGTATTTTGACGCGGCGTCAATTATAAGCACATGATTTTAAATAAAATAACAGGATTAAATCTATTTAAAATGATAATGGCAATATACAATACCAGCCAAATATAAAGCCCGAAAATACCAAGGACTCCCATGAGGATTCGACTGTTTTATGCCACCATCACTCTACTTCTTAGCGGATGTGGGGGTTCTGAGGACGCGGGCACCACTCAGCCCCCAGTCCAACCACCTGTAACGCAATATACCGCCAGCAGCGTAGCAGCCACGGGCGGCGTACTAAGCCCCAATAGCCAAAAAGTCGCATCAGGCAACAGCGCTATTTTTAGCGTTATTGCCAATAGCGGTTTTACACTCGATGGCGTAACCGGCTGTGGGGGCAATCTTAATGAGCTGACTTACACAACTGCGGCAATGGTGTCTGATTGCACTATCACACCGATATTTATTTCCAATGCCGAAAAAGCCATCAAATATCAAGACCATACGCTTGCGAGCGCAACTGAGTTAATTGATTTCAGTATTGCTAAACTCGCTAATATCGACATTAATCGTAAAGCCCAGATAAAACAGTTATATCAAGGAGTAGGTAACAGCATAACTTGGCACCCGAGCCATGACTCCATTACTTTTTCGAGCTTTATGCCGGAAAACACTTTCACTGTACTGCCTTCAAATATTGACGCAAATGGCGCAAGCGTAGTGCGCGGTTTAGTGATGGCGGGTGAGCAACAGGGACAGAGATATGCCGCTATGGCGGAAAATATTTTTTCCGTTAATACCTCTGCTCAAACCGATGCTTTGCTGAAAAACCTTTTAGGCTGGCTGACCAAAGGCGCCGATAAAACCAGCGGCCTCAGCACCGATGTATTCAGTATAGTCACCGCCCAAATGCCAAGCGCCACCGACAGTTGGTACTTTCCTCATAATGAGGGGATCCGCACTTGGCTCACCAAAAACTACCCAGATGCCCATAGTATTAATGCCGCAAATACCTGTGACTACAGCCAGTTAAGCAACTGTATCGAAACGCTTAAACCAGATCTGATTGTGATTAGCGATATCGACCGTCAATCACTGGGTTTTGCCGGTATAAAAGCTGCTATAGCTAAAGCTAAGGCGGCGGGTATTCCCTTGCTGCTCTCTAATTACTGGCGTGATGAAAGCCCAATGCTCTCACCACTTTACGTTGATATGGGGCTGTCGACCGCAGGCAATTACTGGTCAAAACTCAATGCTAATAACCTCAGAGTGACTGATGTTTTGGCCGAAGATACAACCCTGACCAAAGTGAATGCTCTACTTGGTAAACTTAGGGAGAGCCGCTTTGATACCTCAGTGCTTAACGATTGTGGTAGCAATTATTTGAGCTGCAATGCGCCCGCTTTTGTTGATTCATTCAAAGCTGGTGCCGATTGGTATCGAGCCAATGCCGTAACCTTAGATAACCATGCTATCGATGTGTTTACCAAAGCTGAGTTCCCTTTAATGAAAGCTGGACTGCTGCTCGCCGATAAATACCGTAGCGAAATTGATTACCCTATTGCCTATAACGAATACGCCCAGTGGCAGCAGGCTCTATTTGCCGACTGGACAATAAGTTATGCCCGCGCCCATAACTTAGCCCAGCCTGATTTGGGGGAATATGTTACCGATAGTGCTAATCTCAGCAAGGGCAATAATGCCCATTACGCTTACCCTGCCACCATCTCCGAGCAAAAAACCATTAGCGTACCTTATGCCGACCAATGGACGACCACCGGCTGGTATGCTCTACCGGGCCAAACCATCAAACTCACTCGCCTCGACAGTAGCACTGCCAATGTAGAGATAAAACTCAACTATCATAGACGTAATACTAACCGCGCCTATGAACAGAAAACTTATCGCGGCCCATTGGAGCTAGCGCAGCAACGCCTGCGGTTAGTACAAGGGCAAAGCTTGGAGTTTTCGTCCCCTTACGGCGGGCCGATTTATCTATACATCAGCGGTAATGCTTCGAGTGGTAATGGCGGCACGCTAACTGTTGATGTCAATGCTGAGCATGTGGCACAACATCCGACCGTGATGGATTTCTCAAACCCCACTGAAATCGCAGCCTTTAATGATCGTATTCAAAAAACTGAATTACCCCATGTAGACTTACGTACCGATGGCGCAGAGCAGCATCTGCGGCGCGACCGCTTTATGAATGCTATCGGCGGTAAAATTATCGACGTCAACGCGCTACTCAACAGTATTGTCGGCGACCATATCAACAGCGTTTACACCCTTGCAGGGCTCAAAATACAGGGTAAAAGTTTAAGTGAATCCTTACCAAGTGATGTACTATCAGCCTGCAAAGGACTCTTTGGCGACGATTGTATCGACAATAATTTGCATACTCGCACCATTATTCAACACGCTAATTATGACCAAAATGCCCAATGCGGCGCAGGTTGTAGCGGTAATCCTTGGGACGCTGCCTGGAATATCGACCCAACAGGTTGGGGTGATAACCATGAGTTAGGCCATAATCTGCAAACTAATCGCCTGAATGTACAATATGCCGCGGCAGGTGACAGTGACAACTGGGCAGGCTATGGCAGTCGCGCTGGGGAAAACTCTAATAATATTTTTCCCTATGTGGTGAAGTGGAAAACTCACTACCAACGTGATGGCAATACAGGCACAGTGACCGATGGCCACATGAACCACAAAGACCTATTTTATGTATTTATGTCTGATGCCGCAGGCACGACAGACACCAGCGGCAAACGCGTAGTGTTTGGCGCTAACTGTAAAGTGCTCGATAGCGGTGAAGACAGATACACAGCGCCCTGGGCCAGCAATGCTTATGCAGTACATAACGGCTATCGCATGGCGTTTTATATCCAAATGGCGCTAAAGGCACACGGCATGACGCTGAACGATGGCACCACATTGGAAAATGGCTTTAACCTGTTTACCTTGCTATATCAACACAGTCGCATTTTTAGCAAATATGCCAATAACGCCAATGATTGGGAAGCAAACCGCAGCAAACTGGGCTTTAGCCAATTTCCGTTTGATGGTCATGGCGTCTATGGTGGCAAAGCTGTGAGGGATATACCGGGCAACGACTTCATGTTGGTGTCATTAAGTCAGCTCACAGGCAAAGATTGGCGTAGCCATTTTGATCTGTTGGGTTTGCGCTACTCAAGCCTTGCAGCCGGACAAACCATCGCCAACGCAACATCAGGCACTATGCCTATGGGCATGTATGAGTTAGAAACAGATTTGCCCCCTGCGAATATGAGCCAAGGATTAACCTTTATACCTTTATCTCTAAGCGAGGGAACTACGCAGTGGAAAGGTGCTGGCTCGCCTTTACAGTGCGTAAAACCTTAGTTGTGATAAGAAACCAGCTCTGTAGAGTGAGTTTTGTGGATAGGATTAACCCGTTACCACAGCCACTATCCCGAGCTCTAATTAAATAGACCCACCGCTATAAACCTCGTATAAACGGGGTTTGTTTCGCTCAAATTTGTGAGCTAAATCCCATTTATCTCGGCAGATGACGGGCACCATCTATCTGCTTATAATTTAAATAATCATAAAATCAATGAGGTGAACATATGGGGTACTCAGTAAAAGATCTTATTTATAAAGGTGAAAAGGCTGGCGTACATAACTGGCAAACCTTAGAAGGCGCCAGCTTTTACTGGCACCAAGACTGGCTGCATATTGCAGAGGATATGACCGGCTATAGTGCAACCGCGAATATCGATACTGACAGTGAAAAAGCGACTCAAAATGAGGCCACACAGACCATAGTTAACCATCTTAATAAAAACGACAAATAGACTTTAATGCCCGGAGGCGATAGCTCTGCGGGCAATTTTGTCGATTAATCTTGGCGCGATTAATTTAAGCCAGCACCCTAAACACCCACGTAACGAGGTGATCAGCAAACGACCTCGCGTTGCTATAACGGGCAATATCATCTCAGCACATTGTTCAGCAGTAAGAATTTTAGTTTCTTGCATGGGAGATTTCCCCAGCGGTTTACCTGTACCATCCAAAGCACGCTTATGGATTTGTGACACCATAAAATCAGGACAAATAACCGTCACAGCGACATTGTCATCGGTTAATTCAATCCGCAATGAATCAAAAAAATCCGTATGCCAGCCCGCGCCATCAATGATAACAAGTTCATATCTATCCGAATGAATTGCCTCTGATATTAGCGTTAAGTGTTGCCTCATCGCATCTTGATTAACAAAGGGTGTGACCAACGCTTCTGTTACACCCGTTGCTGAGCACACAGCACCAAAGAGATAAGCATACTTAAATTGCTGTTGTCGACGGCCCCTTGCCTTGAGCCTTTTGCTGCCCATAGTCGCGTAGTGGTATTTTGTTGACCAAATTTGGCTTCATCTTGAAACCAAACATCAATGCGATCGAGTGCAACATGCCCGGGGTCTCACGGATCGTTGCCATTAAGAAGTTTTTTAAAAGCTTCTTGCACAGCCTCCGATTCTTTCGGGTGGCGAGAGCGAGTGGTTATCCATGAAAAACCCAATTGATGAAGTAAACGGTAGATATTAGCTTGTTTGAATGTCACGCCAAATTCAGACTGAAAAAAATGGCTGAGATCCTTAGCCATGAGCCTCCCGCCTTGCTCAGAGAAACTTCGTTGCTGTACGAATGCTTTAAGACTGGCTTGCTGTGCCAAGGACAGACCTGGATTAGGCTTGTCATCTAGGCCGGATAGTCCTTGGGAAAGGTCAGTGATAACCCACTTATTAACACTGGTTCTACTGACCTTCAGTATAGTGGCAATAGCGGTACGAGAATGTCCTTCGGTTGAAATGCAGTAAGGCAAAATAGCGCATACGTTTACGTGCACTTTTCTCTGATTTACTAAGGCTAGGATATTGGGTTTATTCATACTTTGTGAGGTGAGAAAGTGACGACTTGTTAGATCATATAATTAAAGTAATTGGTATAATACGGATTGGTATTATACCAAATCATAGACGCAAAAAAGCCAGCTTATTCAGCTGGCTTCGTTACATCTCATCGAGATAATTAGGCGCTTGGCGATGACCTACTCTCACATGGGGAGACCCCACACTACCATCGGCGCGTTTGCGTTTCACTGCTGAGTTCGGGATGGGATCAGGTGGTTCCACAAGGCTATTGTCACCAAGCAAATTCTGTTTATTACCGTGTCCATCACTGGCTCACGCTAATAATAATTCGGAAAGCTGATTTCTTGCTTGAGTTCGACAAGTACAAGGATGTACTTGATGTCATAAATGCAGGAGCATTTTATGACCACTTTATTAAGTGTCACTATTCGTCTAAGGCCATATAAAACCCATCTGGGTTGTATGGTTAAGCCTCTCGAGTCATTAGTACATGTTAGCTCAACGCCTCACAACGCTTACACACCATGCCTATCAACGTCCTAGTCTCGAACGGCTCTTTAGAGGAATTAAATTCCTAGGGATGACTCATCTCAGGGCTCGCTTCCCGCTTAGATGCTTTCAGCGGTTATCGATTCCGAACGTAGCTACCGGGCAATGCCATTGGCATGACAACCCGAACACCAGCGGTTCGTCCACTCCGGTCCTCTCGTACTAGGAGCAGCTCCCTTCAATCATCCAACGCCCACGGCAGATAGGGACCGAACTGTCTCACGACGTTCTGAACCCAGCTCGCGTACCACTTTAAATGGCGAACAGCCATACCCTTGGGACCGACTTCAGCCCCAGGATGTGATGAGCCGACATCGAGGTGCCAAACACCGCCGTCGATATGAACTCTTGGGCGGTATCAGCCTGTTATCCCCGGAGTACCTTTTATCCGTTGAGCGATGGCCCTTCCATTCAGAACCACCGGATCACTATGACCTACTTTCGTACCTGCTCGACGTGTATGTCTCGCAGTTAAGCTGGCTTATGCCATTGCACTAACCGTACGATGTCCGACCGTACTTAGCCAACCTTCGTGCTCCTCCGTTACTCTTTGGGAGGAGACCGCCCCAGTCAAACTACCCACCAGGCACTGTCCCGAACCCCGATAAGGGGCCGCGGTTAGAACATCAAAACTACAAGGGTGGTATTTCAAGGACGACTCCATCATGACTAGCGTCACAACTTCATAGTCTCCCACCTATCCTACACATGTAGGTTCAATGTTCAGTGCCAAGCTATAGTAAAGGTTCACGGGGTCTTTCCGTCTAGCCGCGGGTATACGGCATCTTCACCGCAATTTCAACTTCACTGAGTCTCGGCTGGAGACAGCGTGGCCATCATTACGCCATTCGTGCAGGTCGGAACTTACCCGACAAGGAATTTCGCTACCTTAGGACCGTTATAGTTACGGCCGCCGTTTACCGGGGCTTCGATCATGAGCTTCTCTTGCGATAACCCAATCAATTAACCTTCCGGCACCGGGCAGGCGTCACACCGTATACTTCCTCTTGCGAGTTTGCACAGTGCTGTGTTTTTGATAAACAGTTGCAGCCACCTGGTATCTGCGACTCCCGTCAGCTTAGAGAGCAAGTCTCATCACCAACAGGAGCGTACCTTCTCCCGAAGTTACGGTACCATTTTGCCTAGTTCCTTCAGCCGAGTTCTCTCAAGCGCCTTGGTATTCTCTACCCGACCACCTGTGTCGGTTTGGGGTACGATTCCCACTAACCTGAAGCTTAGAAGATTTTCCTGGAAGCATGGCATCAACTACTTCAGTCCCTTAGGACCTCGTCATCAGCTCTCAGTCTGCACACTAAAGTGCGATTCCCCGGATTTGCCTAAGAAATCAACCTACCACCTTAAACGCGGACTACCAACGCCGCGCTAGCCTAGCCTTCTCCGTCTCTCCATCGCAGTTAGCGGAAGTACAGAAATATTAATCTGTTTCCCATCGATTACGCCTTTCGGCCTCACCTTAGGGGTCGACTCACCCTGCCCCGATTAACGTTGGACAGGAACCCTTGGTCTTCCGGCGAGGGGGTTTTTCACCCCCTTTATCGTTACTCATGTCAGCATTCGCACTTCTGATACCTCCAGCGTGGGTTACCCCTTCACCTTCAACGGCTTACAGAACGCTCCTCTACCGCGCAGTCCTAATGGACCGCACCCGTAGCTTCGGTGACTAGCTTAGCCCCGTTACATCTTCCGCGCAGGCCGACTCGACTAGTGAGCTATTACGCTTTCTTTAAATGATGGCTGCTTCTAAGCCAACATCCTAGCTGTCTAAGCCTTCCCACATCGTTTCCCACTTAGCTAGTACTTTGGGACCTTAGCTGACGGTCTGGGTTGTTTCCCTTTTGACGACGGACGTTAGCACCCGCCGTCTGTCTCCCGAGTAGTACTCACTGGTATTCGGAGTTTGCAAAGGGTTGGTAAGTCGGGATGACCCCCTAGCCTTAACAGTGCTCTACCCCCAGTGGTATTCGCTCGAGGCGCTACCTAAATAGCTTTCGAGGAGAACCAGATATCTCCGAGTTTGATTGGCCTTTCACCCCCAGCCACAAGTCATCCGCTAATTTTTCAACATTAGTCGGTTCGGTCCTCCAGTTGATGTTACTCAACCTTCAACCTGCCCATGGCTAGATCACTCGGTTTCGGGTCTACACCTTGCAACTAAACGCGCAGTTAACACTCGGTTTCCCTACGGCTCCGCTATTCGCTTAACCTCGCTACAAAATGTAAGTCGCTGACCCATTATACAAAAGGTACGCAGTCACGGTCTCAAGAACCGCTCCCACTGCTTGTACGTATACGGTTTCAGGTTCTATTTCACTCCCCTCACAGGGGTTCTTTTCGCCTTTCCCTCACGGTACTGGTTCACTATCGGTCAGTCAGGAGTATTTAGCCTTGGAGGATGGTCCCCCCATATTCAAACAGGATGTCACGTGTCCCGCCTTACTCGTTTTCATCTATGGTTAGTTTTCATGTACGGGGCTATCACCCTGTGCCGCTGAGCTTTCCAACTCATTCCACTAACACCCCATAGACTTAAGGGCTAATCCCCGTTCGCTCGCCGCTACTAGGGGAATCTCGGTTGATTTCTTTTCCTAAGGGTACTTAGATGTTTCAGTTCCCCTCGTTCGCCTCTACACACTATGTATTCATGTGCAGATAACAGCTTATGCTGCTGGGTTCCCCCATTCGGACATCGTTAGCTCAAATGCTTGTTACTAGCTCGCCAACGCTTTTCGCAAGTTACTACGTCCTTCATCGCCTCTGACTGCCAAGGCATCCACCGTATACGCTTAGTCGCTTAACCATACAACCCAAATGAGTTTCACTCATCTGCGCCGCATTGCGACCAGCTTGGTTTTACTTGTCTCACTCCCGACCAGGAAGTGGACGCGCCTTAGACGTGAAATACTCTGCCACCACAGCAAAATACTTCACTTTGAATATTCAAGACACTTAATAAAGTGTTTGAGAACTCATGATGCAAGTGTTTCCACACTTACATCGGTTTGTAATTAACATAACGACAGACATCATCATGTTAATCACTATCAGCTTTCCAAATTGTTAAAGAACAACATCTACCTGCAAGAGGGATGTTTCGCTCTGCTTCTCCTAAGAGAAGTTAAACAAGCAATCTGTGTGAACACTCAACAAACATTAAGTTAGTCGTATAGGTAAGGAGGTGATCCAGCCCCAGGTTCCCCTAGGGCTACCTTGTTACGACTTCACCCCAGTCATGAACCACAAAGTGGTGAGCGCCCCCCCGAAGGTTAAGCTACCCACTTCTTTTGCAGCCCACTCCCATGGTGTGACGGGCGGTGTGTACAAGGCCCGGGAACGTATTCACCGTGACATTCTGATTCACGATTACTAGCGATTCCGACTTCATGGAGTCGAGTTGCAGACTCCAATCCGGACTACGACGAGCTTTGTGAGATTAGCTCCACCTCGCGGCTTTGCAACCCTCTGTACTCGCCATTGTAGCACGTGTGTAGCCCTACTCGTAAGGGCCATGATGACTTGACGTCGTCCCCACCTTCCTCCGGTTTATCACCGGCAGTCTCCCTAGAGTTCCCACCATTACGTGCTGGCAAATAAGGATAGGGGTTGCGCTCGTTGCGGGACTTAACCCAACATTTCACAACACGAGCTGACGACAGCCATGCAGCACCTGTCTCACAGTTCCCGAAGGCACAAGTCCATCTCTGGTCTCTTCTGTGGATGTCAAGAGTAGGTAAGGTTCTTCGCGTTGCATCGAATTAAACCACATGCTCCACCGCTTGTGCGGGCCCCCGTCAATTCATTTGAGTTTTAACCTTGCGGCCGTACTCCCCAGGCGGTCTACTTAATGCGTTAGCTTGAGAGCCCAGTGTTCAAGACACCAAACTCCGAGTAGACATCGTTTACGGCGTGGACTACCAGGGTATCTAATCCTGTTTGCTCCCCACGCTTTCGTGCCTGAGCGTCAGTCTTTGTCCAGGGGGCCGCCTTCGCCACCGGTATTCCTCCAGATCTCTACGCATTTCACCGCTACACCTGGAATTCTACCCCCCTCTACAAGACTCTAGTTCGCCAGTTCAAAATGCAATTCCCAGGTTGAGCCCGGGGCTTTCACATCTTGCTTAACAAACCGCCTGCGCACGCTTTACGCCCAGTAATTCCGATTAACGCTCGGACCCTCCGTATTACCGCGGCTGCTGGCACGGAGTTAGCCGGTCCTTCTTCTGTAGGTAACGTCACAGTAACGGGCTATTAACACGCTACCTTTCCTCCCTACTGAAAGTGCTTTACAACCCGAAGGCCTTCTTCACACACGCGGCATGGCTGGATCAGGGTTGCCCCCATTGTCCAATATTCCCCACTGCTGCCTCCCGTAGGAGTCTGGGCCGTGTCTCAGTCCCAGTGTGGCTGATCATCCTCTCAGAACAGCTAGGGATCGTCGCCTTGGTGAGCCATTACCTCACCAACTAGCTAATCCCACCTAGGTTCATCCAATCGCGAAAGGCCCGAAGGTCCCCTTCTTTCCCCCGTAGGGCGTATGCGGTATTAGCAGTCGTTTCCAACTGTTATCCCCCTCGACTGGGCAGATCCCTAGGTATTACTCACCCGTCCGCCGCTCGCCGCCTCAGGAGTAAACTCCCTTGCGCTGCCGCTCGACTTGCATGTGTTAGGCCTGCCGCCAGCGTTCAATCTGAGCCATGATCAAACTCTTCAATTAAAGTTTTTTGCTTCTCAACTTCTTATAAATAAGAAGCCAATCAGCGGCTCAATGAATTCTGATTTTTTGTTTCCACATCCCTATAAAGGAAGCAGAAACAAACTGTACATATTGCTATGAACACTCATTGTTACATTGATTTAAATTTTTGACTGCCAACCCGAAGGCTAAGCAGTTTCGATTAACTCAACACCTGTGAGTGTCCACACAGATTTCTTGTTTTATATTGTTAAAGAGCAACTCAATCTCATCAGAGAATGTGAGTACCACGCTGAGCATCAAATGCTTCCAGGTGGCTAGGGCTGCGTATTCTACGCATTTCCCATTGTGCGTCAAGGAGTTTTTACAAACTTTCTCAACACTCATCAATCAGTAAACTTATTGATGAACTGTCACATCAGGCGGCTTAACGCTGTCTGCCGTGTCAGTGGATGCGCATTATAGGCAGCGCGAGATTTTGTGCAAGGGCTTTTTTCGCTAAATTAGCCATTAATTACCGATAT
Source organism: Shewanella morhuae (assembly GCF_003028295.1). Lineage (NCBI taxonomy): Bacteria > Pseudomonadati > Pseudomonadota > Gammaproteobacteria > Alteromonadales > Shewanellaceae > Shewanella > Shewanella morhuae. Next base: position 842,510 of record NZ_PYSG01000003.1, on the reverse strand, counting down.
CTACACTAGTCACACCCTACCCACAACTTACCCCCAGACTTACCCACTATTATGTTTCGAGACGACTCTTTGCGGGTACAATTTCATAAACCTAACACCATTAAACCTATAAATTCTAAATCACATATTTAAAGGCTATAACAGTGAACTGCAGAGAAATTATTTAATCGCGTATTATTAAGATGCAGTAGTTCTAACGCCAACAAAGGAAATAGTCTTTATGCAGCAAGAAATCTTTCTGCTCAGAGTACCGATGCCCTTAGCAGAGCCTTTATAGCTAACCACACACCCTCTCCACTCAATATGACTCAAGACACTTTTAAAAAGCAGCTTGATGTTAAAGATCTTCAACACACTTAATCACATGGGGCGCGAACACATCAATACCATTTGTATTAATTAACTGGTCAACATTGCCCATTGTCTTAAGCACAATTTGCTCACCCTTTCTTTCTTCTCAATGAAGCTACTCCATGCGATGGAGCATTCGTCATAACCACTAAAACAGCGATTGGCTAACACATTTTGGCGTAGCCATTGCCAGACTTGCTCTATGGGGTTGAGTTCGGGTGAGTAAGGAGGCAGCTTGAGGACAGTCAGATTATCAAAGTCGTCGGCTAACGCTTGTTGATGCCAGCCAGCGCCGTCCATAATGATCAGGGCGTGGCGCCCAAATGACGTTGCAGCAGAAATTAACTTTAAATGTTGGTACATGTATTTGCTGTTAGCATGTGGCAATAATCGCTTCTGTTGCGCCAGTTGCAGGACACACTGTGCCATATAAATACGCCGATTCAAACTGTTGCTGCCTTACTGCGCGTGGACGCGTCCCTTTCTTGGCCCAAATACGGGGGGTAGTATTTTGTTGACCAAATCTGGCTTCATCTTGAAACCAAACATCAATGCGAGCGAGTGCAACATGCCCCGGGGTGTCACGGATCTTTGCCATTAGGAAGTTTTTTAAAAGCCGCTTACACAGCCTCCGATTGTTTCGGGTGGCGAGAGCGAGTGGTTATCCATGAAAAACCCAATTAATGAAGTAAACGGTAGATATTAGCTTGTTTGAATGTCACGCCAAATTCAGACTGAAAAAAATGGCTGAGATCCTTAGCCATGAGCCTCCCGCCTTGCTCAGAGAAACTTCGTTGCTGTACGAATGCTTTAAGACTGGCTTGCTGTGCCAAGGACAGACCTGGATTAGGCTTGTCATCTAGGCCGGATAGTCCTTGGGAAAGGTAAGTGGTAACCCACTTATTAACACTGGTTCTACTGACCTTCAGCATAGTGGCAATAGCGGTACGAGAATGCCCTTCGGTGAAATGCAATAAGGCAAGATAGCGCATGCGCTTTTCTCTGATTTAACTAAGGCTAGGATATTGGGCTTGTTGATACTTTGTAAGGTGAGAAAGTGACGACTTATTAGATCATATAATTAAAGTAAGTGGTATTACAGAACATCGATGCTAGGTGTACTTCGCTAAACGCTTACTTTCTTAAAATCACAGATGCAAAAAAGCCAGCTTATTCAGCTGGCTTCGTTACATCTCATCGAGATAATTAGGCGCTTGGCGATGACCTACTCTCACATGGGGAGACCCCACACTACCATCGGCGCGTTTGCGTTTCACTGCTGAGTTCGGGATGGGATCAGGTGGTTCCACAAGGCTATTGTCACCAAGCAAATTCTGTATTCTAGGATTAAACACTAGATTGTAATGGTGCTGATACCCAGAATCGAACTGGGGACCTCATCCTTACCAAGGATGCGCTCTACCGACTGAGCCATATCAGCAATTCTATACTAATCGATTACGATTATAATTAGGCGCTTGGCGATGACCTACTCTCACATGGGGAGACCCCACACTACCATCGGCGCGTTTGCGTTTCACTGCTGAGTTCGGGATGGGATCAGGTGGTTCCACAAGGCTATTGTCACCAAGCAAATTCTGTTTATTACCGTGTCCATCACTGGCTCACGCTAATAATAATTCGGAAAGCTGATTTCTTGCTTGAGTTCGACAAGTACAAGGATGTACTTGATGTCATAAATGCAGGAGCATTTTATGACCACTTTATTAAGTGTCACTATTCGTCTAAGGCCATATAAAACCCATCTGGGTTGTATGGTTAAGCCTCTCGAGTCATTAGTACATGTTAGCTCAACGCCTCACAACGCTTACACACCATGCCTATCAACGTCCTAGTCTCGAACGGCTCTTTAGAGGAATTAAATTCCTAGGGATGACTCATCTCAGGGCTCGCTTCCCGCTTAGATGCTTTCAGCGGTTATCGATTCCGAACGTAGCTACCGGGCAATGCCATTGGCATGACAACCCGAACACCAGCGGTTCGTCCACTCCGGTCCTCTCGTACTAGGAGCAGCTCCCTTCAATCATCCAACGCCCACGGCAGATAGGGACCGAACTGTCTCACGACGTTCTGAACCCAGCTCGCGTACCACTTTAAATGGCGAACAGCCATACCCTTGGGACCGACTTCAGCCCCAGGATGTGATGAGCCGACATCGAGGTGCCAAACACCGCCGTCGATATGAACTCTTGGGCGGTATCAGCCTGTTATCCCCGGAGTACCTTTTATCCGTTGAGCGATGGCCCTTCCATTCAGAACCACCGGATCACTATGACCTACTTTCGTACCTGCTCGACGTGTATGTCTCGCAGTTAAGCTGGCTTATGCCATTGCACTAACCGTACGATGTCCGACCGTACTTAGCCAACCTTCGTGCTCCTCCGTTACTCTTTGGGAGGAGACCGCCCCAGTCAAACTACCCACCAGGCACTGTCCCGAACCCCGATAAGGGGCCGCGGTTAGAACATCAAAACTACAAGGGTGGTATTTCAAGGACGACTCCATCATGACTAGCGTCACAACTTCATAGTCTCCCACCTATCCTACACATGTAGGTTCAATGTTCAGTGCCAAGCTATAGTAAAGGTTCACGGGGTCTTTCCGTCTAGCCGCGGGTATACGGCATCTTCACCGCAATTTCAACTTCACTGAGTCTCGGCTGGAGACAGCGTGGCCATCATTACGCCATTCGTGCAGGTCGGAACTTACCCGACAAGGAATTTCGCTACCTTAGGACCGTTATAGTTACGGCCGCCGTTTACCGGGGCTTCGATCATGAGCTTCTCTTGCGATAACCCAATCAATTAACCTTCCGGCACCGGGCAGGCGTCACACCGTATACTTCCTCTTGCGAGTTTGCACAGTGCTGTGTTTTTGATAAACAGTTGCAGCCACCTGGTATCTGCGACTCCCGTCAGCTTAGAGAGCAAGTCTCATCACCAACAGGAGCGTACCTTCTCCCGAAGTTACGGTACCATTTTGCCTAGTTCCTTCAGCCGAGTTCTCTCAAGCGCCTTGGTATTCTCTACCCGACCACCTGTGTCGGTTTGGGGTACGATTCCCACTAACCTGAAGCTTAGAAGATTTTCCTGGAAGCATGGCATCAACTACTTCAGTCCCTTAGGACCTCGTCATCAGCTCTCAGTCTGCACACTAAAGTGCGATTCCCCGGATTTGCCTAAGAAATCAACCTACCACCTTAAACGCGGACTACCAACGCCGCGCTAGCCTAGCCTTCTCCGTCTCTCCATCGCAGTTAGCGGAAGTACAGAAATATTAATCTGTTTCCCATCGATTACGCCTTTCGGCCTCACCTTAGGGGTCGACTCACCCTGCCCCGATTAACGTTGGACAGGAACCCTTGGTCTTCCGGCGAGGGGGTTTTTCACCCCCTTTATCGTTACTCATGTCAGCATTCGCACTTCTGATACCTCCAGCGTGGGTTACCCCTTCACCTTCAACGGCTTACAGAACGCTCCTCTACCGCGCAGTCCTAATGGACCGCACCCGTAGCTTCGGTGACTAGCTTAGCCCCGTTACATCTTCCGCGCAGGCCGACTCGACTAGTGAGCTATTACGCTTTCTTTAAATGATGGCTGCTTCTAAGCCAACATCCTAGCTGTCTAAGCCTTCCCACATCGTTTCCCACTTAGCTAGTACTTTGGGACCTTAGCTGACGGTCTGGGTTGTTTCCCTTTTGACGACGGACGTTAGCACCCGCCGTCTGTCTCCCGAGTAGTACTCACTGGTATTCGGAGTTTGCAAAGGGTTGGTAAGTCGGGATGACCCCCTAGCCTTAACAGTGCTCTACCCCCAGTGGTATTCGCTCGAGGCGCTACCTAAATAGCTTTCGAGGAGAACCAGATATCTCCGAGTTTGATTGGCCTTTCACCCCCAGCCACAAGTCATCCGCTAATTTTTCAACATTAGTCGGTTCGGTCCTCCAGTTGATGTTACTCAACCTTCAACCTGCCCATGGCTAGATCACTCGGTTTCGGGTCTACACCTTGCAACTAAACGCGCAGTTAACACTCGGTTTCCCTACGGCTCCGCTATTCGCTTAACCTCGCTACAAAATGTAAGTCGCTGACCCATTATACAAAAGGTACGCAGTCACGGTCTCAAGAACCGCTCCCACTGCTTGTACGTATACGGTTTCAGGTTCTATTTCACTCCCCTCACAGGGGTTCTTTTCGCCTTTCCCTCACGGTACTGGTTCACTATCGGTCAGTCAGGAGTATTTAGCCTTGGAGGATGGTCCCCCCATATTCAAACAGGATGTCACGTGTCCCGCCTTACTCGTTTTCATCTATGGTTAGTTTTCATGTACGGGGCTATCACCCTGTGCCGCTGAGCTTTCCAACTCATTCCACTAACACCCCATAGACTTAAGGGCTAATCCCCGTTCGCTCGCCGCTACTAGGGGAATCTCGGTTGATTTCTTTTCCTAAGGGTACTTAGATGTTTCAGTTCCCCTCGTTCGCCTCTACACACTATGTATTCATGTGCAGATAACAGCTTATGCTGCTGGGTTCCCCCATTCGGACATCGTTAGCTCAAATGCTTGTTACTAGCTCGCCAACGCTTTTCGCAAGTTACTACGTCCTTCATCGCCTCTGACTGCCAAGGCATCCACCGTATACGCTTAGTCGCTTAACCATACAACCCAAATGAGTTTCACTCATCTGCGCCGCATTGCGACCAGCTTGGTTTTACTTGTCTCACTCCCGACCAGGAAGTGGACGCGCCTTAGACGTGAAATACTCTGCCACCACAGCAAAATACTTCACTTTGAATATTCAAGACACTTAATAAAGTGTTTGAGAACTCATGATGCAAGTGTTTCCACACTTACATCGGTTTGTAATTAACATAACGACAGACATCATCATGTTAATCACTATCAGCTTTCCAAATTGTTAAAGAGCGGGCTTAAAAAAGCCAAAGATAATTTTTCAGTTTATCTTTGGCATCTCTATCCATAATGCATATCACTCGTTTTCGGTATAAACCAGTCAAAACAAGCAGTAAATGGTGGAGCTATGCGGGATCGAACCGCAGACCTCCTGCGTGCAAGGCAGGCGCTCTCCCAGCTGAGCTATAGCCCCATTTACATGCAGTGCGAGTAAGTAAGATGTTCCAAACCTCTAAAAGGATTGGTTTGCCAAATCAAGTTCCCACGGCAAATTAACGCGACGTTTAGTTCACTAAACGAGTGTTAATTTAACAAAGGAGAACAAAGATTTGGTGGGTCAGAGTGGACTTGAACCACCGACCTCACCCTTATCAGGGGTGCGCTCTAACCAGCTGAGCTACAGACCCATCTTATTGATAAATCTAAGTTCATCTAGAACCACCGACCTCACCCTACTCTTTATGAGGGGATTGGGGTGCTAACCAGCTGAGCTACAGACCCATCTTTGATAAACCTATTTAACTAGGTTCATCTTTTACTCTTTCTTCTATCAAGCAAATCTGTGTGAACACTCAAAAGGTACACGGATGTACCGAATGTCGAAAATGCAGGAGCATTTTTCGACCAAACATTAAGTTAGTCGTATAGGTAAGGAGGTGATCCAGCCCCAGGTTCCCCTAGGGCTACCTTGTTACGACTTCACCCCAGTCATGAACCACAAAGTGGTGAGCGCCCCCCCGAAGGTTAAGCTACCCACTTCTTTTGCAGCCCACTCCCATGGTGTGACGGGCGGTGTGTACAAGGCCCGGGAACGTATTCACCGTGACATTCTGATTCACGATTACTAGCGATTCCGACTTCATGGAGTCGAGTTGCAGACTCCAATCCGGACTACGACGAGCTTTGTGAGATTAGCTCCACCTCGCGGCTTTGCAACCCTCTGTACTCGCCATTGTAGCACGTGTGTAGCCCTACTCGTAAGGGCCATGATGACTTGACGTCGTCCCCACCTTCCTCCGGTTTATCACCGGCAGTCTCCCTAGAGTTCCCACCATTACGTGCTGGCAAATAAGGATAGGGGTTGCGCTCGTTGCGGGACTTAACCCAACATTTCACAACACGAGCTGACGACAGCCATGCAGCACCTGTCTCACAGTTCCCGAAGGCACAAGTCCATCTCTGGTCTCTTCTGTGGATGTCAAGAGTAGGTAAGGTTCTTCGCGTTGCATCGAATTAAACCACATGCTCCACCGCTTGTGCGGGCCCCCGTCAATTCATTTGAGTTTTAACCTTGCGGCCGTACTCCCCAGGCGGTCTACTTAATGCGTTAGCTTGAGAGCCCAGTGTTCAAGACACCAAACTCCGAGTAGACATCGTTTACGGCGTGGACTACCAGGGTATCTAATCCTGTTTGCTCCCCACGCTTTCGTGCCTGAGCGTCAGTCTTTGTCCAGGGGGCCGCCTTCGCCACCGGTATTCCTCCAGATCTCTACGCATTTCACCGCTACACCTGGAATTCTACCCCCCTCTACAAGACTCTAGTTCGCCAGTTCAAAATGCAATTCCCAGGTTGAGCCCGGGGCTTTCACATCTTGCTTAACAAACCGCCTGCGCACGCTTTACGCCCAGTAATTCCGATTAACGCTCGGACCCTCCGTATTACCGCGGCTGCTGGCACGGAGTTAGCCGGTCCTTCTTCTGTAGGTAACGTCACAGTAACGCGCTATTAACACGCTACCTTTCCTCCCTACTGAAAGTGCTTTACAACCCGAAGGCCTTCTTCACACACGCGGCATGGCTGGATCAGGGTTGCCCCCATTGTCCAATATTCCCCACTGCTGCCTCCCGTAGGAGTCTGGGCCGTGTCTCAGTCCCAGTGTGGCTGATCATCCTCTCAGAACAGCTAGGGATCGTCGCCTTGGTGAGCCATTACCTCACCAACTAGCTAATCCCACCTAGGTTCATCCAATCGCGAAAGGCCCGAAGGTCCCCTTCTTTCCCCCGTAGGGCGTATGCGGTATTAGCAGTCGTTTCCAACTGTTATCCCCCTCGACTGGGCAGATCCCTAGGTATTACTCACCCGTCCGCCGCTCGCCGCCTCAGGAGTAAACTCCCTTGCGCTGCCGCTCGACTTGCATGTGTTAGGCCTGCCGCCAGCGTTCAATCTGAGCCATGATCAAACTCTTCAATTAAAGTTTTTTGCTTCTCAACTTCTTATAAATAAGAAGCCAATCAGCGGCTCAATGAATTCTGATTTTTTGTTTCCACATCCCTATAAAGGAAGCAGAAACAAACTGTACATATTGCTATGAACACTCATTGTTACATTGATTTAAATTTTTGACTGCCAACCCGAAGGCTAAGCAGTTTCGATTAACTCAACACCTGTGAGTGTCCACACAGATTTGCTTGATAAATTGTTAAAGAGCGTTGACCACACACTGATTTCTCAGCGGGTCAGGGCTGCGTATTCTACGCATTCCCGTTAGTGCGTCAAGTAGTTTTTTCAACTTTCTCAACACCCATCGTTAGCTTGCTAACCGATGAACTGACTTAGTTTGATTTGCTTAACTTGCGTTACGCTCATCACCGTGTCAGTGGATGCGCATTATAGGGAGATTGAGAAAGTGCGCAAGGGATTTTTTGCATATTTGTGTTATTTTTTCAATTGTTTAAGTTAGCAACACCATACCCACTACTTATCCTCAGACTTATCCACAAAATGGTGTTTGATGGTTAAATTTACTGCTAATAAGAGTGCTGTTTTAGAGGTTAGTCAGATGAGTGCAATAGAGTCCATTGAAGAATTAAGCAGATTAGCTATATAAGCAGAGCTAGAAGCTAATCCAAATGGCACTGTATTAAAGAGGAAATAAAAAGGCAACTTAGATAAGTTGCCTTTAGTGTTCGGTCTATTCTACTTATTCAGTAGGCTTAATCTGTAAGATGCAGATTAACTAAGTTTGCCATGGCATTGTTTGTATTTACGGCCAGAGCCACAAGGACAAGGATCATTACGACCCACTTTGTCACCATCACGGATCATTGGTGCTTGCGCAGTGACAGCTTCATGCTCATCGCCACCGCCAACAAGTGACTCTGCCGCAGCATGTTGGTAGTCACGTTGGATCTTGGCATCTTCTTCACGACGACGCGCTTCCATTTCTTCCACATCTGACTGAGCTTGCACTTGCACTTTTGACAGCACACTGATGACATCGTGTTTCAAGGTGTTCAACAACTGTTGGAACAACTCGAACGACTCACGTTTATATTCTTGTTTTGGATTCTTCTGTGCGTAGCCACGTAAATGGATACCTTGACGCAGATGGTCCATCGCGGCTAAGTGCTCTTTCCACAAGCCATCGAGCGTTTGTAGCATAACGGCTTTTTCGAATTGACGTAGCACTTGCGCACCAACCATTTCCTCTTTTGCCTTATAAGCCTCACCCCAAGCAGTGATAATACGCTCGCGTAGACTCTCTTCATGCAGATCGTCTTCTTTATCTAGCCATTCTTGGATAGGTAACTTGAGCATAAACTCTTGCTGCAGACGCTGCTCCAATCCAGGGGCATCCCATAGTTCTTCTACAGATTGCGGTGGAATATACTGATCGATAACAGCACCAATCACATCGTCTTGAATGTTTTTGATAGTATCTTCAATACTCTCAGCATCCATTAATTCGTTACGTTGGGCATAAACCACTTGACGTTGATCGTTGGCTACGTCATCAAATTCAAGTAATTGCTTACGAATATCGAAGTTACGTGCTTCAACTTTGCGTTGAGCGTTTTCAATAGCGCGAGACACCCATGGATGCTCGATAGCTTCGCCCTCTTCCATACCCAGTTTTTTCATCATGCTAGAAACACGATCCGAGGCAAAGATACGCATTAAGCTATCTTCCATCGACAGGTAAAAGCGTGATGAACCCGCGTCGCCTTGACGACCGGCACGGCCACGCAATTGGTTATCGATACGGCGTGATTCATGACGTTCAGTGCCTAAGATGTGTAAGCCGCCGGCTGTAATTACTTCGTCATGACGAATTTGCCAATCGGCCTTAATCTTAGCCTTTTGCTCTGGAGTTGGATTATCGAGCTCATCGATTTCCATATTCCAGTTTCCTCCAAGCACGATATCAGTACCACGACCAGCCATGTTAGTGGCAATGGTTACAGAACCAAGACGACCTGCTTGAGCAACAATTTCAGCTTCTTTCTCATGGAACTTAGCGTTCAGTACTTTATGTGGAATATTTTCTTGCACCATTAAGCGTGCTAGTAATTCAGACTGCTCGATTGATACAGTACCCACCAATACTGGCTGACCCCGTTCACGGCAATCTTTAATATCTTTTATAATGGCTTGATATTTTTCATCAGCGGTAAGATAAACCAAATCCGCCATGTCCTTACGCACCATTGGACGGTTTGTCGGTACTACAACGGTGTCTAATCCATAGATGTGTTGGAATTCGAACGCTTCAGTGTCAGCAGTACCTGTCATACCGGCCAGCTTCTCGTATTGACGGAAGTAGTTCTGGAAAGTAATCGACGCCAATGTTTGATTTTCGTTTTGAATGTGCACGCCTTCTTTGGCTTCAACAGCTTGATGTAAGCCCTCTGACCAACGACGACCTGGCATAGTACGACCCGTATGCTCATCGACTATGATGACTTCGTTGTCTTGTACGATGTAATCTACATCACGCTCAAACAGCGTATGCGCACGCAGTGCAGCATTAACATGGTGTAATAGTGAAATATTAGCAGCAGAATAGAGAGAATCGCCTTCGGCTAACATGCCGCGCTCGATTAATAGGTTTTCTACTTTTTCTTGACCGCGTTCGGTGAAATGCACTTGTTTGGCTTTTTCATCGATGCTGTAGTCGCCTTCACCCACAAACTCTTCCGTGTCTTCTTTATCTTGACGGATAAGATTTGGGATCAGTGTATTGATCTTGATATAAAGCTCTGAGCTATCTTCAGCTGCACCGGAAATAATCAGTGGCGTGCGCGCTTCGTCAATTAAGATTGAATCCACTTCATCGATGAGGGCGTAGTGCAATGGACGTTGCACGCGTTCTTGCGGTGAAAACGCCATGTTATCGCGCAAATAATCGAAACCAAACTCGTTGTTGGTACCGTAAGTGATATCGGCGTTATAAGCGGCTTTCTTTTCGTGCTGACCAAGACCAGCCACGTTGATACCCACGGTTAAACCGAGGAACTCAAACAGAGGGCGGTTATTCTCGGCATCACGACGTGCCAGATAATCGTTCACAGTAATGACGTGAACACCTTTACCTGTCAATGCGTTTAAATAAGCCGGTAAAGTCGCCGTTAATGTCTTACCTTCACCCGTGCGCATTTCCGCAATACGATTACTATCAAGTACCATACCGCCGAGTAATTGCACATCGAAATGGCGCATCTCAAATACACGCTTAGACGCTTCACGCACTGTTGCAAACGCTTCAGCCATGATGCTATCTAATGTAGCACCCGTAGCTAAACGCTCACGGAATTCAGCGGTTTTTGCTTTTAATGCTTCATCGGTTAATTTTTCATAATCAGCTTCCAATGCGTTAATACTAATAACGATTTTTTGAAGCCCTTTAAGAGTGCGGTCGTTGCGACTACCAAATACTTTTGTCAGTAATTTACCAAACATCTGAATCACTTATTTTCTGTAGGCCAAGTCCATGATGGGAACTAGAAGCCAATGTTTCAATTAACTTGCTTTACGATAGACAAATTTTTGTGGATCTATTTGTTGTCCGTCGCGCAACACTTCATAATGCACATGAGCCCCAGTTGAGCGCCCCGTGCTTCCCATACTAGCGATAGCATCGCCTTTTGCGACCACATCACCTACAGTCACTGACAAAGCTTTATTATGGCCGTAACGCGTATGTAAACCGTTACCATGGTCAATTTCAACCAACTCGCCATAACCGAACATATTACCGGCAAAGGTGACTACGCCTGCTGCAGTTGCAATCACTTTAGCCCCTTCTCGCCCGGTGAAATCAATCCCTTTATGTACAGTCCTGCGACCGTTAAAAGGATCATTACGTAATCCGTAGGATGATGATAACCAACCTTTATCGAGTGGGACACCTGATATATAACGTTCATCATCTATATGGTGGTTAAATGATACGGTTTCAAGGAGTGAAAGCTGAACATTATTATTGTCAATGCGTGATGCGAGCTTATCCATATCGACGATAAGCTGTCCGAGCTCGATATTAGTGCCTAACTCACTCAAACCACCGACACCAACTTCAGATGAAAAATCAAAATCTTCATCTAGTTTATTTTGCTGGGCGACCTGTTGACCTAAAGCTTCGAGACGGGTGATCTTAGCTTGCATACGTGCAACGTGAGTTACTAACATGGTTAGCTGTGACTCTGTAGCACTTTTTAGCTCTAAGACTTGTTTTTTCTGTTGCTCGCGTACAAGACGATCATTATCGACACTGGCCTGCTGATCTTGAAATAGAGCAGAGCTGTATTGATAAACACCCGATCCCGTCGCCAACAATAGCATTGGAAGTAGCAACCAGCGTTTACTGGGCTGCCAGCGTGTGACGCCATTCCGACCTTGAATAAATACTGTTACACTCATAGCCTAATTCAGCCATCTTATTATCATATGAAAAAGCCCCCTCAAGATCTCAGCAAATTACTGCACCAATCGGGAAAGTTACCCGATCTTGCTGAGAAAGCGGAACTACTGTTGTATCTGGATCAGCATGTGAAGCAGATTATTGCAGGTCCTGTTGCGGAGCAACTAAAAGTCGCTAATTTCCGTCAGGGTGTTCTTGTGATTGAAACGACTTCGGCGGCCTGGGCTGCACGAATTAATTTCCAAAAGCCTAAGCTACTCACGCAGCTCCAAGCAGAAACGCTCCCAATCCTTACCGCAATTGAGGTTAAAGTCAACCCAAGATTAGCAATGTATGACGCAAAGCCTAAACAGGGACATAAAGAATTAAGCATGGAGTCTGCGGAACATATTACTGCATTAGCAGAAAATATTGGTGGCTCATTGGGTGAAAAACTAAAACGGCTGGCCTCATTGGCCAGCCGTAATAAATAACTTCAGCGTTTTTTTAAGCAAATACGGCGCCACCAGGTACCGTAAAGCTAACAGGGACATCGGCTTCTTTTTCAAAGCTGACCAACTCCCACGCATCTTGCTGCGCTAATAAAGCACGCACTAATTGGTTATTCAGTGCATGGCCGGTTTTATATGCCGTAAACTCACCCAAGATAGCGTGTCCAGCAACATATAAGTCACCAAACGCATCTAAAATTTTGTGCTTAACAAACTCATCCTCATAACGCAGGCCGTCGGGATTAAGGACGCGATATTCATCAAGTACAACTGCGTTTTCCATGCTACCGCCCAACGCTAGATTGTTGGCTCGTAAATATTCGATATCTCGCATAAACCCGAACGTACGAGCACGGCTGATATCTTTTACGAAAGCGGATGTTGAAAAATCCATCACCACATGCTGTTGACTACGAGCAATTTCAGGATGTGAAAAGTCAATTTTAAAATTAACTCTAAAACCTTTAAACGGCTTTAACTCAGCCCATTTGTCGCCATCTTCAACACGCACAGGGCGTTTAATCTTTAAATATTTCTTAGGTGCTGCCTGCTCTTTAATACCAGCAGACTGCAATAAGAAGACGAATGGGCTCGCACTACCATCCATTATCGGAATTTCAGGCGCGTCCACTTCGATTACAGCGTTATCTATGCCTAAACCCGCAAGTGCTGCAAATAAATGCTCAATAGTCGAAATTCGAATACCGTCGTCATTGACAAGTGCCGTACACATTGTGGTTTCACGAACTTGTTCCGCCTTCGCTGGAATAGCAACAGCAGGACTCAAATCGGTGCGCACGAGTACGATCCCTGAATTAACGGGCGCGGGCATAATGCTCAAAGTGACCTTGTTGCCAGAATGCAATCCGACACCAGTTGTTTTCACCATTTTTTGAACAGTTCTTTGAAATATCATTCAGTTACCCGTTTAAATTTCAATTATTAAACCTAATATTTTTACACTCAGCGGCGACTAAATAGCCGCACTGGTACCACATAATAACATCATTTTATTATTTCACACAAATTCAGCAGTGTTGTGGCATTGTCTAAACTGAACAACACCGCACAATTATGCTGAGCTCAAGCACTAACATTAGTCGGCTTGTTTGCGCAAAAATGCTGGAATATCAAGATAATCCAACTCATGCTTTGTCGACGGCGCTGGCGTAGATACAGGTTGCGCCGCAGGTACGACGTTGCCTTTTGGCGCAGCATAATTTACATGTACTGCTTCTTCGACATAGGCTTCAACTTTTGGTTCAACGACAACTGGTGTAGGCTCTGGGCGAGGTGCCGGTTTAGAAACCAACTGGATATCAGGACGTTTTTCAGCACCAATACCGGTCGCAACAACCGTTACACGCAGCTCATCACTCATTTCAGGGTCGATGACTGCACCAACAACTACAGTCGCATTGTCAGAGGCGTAAGCTTTAACGTGATTACCCACGGTTTCGAATTCTTCGATACTCATGTCCATACCCGCAGTGATGTTTACTAACACCCCACGTGCACCGGCTAAGTCGATGTCTTCTAATAACGGGCTGGCAACAGCCGCTTCGGCCGCTTCTTCAGCACGATCTTCACCACGAGCAACACCTGTACCCATCATGGCATTACCCATTTCGGACATCACGGTCTTCACATCGGCGAAGTCGACGTTAATCAGGCCAGGGCGAGTGATAAGCTCGGCAATACCTTGTACAGCACCAAGTAACACATTATTTGCTGCGGCAAACGCATCAAGCAATGAAGTACCACGGCCCAATACTTTTAATAACTTTTCATTTGGGATCGTAATTAACGAATCCACATGCTTAGCCAGCTCAGCAATACCTTGCTCGGCATAAACCATGCGTTTTTTCCCTTCAAATGGGAAAGGCTTAGTCACGACTGCAACGGTCAGAATACCTTCTTCGCGAGCAATCTGAGCCACAACGGGTGCTGCGCCTGTACCTGTACCACCGCCCATTCCGGCTGCGATAAAGATCATGTCAGAGCCCTTGATCGCCGCACGAATATTTTCGCGGTCTTCTTCTGCTGCTGCACGACCCACATCTGGGTTTGCCCCTGCTCCGAGACCCTTAGTAACATCACGTCCTAATTGAATCGTTGATCCAGCACCTGATTTTCTCAGGGCCTGAGCGTCTGTATTGGTAACGATAAACTCAACACCTTCAATGTTGTGTTTGACCATATGTTCGACAGCGTTACCGCCGCCGCCGCCAACGCCGATGACTTTAATCACCGCGTCGTCTGAGTGAGTATCCATGATCTCAAACATTGTCTGATCTCCGTGTTGCCTGCGTTATGAAAATTAAAATTCGCCCTTAAACCAACTTTGGACCCGATTCCAAGCGCTAGTTACCCCTTGGCGCTCAGGACGCTCGAACTGACGTTCGATCACCCGTCTAGCACCGTAATGAAGCAGTCCAACTCCAGTGGAGTAAATAGACTGGTCCACGTATTCATATAACCCTTTGATCGGTAGCGGTGACGCTACGCGAACTGGCATGCCGAATGTCGCTTCCGCAATATCAACCACACCTTGTATCGACGCTGTGCCACCTGTGAGCACAATACCTGCGGCGATTTGATCTTCTAATCCACTGTCTTTTAATTCTTTGAGCACTAACTCAAACAGCTCTTGGTATCTTGGCTCTACCACTTCAGCGAGCGTGTGACGTGACATGCTGCGCGATGGACGACCACCTACCGATGGCACTTCGATGCTATCTTCGCGGCTCACCATGGAGCTACGCGCACAGGCGAATTGCACTTTAATTTGTTCAGCATGTGACGATGGCGTGCGGAAAATTTTCGCAATATCATTCGTCACTTGGTTGCCAGCAACTGGTACTACGGCACAATGCCGCAAGGCGCCGTTAGTGTATACCGCAATATCCGTGGTGCCACCGCCAATATCAACGATGCACACACCTAAGTCTTTCTCATCGAAGGTCAGCACGGCATCGGCCGAAGCAATCCCCGAGAACACTAAATCATCGACTTTTAAACCACAACGTTCGACGCTCTTAGTGATGTTCTTCGCCATATCATTGGCGCAGGTCACTATATGCACCTTGGCTTCCATCCGCATACCAGACATACCGATTGGGCTACGAATACCGTCTTGCACATCGATAGCATATTCCTGCGGTAGCACGTGTAAAATGCGACGTTCGGTCGGGATTTTCACCGAGCGAGCCGTATGGATTACGTTATCGACATCTTCCTGTGTCACTTCTTCATCGTTGATCGATACCATGCCATTTTCGTTTTGGCAGGCGATGTGTTTACCTGAAATGCTCAAATAAACTGATGCGACTTGGCAATCTGCCATTAATTCAGCTTGATCGAGCGCACGTTGCACACTGCGAACTATCGAATCTAAATCGTTCACGCCACCTTTATCCATGCCCCTTGAGGGATGGTTGCCAAGGCCGACTATGCTGATTTCACCATCGGGCAGCACTTCGCCTATGATCACTGCGACCTTAGAGGTGCCTATGTCTAACCCGACGATAAGGTTTCTATCTTGGTTTTTGATCATTAATTACCGGCTCTCTTGTTTGTCCATCGCCCCAGCCTACGGCCAACCCTGTGTCGTAGCGTAAATCAACTCTGGCAACAGTTTTGTCTTGTTTTGCCAACACCGGATAAACAGTAATAAATCGCTGTATCCGTGCAATTTTATCTTCTCGACCTAGATCTAAAACAATGCCGTTCGCTAGGGTCGCGTGCCACGCATGTCGTGGCGTTAAATTCAAACTCGCTAAGGTAAAACCATTAATCTTTAATAGAGAATTGACTTGTGCATAGACTGTCAATACCTCAAGCCCCATATCATCTGGTCCAGATAACTGTGGTAAATGCTCAAGTCCCGGATGCGCTGGCGCATCAAAAACATCACCGTGTACATTCAACCACGAGGTGCTATTCCAACGAGCCGCCGGTTGCTGTTCTTGCAAATATACCCTGAGCTTCGCTGGCCACTCACGTCTTACCGATGCGCGATATACCCAAGGTAAGGCTTCTAATGCTTGTTGCACTAAGGTGATGTCAGCACTAAAAAAACTCCGTTGCATCAAATCCTGTAATGCAATCTGAATATCTTTATCTGAGGTGTAAGCCCGCTCACCTTTGATGGCAACCGCCTCAATTGGCAAGGTGGTGGCATCATTTAAAAATTTATGTAACTGATAACCACCAAACAAAAAACTGGCCACGATGAAGAATAAAAAGCCAGCTCCACTCCACAGATACCAATTAACCCGTGACATTTTTGCCCGCCAGTGCCGCCGCTTATCACTCCAAGACACGCTTCATTCCACCTTTAACGACACCCATGAAAAACCACAAAAAACTGGCCATTATATAGACCAAAATCCTTTGGTCAAAATTTCCTTTTCTAACAGAACCACCACCAATACTTAGCTCGCTTGTGCGGGTAACTCTATAACAGCAAAACCTAACTCTGTGGAAGCTAATTGTCGCGATAGGGCACCAATATTACCTGCTCCTTGAGTGAGTAATAAATCGCCTTCTTGCAATACATCAGGCAACACTTCGGCGAGTTGATCTGGGCTGGCAATAAAAATCGGATCTAACTGACCGCGCAGCCGAATTGAGCGACATAAGGCTCGGCCATCGGCCCCCGTAATAGGCGTTTCACCCGCACTATAAACATCGAGTAACAGCAGGCAATCGACTTGCGATAACACTTCAACAAAATCTTCGTACAAATCACGAGTACGAGTGTACCTGTGCGGCTGATATGCCATGACTAAACGTTTGTCAGGCCAACCCGCACGGGCCGCTTTAATCGTCGCAGCAACTTCACTGGGGTGATGGCCATAATCATCAACCAACATGACTTCACCTTTTGGCGTGGCAAACTTACCTAAATGCTGGAAACGACGACCTATACCTTGAAACTCCACTAGCGCCTGAATCATCGCGCTATCATCGATTTCATCTTCGGTCGCGACCGCAATCGCAGCTAAGGCATTGAGTACGTTATGTTGACCCGGTAAATTTAATACCAGATCAAGATCTTCTTTACCTTTACGCCTCACCGTAAAACTGCACTGATGCCCTTTCTGGCTGAAATTCAGCGCTTGCACATCCGCATCGTCACTAAAACCATAGGTCACGTGTTTACGGCCAATACGTGGCATGATTTCACGCACTACAGCATCGTCGATACACACCACAGCAACACCGTAAAACGGCAAGTTATGCAGAAAATCCACAAAGGTAGATTTCAATTTTTCGAAATCGCCACCATAGGTATCCATATGATCGGCTTCAATGTTTGTCACCACACTAACCATAGGCTGCAAATGCAAGAAGCTAGCATCGCTCTCATCGGCTTCGGCAATCAAGTAACGGCTAGTGCCTAACCTTGCATTGGTTCCCGCACTATTGAGCAAGCCACCAATCACAAAGGTAGGATCCCGCTCCGCTTGAGCGTACACACTGGCGATAAGACTGGTTGTGGTCGTTTTACCGTGAGTGCCCGCGATCGCCACACCATGGCGATAACGCATTAGCTCGGCCAACATCTCAGCGCGGCGAACAATAGGCACGCGTAATTCTTTAGCGGCAATGATTTCTGGGTTTTCCAGATTAATCGCCGTTGAAACGACGACGACATCAACTTGCTGTACGTTTTCAGCGGCATGACCAATTTGGATCTTAGCACCGAGTAAACATAATCTGTCAGTCACTGCATTTTGCGCGATATCCGACCCGCTCACCTGATAGCCTTCATTTACTAATACTTCGGCAATACCGCCCATGCCCGCGCCGCCAATGCCGACGAAGTGAATACGCTTAATACGGCGCATTTCTGGGATCATGCTTCTCAGTTGTGCGTATCTTTCTGTCTTAGTCATGCTTATCCTTTCTCAGCAAGGCTGATGCACACTGCGGCAACTTGTTCAGTCGCATCCAGTACCGCAACATCTCTCGCTCTTTGGCCCATACGGGCTAATTCTGTTCTGTCATTGGCCAGCAACTGTAATTTACTCGCCAGTATATTCACGTCCAAGATGGCCTGTGGCAATAGGAAAGCCGCACCAGCCTCAACCAATACTTGTGCGTTACGGGTTTGATGATCATCCACCGCATGGGGATAAGGCACCAGAATACTCGGTAGTCCTACCGCCGCTAACTCAGAGACCGTCAGCGCGCCAGCTCGGCACAATACCACATCAGCCCAACGATACGCGGCTTCCATATCATCAATAAACTCAGCGATATTCACGCCGCCATCTTGGCCTTGTTGTTGATAAGTCGCTTTGACACTAGCGAGGTTATCCTTACCTACTTGGTGCCACACTGTAACCGACTGCCGATGGCTCAGTATCGCAACTACCTCTGGCATAAGATCGTTAAATATCTTAGCCCCAAGGCTGCCGCCAACAACCAGCACTTTTAAAGCTTCATCAGCCTCTGGTTTAGGCTGCGCACCTAAGGCAATCAACTCTTGGCGAATCGGGTTGCCTACAACCTTAGCTTTCACTGTGGTAAAGGTATTTTTAAAGGCACATAACACTTGCGTCGCAATGCGCGACAGCAATTTGTTAGTCATGCCTGGAATGGCGTTTTGCTCATGCAACACCAACGGAATACCGGCCAATCTTGCAGCCACGCCACCAGGACCACTGGCGAATCCGCCCATGCCAAGCACTACATCAGGTTTAAACTCCGCAATCACGGCCTTAGCCTGCAATATTGAGCGTACCACTTTAAAGGGTGCAGCAAGCTTACGGAGTAAACCATTACCGCGCACACCTTTGATATCAATAAAATCAATATCAAATCCATATTGAGGGACTAAACGCGCCTCCATGCGATCAGCCGTGCCTAACCAACGCACTTGCCAACCCTGCTGCGCTAAATACTTCGCCACTGCCAGTGCCGGGAACACATGTCCTCCCGTACCACCTGCCATGACTAAAATACGTTTTCCTGTTGGGCTCATTACTTCAATCTCCCTTGCACGGCCTGAACTAACGTCATGCGCCGCTCGTAATCAATGCGTATCAACATCATGGTTGCTGCCGTCATGACCCATAAACTACTGCCACCGTAGCTGATAAAAGGCAAGGTCAGTCCTTTGGTCGGTAACATACCGATACTGGCACCGACATTCACGACAGTCTGAAAACAAACCCAAATACCAATCGCATAACCCAAATAACCCTCGAAAGGTTTATCCATAGCCAAGCACAAATTACCTAAACGAATCGCTCTTAATGCTACAAATAACAACACGAATAACACGGCGATAATACCAATAAAGCCTAACTCTTCGCCAATAACGGCAAAGATAAAGTCGGTATGAGCCTCGGGCAAGTATTCTAATTTTTGAATACTGTTACCTAAACCTTGGCCAAGCCAGTCGCCACGGCCATAGGCCATCAGAGATTGTGTTAATTGATAACCACTACCGAAAGGGTCTTGCCAAGGATCCATAAACGACGTTACTCGGCGCATGCGGTAAGGCTCTAACAATACCAAGGCAACAAACGCTAACACACCAGCGAAAATCAAAGCAAAAAAGTCGAGTAAACGTGCACCGGCCAAAAACAATAAACCCACAGTGCCAACAAACAATACCACCACAGTTCCTAAGTCTGGCTGCATCAAAATCAACACGGCATAAATAGCGAATACTGCAATGGGTTTATAGAAACCTTTCGCGTTTTCACGCACTTCTTGATGACGACGTACTAAATAACCAGCCATATAAATAGCAAAGGCAAACTTAGCCACTTCAGCCACTTGGATACGAATAGGCCCAAGGGATAGCCAGCGCGTTGCGCCGTTTACTGTAGTACCGACCACTAAAACTGCTAACAACATCAAGCCAACAACTAATAACAGCATTGGGCTCCAGCGCTGCCAAGTTTGCATTTCAACTCTAAGCACAAATCCAGCAATCACTAAGCAACCGACTAAATAACCCATATGACGAGTCATAAAATAAAACGGGTTTCCCGTGAGCGTTTGCGCCTCTGGCATAGAGGCTGACATTACCATCACAAAACCAAAACCAATCAAAGACAACACCGCAGTGAGTAAAGCGCGGTCGTATAATTGCACGCCCGGCACTTCGGTATCACGTTGCCAATTGGGTATCGCTAAACGTAAACGTCCCAAGAGGTTAAGTTGCCTTACATCACTCGCCATTGAGTTGCTCCACAAGGCCACGGAAATCATCACCTCGAGCCATGAAGTTACTGTACATATCTAAACTGGCACAGGCGGGCGATAATAAAACAATATCGCCAGAGGTCGCTAACTCCGTTGCCTTCGCAACCGCACCAGCCATAGAGTCCACTTTGATAGCTCCGGCTTTTAATGCCGCTATTTTGTTACCATCACGACCCAAAGTAATAAGATGCGTTACCTTAGCTAAAGCGGCAGTTAAAGGCGTAAAATCAGCACCTTTACCATCACCACCCGCAATTAGAATAATATCGCCTAAGTGATCACTTAAGCCATCAATAGCCGCTACCGTAGCACCGACATTGGTTGCCTTAGAGTCATTGACATAGGTAATGCCATTCTTTATTGCCACCACTTCGCAGCGATGGGATAGCCCAGTAAAAGTACGCGCCACCTCGGCCATGACTTGTTTACTCACATCAACAAAATCGACCAACGCCATAGCGGCAATCAGATTTGCGTGGTTATGGCTGCCAAGTAATGAAACTTCAGCTATTGGTACTATTTCACTACTGCCATGACAAATTTTGCCATCGCTAATACCCCATTCGTCACACTCAGGCGCAGCTAAGCCGAAACTATTTTGGTTCATAGGCTCTGGCGGTATGGTTAGCTTGTCATCACGATTAAATAACACTGCACGGCTCTGCTGATATAGACGTAATTTAGCCGCGCGGTAGGCGGCTAAATCGCTATATCTGTCCATGTGATCTTCACTGATGTTTAAACAGGTTGCCGCCACACATTTAAGGCTATGAGTCGTTTCTAGCTGAAAGCTCGATAATTCGAGTACGAATAAGTCTGCATTTTCATGCAATAAATCCAGCGCTGGCAAACCAATATTCCCACCGACGGCAACGGCAATACCCGCCTCTCTTGCCATCTCGCCGACTAATGTCGTGACGGTCGATTTACCGTTAGAACCAGTAATACCGATAACACAAGGTGTACGGTCAGCAATTTCTCGGGCAAATAGCTCAATATCGCCAATCACTTCGATACCCATATCCAAAGCAACACGTACTTCAGGGGTATACATGGCAATACCAGGGCTAATAATAATTTGGCTTGCCTGCACTAAATAACGGCAATCAAATCCGCCAGAAATCAGTTTCACATCAGGAAAAGATGTTAAGAGCGTCTCAGCACCTGGAGGCTGCCTGCGGCTGTCCATTACCAGTGGTGTAATGCCCTTTCCACATAAATAGCGCACGACAGACAAACCCGTCGCCCCTAAACCTAACACTATATGTGAATACTGATTTTGCATATTCTGCTACCTTAACTTCAACGTGGCTAAGCCAAGTAAAACGAGGAATATCGAGATAATCCAAAAACGTACAATAACTCGCGGTTCAGGCCAGCCCTTTAATTCATAGTGATGGTGTATTGGCGCCATACGAAAAATACGTTGACCACGTAACTTGTACGAACCCACTTGCAGGATCACCGACAGAGTTTCCATCACAAATACGCCGCCCATAATCACTAACAAAATCTCTTGGCGTACGAGTACAGCGATAGTGCCAAGTGCCGCGCCTAAAGACAGTGAACCCACATCACCCATAAAGACTTGCGCGGGGTAAGTGTTGAACCACAAAAAGCCTAAGCCAGCACCCACAATCGCCGTACAGACAATTACTAACTCACCAGAACCTGGCAAGTGTGGAATATGTAAGTAATTGGCAAACTGGGCGTGACCCGATAAATATGCAATCAAGGCAAACGCCGCAGCCACCATCACAGTCGGCATAATCGCCAAACCGTCTAGGCCATCAGTCAAGTTGACTGCGTTACTTGAACCCACAATAGTGAAATAGGCCAGTACGATAAACACGCCGCCGAGTTGCGGCATCACGTCTTTAAAGAAAGGCACAACTAGCTGGGTTTCACCTGGGTTTGCCGCTGTGGCATACAGGAAAAAAGCAATTAATAGCGCAGCTAAAGATTGCAGAATGTACTTCCAGCGTGCGATCAAACCTTTAGTATCTTTACGTACCACTTTACGATAATCGTCGATAAAGCCGATCAAACCGAAACTGGCGAGCACAAATAACATCACCCACACATAACGGCTACCGAGGTCACCCCACAACAATACGCTGATAAAGATTGCCGCTAATATCAGTAAACCACCCATAGTCGGCGTGCCACGCTTACTAAAATGAGATTCGGGACCATCGTTACGTACAATCTGACCAATCTGCAGTAATTGCAGACGCTCGATCATTTTAGGCCCCCACCATAGACTAAAAATCAATGCGGTTAATAAGCCCAAAATGGCTCGAAATGTCACATAGGAAAACACGTTAAACCCGGTGTAAAAACGGGTTAAATACTCCGCCAGATATACTAGCATTTACACTAACTCCCCACGCCCAAAGGCTATTGTTAGGCCATCCACGACCCGCTCCATGGCGGCGCTACGTGAACCTTTAACGAGAACCGTTACCTGTCCCGGCAACTGGTTGATATGCTTTATGAGTTTTTCGACTAACGTTGCCACGCTGTCATAGTGCTCCGCACCGAAAGCTTGGCTCGTGTGCTGGCTTAAGATTCCGGTACAAAACAAGGCATCAATCCCCTGTTGTTTGGCCAGTTGCCCCAACTCAGCGTGCAAAAGGGGCGCATTGTCGCCTAATTCGCCCAAATCTCCCAGTACCAAACAGCGATTTTCAGAAATTTCCTTTAACCAAGCAATGGCGGCACCCACAGAAACAGGATTTGCGTTATAGCTATCATCGATTAGGCGTACCCGCCCCAATTGGCTTGGCTGCATTCGTCCCTTAACAGGCGTTAACTGGCCTAAGCCTTCTGATATTTCTGCCAAACTTAATCCCAATGCAATACATACACTTGCAGCAGCAAGCGCATTACTCACCTGATGACGTCCAGCCAGCGGGAGCACCACTTGGCAAGATTCACCTGAGTAATTGAGCATAAAACGATAGCAACCTTCTGCATTGGCTTTATGGCCTGTTGCAATCACATCAATATGCCGTTTAGCCGCACCATCTTGCTGGGAGAAACTTAACTGCTTATATTGTCTCGCTTTTACGCTCATCACATCGGCGAAAGCATCATCGGCGTTAATAATGGCAGTGCCATCGGCTTGTAAGTGATTAAATATTTCTGACTTGGCCTGCGCGACACCCGCTTGCGATCCAAAACCTTCTAAATGAGCACTGCCAACATTATTAACCAGTGCAACATTTGGCCGCACAAGCCCCGAGGTGTAATCAATTTCTCCCTTATGATTCGCTCCGAGCTCAAACACACCAATTTCATCCGCTGGCGTTAAGCGTAATAACGTTAAGGGCACACCGATTTCATTATTAAAGTTGCCGGCGGTATACAATACTTGATGCTTAGCCGACAAAATGGTCGCGATCATTTCTTTTACGCTGGTCTTGCCGTTTGAACCGGTTAAAGCCACACAAATCGGATTGATTTGATCGCGCACATAGGCGCCAATCGCACCCATAGCCTTTTGGCAATCAGCCACGATCAACTGTGGAATATCAAAAGCTAACTCGCGCTCGACCATTAACGCCGCAGCGCCATTCTCAATTGCCGTAGCGGTAAAATCATGGCCGTCAAAACGCTCACCCTTTAACGCGACAAACAATGTTGCGGTGCCCATTTTACGGCTATCGCTGCTTAAATCTTCAATAGTGACATCGTCACCAACTCGATACGCACTTAAGTGTTGACTTAGTGTCTCGAGAGAAAGAGGGATCATCTTGATTGCTCCGATAATTGACGTGCCAGAGCGCGCTCATCATAGTCATGACGCACACCTGCCGCCTCTTGGTAAGTTTCGTGGCCTTTACCCGCCAGCAAAATAACATCGCCAGATTTAGCCAGTGCCACCACGTCTTTAATCGCTGTGATACGGTCAACCTGAGTCAACGCTTGCTGAGGATGAATAAACCCTTGGATAATATCGGTAATAATTTGTGCAGGATCTTCACTGCGCGCATTGTCACTGGTGATCATAATGCGATCAGCAAATTGCTCAGCCGCTCTGCCCATCAAAGGACGCTTGCCCTTATCTCGGTCACCACCGCAACCAAATACGCACCATAAATCACCCGCACAATGACGGCGTAGCGCATTTAAGGCTTGTTCAATGGCATCGGGTGTATGAGCATAATCGACCACTAAGGTGATGTTATCCACTGTAGTGAAACGCTCCATACGACCCGCTACGGCTGTTAGGTATTGCACTTGCTCGGCTAACGCTTTCATATCAAAACCTTGCAGATACAAAGCCGATAGCGCCGCGAGTAAATTTGATAGGTTAAAAGCACCAAGTAGTGGTGACTGGATTTGAGTCTCGCCCTCAGGCCACACTAAGGTTGCATTAACGCCTTGATCGTCAAACTTGGCATTTTTGGTATAAAAAGCCGCAGCTTGATTACCTTCAATACTAAAGCCCCACAATTGGGCTGGAATGTGTTTAAGTTCAGTCAACCAAGACGCACCAACTGCATCGTCAATATTCAACAAACCGTGACCTAAGCTGCTGAAACGAAATAGGCTTTGCTTAGCAGCGGCATAGCTTTCCATGTCGCCGTGGTAATCGAGGTGATCGCGCGTCAGATTAGTAAATACGGCAACATCGAATGGGACGGCATCGACGCGGCCTTGTACTAAACCGTGGCTCGATACCTCCATAGCGCAAACACTCGCGCCTTGAGCCTCAAACTCTTGCAGTTGACGCATTAAGGTAATTGCATCGGCGGTAGTATTGCCGCTATCGACTAATTCACCCCAGAGACCATTACCAAGGGTACCCATAACGGCGGCTTTACGGCCGAGCAAGGTTGTTAGCTGTGCAATCAGCTGGCTTGTTGAGGTTTTACCATTGGTGCCAGTAATGCCAATAATCCCAAGTGATGGCGTCGCGGCTGACTTGTGCGCTAAGGGGTAACGCTGGGCCGCGATTGCCGACACCTGACGATTTAGCTGAAAGAAATATATCTGCACGCCTTGCTCAACGTTATCGCTTTGCTGTATTGGTTCGCGCAGCAACACTTTGCCATGCTGGTCAGCATCATCCGTGTGGACCAATACGGCTGCCACACCTAACTCCAAGGCTTTTTCAATAAATTGTCTGCCATCGACCTTATGTCCTGGCAACGCCAAAAACACATCGCCGCGACGTATTGCGCGGCTATCTAAGGTCAAATCGTTGATGAACTGTGCGCCGGCATAATGCAGCCAAGGCGCGAGCAGATCTCGTAATAACATCATTCTGCTCTCCCAGCAGCAATACCCGCCAATTGCACTTGTTCTTTATCGGTAATGGGTTCAACGTTTAACATTTGCAGTGCGCCTGACATCACTTTGGCAAATGCTGGCCCCGCAACAGAACCACCATAATACAGATCGCCCTTAGGCTCGTTCACGACCACTACTATCGCTAACCTTGGATTATTCGCGGGGGCAATACCGGCAAATAAAGCCACATAATCATCGCCATAACCGCCAGCAACCGCCTTACGACTCGTGCCAGACTTACCTGCAACTGGATATCCATCAATATGCGCTAAAGTGCCTGTACCGCCTTTTTCCGTCACACTTACCATCATCTGCATCACATCGTGAGCCACACTTGGTGAAATTACTTGCTCGCCTACGGGGGGCTTTTTCAGTTTCATTATTGAAATTGGATATAAAGTGCCACCATTACCCAAGGTGGCATACATACGTGCAAGTTGCAGTGTGGTCGCAGTTAAGCCATAACCAAAAGACAGAGTGGCTCGCTCAAAGTCTGACCAACGGTGGCGGTCTTGAATCACACCAGCGCTTTCACCGGTAAGGTTTATGCCAGAAAAGCTGCCCAGTCCCATCGATTGATATGTGCCGAGTAACTGCTGTACGGGAATGGATAAAGCTAATTTACTAATTCCAACGTTACTAGATTTAGCCAAAATACGCGCCAAGCTCATATCGCCATAATTTGCAGGGTCGCGCACTTGGCGGCCGCCTAAACGCATCCATCCTGGAGACGTTGCAATTATATCGGTTGATTTTACGGTGCCAGCTTCAAGCGCAGCAGCTACCACAAAGGGCTTAATGGTCGAACCCGGCTCGAAGGTATCTGTCATGGCGCGGTTACGCATTCTGAAAGTTTGTAGATTGTCGCGCGCATTAGGATTGTATGAAGGCGTATTCACCATCGCCAAAACTTCGCCAGTGTGAACATCGAGCACAACGATTGAACCAGAGGTTGCTTGGTTCATCTCGGTAGTGCGTTTTAGCTCACGGTATGCAAGCTGCTGAATGCGGTGGTCAATACTCAGCACAAGATCGTTGGGGCTTTCACCTTCTTGTATAATATCAAGGCGTTCAACCACATGGCCATCACGTGATTTACGCACTTTTTGCTTAGAAGGCGTACCTGTTAACCAGCTGTTATAAGCATTTTCAACACCTTCAATTCCCACGTCATCGATGTTAGTGATGCCAATAAGCTGAGCGGTAATTTCACCACCGGGATAATAACGACGGGATTCAGATTTAAGGAATACACCAGGTAACTTAAGTTGAGTAATGTAATCTGCCACTGCGGGAGTAATTTGGCGTTTTAAGTAGGTAAAACGCTTAGTGGGATTACTGCGTACACGATCAAGAACATCTTCAACAGGCTCGTGCAGCACATCGGCTAAAGCTTGCCAACGGCGCATATCCGCAAAACCGTTGTTATCATTGACTTGTTTAGGGTCTGCCCAGACAGCACGCACAGGCACACTTACCGCTAGCATGTCGCCATTGCGGTCGGTAATCAAACCGCGCTGCACCTCACGGCTGGTAGTGCGCAAGGTACGCATATCACTTTCATGGCGTAATTTGTCAGGTTCAATAATTTGAATGTAAGCTGCGCGCCCCACTAGGCTGCAAAATAACGCACACACAAACCCCACCACCACGTATAAACGCCAATGGATCTGTTGTGGTTTTTGCGGTTTGCTTGCCCGTTTAGTTTTCGCTTGCCTAATCATATCTTCCCTATATTCACGGCACCTTTACCACAACTTCTTCGCTGGGTAATGGACGACTCATGTTGAGTTCCTTTGAGGCAATACGCGTAATGCGACTATGTTCGGTCTGCGATTGCTCTTCTAATAATAAATTACGCCATTCAATATCTAATCTGTCGCGCTCCTGCAGCAGCTGATCCCACTGGGTCGTTAGTTGACGAGTCGTATGGCTACCATAGACAACAGCAACGGCATTGCAGAGCACGAGTAGTGCTAATAACAATATCCATTTGTGCAGCCATAAATCGTGCAATACGATTTGTGGCAGATTAATCGAGGGCTTACTCACAGTGTGCCCCTTAGTAATCTAAACGCTCAGCAATGCGTAACACTGAGCTGCGCGCTCTGGCATTGCGTTCGATTTCTTCGTCAGATGGCATAACTGCTTTGCCTACGGCACGTAATTTACGCGACTTATTGATTTGTTCTTCAGTGATAGGCAAGCCGTATGGCACTTGTTCGCCTTGACTATGGCGACGAATAAAGCGTTTAACGAGACGGTCTTCTAAAGAATGAAAACTGATAACCGACAAACGTCCTTGGGGAGCGAGTACATTAACGGCCCCCTCAAGCGCTTGCTCGATTTGGTCTAACTCACTGTTGATATAGATACGAATAGCCTGAAATACACGAGTCGCAGGGTGCTTATTACGCTCTTTATTTTTAGTGATGCGTGCAATTAAATCGGCTAAATCTTTAGTGCGTAAAAAAGGTGTTTTTTCGCGGTCGGCTGCGATACAACGGGCGATATGCCGAGCATTTTTCTCTTCGCCATAGGTTTTGAATACCCACGCCATATCCTCAATTTCCGCACGAGCCAACCACTGAGCGGCCGTTTGGCCTTGGCTATTGTCCATACGCATATCAAGTGGTCCATCACGCATAAAACTAAAACCACGTTCAGCGTCGTCAAGTTGCGGTGAAGACACACCTAAATCGAGTAATACGCCATCAATTTTGCCCACAAGCCCAAGCTCTTCTACATAATCGGCTAATTGACCAAAACCACCATGAACGATTTGAAAACGGGGATCATCACTAAACTGTTTTGCCGCTTCGATCGCTTGAGGATCGCGATCGATTGCGATCAATCGACCATTCTCACCAAGATGCTGTAATACCTGTCTTGAATGACCACCGCGGCCGAACGTACCATCGATATAGATGCCATCGTCTTTGATGTTTAAACCGCCAACCGTTTCTGCAAGCAGCACGGATAAATGGGCAAATTCTTGACTCATTACTCTCTTCTTATTTAGTTAGCACGACTCGTTAAAGTGAAAAATCTGCGAGACGCTCGTTATTGGCAAGCTCCTCACTTCGAATCGTTTCCTGACACTCATCAATTTGCTGCAGCCAAGATTGCTCATCCCACAGCTCAAATTTGTTCAATTGTCCCACCAGCATGATGCGCTTATCTAAATTGGCATATTGTCTTAGCGGTGGTGGCAATAATATCCGTCCATTACCGTCCAGCTCCACTTCGTGGGCGTAACCGAGTAACAGACGTTTTAACGATCTCTGGGTTTTATCGGTATCGGAAAGCGTTAACAACTTAGCTTCGATCAACTCCCATTCATGGATTGGATACAAGAGTAAACAAGCGGATTGGATGTCGACAGTAATCACGATGCGGCCCTGGTGCTCAAGCTGCAAAGGTTCGCGGTATCGCACTGGAATAGCGATCCGTCCCTTTGTATCTAAGTTGATCGCACTGGCTCCACGAAACACGCTAATTCATCCTATCCTTTGGTTTTTGATCCACAAATATCCACTATTTCCCACAACTGCTAAGTTTAGGGACAGTCGACAAGCAATGTCAAGGGATGGGATCCTTTTATAAATCCAGTAGGCAAGCGGGTTAGCAGCATGTTGGGCACTTAAGTGAGTGCCAAGAAAAAACACTAGAAACGAGCTAAACAGAAGGAAGTACAGCAATAAGTACGCTGATATACTCAGCAACCTTTATTTTTCAGACGTTTGCGATGAAATAAATCGCGGATTATTTCTATTGGTAGAGAGTTTTACCGGTGGATAAATAATCTAAAGCGTACAAAATGATAAAATAAGCCTCACTTTGGTCTTCTTCGTTAGTCAAAAAAGAGTAAAAAAGAGCATAACAGCTAAATTTAAATTCTAACTAAAGACGTTATAAATTTGTAGGTAATGGAAAATTAATGTGACAAAAGGGGTGAAGATCAAAAAATAGACAATATTAGCAAAATAATTATAACAATATCGCTTGATGGACCTTTGTCTTTATTCTCTAATAATGGCCAACAATCAGCACATAGCCTACATATTAACCGAAGTTTGCCGATATGATGGTAACAGGGATAAAACAAGGAGGCGTTATGAGTGGATTAGATAGCATTTATGCCATGCTGGCTCAGCCAGTCAAAGCGGTGTTGCACCCCAAACGGGTCGTCGACCAAGTTAGCAGTGCTACGGCAAATGCCGCTGATAGCCACGAGAGCCCGCAATCGCAATTACCACCCACATTAGAAGGTCGCGATACTAAGGTTAGAGAACGGCGCAAAGATTCTAATCGTAATAAGAATAAGCAACGCCGCGCATCGGATGAACCTGAGGTATTAAAAGAAGGTGTTGTGCTTGAAGTAACGGACGATGTCGCTGACATTCAAAAACAATCCAGCCGACACATTATTGATATAGAAGTATAAAAATATGCTCAGTGGCGCTATCCACTCAAAATAGCTGCTTTATAAGCATTAACATAAAAGCAGCAATCGAGTTACGACAAAAAAACCATGCCTACGCTCGAGCAGCGACGCGAGCGATATCATAAAAGCTAAATAACCTGAACTCGGGATAATGAGTGTCGAAAAATCTAAATTTAACAAACTAAATCAATGCTATAAATAATTAGTTTGAAACGAAAAATCTATTTTCTGACTGAATGCGCAGATTTTTGCGCATATCAAGGCGCTCTGTCGTGTGCCATAGCGAGCTATGGTTAGACAGAGCAACGCAGAGAGGCCCGAAAAGATGCCTATTCAGCGATTCTGCTTATCCCGAGCTCAGGTTAAATACGTTAAGAACGAGTTCTGGCGACTGCATCCTGCCAACCAGTATATAAACGCGCCCGAGTCTCTACGTCAATATTGGGGATAAACTGTTTATCAATACAAGCCTTATGCTCAAGCTCTAAAGCACTGTCCCAAAAGCCCACAGCAAGCCCAGCTAAAAATGCGGCGCCCAAAGCCGTTGTCTCACAAACACTGGGTCTGAGTACTTCAACATTAGTGATATCGGCTTGAAACTGCATTAAAAAATCATTTGCTACCGCGCCACCATCAACCTTTAAACGCTTAAGACTCACACCACTATCTTTGGTCATGGCATCGAGTAAATCTCTACTCTGATAGGCTATCGACTCTAACGCCGCCCGAATAATATGATTACGGTTCGCGCCACGGGTTAATCCAAACAGTGCGCCGCGCGCATTGGGATCCCAATAAGGTGCACCAAGCCCCACAAAGGCAGGAACGAGATATACACCATGAGTATCTACAACCTTAGAGGCAAAATACTCGGTATCGCTAGCATCACGGATGAGACCCAGTTCATCCCGTAACCATTGAATCGTCGCGCCGCCCATAAATACTGAACCTTCCAGCGCGTAATTAACTTCCCCCATAGGACCAACTGCAACAGTTGTCAGTAAACCATGGTTCGAACGTACCGCTTTTGTCCCTGTATTCATCAGCAGGAAACAACCTGTGCCATAGGTATTTTTCGCCATTCCAGGCTCGACACATAACTGACCAAAAAGCGCCGCCTGTTGATCGCCCGCAATTCCTGCTACTTGGATTTCACTGCCTTCACCGGCAATCCGAGTGGTGCCATATACACTACAAGATGGTTTAACCTCAGGCAGCATAGATAAAGGAATCTCTAAGGCTTTAAGTAATTTATCATCCCAAGCCAGATTATGAATATTAAACAACAGTGTACGGGCCGCATTAGTGGGATCGGTAACATGTACTTTTCCTTCGGTTAACTTCCACACCAACCATGTATCAATAGTGCCGAATAACAATTCTCCACGCTCAGCTTGCGCACGAGCATTGGGAACATTGTCGAGTATCCATTTAATCTTAGTGCCTGAAAAATAAGGGTCAAGTAATAGACCGGTGTTGTCTCGAACATACTCTTCAAGCCCTTGGGCTTTGAGCTGCTCACAGATCTCCACGCTACGGCGACACTGCCACACTATCGCATTATAGATAGGTTTACCTGTGGCCTTCTCCCAAATGACAGTGGTTTCCCGTTGATTGGTAATACCAATAGCAGCCACTTCATCACTATGAATACCCGCTCGCGCTAACACTTCTATCAATACTGAACTTTGACTTGCCCAGATTTCCATAGGATCGTGTTCAACCCAACCAGGATTAGGGTATAACTGAGTAAACTCCCGCTGAGACATGCTGACAATATTGGCGTCATGATCAAACACTATCGCCCTAGAGCTTGTCGTACCTTGATCTAAGGCCACCACGTATTTTTTCTGCACACTGTTACCCTACTTAAATTATCGAGCTACCACTTTTGCACGACCGAGGAAATGACGGACTACTTAACCTGTAGAGACGCAGAGCTTATCCCGAACTCAGGTTGCTTATCTTATAAATATATTTGTAATTGAACCCCATGACCAGCAGCGTGTTGTATAAATATGCTTACCAAATAAAATAACACCCACAAAAAAGCCCTGAAAATTCAGGGCTTTTTTATGATTAATAAAGATTACATCTTGTAGCTCATTTGGATACCCGCAAGCCATACATCACCGCTCGCGTCACCGTTAAAGTTAACTGTCGCTAAGTTCAGTAAGTTTTGCTGTTCGTTGATAGGTGCATTACCCGTGGCTTTGAGGTAAGTCACCGCAAAATCAACATTCAGGTTTTTAGTTGCCTGATAACCTGCTCCAACAGAGAACCACAGACGGTCAGAGTCTGGGATCGTAGTAGTACGCCACTCATCCGTCGCGGCGGTTTGATCTAAAGCCACACCCGCACGGACTAACCAATCATTATTCACTTGATAAGTCGTTCCCAACGCGAAACGCCAGTTATCTTTGAAATGTTCTTCCTTAACTAAATCAGACTCTAAATCACCTTTAGGTTTAACATCTCCAGGGAAATAAGCCACCAGTTGATCAAATACACTCCAATCTGTCCAGTTTACGCTAGCATGCATGGCCCAGTTATCGGTCAATTGGTGATGGGAAGCAATTTCAGCAAACGCTGGTAACTCAAGCGGTAAATAGCCTTCAATAGAAACATCCTGCCCACCAGTATATAACACACCAGAAGCATGACCATCTAAGTCCAGCTTAACGCCACTGTGGTAAGCAAAACCGATACGGTGAATAGAGTTAATCTGCCAGCTTGCCCCTAACTGCCAGCCATAACCGACATCATCACCTTTCATGCTTTTCAGCTCAGTGCCACCAGCAGGTAACATGCCAGCCACTTGAGGCGGCAGCGCAGGTTTAATACCATCAACCCAACCTGGTAACGATGCACCAATTTCACCTTCACCATAAACAATACGTACACCACCGCCTACGCTGACAGCATCATTAATGCGGTAAGCAATATTAGGATTAAATTCAACTGTGGTGACCGAAGTCTTATTACCAAAAATAGCGGCGGCATGGGTTGCTGGTAACTCAGTGGCTAAACCATAGTTTGAATTAACGGCTAAGCCCCAAGTCCATTGGTCACTTAACTGATTTGAATAATAAAAGTTAGGTACAAGCGCATTATCGGCGACATCCAGCGCATCACCACCTTTCATTTCTACCGGGGTTGGGCTAAGTAGTGGCGAGCTTAGGCTTACATCACCTTTCACATCAACGTTTGGCATTACATAAATGCCTCCCGCAGATAACTGACGCCCCTCAAGGTAAGTCAGCATGGCAGGATTACGCGCTTGAGCGGAGGCGTTATCCGCCATAGCGGCTTCACCGGCAAAGGCGCGGCCTAAACCTGTGGCAGAATATTCGGCTAATTGAAAACCAGCGGCGTGGAGTTGAGTCGTTGAAGTTAACAAAGCTGCAGTAACAGCTAAAGTTAGAAGACGTTTTTGCATTGTTATTCTCTAATAATATTATTGTTATCTGTACTACTTGAATGAGTACTGTGGCGTTCAGGCAAAATAGAGTAAACACTCCATGTTGAATGCGAAGCAGTTTACTTATGCAGAAGATGTTTGCAACCAAAGGAGATAAAACAGATAAAAACACTGACAAGCCACAGCTTTAAAACAGATTTAGTGACCGATATCACCATTTAAACAGGATTTAACCTTTTTTAGCTCAATATTTATTCGCGGGAATGGTTGGTGAAAAACTCATGAATTAAAAAATAAACAACATAAACATACACATATACACGTAAAAAACTAAAACACTTGTAACGCATTCAAAGTTAATAAATTCAGCATAAATCACTGCCACTTACAAAATAAAAAATATGGAAATAATGTTGGTCATTTTATTTATTTAAATACAGTTAGTTATGTTTTTATCGCATTGAGGTTTAAAACAAAAGTGCCTAAGCATACACTTAAGCACTAAAAAGCTCACATAACAACAGTACAAATGTACGCTGAAATTCTAACGGCACCAGCCTTGGATTCGCGTTTCGTATTCACTTATCTGCGCCACATGGGACAAGGTCAGCCCAATTGCATCTAAACCGTTTAGCAGCTTATGCCTTGCCGATTCTGCCAGCGTAAAACTAAACTCGGCGCCCGACGGTGAAATTACTTTGCAGGCAGTAAGATCAACCGTGATCTCTGCACCTTCTTGCGCCGCCACTTCGTCCATCAACTGGCGCACCTGCGCGTGAGTTAATGCCACCGGTAATAAGCCATTATTGATTGAGTTACCGTAAAAAATGTCGGCAAAACTGGGAGCAATAATCGCCCGTAGGCCAAAGTCAGCCAGTGCCCAAGGCGCATGTTCGCGGCTTGAGCCACAACCAAAATTTTCCTGCGACAACAGAATCGATGCGCCTTTATAGCGGTTTTGATTCAATGAAAACTCAGGGTTAGGCTTATCGCCCGCATCATCTAAATAACGCCAGTCGTGGAATAAGTGCACGCCAAAGCCATCGCGCGTGACCTTAGATAAAAACTGTTTCGGAATGATCTGATCCGTATCGATATTGCTACTGTCGATCATGACCGCAAGCCCGGTATGGGTGGTAAAAGGTTGCATTAACTTCTCCTCTTGGGGTTACGGTAATTAGTAAGGTTTGCGAATATCAACAAAATGCCCAGCCACCGCAGCGGCAGCGGCCATTGCCGGGCTCACTAAATGGGTGCGACTACCACGGCCTTGGCGACCTTCGAAGTTACGGTTACTGGTCGAGGCGCAGCGATCGCCCGCTTCTAATCTGTCATCGTTCATCGCTAAACACATAGAGCACCCTGGTAAACGCCACTCAAATCCCGCTTCGATAAAGATTTTGTCTAAGCCTTCGGCTTCAGCTTGCGCTTTCACTTGTCCAGAACCGGGCACCACAATCGCGGTGACGCCACTCGCCACTTTACGGCCTTTAGCATGCATAGCTGCGCTGCGTAAATCTTC
This sequence comes from Shewanella morhuae, assembly GCF_003028295.1. Classification (NCBI taxonomy): domain Bacteria; kingdom Pseudomonadati; phylum Pseudomonadota; class Gammaproteobacteria; order Alteromonadales; family Shewanellaceae; genus Shewanella; species Shewanella morhuae. The sequence continues at coordinate 807,171 of NZ_PYSG01000003.1, read as the reverse complement.
AATACGCGAGTTAGTGCAAGAACCGATAAACACCTTGTTGATACTGATATCCGTCATCGGAGTGCCTGCATTTAGGCCAATATATTCTAAAGCCTTTTCCATACTCGCACGGGTACTTGGATTGGCTTCATGACTAGGATCTGGCACTTTACCATCGATTGCCACGACTTGGCCGGGGTTAGTGCCCCAGGTTAGTTGCGGCGCAATATCGGCGGCATCGAGTATCACAGTCGCATCAAACACCGCACTGTCGTCGGTTTTAATCGATTTCCAGTGAGCGACGGCTTCAAGCCAATCTTCGCCCTTTGGCGCAAACTCGCGGCCTTCTAAATAGTCGAAAGTAGTTTGATCTGGCGCGACCATGCCTGCCTTGGCACCCATTTCAATCGCCATGTTACACACTGTCATGCGGCCCTCCATAGACAGAGCTTCAATCGCCTCACCACAAAACTCAACTACATAACCTGTGCCGCCATCCATGCCGATTTTACCAATAATCGCCAACACAATATCTTTAGCGGTGACGCCATCAGTCACCTGACCACGCACTTCAATCTTCATGGTCTTAGCTTTTAACTGACGCAAAGTTTGCGTTGCTAAAACGTGCTCAACTTCTGATGTGCCAATCCCAAATGCCAATGCACCAAAGGCGCCGTGGGTTGCGGTATGGGAGTCGCCACAAACAATCACTGTTCCGGGCAGGGTAATGCCCAGCTCAGGACCCATTACATGCACTATTCCTTGATTAGGATGGTGAATATCATATAGACGCACGCCAAAGTCTTTACAGTTTTGCGCTAACGTTTCAACTTGGGTGCGTGCCATCGGACTTAGGGCGTCTAAGCTGGCGCTGCGGGTCGATGTGTTGTGATCCATAGTGGCAAAGGTTTTTTCCGGTGCGCGCAGTTTACGGCCCGCCACCTTCAAACCACTGAATGCTTGTGGAGAGGTCACTTCATGGACTAAGTGCCTGTCGACATAAATGATTGGCGCTTCACCCTCAGGAGAAGCAACGATATGAGCATCCCACACTTTTTGATACAAGGTCTTTGCGTTTGTCATTACACACCTTCCTTTACAGCATTGGCGATAAAGTCACCCATTTCTACCGTCGATTTCGCTGCACTACGTTTGTCGCTGCTCAGCAATTCACCGGTTAAATAGCCAGAGTTCAAAGCTTTACTTACAGCGCGCTCAATCGCACCCGCCGCTTCTTCTTGTTTTAAGCTGTGACGCAACATTAATGCTGCCGACAGAATTTGCGCGACAGGGTTAGCGATTCCTTTACCCGCGATATCTGGTGCACTACCGCCTGCTGGTTCAAATAAACCAAAGCCACTACTATTCATACTTGCCGACGATAACAAGCCCATAGAGCCCGTTAACATAGCAATTTCGTCAGATAAAATGTCACCAAACAGGTTAGAACATAACATCACATCAAACTCATCGGCGCGGCGCAGCAACTGCATCGTCGCGTTATCAATATAGATATGCTCAAGCTCAACATCAGGGAAATCGACTGCGACTTCTTCAACCACTTGTCGCCACAACACTGAGCAAGCCAGTACGTTAGCTTTATCCACAGAAGTCACTTTTTTACGGCGACCACGGGCGGCTTCAAAGGCAATACGCGCGATGCGGCTAATCTCGCGGCGGCTATAACGCATGGTATCAAAGGCTTCTTCATTCTCGCCTTCACCTTGGCGGCCCTTTGGCTTACCAAAATAAATACCGCCGGTTAGCTCACGCACACATAAAACATCAAAGCCACGGGCCGAGATATCGCTACGCAGCGGGGACATATGCTCTAGGCCATCGTGCAATTTAGCCGGGCGCAGGTTGCAGAACAGTTCAAAGTGACCACGTAGAGGCAATAGCGCGCCGCGCTCAGGTTGTTCATTCGGCGGTAACTTTTCCCACTTAGGGCCACCGACTGAACCAAATAAAATTGCATCAGCCGCTTCACAACCCTTTAGCGTGGCATTGGGTAATGGGCAACCGTGGTTATCAATAGCAATACCGCCGACATCGTATTGCGTGTATTCGATATCCAGATTGAAACGCGCTTCCACCTCACGCAGCACTTTACGCGCTTCTGCCATGACTTCTGGGCCAATACCATCACCTGCTAACACTGCTATTTGATAACTCATACGCCAGCCAACTCCTTTAAATGTGAATACTTTATGCTCGACCTTGCTATTCTTTGGAAGCCTTTAGCGACTACACGCCGCCTAGCTCTCGACTCTTTTGCATGTTTTGTTTGTAATCAGCAACCTTGTCTGCGCGACAGGTTAAGTTCATCACATGCACTAAAGCGCGCGCCGAAGCTTCAACCACATCGGTAGCTAAACCCACGCCATGGAAATTTTGCTCGTGATAAACCGCAGTAATATCCACTTGGCCTAAGGCATCTTGACCTACGCCCTTAGCACCTAACTTATAGCTGATGATGTCGATGCGGCGATCCGTTGCACGGGCAATGGCGTTATAGGCAGCATCTACAGGACCATTGCCCGTTGCAGCTTCAGTTTTAATTTCACCATCCACTTCGATACGCACTGTGGCAGTGGCAACGCCTTCTGTAGAGTCAGACTGCACCACTAATTGCTGCAATTGGTAGTGGTTATCCTCTTCGGCTTGAGCTTCCATAAAAGCTAGAGCTTCTAAATCATAATCAAATACTTGGCCTTTCTTATCTGCCAATTTTAGAAACTCTTCGTACAGGGAGTCCATATTGTAATCGTGCTCGCTATAACCCATTTCTTGCATGCGATGCTTAATAACATGGCGGCCTGAACGCGAGGTCATGTTCAAGTTATTACGATTTAAACCTATGCTTTCTGGCGTCATGATTTCATAGGTATTTTGCGCTTTTAACATGCCATCCTGATGGATGCCCGACGAGTGAGTGAACGCATTGGCACCGACAATCGCCTTGTTCGCCTGCACTGGCATATTGCATAACTGGCTGACTAAATTAGAAGTACGGTGGATTTCCTTAGCGTTAATGCCAGTTTCTAGCCCTAACATCCCCTTGCGCGTTGCTAAAATCATCGCGATTTCTTCCAATGAACAGTTACCCGCACGTTCACCTATGCCATTGATGGTACATTCGATTTGACGGGCACCGTGTTGCACTGCGGTTATCGAGTTAGCCACAGACATACCTAAGTCATCGTGGCAATGTACTGAGATCACCGCTTGATCAATATTAGGTACACGGTTAAATAAGGTTTGAATAATATGGCCAAATTCGCTTGGCACTGTGTAACCAACCGTATCGGGTATGTTAATGGTACGCGCGCCAGCAATAATCGCGGCCTCTACCATACGGCATAGATTATCAATTGGCGTGCGACCCGCATCTTCACAGGAAAACTCCACATCGTCGGTAAAGCGACGGGCGTATTTAACTGCACTCACCGCCATTTCTAACACTTGATCGAAGGAGCGCTTTAGCTTGCTTTCCACATGAATGGTCGATGTAGAGATAAACGTATGAATACGGAATTGCTCTGCAACAGACAACGCCTGCGCCGCTGCATCAATGTCCTTTTCAAGTGCACGAGCTAAAGCACAAACGCGGCTATTTTTAATGGTGCGCGCGATAGTTTGAACCGACTCAAAGTCACCGGGTGAGGAAACCGGAAAACCGACTTCCATCACATCAACACCGAGACGTTCCAGCGCGATAGCGATTTGTAACTTTTCTTTGACCGTAAGGCTGGCGGCTAACGCCTGCTCGCCATCACGTAAGGTCGTATCAAATATAATGACTCTGTTAGACATTTCGCTTCTCCATGGAACGTTTCCGTTCGTTATTTAATTTTTAACCGTATTCAGATACAAAAAACCCCGCAACATTTGTGCGGGGTTTGTGAATGCTTTGCTTAATTTATCGAGCGTGCAACACTAAGACCTCCGCGTATATTTCGCGAGGAGAGAGAGAAGGAGGTCGAGTTTGCGGTTAATTCTATTCATTTAATTTAAATATTTATTCTGTTCAAATTATTTAGGACGGTTAATATTTAACTTGCCTAGCCATGAGTGTCAACCCTAATTTTTTCATGTTTAATGGGTTTAGTGGCTTATAAAGCTAATCTAGACTGGTTTTATACTGATATTAGTGACCGATACTATAGAATTAACCAACTGTTTGGATTCAGAAATTATATAAATGTGTTAACTTATCTATCTTCGGATAAATAGTTTTTTATGCAAACAATATTGAAGAAAAGTTATAATCCCGTTTCAGTGATTACGGATAGTAGAACTTACGTATTTTATGGAGTACAAAATGGATTTTCGCGTCATGGTGCTGAGCCTATTTTTATGGCTGTTTCCCTTTGGGGCCGGTGCTATAGACCAGTTAGATGAACTGACAGAGCTCGTTTACCAATATCCCAGCAAAGCATTTTCTCAACTTGCTCTCTTAGAAAAAACATTCGCAGCTAGCCATATAAACTCTGATATCAACCAACTCAGATTGAGCGTGTTGAAGTGCCAAAACCTGCTACAACTCGGAGAAAATGAAGCGGCAATCAACGTCGCCCAACTGGGTGACGCGCGCGCTAAGCAACTTAAGCTAGACCAAGCACGCCCTTACTTTTTAATTTGCCAAGCCGATGCCAATCTTAATAACAACAATATTCAAAATGCCCTACCCTTACTCGACTCAGCGATTACTTTAGCTAGGCGCTACCAGCAACCCCAAGCCTTGGTCGATGCCTTACGCTTGCGTGGCCAACTCGACACCGATACCGATAATTTTTCTTCTGCCATCGAAGATTTACGTTTAGCTATCGATATTTACCCCGATATTCATACTCAAACCCAAAATTGGGTTTGGCCACCACAGGCTTACATCTATGCCGCAATGGGTAATTTACTCTATGCGACCCATGATTTCCCCCAAGCGATGTATTACACCAATCTAGGGATACAGAGCTCAGATGCTAAAGGGAAAGTTTTACATATCATTTTACGAAATGCGGCCAGAATAGCGCTCGATAATCAAGAATTCGATTACAGCGACCAACTCGAAATGCAAGCAAAAATACTGCTACCTGAACTAGGTTCGCCGTTAGAGCTTGCTTACAGCTATGCCATTTTGGCCTCAATCGCACTCGATAAAGGCCGTATTGATACTGCCGAAGAGTATATTGCGATAGCAATCAATACATTTAAAAAACAAAACCAAAAAGTAGCGATAATGCGCTCCAACCGTCTACTAGCTCAAATACGTTTTGCCCAACACCAAGATGCTGAAGCATTAGTTCTCATGCATCAAGCCATTGAACAAGGGGAAAGCCTTAATCAATACTCAGATCTCAAAGGATTTTATGGGATCATCAGCGATTATTACTTAGAGCAAGATGATTTTAAACAAGCTTATGCCTTCTTGCTTAAACGCTATCGAGCAACAGAACTCGCGAATCAAGAGATGAATAATGCGCGAATATTGCAATTTAAAGCACGCCTAAATCAACAAGATATGGGGCCGACTAGCAATGATAATACGCCAGAATCAACCTCTATTTTACAAGAATTCAATGTTGATTGGCTCTATAGCACACTATTTTTAATAGCAATACTCTTACTCGGTGGGATGATTTGGTATTTGATTGATAAGCAGAATAATCGCGCATCCCATGCTGACGGTGATGAGCCCGTTGAGACACTGGTTCAGCAGATACTATCGGTATTAAATAACGCTAAACAAGGTAATTACCCGCTATCTTTATTGATCTTTAATGCCAGTCAAATCCGTCAAGTCGATTTACCCTCATTGCAAGATGAGTTACAACATCGACTACGAGAACAAGACAAATTAATCCGCTATTCGATGGATGAAATTGTCATTGTTTTACCGCATACCTCGACTGAGGGGGCCCAAAAAGTGATTACTCAATTAGTGGCGTGCATTCAACCTTGGCAAGGCTCGAGCAAGATCAACATTGGTGTCGCTGCTATGCAACAATTTGATACGTTAGAGTCACTAATAAAGCGGGCTAGCATCAATCAATTGAGTAAAATTAAGAGTGGTGAGAATAATTAATCCCATTATTCTCCTGCTAAGTAAGCTGCTATTTCATCAAGAAAATCGTTACCAAAACGACTCAATTTACGCTCACCAACGCCATTTACAGCGAGCATTTCACCCGCACTAGTCGGCATCATCGCGGCCATTTCAGCCAGCGTAGCATCGTTAAACACTAAATACGGTGGTACATCCTGCTGCTCGGCAATGGTTCTACGTAATAATTTTAGTCGTGCAAATAACTTACGGTCGTAATTGAGCGGAGTTTTGGATTGACTCACCTTACGTTTGGTTGTCGTTAGCTGAATCCGCGGCTCGGCCAGCATTAGCACCACCTCACCTTTTAATATTGGTCTTGCTGAAGGATTTAACGTAATAGAAGATCCACGCGTCACATCCTGACTCGCTAATCCTAAATGGATCAATTGACGGATAACACTCAGCCAATATTCATGGCTCTTATCTTTACCAATCCCCCAAGTCGTAAGTTTATCGTGGCCGCGATCGACTATTGGCGCGCTTTTCGAGCCCCGCAATACCTCAATTAAATGATTAATACCAAAACGCTGCCCTAAACGAAAAATACACGACAGCACCTTTTGCGCATCTTCAGTGCCGTTATAACGTTTAGGTGGGTCAAGGCAAATATCGCAGTTACCACAGGGTTCAAGCGCACTCTCGTCAAAATAATGCAACAACACTTGGCGACGACAAGTTTGCGCCTCGGCAAAGGCGGCCATGGTATTGAGTTTATGGAATTCTACTTGTTGCTGTGGTCCTGGCTCTGCTTGCTCAATTAAATGCCGCACACGGCCAATATCAGCAGGATCAAATAGCATAAATGCTTCCGCGTCTAGCCCATCACGGCCAGCACGACCCGTTTCCTGATAATAGGCTTCGATGCTTTTAGGGATATCGTAATGCACCACAAAACGTACGTTCGATTTGTTAATTCCCATACCAAAAGCCACCGTTGCCACGACGATATCAATTTGATCTTTCAGAAAACTATCTTGTACGGCGCCGCGATCTTCTTGCGTCATACCCGCATGATAGGCCTTAGCATTAAAGCCTTGCAGACATAAACGATCGGCTACCTCATCGACTCGTCGACGGCTACTACAATAAATAATACCGTTAGTGCCATTTTGCTGAGTAAGAAAATGCCGTAATTGATTAGCCGCATTGAGTTTTTCGGCGACGGTATAGCGAATATTGGGCCTGTCAAAACTGGAGAGTAAACGGAAAGGATCGATACCGAGCCGCTCGCAAATACTCTGGCGGGTCGCCTGATCTGCCGTTGCAGTCAGCGCCATCATGGGCACATAGGGAAAGAGTTGTTTCAATTGCCCGAGCGCGGCATATTCAGGGCGAAAATCATGCCCCCACTGACTAATGCAATGGGCCTCATCAATCGCGAACATGGCTAACGGTAGCGACTGCATTCGTTCAATAAAATCGCTGCTTAACAAACGCTCAGGTGACACATACAGCAGTTTTAGTTCGCCATGGCGTAACTGTTTTAGTACTTCGGCGCTGCGCTCTCGTGGCAAAGAAGAGTTAAGGTAGGCGGCTGCAACACCGGTTTGCAACAAACTATCAACTTGATCTTTCATCAACGAAATCAAGGGTGAAACGACGATAGTAATGCCATCCATCAGCAGTGCAGGCAATTGGTAACATAAACTCTTACCGCCGCCCGTAGGCATAATAACTAAACAGTCTTGACCACCACAAACACGCTCAATAACCTCACGTTGACCGTCCCGAAAGTTGCGGTAACCAAACACCTGTGCAAGGCGTTGTGAAAGGGGATCATCGTGTATTTCGAGTGCAGGCGTTTGCATGGATCTTCTATGTCAAAAGTGAGGGCGCCTATTCTAAAGCAGTGAACCGTTTCTGTCTTGCGCCAATGCAACATCATCTATCTGACTAGCCTATCTTGCATGGCTAGGGTTGCATTCGCCGCTTGCTTCACTGTAGATTAATTGCTCTAAGCAATATTTTATAAAATTAGCGTTGATAATAAATCCAATAAAGCCTCTCACAGTCACTTCGTGACAAGGACAATCCTAATGACAACCCCTATTCAAGCCGAAATATTAAAAAGAGTGGCTGACGTATTTGATAAACATGTGCCTTTTCATAATTTACTGGGACTAGAGATTAAACGCTATGACATTAATGGTGTCGAAGTTGTGGTCAATATGAAACCCGAATTAATTGGTAACATTCACCAACAAATTCTCCATGGTGGCGTCACCGCGACGATCTTGGATGTTGTCGGTGGCCTGACCGCTTTTGCCGGCCTTGTCGCTAGCGGTGAAGATTGGAGCATTGAAGAATTACAGCAACGTCTTCAAACCTTAGGGACTATTGATATGCGGGTCGATTACCTACGCCCCGGCCGTGGAGTCACTTTTACGGGCACAGGTAGCGTGATCCGTGCGGGTAATCGGGTATCGGTGTGCCGCATGGAGCTACATAACGAGCAAGGTACTCACATTGCTTTTGGAACCGGCACCTATATGGTCGGCTAACGGCTTAACTGTCACCTACTTACGTTAAAATCAGCAAAGTACACAGCTTGATTAACAAGCTGTTTTACTAACATTTATTCTCTGTTTAACGGTTTATTGAGATGTTCTGTAACGAAAATAGCGCGGTTAATATCTTGAGTCAGCTAGCAGACACACCTACAATCGCCATCTTATTGTCCTTCGAAGATGTCTCATGTCAGATCGTGAATACCGCAAAGGGATCCTGCTCGCTGTCAGTGCTTACTGTATGTGGGGGTTTGCGCCTTTATATTTCAAATTACTCAACCATGTATCCGCTACCGAAATCTTAATTCACCGTGTAATTTGGTCATTTGTGTTTATGTTGATCATCATGCTGTTTATTGGCGGATTTTCTCGTTTACGTTTACTGCTTAAACAGCCTAAGCAACTGATGGTGCTCACTATCACCTCGATCGTGATTGCAGGAAACTGGCTACTGTTTATTTGGGCAGTGAATAATGACCACATGCTCGATGCCAGCTTAGGTTATTTTATTAACCCTTTACTTAACGTCTTGCTTGGTATGTTGTTTTTAGGTGAAAGACTGCGTAAATTACAATGGTTTGCCGTCACTCTTGCCAGTACGGGCGTGTTACTCCAATTAATCTCTTTCGGCTCAATTCCAATTGTCTCTTTGGCACTGGCGGGCACCTTCGGTTTCTATGCGCTGCTACGTAAAAAGGTCAATGTCGATGCTAAGGCAGGTTTATTAGTTGAGACAGCGGTACTGTTACCCGTTGCGCTGATTTATCTTGTTGCTACATCAGATACCGCTACAGCCAGTATGCTAACCAACGATTGGCAATTGAACCTTTTATTAATGGCTGCGGGTATTGTTACTTCCATTCCACTACTGTGTTTTGCGGGTGCAGCTGTTCGTATTCCTTTATCTACGCTAGGTTTTTTCCAATATATTGGCCCAAGCATTATGTTTATCTTAGCTGTAAGCCTGTTTAATGAACCCTTCGATGCAGAAAAAGGCGTCACTTTCGCTTTTATCTGGGCGGCATTACTTATTTTTACCTTAGATATGGCCTACAAGCGCAAAAAAACGTAAGGATTTACCCTTTGCACAGCGGCAAAAGATTCACTTTTGTAGCTGTGCAATTAACTCTGCACCTCGAGGTACCGTCAGCAATAGATCATATCCTTTGGTTGTAGGGATCAGCACTAACTGTGATTTATCTGTTATCGCTAAAAATGATCTCCCTTTCCCCTGTAGATTAAACCAGCCCAATTGAAACCCTGGCATACCTATGCCGTTCGCCTTAAAGCTCGGCGTTAAACCTACCTCTTGTTGTAAATCGACTATGCGCGCCTCGGTAACTAATAAATCCGCGCGCGATAGCTGCACTTTGTAGAAGGGGACATCCAATGTGAGCCCAGAGTCAGTTAACACTAACTCCGCATGACTAGATTGATAGAATACCCAAGAAAAGCCGCCCATCATCACAAGCAGTATCCCTAAACTGGCAGATTTAGCGATATTCGGCATCTTTTTTAACCATAGCATCAGTAAGATACCGGCTAAGCCTAATAGCAAAACAAGAAAACTTAACATAGAGGTTTGGGTTAACGGGGCGAGTTCGAATACTTGGGGGCTCATCGGCAGCATCTCCTGTGCGGTTAAACCTTAATTTGCCAATAAACATCGATTATATCAACAAAAATGCCAGCGCTAATATGAGTACTAGGCAGGCATTAATAGGGCTGATTTAGAATAATCTACAGATCGAGTACGAGGATTTTTGAACGACGTTGATAGTTATATAGCTGCTTTTTCTTTTGTGGTAGCGCTTCAACATCTTCAATCATAAAGCCATGCTCTAAAAACCAGTGAATGCTACGGGTTGTTAGCGCGAATAAACGTGAATAACCCCGATTTCGCGCCTTATTGATGATGTTTTTCAACAGCAAGCTACCCCTATCAGCATCACGATAATCAGGATGCACGACTAGGCAAGCAAACTCGCCCGCATTGTCCTCTTCAAAGGGATAGAGCGCGGCGCAACCAATCACTAAACCATCGCGTTCAATCAGCATAAATTGTTCGATTTCAATCTCGAGCTGCTCACGGCTACGACGCACCAGAATGCCTTGCTCCTCCAATGGACGAATCAGGTTCAGTACGCCGCCAATATCGGCGATAGACGCACTACGCAGGCGCTCAGCGCTCTCAGTCACTATTTGCGTACCAATGCCTTCACGCGAGAACAACTCTTGCAATAAAGCACCGTCTTCGAGATAGCTGACTAAGTGACAACGTGGCACGCCATTACGGCAAGCATCAATACTTGCTTTCAAGAAAGCCATAGTGCCAACGCAAGCAGACCCTTGCTCACTCAGCTTATCCATAATGTTTTGCGCATCATTAGGCATCAATTCTGCAATCACATCGCCGTTACGATCAAGAATACCGTTTTGCGAGCTAAAACCGATCATCTTGTCAGCTTTGAGTTTGATCGCCACCTGAGTAGCAATTTCCTCAGCCGTTAAATTAAAACTCTCGCCAGTAACAGAAGCCGCAATCGGCCCCATCAACACAATACAGTGATTGTCTAACTGGCGTTTTAAGCCTTGCACATCGATACGACGCACTCTACCGCTTAAACAAAAATCGATACCGTTATCCACACCAAGCGGCTGAGCAATGACAAAATTGCCACTAACTAAGTTAATTTGTGCCCCTTGCATCGGTGTGTTGCTTAAACTCATGGATAAACGCGCTGTGATATCAAATTGCAGTGCACCCGCAACTTGTTTGATCACTTTGAGCGACTCTTCATCGGTGATACGTACGCCTTCATGGTAGATAGGCTCAATGTCGTTGTTCGCTAATGCAGCATCAATTTGCGGCCTAGCGCCATAAACCAAAACCACTTTTATCCCTAAACTGTGCAGCAAAGCGACATCATTTAAGATGGCGCGAAATTGATTTTGAGCCAAAGCTTCACCGCCAAGCATCACCACAAAGGTTTTACCTCTGTGAGCATTGACATAGGGGGCAGAGTGACGAAATCCATCAACCAGTTCAGTGGTACGCACGCGTTATATACACCTCATTTTGAGCTGGCAATGTCACGACGACATACCAGGAATGAATCGCTAACTTTTGCGTATGGTATTGCATTTTAATTCACATATAAAGAATTTATTCTCACCAAAGCACAGTTTTAATGATTTTAAATGCTTAAAACAGCACTTTTTACATTTCGCTTAACGTTTTGACTTTACCAGGCATGATTCATGCGACTTAGGTATGTAATGCAATGCCCTCAAATTGATGATTCGTCGCGAAAAAAATGCAAAAAAAAAGCCCCTTAAGTAAGGGGCTTTTCTCGAAACACTCACCAAGAATTACTTGATTTTGGCTTCTTTGTAGATAACGTGCTGGCGAATAACAGGATCAAATTTCTTGATTTCCATTTTCTCAGGCATGTTACGCTTGTTTTTTTCAGTTGTGTAGAAGTGACCAGTCTTAGCTGTAGAAACTAATTTGATCTTCTCACGATTACCTTTAGCTTTAGCCATGATCTATTATACCTTCTCGCCACGGGCACGAAGTTCAGCAACAACAACTTCGATACCTTTCTTGTCGATCAGACGGATACCTTTAGTAGATATACGTAACTGTACGAAACGCTTTTCTTCTTCTAACCAAAAACGGTGGTTTTGTAGGTTAGGCAAAAAACGACGACGGGTCGCGTTTTTTGCATGCGAACGGTTGTTACCAACCATAGGCTTCTTGCCAGTAACTTGGCATACTCTTGACATGTCAATCTTCTCCAAAAACAATTTTAACGCTCGAGCATTAATGTGCCTCGTATGGCCGTCGCCCGAGGCACAAAGAGGGCGCATTTTATACACGATCACAGAGTGAAGATCAAGTGTTAGATTAATTAATCCAGCCTCGTTCTGCAAAAGAAACTATCTCTTGATCACCTACAACCATATGGTCCAATAAGGATACGTCTATGGTTGCTAACGCATTTTTTAATCGTTCAGTTATTCGTCGGTCAGCCTGACTGGGCTCGGCAATACCAGACGGATGATTATGACAAACGATAACTGCTGCGGCCTTTTTCTCCAACACTAAGCTCACCACTTCACGTGGGTACACTGAGGCTGAGTCTATTGTACCGCGAAATAATTCGACAAACTGAATCACTCTATGCTGGCTATCTAGCAGTAAAACTGCAAACACTTCATAGGGGCGATCAGCCAATTGTCTCATTAAATAGTCCCGAGTTAAATCGGGATTTGTCAAAATTTGACCTCTTTGCAAGTTTTCTTGCGCTACACGCCGCGCTAATTCGGCCGCAGCTTGAAGCTGAGCGTATTTTACAGGTCCTACGCCCGGAAGTCGACATACCTGATTTCGAGAAGCACAAAGCAAATTTCTGAGGCCTCCAAACTCGCGAATAAGCGACCTCGCAAGGTCAACTGCATTTAATCCCGCCAAACCGTTACGCAGTAATACCGCTAATAACTCAGCATCCGACAGCTGGGCCGCCCCCTTTTGTAATAGCTTATCTCTAGGCCCTTCGCCCTCTGGCCAATCTTTAATACCCATACGACCTCCGTGTCACCTCACATAATTTTACTTTACAAAGTATGGACGAGATTTTTTGAACCGGGAGGGTCACTAAAATTCACCACTTTGTGCTATCGTTGCGGCATTATTTCTATCTCAGGTGATGTCTGTGAGTTTGACAAATAAAAACGTCCTGCTGGGCATTGGCGGCGGCATTGCAGCCTATAAAAGTGCTGACTTAGTCAGGCGCTTGAAGGAGCGCGGCTTTGATGTGCGCGTAGTGATGAGCCAAAGTGCGATGGAGTTTATCACCCCGCTCACACTGCAAGCGTTATCGGGTTATCCCGTCGCATCGAGCTTACTCGACCCTGCTGCAGAAGCGGCAATGGGCCATATAGAACTCGCTCGCTGGGCAGATCTGGTTATTATCGCACCTGCGACCGCAAACCTATTGGCGCGGATTAATGCCGGCATGGCCGATGAGTTAATCACTACCACTTGCTTAGCAACTGAGGCGCCCATTGCACTGTGTCCGGCGATGAATCAACAGATGTATCGCAATGTGGCAACGCAAGCAAATTTAACTAGCCTTGCATCCCGTGGTTTTACACTTTGGGGACCCGCCAGTGGCAGCCAAGCCTGTGGCGAAGTCGGTCCTGGGCGCATGTTAGAGCCATTAGAAATTGCTGAGCTGGCGACACAATTTTTTGCCAAAAATGACAGCGCTGAATATAAGCCTCTCGCCGGACAATCAGTGCTTATAACGGCGGGGCCAACCCGAGAAGCCATTGATCCAGTCAGATATATTTCGAATCATAGTTCAGGGAAAATGGGCTTTGCCTTAGCCAAAGCGGCCTCCGATATGGGCGCAGCGGTTACGTTAGTCTCAGGTCCAGTGAATTTAAGTACGCCAGAAGGCGTGACACGCATTGACGTTGAATCGGCACAAAATATGCTCGATGCCGTAATGAATAACATTGATAATAAAGATATTTTTATTGGCTGCGCCGCCGTTGCCGACTATCGCATTAGTGAGATAGCCAGCTGTAAGATCAAAAAATCAGCAGAAGAAATGCAACTTGCGCTAGTGAGGAATCCTGATATCTTAGCCACGGTTGCAAGCTTACCTAACCGTCCTTTTATGGTAGGATTTGCCGCTGAAACCCATGATGTAGAAGCCTATGCGCGCGATAAGCTCAAACGTAAAAACTTGAATATGATTGCCGCAAACGATGTTTCCATTGCAGGTATAGGCTTTAATGCCGATGCCAATGCCCTGCGCGTGTTCTGGCCGCAGGGGAGTCAAGATTTGCCAGCAACGGATAAGCTCACGCTGGCACGGCAATTACTTTCGTTAATAGTGAAAGAAAAAACAAATACATGAAAACACCGATTGAATTAAAGATCCTCGACTCCCGTATCGGCTCAGAATTTCCTCTGCCCGCTTACGCTACGCAAGGCAGCGCAGGCATGGATCTTCGCGCCATGATAGACACTACTTTGACGATCGCTCCGGGTAAAACCGTGCTGATCCCCACAGGAATAGCCATTCACGTTGCAGACCCTGGACTGGCGGCAGTTATTTTACCGCGCTCAGGCCTAGGTCATAAACACGGTATCGTACTTGGTAATTTGGTTGGACTCATCGACTCAGACTATCAAGGAGCGTTAATGGTGTCTTGCTGGAATCGCAGCGACAGACCCTTCGCCTTAGAAATTGGTGACCGTCTGGCACAACTGGTGTTTGTTCCTGTAATACAAGCACAATTCAAACTCGTTGATGAGTTCGATAGCTCAGATCGTGGTGAAGGCGGATTTGGCCATTCAGGCACTAAATAATCCCCTAAGTCGTTATTGAGCCAAGGATACTGTAATGGCTGTAAGCCCAAAAATTAATCGTCGTGAACACATATTACAATGCCTAGCGCAGATGCTAGAAACCCACCCGGGACAAAGGATCACCACCGCGAAACTGGCCTCAGAAGTCGGCGTATCGGAAGCCGCACTCTACCGCCACTTTCCCAGTAAAGCGCGGATGTTTGAGGGCTTGATTGAATTTATCGAAGAGTCGTTATTATCGCGCATCAACTTAATCATGGATGACGAGAAAGACACCATGAAACGTTGCCAGTTGGTATTGCAACTATTGTTGATTTTTGCCGAACGTAACCCTGGCATTTCTCGCGTTCTCAACGGTGATGCATTGCTGGGTGAAAATGAACGTCTACGGAGCCGGATCAGCAGCTTATTTGCCAAAATTGAAACTCAATTGAAGCAAATATTGCGTGAAAAAATGCTCCGCGAGGGTAAAGGTTTTAACCTAGATGAAGCCATATTGGCTAATTTACTGTTAGCCTTTGCCGAAGGTAGAATTGCCCAATTTGTACGCAGTGAATTCAAACTAAAACCGACTACACACTTCGATGAACAATGGCATTTCATCCAACACCAACTATTACAAAGCTAATGATTTTTCAGCATAAAGGACGGTAAATACCGTCCTTTTTTTTAGTTTACTTTCCTTGTCTCACTATGACTTTTGTTTTATCCTAGAAATACATTTACAAAACAAAAGTTACAAATAGTTTACAAGGATGTCAGGTGAAACTCTTTCAATTATCTGCTTTAGCAGCGCTTTGCTTATCAATATTACCCATCTCAACATGTACAGCTAATGCCCTATCACAGGCACAGTTATTCACTAAAGGTGATGAATACTCAAATGTAAAAATCTCGCCCACGGGCAAGTACCTAAGCGCGATTACCCATGTTGAAGGTAAAAAAGTTCTCTTAGTATTGGATGCTCAAACAAAAAAACTGATTAATGCGATTCACTTCCCCAGTAATGCTCAGGTAGGCACTTATGAATGGGCCAATAGTGAGCGACTGGTGCTAGCAAAAGAATACTTAAAAGGCTGGCAGGACACCCCCATTTATTATGGTGAACTACTGGCGGTTAATGCCGATGGTTCACGTAAAGCTTACCTCTTTGGTTACAATAGTGGCGAGCAACAAACGGGTTCAAATATCAAGAAAAATACCCCGATGCGAGCAAGTGCCTTTATCCTCGACCCGTTGCCAGATGATGAGCGTTATATGCTCGTTAACGTCATCCCATGGAACGACAAAATAAATCTTGATGTTGAGTTATTGCAGGATGTCTATCGCGTAGACCTATTTAATGGTACGCGCAAACGCATTACGGGCTCACCGATAGGCCAGGCGCGCTTTCTGACCGATCATGATGGAGAGGTTCGTTTCGTTGCAGGTGAAGACAGTAAAAACACCACCAAAGTCTTCTACCGTAAAGAAGGTAAATGGATAAATACCGATAAATTAAATTTAGACCTTACAGACTTTAGCCCACTTTCATTCACCGATAAAAAGAATACGATTTATGCCGCAGGACGCTCACAAGGTACAACCTTAGGTATATACAAAATAAATCTCGAAACAGGTGATAAAACTGAAATTATTCAAGATGAAATCGTTGATCCCAGCAACTTTTGGATTAACGGCACTAATAAGCAACTTTACGCTGTCGAATTCGAAAATGGCTATCCTAGCTATGCCTTTGTTGATAATGAAGATTCGCACGCTAAATTGCTAAAAGATTTGTTAAGTGCGCTGCCCGGCCATCAAGTACGCATCGTGAGCGAAACTCGAGATGCAGAAAAGCTCATCGTACTTGCATTTAATGATCGTAACCCAGGCGATTACTACATATTCGATACGAAAAAACTCAAACTCGAACATCTTGCCGCCGCTAGAAACTGGCTCGACCCAGAAAAGATGGCCGAGGTTAAACCTATCAGCTTCACCAGTCGTGATGGTAAAAAACTCCATGGTTATTTAACACTTCCCATTGGTAAAGAAGCTAAAGACCTACCATTAGTGGTCAATCCGCACGGTGGTCCACATGGTATCCGTGACTGGTGGGGCTTTGATCCACAAAACCAATATTTAGCAAGCCAAGGCATTGCGGTTCTGCAGGTTAACTTCCGTGGCTCTGGCGGATACGGCGAACAATTCGAGCATGCTGGCTATCAAAAGTGGGGCTCTGAAATACAATACGACATTATAGATGCCACTCAATATGTCATTGATCAAGGCTTTGCCGATAAAGAGCGTATTTGTATTGTAGGAGGCAGTTTTGGTGGCTATAGCGCGCTACAGAGCGCCGTACTTGCACCGGATATGTTTAAATGCGCGGTAGGTGTAGCTGGTGTATACGATTTAGAATTAATGTTTAATGAAGGCGATGTCGCCAGTCGACGTGCAGGGACAAGCTATCTCAAAGAAGTACTAGGGCAAGATGAAGCGGTGCTCAAAGCAATGTCTCCTTCTGAAAACGTCAATAAACTCAAAGCGAACTTGCTACTGGTTCATGGCGGCGAAGATGAGCGAGCGCCAATTGAGCAACTAGAATCCCTCGAAAAGGCCTTAAAAGCTCACCAATATCCGTACCAAAAACTGGTGATGGACAATGAAGGCCACGGTTTTTATAACGATGAACACAGAGCAAAATACTACGAAAAGATGCTGAGTTTCCTAAAAACAAATCTAACACTGTAAACTTCGGCGACGTTAGCCAACGTTTATCGTTGAATAAGATTAGCCACAGTAGATTTAAAGCCGATATCCGATAAGGTCTATCGGCTTTTTCATGTTTGCGATGAACGTTTTTCGGTATGAATCAGCCGCTATTCGCGCTATTCTCATCAGCCTATTCTTGCTCTAGCGAGAATAACAATAATTTGTATCTAGTGCAGGACAGCCCAAATACCCCATACTGTTCAGCATAGGTTTTCTGTTATAGCCGCTACAAAGTAGTGGAGGATAAGATGTCATTAAGTGAAGCAGCAGTAAAAGTACAAGCCGCATTATCAGAACGTGGACTTGAAACCCCAATGCTCCCAAGCGTTTACAGCAGTGAAGAACGTAAAGACAAAATTGAACATCATATGAAAGAAATCCTGACGTTAATGTCATTGGACCTTTCAGACGATAGTCTTGCCGATACACCGCGCCGTATCGCTAAAATGTATGTCGACGAAATCTTCTCCGGCTTAGATTATGCGAATTTTCCTAAGATCACGGTTATCGACAATAAAATGGGCTTCGATGAAATGGTGCGCGTGCAAGACATTAGCCTCACCAGCACCTGCGAACATCATTTAGTGACCATTGATGGCACTGCGACCATCGCTTATCTGCCACGCAAAAAAATCATTGGTTTATCAAAGATTAATCGTATCGTGCGTTTCTTTGCCCAACGTCCACAAGTGCAAGAGCGTTTGACTCAACAAGTGTTAGTCGCGCTGCAAACCTTGCTTGAAACCAAAGACGTAGCGGTAAAAATGGATGCGGTGCATTACTGCGTTAAATCCCGCGGCGTGATGGATTCCACCAGCTCAACCACCACCACAGCACTTGGCGGTGTGTTTAAATCAAACCCTGCGACCCGTGCCGAGTTTTTGCATCAGTCTAAATAAGAGCATTGAAGCTTAAGACGATTTAAAGCCTGTCTAAATCCGCACCAATCAAAACGCATGAATAAAAAACGCTGCGATTCTTTTATAAAGAAGGCAGCGTTTTTATTGAGCCTAACTTCATCATGCTAAGTGGCTCAAGGTGAATAAAAAATTACCGCTTAAATGCCGTACTGCTTGCGATACTGGCTCACAGCGGTAAGTTGCACTTCCATGCCAGGTTTTTCAGACAAATAGCTGATTAAGTCGGCTAATTTAATAATAGCTACAATACCGCAACCAAAATCACGCTCAACTTCTTGAATCGCCGATAGCTCGCCCTTGCCTTTCTCTTGTCTGTCTAATGCAATCAACACGCCCGCTAATTGTGCCTTATGGGCTTCGATAATTTCCATCGACTCACGAATCGCAGTACCGGCAGTAATCACATCATCAACCAGCATTACGCGGCCTTTAAGCTCGCTACCAACTAAGCTGCCACCTTCGCCATGATCTTTTTTCTCTTTACGGTTAAAACAGTATGGAATGTCGATATCGTGGTGTTCACACAGAGCAACCGCCGTCGTGGTAGCAATCGGAATACCTTTGTAAGCGGGGCCAAACAGCAAATCGTAATCAATGCCAGAATCCACTAACGCAGCAGCATAGAAGCGGCCTAAACGCGCTAGATCGCGGCCAGTATTGAACAAACCCGCATTAAAAAAATAAGGGCTGATACGGCCCGATTTAAGCGTAAATTCGCCAAATCGTAACACCTGACGTTCTAGGGCAAATTCAATAAACTCACGTTGATAGGCTTTCACACTTTCTCCTTACGATTTTCTACTTGATATTTTTATTGGTGATTTTTATTAGATATAGGGCTTGCTTCATATACATATCTTGCTACAACTAAAAAATTACAGCTAATAAAAAGCCCCATGACGGGGCTTAATAACAACAGACTTAATTTAATGCGGCTTTTTGCACATCAACAATTTCACGAATACTGTTCTTGGCGAGAACCAACAGTTCGAGTAATTCTTCGTGACTAAATGGCTCGCCTTCAGCGGTGCCCTGAATTTCGATAATCTTGCCCGTTTCAGTCATCACCACGTTCATGTCAGTTTCAGCGGCGCTATCTTCAATATATTCTAGATCGCTTATCGCTTCACCCTTGTAAATACCTACGCTGACTGCAGCAATGAGGAATTTCAGCGGGTTAGATTTAATGATGCCTTTACCGCGTGCCCAGTTCAATGCATCGACTAGAGCAACACAGGCGCCAGTGATAGAAGCGGTGCGCGTGCCACCGTCAGCTTGGATCACATCACAATCGATCACGATCGTGTTTTCGCCTAGGGCTTTCATATCCACACAAGCGCGCAGAGCACGGCCGATAAGACGTTGAATTTCTTGCGTACGGCCAGATTGCTTACCGCGAGCGGCTTCACGATCCATACGGCTATGGGTAGAGCGTGGCAACATGCCGTATTCCGCCGTCACCCAGCCTTGACCCTGACCTTTAAGGAAACGTGGCACACCTTCAGTAAAACTGGCGGTACAAAGCACTTTCGTTTCGCCAAATTCCACTAACACAGAACCTTCGGCATGGGCCGTAAACTGGCGAGTAATAGTGATGGGACGAGTTTGTGCTGGCGTTCTGTTACTTGGACGCATGCGAGATTCCTGTATTCTGAGTCATTGACCGATTTTGGCTGCATATTATAGGGGCTTGCGCCTTAGGATGCCATGCTTAGGGTGATTCTCTGGCAAACTCATCACACTCAAACGCCTAATCCGTGTCCTTATACCCAAACAACCTGAAGATGCAGAATTCAGCGGGAGTTTAACGCACTTTAGGCAAGGCCATTTATTGCTCCTGCATAAATGGCATTCACGCCATCCATGGCGATTGCGGTTATTTGCGGACCTAGTGGACTAAGTTAAAAATAACCAACGCAGCATAAAGTGCGTTACCCCGTGGTTAACATCAGCCGCCGGGACGGAACGCCTAGGGCACTTCACTTCCGTGTTGCATCAATTCAAAAGGTAGCCGACATTCTGTCATTGCTGCGCCTTGAATTGAAGCACCCTAGGCGCTCTGAAACTCGTATCTTCAGGTAGCTTGGGTATATTTGCTGTATGCCTTTAATCCTAAAGCCATTGACTCTATAATCGGCTCTCATTATGACGATTAAACCATTAGGACAACCCATGATCCAAAGCATGACAGCCTACGCTCGTATCGAGCACAAAGCACAATGGGGCACTGCCTCCTGGGAAATTCGCTCAGTCAATCAACGTTATCTCGAAACTTATCTACGTTTACCCGAGCAATTCCGCAGTTTCGAACCTGTACTACGCGATCGTCTACGTAAACGTTTAAGCCGCGGCAAAGTTGAAGTTAATCTGCGCTACGAACTGGCAGATAGCAGCAATAACGAGCTGCAATTGAACCAAGCGCTGGCCAAACAGTTATTAGGCGCCGCCAATTGGCTCAAGCAAGAAGCGGGTCAAGGTGATATCAATCTTACCGACATCCTGCGCTGGCCGGGCGTGCTAGCAAGCGGTGAACAGGATATGGATGCCATAGGCGCCGATCTGATGACCGCTTTCGATGCAGCTATCGATCAATTTATCGAAGCCCGCGGCCGTGAAGGCGAAGCCATCAAAGACATGTTATTAAGCCGTTTAGAGGGTGTGAGCGAGCAAATCGCCGTCGTACGTGAGCACATGCCTACTGTGATGCTATATCAACGCGAAAAGTTGACCAACCGCCTTGCCGAAATCAAAGGTGAACTTGATCCTGCCCGTATCGAGCAAGAAATGGTGCTACTGGCACAGAAACAAGATGTTGCCGAAGAGATGGATCGCCTAGAAGCCCACGTAACCGAAGCCCGCCGCATCCTCAAAAAAGGCGGCAGCGAAGGTCGCCGTTTAGATTTTATGATGCAGGAATTTAACCGCGAATCGAACACGCTCGCCTCTAAATCTATCAGCGCCGAAATCACCTCAGCCGCCGTTGAACTTAAAGTATTAATCGAGCAAATGCGTGAGCAGATCCAAAACGTAGAATAATTTTATTCTGTTTTGAACCTATGACTCATACTCAAATGCCCTGATAAATCAGGGCATTTTTTTAACGCTTTCAACTTCTATAATTTTCGGTGAATTGCCGAGAATCTATCAGTTATGGCGTAGGGGTATTTTCCGTTGTAGGTGTTGTTTGTTGGATCACCTGTGTATGGAAAGCGGGATCCTGTGCGACTTCTTTTATGCCATTAATACAAAATTGCATTCCCATACAGACCAGCAAAAAGCCCATGATCCGCGTCATGGCATCAATGCCAGTAGCGCCAAGGACTTTACAAACCGGATCGGCAAGTTTTAGCACGCCCCAACTAATAAGACTCATTAAAGCAAAAGCTGTCACCATACCGCTATAAAGGGTAAAACGGCTGTATTCATCCGGTAATGCGGCAATTTGTGCAGCGCCACTAATCACCAATGCCATTGTACCGGGTCCACACATACTGGGCATAGTCAGCGGAACAAAAGCAATACTCTGATTAATATCTACATTATTGGCCTCTGTTGGTGCAGGGAACAACATCCTAAAACCAATAAAACCGATAATCAGTCCGCCCGCTAAACGTAAACCAGGAATCGAAATACTGAATAACTCTAAGATTGAAGAACCAATAAAAAAGCAAATACACAGGCTACAAAATAGGTAAATAGCCGCTAAATTTACCTGTTGGCGCACATGTTCCCGCGACATTCCCTTACTCAACCCTAGCAATAAGGTGGCGGTAGTAGGCGGATTAACCATTGGCAGTAGTGCCAATAAAGCCAAAGTCACGACTTGAAAATACATGTTATCCCTTAAATAATACGGTCAATACTGAATAATAAATGCCTAATGGCATCGCATCTTATACCCAACAAATCTAGCAGAAAATATCAAAGTCATTTCACCCGATTTTTGAAGCCGCGTTGATGCAAATCGATAGTATAACGACAGACCCATGAAGAGTTAACTGACTGACTTAGCAACTATATGAATATTAACTTTGATACTCATTTATGCACCAAGTAAAAGGCTCTGCAGCGCATGGTGTGAGCTAACCTGATAATGTGGGGCTATGCCCGCTGGCGCCTGATGGTCATGAACGTTATACCAACAGGTATGAATACCCGCATTAATACCGCCTTGAATATCTGAGTGTGGATTATCACCGACCATGAGCACGGTATTGCGCGCAGGGTTACCCATCAAGTGAAGTGCGTGCTCAAAAATACCCACATCGGGTTTTGCTATGCCGACATTTTCTGAAATCACCAAAATATCAAAATGATGCTGTAAGCCTGTGCGCTTTAATCGCACGGTTTGCAGTTCAGTAAAACCGTTAGTGATAATACCCAATTTGGCTTTACCTTGCAGTGCGGCTAATAACTCACGCACTCCAGGTAGCGGCGCACAAATCTCGGCCATCGCCGATAAAAAAGCACTGTTGAGTGTTAATGCTGTGACGGCTAATTTGGCGGCCCAAGGCTCAAAACGTATGGTCTGCAACTCAGCAGCGGTTATCTTGCCATCTTGATAATCGACCCAAAGCGGTTTGTTGACTAGCTGATACTCATCAAAATCGGCTGGAGTAAAATCCACGCCAAAGCCTTGAAACATAAGCTTAAGCCCAGCAAAAGCATCAAAACAAAATAGGGTTTCATCGGCATCAAACAAAATCCATTGGTATGGCAAGGACATAGGTTTCTCTTTCTGGCTAAACTCTAGGTGCCGCCCTGTGGTAACACAACGACAATTCAGCAGTTACGATATTTTTTAAATGAAGATTTGCGGTAAAAATACACTGGATTTAACCTAACGCCTCAACACACGATACTCATCGGCAAACGCGATAGTCTACCTTGCATCGCAAGGGATGATAACCACGAAAATCAAATGGACTATTGAACTACCTAAAATTAGAACTTAAACAGACTGTTAAGCCAGAAATGACCATTTTCATACGGCTTATCTCGGTGTGACTTAAAGGGATCATGCGCCAATCTAGGACAACAAATAACCCGCACTTCTGCAAGCCATGTTATCCACTAATCCTTTCTCGAATATGGCATTTGAGCGGTTTATCCGCAGCGAAATAATTGGCCGATATAATAAGTGTATTTATGGCGTTTTGAGGAATTAGTTGAAAAATAACATTTAGCCTACCGCTAACTTAGCGGCGTGATGCCACATTACATCAGGTATTGGTAGCTCTAATCGCCATGTGATGTTCATGGGTTGTGAACCGTTATGGCTGACATAATGTACTTTGCCAAAATTCACGAATCCCATAGTGCGGCCATTTTCATCTTTTGATTGCTCTCGCACAAACAACAGCACGGTTTTTCCCAGCTTTTGTTGCTCAATATAGCTTAGACCCCGACCTCGTTCTGGCCGTGCACTATTTTGTGATTGCCAGTGAAACAGATGCTCGCTAATTGCATAGTCGTGATACATGGTTGTCGGTGAAAACTGCTTCTCTGATTTGTTTAACGTCACAAATAAGCACTCAAGATTTTGCTCACTAATCGCAAGCACACCTTCCCTTGAAGGCGATTTAGCTGCAAATGTGCTTGCACCCACCGCAGCTAAAATTTGCTCGCGAGTATAACGAGAATGCACTTTCAAAGCAGTGGGTCGTTGTAATTTCAAATCTATTTCTTGATGGTGTATCCGGTTAATCAGTATCGCCAATACAGCTAATAACTCTTCCTGCAACGGCTTATTGCGTAGCATCTGCAAACTCATCGTTAAGCTGGTAACGTTTAATGTCGTGCCTGATTGCTCCCAAAAGTTGTAATGACACATCAAGGCAAACTGATTTTGTATAGGATCCACCCCATTAAAGACAAAATCATTTTGGCATAACTGTTTGATAAAGATTAAATAGGATAGTGAAGTACAACTGAGTAAGTGAAAGTTAATCGCGCGATAATAGGCTTTGGCTAAATTGGACCGCGCTGTAGGTTCAGCAATCTGATGACCCTGCATAGCCTCGACTAACAAGGTCCATCCACTTTGGCCATTAATCTTTATGCGATAAATGTCTTCCAAGCTCACTTGCGGGTTCATGCGTAAAAAGTTGCCTAACGTGAGCGGCAAGTCAGTCTGATGCTTAAAGTTTGCTATTAGACTGGTTAATCGATTGGCATTGAGCGTAGCGCGGCTAATATTACGCAAAATCATCGACTGCGCTTTTTCTTCAAGCTCGATTCGACAGCCAAGAGGTAGATGCGGAAAGTCATTCAGAATTTCATCTTTTATCGACTGATTGGTTTTACCGACTAACGCTCTAAATTTTTGTGAGAAATCATATTCATCACGTGAGTTACCGACAAAATCTAATATTGTGCAGCACTGCTTATCATCGGTGAGACGCAAGCCACGGCCAAGTTGCTGCAGGAATATGGTCAAGCTTTCCGTTGGCCGTAAAAACAACAAGGTGTCCACTTCTGGAATGTCGACACCTTCGTTAAAAATATCCACCACACACAAAATGGATAATTTACCAGTGACTAAGCTCTGCCGCTTTTGTTGCCGTTCAGAGCGATGATCACTGGTCAGCACATCCGCGCTTATCCCCGCCAAATTAAACTTCTTCGCCATATACTCGGCGTGTTCCTTGGTTACACAAAAGGCTAACGCCTTAATATTGTCTATATCAGTTACGGTTTCAGCTAGGCTGCGAATAATGCGCGTCACGCGTTGTTCATTGTGAGTGTATAAATTACTCAGCTCAGCGACGTCATAACGACCACGGCTCCAATTTAACTTGCGAAGATCAGTCTCATCATCGATCGCAAAATATTGAAATGGACATAAATACCGTTGATTAATAGCTTCGGGTAAACGTATTTCAGCGGCAATGACACCGCAGAAGTCAGCCAGAATATCGACGCCATCATGCCGCTCTGGTGTGGCAGTAAGCCCCAGTAAAACCTTGGGTTCAAAATGCTCTAGCAGCCCACGGTAGCTATTGGCTGCAACGTGATGGACTTCATCAATAACAATATAGTCATAAAAATCAGCCGCTAATGGCAGGTTACCAAGTTGCAGATTCAAGCTTTTGATTGATGCAAATAAGTGTTTGTAACTATTAGGTTTATGCTCTGCCACCCATAGCTCGCCAAATTGATTATTCTTTAACACACCGCGATAAGCACTGAGAGCTTGCTGTAAAATTTCTTGCCTATGAGCAACAAACAGAAAATTGGCTTCTGGGTACAATTTATAAAATCGCGCAAAATCGAATGCGGAAATAATCGTCTTGCCCGTGCCTGTTGCTGCGACAATGAGATTTTTAAAACGGCCATGAATGCTGCGCTCTGCTGCAAGCTGTTCGAGAATTTCTCGCTGATGCGCAAATGGCTTAATGTCAAAATGAAATGAGCTCGATTCAGTGCCACTACCTCTCGCTTCTTTCAACGCATTGCTTAATTTTTCTTTACTGTTCGCATCACCGTTAAATAACTCAAATTCGTTCGATTGCCAGTAAGTTTCAAAGGTACTGAGTGATTTATCAATAATGTGGGGAATTTCTTGGGTAGTGATCTTAAGGTTCCACTCAAGCCCGCTGGTCAATGCAGAATGCGATAAATTTGAAGAACCGATATAACCGGTATGAAAACCAGTATTTCGTAGAAATAAATAGGACTTTGCATGCAGCCTTTCACGTTTAGTGTTGTAACTTAATTTGACTTGGGTATTGGGTAAACTGGCTAGAAACTCGACGGCTTTAGCATCAGTCGCGCCCATATAAGATGTCGTGATGATGCGTAACTCTTTACCACTGCGTGTAAATTCCTCAAGTTCATTCTTGAAGATACGAATACCCGCCCACTTGATAAACGATACCAGCCAATAGATTTTGTCTGACGATCGGATCTCACGTTTAAGCTCACTTTCAAGAGACAATCCCGCGTTACTACCGCAAAAAAGCTCACTCTGAGTAAGCCCTGTTAATGGAAAAATTGCTGCTGTATATTTAGGTAAATCCGTCGCTATAGGGTTTTGTTTATTGAAAAGTGCTGTGAGTATTCGGCCTTGACTATCAATAAGGTTTTCATTGATAAAATCATCATCGTTAATATGCTCTTTGAGCCACATCACTAACCGATTGGCCAAACTGATCTGATTAAAAACTTGATCCTCTCCTGCTGGAACAGAGTTAATGACATATTCAATGACTTTTGCTAGAAAACGCGAGAGCCAGATACTTGCCTCTGCAACCTCAAGTTTTCTTTCACCAACAAAAAATATGTCCTTATCTAAGCGCTTCTCAACAAGTTGAGTAATCAGCTTTTCGTAAATCCCGACCTGTTCCATAGCCAGATATGCCCCAAGACAAACAATCAAAGTTGTAGCGAATATATCACATAACAACTTGATTCAAATTACGATTTGTAAAATGGTTTTGTCTTTTTCGATAGGGAGTTAATACTGCTTGGCTTTAGTGGAACATATTACCTATGAGTGACTCAGCAGCACTTTCAAAAGCGCTTTAGGCTATTGATAATTGAGCATCCAACACCAAGGTAAACTTGCCGCTATTTGCCACTCTGCAATAAGTACCTCGTACTTCGGCCGCCGGCGTCGGCTTTAACTCACTCTCAATCCAACATCATCCTGTTCGAGCATTTGCGTAAGATGACGGGTGGTTCCTTTACTATGGTGAATTGCCACCGACAAAGCCTTCGTGCTGAGATATACTGCCGCCGCTGATTTGACACGCGGAGGTGAAAACTCACGGCTTTACCGCACCGCTTGCACACATATTCCGAGCCCAATCTATGCCTGATAATGCCAACAATTCACCTATCACTACTCATGTTCAACCTACTGGCAATGCAAAGCACACTGGTCATTCACCGATTGCAACACCGGATGAGACGTATCCCCCACTGTCGAATGCACTCGGTGGCGAACAGGCAGCTGCGGAAAAATTGAAGGTCTTTATCATAGGTTTACCGCGTTAGTAGGACTCACATAAGTATCATATATATATTGAATATTACATATAATCTAAACAATTCATCTAGTAGTAAGGATTATAAAAAATAACAATATATGCATTTATTAAAGTGTCAAATTACTGAATTTAAGTGAAGATCCAACATATAATTTCATTCAGAATCATATTTAGAAAAACTAGAATTACCAACTAGTGTTGATTCGGTTTCTTAAATTACTTAGATTGGTACAAATAATGAGGTACTAAAATGATAGTAATTGGCTGTAATTTCAATGTTTCTTCACTGAAAAGAGTTTCTAGGCTAGGGGATAACATACCTCAGTTATTTTATTCAAATTTATCTCCATGCTTGGAAATTAATGAGTACCTTCGAAGCTTAGCTCTCAAAAATAATGCTAAAAGCCTTCAAACAAATGCTGAACACATCAAGGAATTCATAATGTGGATCTCATCTATAGATGAGAATCTATCTGAAATTGATGACAATATATTCGATTATTACATTGATGCTCTCTGTGAATATAAAAAAAAGAATGGCCAAGAATTATCGTGGAATACTGTTCATTCAAGAGCATCTGGTGCTTACAGGTTTCTCTTGTGGGCATCTAAAAAAGGGTATTGTCCGAACCTTAATCCGGAAGAAATAAACAACCTTAGACAATCAGCTAGCAAGCGATACAAGATAAAGGGACATCATGCCAAGGCAATAAATGAACCTATAAAGTTCTTGCAGCTTGGTGCTGCATTAAGTTTCGTATCAGCAGTAGGTGAGTTAACCGGTTCTAGGAATCATTTAGTTAAGAGACGAAACGTTCTTCTTACATCATTTATGTTACAAACTGGAGTAAGAGTATCAGAAGCGTGTAATTTCCCACTCAAGGATTTACCTGAAGTTAATACTAGAGGCCATTCAACACCGGCTCGTGTTATAGGTAAAGGGCAGAAAGCACGTGTAATACTGATCCCGAATGATCTTCTTTTTGAGTTGTGGGAGTATGTTGATATCGATCGTGAAAAACAACTAGATCAACTTAGAGAGGCAGGGAGCATTGTGAGCGATACTTTATTTATCACTCAAAATGGACATCCTTTAAGTGTTAATTGGATACAAAAACTATTCAGGAAAACAAGTAAACAAATAGGTGTTCATGCTCATCCCCATTTGTTAAGACACACATTTGGAACCTATCATTATCTACTTAATCATGACCTAACAGCATTATCAAAGTTACTAGGACATACTAGCGAAGAAACAACACGCGAGTATTACGTCCATACAGCCATTCTCGTTGCTTATTCTGGCACATATAATTCACTTCAACGCGAAATAGACAAAATTGCTAAGGAAACCATTAGTGAGTAAATACGTCAGCATTTCAAGGTTAGCCAGGGATGAAGAAAGAGCCTATAACGATTTAAAATTCTCAATAAAGTGTAAAAATACGGGGGTCATCTACTCTTATAATTTCAACAATGAGCTCCAGTATGCAACAAGGAGTATTGTTGCACTTTGTTGTTGGTCAATATACAAGAACCGGAATTCGCACGGGCATTTAACTAGGGTATCATTGAAAGAAAGAATCAGACCCTTTTTAAAGTTTACTAAAAGCGAAGGCATCACCTCGCCTTCAATGTTTAATCACCTCACCCTTAAAAAGTATGCTCGGTGGCTAAGAGACCATTCAGGGCTTAAGTATTCTATTGCTGGAAATACTTTTCGGAGTGTGGCTAAAGTTTTTAAACAATTTAAAAATCATCACTCAGTTCCTGATGATTTTATCTTACCGCTTAATATGTTCCCAAAATCAAATAGTATGACAATCAGCCATGAAGGATATAGTGAGGAGGAAATTAAGGCTATCTTAAATCTAGTAGTAAAAAAATTAAGAACGACTTCATCTCGGTTAGAAAGTTCATACATCCCCAAATGGATAGGTAAGGAGCCCCCCCTTGAAGACATTGCACCATTTATTCCAAACAAAAAGACTAGATCATTTTGGGCTAGCAAAGAATATTGTCACTGGTTCTGGGAGAATCACCTAGGGTGTGCAAGGCTAAGTTTGGGAGAAATCAGCAAGAAGCCCAAGGGGACATCATTCGCGATGGGAATAGCTGAGTACTCGACATCACGAGCCGAAGCATTAGAATCTTTTTATAAAAAAATTGGGGCTAGCGAAAACTATATATCACGCTACATAGGTAAGCCTGCGCCCATCAAGTTTAAAACACCTTGGGCCAGTAAAGATTATCTTCAATGGTATTGGGAAAATAAAATTGAGTGCAAGGCACTAAATCATAATGAAATAAAGTCACAACACCCCAAATTTTATATTGGGTTCCGACAGCACCACCCTACTTGGATCAAAGATTTCTATGAGGAAAACAACGTAATAAATCGAGTTTCTATAAATGACTTGGCACCATACTATTTGATGTTACTTATCCGTACAGGACTCAACCCAAGTACAATACATAGATTAACAATTGATTGTATAGAGCAAGACCCAATAAACCCTAATCGTAAACACATTAGGTGGGACAAATTTCGTTCTCACAAAAGAGGCAAAACAATTTCAGTTGAGCGTAGCGGAGACAGTTGGCCTATACGCATAATACAACGTGTTATCAACATTACGGCAGCCTATAGGCCTGAAGGTGAAAAAGCGTTATGGATAACAAATGCTTACAGATATCTAGATCCTAAAGTACACTCGATGAAATCATTTCAGAGAGGAATAAGAAAATTTGCCTTTGACAATAATTTACGCAGCTCTAACGATGGGGACATTATCGAACTTAAAGGATGTTTATTCAGGCCTACTTTAGCTTGGCAAGAGTATTTGAGAACTGAAGATTTAAATTATCTGCAATCTCTATTGGGCCATAAAAGATCAGCAACTACATCCGACTACTTGAGGCGTCTAAACGATCCAATATTTAAAGCAAGGCGCGGTCTGCACCAGAAAGCAATGCTGGTCGATCTTGCATCTAACACAGATAAACCATTTAAGTTTAAATCAGATATCCCTACCAACATTCAAGAAAACGTTTTAACTCACTGTAAAAACCCATTTGATTCACCAGTGCTAAACCAGAGTAATGACACTGCATGTAGTGCAGATACAGAAGTATGCCTTGGGTGCCAGAATTTAGTTATTACACCATTAGATATTAAAAAATTTTTTTGCTTTATAAACTACTATGAAAGTGCGGTCGCAATCGGTGAGATTGATGAGAAAGAGTACCATCTAGCGACTACAGAGAAGCGCTATATGTGGGAGACTTATATTCTTCCTAAATACAACAAATCCATTGTTGAGAGGCTTAAAAGCGAAGCAATAGACAATCCACTCCCTGAATGGTCTTTAGCGAAGGATATGTAAACATGGATAACATTCTAACCCTCATTTCAAGACCAATATTAACTCTAGATAATATACGGATATCGAAAAACTCATTTTATCGCGATAATAAGTGGGATTTTAGTACTGAAAATCCTGAGTTACGAGCGGCCTATGTTACCTTTAACTTTAATCTATTTACCTTTCAGGATGGAACTACTGTGTGCAGTCTCGGCAACGAAGTGTATTTAGATATTGCTAAAGCATATACCTACTCACTGCTTATCGATCCGATACCTACCAATCCAAAATTATCGACCTTAGTAAAAGGCCAACGATACGGGTTAAAAACACTACTTAGATTCATGCACAAATACAGTATAAAGCGTTTAGCTGATATTACTGAAGAAGACGTAAATAACCTAAGAGAGGATATTATTAATACGCCTCATATAGCAGCAAAACAATTAACCAATAGAACATTAATGGCTAGAGTAAAAGGCTTTAGCTATATCGAAATACAATCCCCAAAGCTGATTGATGGACTGAAAGTATCGCTTCTGCAAGGAATAACTGAAACCGAATGGTCACGAGCGAACGCAGCTAAAACAATAGGAAGATTCGAGAAAACAACCATTGAAATGCCTGACATCATAGCTAGACAACTTTACGAAAAAGCCACCGATCAGATTGAGTGTTACCAAAAGCTTGTTGATATAAGAGAAGCGAAAGAAAAGTTCAAAACAATCAGAAAATATAAAGTAATAAAAAAAGAAAACGGTGATCATTATTACAAACCTGTTTACCAAGAACTATTTCCATATGGGGAATTTGGTATAACGAATGGAAATGATATAAGGAGCATGCAGAGTAGGCTTTTAGCCGCAGGGTATATTCTTATCGCGATGTTTACAGGAATGAGAATACATGAAGTTTTGAACATTGAATCCGCAAATAACTTCGTAACAGAATCGATTACTTATAATGATGAAGAGCAAGTAATCAGCTTCGTAATTTCCAAGAGTACCAAACTAGAGGCCGTTCCAACTGCATACAAGTGGCAAACATTACCTTTTATTAGCGAGGTATTAGATAAAATAAAAGCTGGTCTTGGAAACCGGTACGATAACGGACATGAATTTCTCTTTGCATCTAATAGGCTCAACTTTTCTCACCCCATATCTTCGATGAGAATGAACCAATTACTTAAGGAGTTCGTTGAATATCATCACATAACCCATAATGGCAAGTTATGGCACTTATCTAGCCATCAATTTAGAAAAAAGTTTGCTCGTATTATGGTAAGACAAGGACTAGGGATAAAAGCGTTACAGGACCAACTCAAGCATTATGATATTGAAATGACAAAGGTTTACGGCGATCCCAACCTTTTCATCGAGCTGCAACAAGAAAAATTCGCACTCTCAGAAGAACTATATGAGGAGCTAATCACCAATCAGATACCGATTATTGGCGGCGGTTCTGAAGAGGTTAACAAACTGCGGAAAGAGTTTAGAGGAATGAGCAAAGAGGACCGAATAAAATTTTTACAGAGCCTTCCGAATAAAGCATTAATAGAACAAACAGATGATGGTTTGTGTATATATAGACCTAATAAGTCTTTATGCGCTGGCAATAAGTCTGCTTGCAGACCAGCGGATTGCAACAACTCCATTATTCCTGCAAATGGTAAACGACGCACACTTGAATGGCGTATGCGTGAGAACAAACGGCTTATAGCATTCTTCAAGAATGACTCCTTAAAAGTGTCGCATCTAAATGAACGTATAAGGGAGATTGATAGCCTGCTAAAACAACTGATCACAATAGAGGCGCACAATGAATAAAGGCCGTACAAGAGGCAGTTCGCATGGACTGCTACAAAATAGAGAAGATACTAAGAAAAAAAACACCGAAGCACTATGGAAGCAGATTGAACGACTACGAAAAGAAAAATTTGCCCAAACCTGGTCATTTAAAGAAATATGGAGTGGGGCTGGCCTTAAAAGTAATATGGCATTAAACAGCCCTTGGAATATACATGTAAGAGACGCGATTGAAACTCACAACAAAAATGTTCGAGAAGGATTAGCGTCAAGCGAATTAGCCCTCGAACATAGAAGAACATTTAGAGATGATAATCGCAATCTTCGTAAACAATTAAAAGATATGGAGATACAGCGTAACATGGCGCTGGAAAGTATCGCGATTTACCAAACCGAATGTGATGAACTAAAAAAGGAAGTTCGTCGTTTAGAGTCAAGAATTAATAGACTTCAACAATAGAATCATATGAGATGACTCTGGGTTCAAATGTAACTTCCAAAGTGTCATGGCGATGTTGCCTATATTCATATCGGAACGCTTCTATTTATCAACTTAGAAGCGAGTTGATAGCTGCACTACACCAACTCATTTTTTCTAACTATCGTTTAAATTGTGAACTCTTATCTTTATTTAGGAAAACTTAACCAAATGTTCGCCCAAAAAGAGTATGCTTAGGATCTGCATCGTACAGTTCAAGAACAGTTCCATGTATTATCTGAGCGCGTTCGTTGTTATTTAAAACACACTCGTCATCTTCGTCAAGTCCCTCATTGCCTAGAATTTGTTCATATGTATCTTTATTCATGTTTACAAAATATTGAAGTCCAGATTGATTCACAGCCTCCAATACTACTTTAAACATTGTCGCTTTTTGTCTTGGATCCATACCAGAAAAAATACAACTGTCATGCGCTAAGAAACCTAAAGCGTTTGGGTTTAGAGAAAACAACAACAAATCATAACAAAATATTTTTACTTCATTGACGCCTTGCGAACCATCTTTATGTATATGAGGCTCAATATTATAAAGGTATTGAGCATCTTTTGAGTTAGTTACAGATAGCCTTCCACCATGATCTGTATAGAAACGTTTGACAAAGCTCCTAAACTTTGTTTCCACATCTTTTAATTTAACCTTCTGTTCTTCTAAGTACTTTACTGACTCCGCTTTGACAGTTGCTTTATCAAGTTCCAACTTGGCTTTATCTTTTTCAAATTTAGCGAGCAAAGTTTGGTAGCTAGTCAATTCAGCTATATCGGCATCTAATGTTCGAATTCGTTCGCCAATAGAATTGTATTCTTCCAATGCACCTTTTGAATCCAAATCCTTAAGTATTTTGTCTCTCATTGCTTCTATATTTGCTAATTTTGTTTGCAGATACTTATTATTTTCACGCAATTCAGAAATTTGGTCTTTAAGACGATCTTTCCTAGCTTCTTGAATTCTAATATGAAAATCCTGAGCATCTTTTAAACGCACAGCAACTTTATCTGGGAAGTGGAACTCAGACTCTTTATAAATTTCAGTGATTTTTGCAATATCTATAGCCTCATCTCGGCTAGCATCAAGAGTCATGATTCTTTTGCGTATATCTTTTTCGTTGGTATATATTTTATTACGATATACAGCCATTTCTTGCGTTAATTCATCTGCTTGATGTTTTAAATCATCGTAATTTAACGCAATAATGAAGTTAGCTTTAGCTTCAATTAAGCGATCCCTTTCTTCCTCTAAATCGAGTAAATCAGATTCGTTTATTAAGACTTTCTGCTTGTTAAGTACTTGTTCAGTATTCTTTAGTTTTCTGATGTCTTCAGCAATTTTTTTATTCTTTGTGATTAATGAAGTATCTAAACCTAACAAAACTAAGTTATATAGCATTTGATAGTAGTCATTAGGTTGCTGACCTTGTTGAGTGAGTGCGCCAGCATAATAATTTCTACCAGGTAAGTAACGGCGAGCGAACATATTAAACAAAGGTTTGAAGTTCATATCAAATGTATTACAAGCAGAGATAAGCGACCTAAGCTTTTTCGGGTATGCAGACTTTGATATCTTTTCATTATTTAAGTAATAAGCAGATTCAGCGAAGTTTTTACTGATAATGTACGGAACCGATCCAACCATGAAATCTAAATGCATAGTACCATAACTAGACAAAAATGATTTGAAGCCTACATCACTTGGACTCTTGTCATCAAATGACCCTCCAAACATTAAGTGAAGCAAGCTTAAGGAGGAGCTTTTGCCTATTCCGTTGTAGCTGTCTTTGGCGAAAGAACTTAACTGTAAACCAGCGACTATGTTTAGTCCTGGCTTAAAGATAATTTCTTTGAAATCTGGGTTATCAGAATACAGCTTTAAAAGTTTCATTTTGTAACTCCACCTTGCCAATTATGAACAGAAAATCAAGGCACTGTTGCAGTTTTTCAATAGTCACATGTTTTGGGTATGATTTATTTACCAAGTCTAGAAGGTCGTTGAACTCGACTTCTTCCTCTTTCATAATATTCACGACATA
The DNA here is from genome assembly GCF_003028295.1 of Shewanella morhuae. NCBI lineage: Bacteria > Pseudomonadati > Pseudomonadota > Gammaproteobacteria > Alteromonadales > Shewanellaceae > Shewanella > Shewanella morhuae. The sequence goes on along the minus strand of NZ_PYSG01000003.1, from coordinate 771,828 downwards.
AGCGGATATGCAGTACAAAGAGTCTATCGGCTTAACTGTTTTCGATGGCAAGATCATTGTTTCACCCCAACATCACATATCTCAAAAAAATAGGCGATGATTATCCACGAAACGCTCTGACTATTGAAGTCTACTTTTATGATTGCTAACTCAATAGCTTCTTTTAGTAAAAATAGTATTTTGTTAAAGCATATCTTATTTTTAGTTGCCAAATCGTGTAGCTGGGCCACTTTCATACCCTGCAAATCAGTAGATTGTGCGTACTTTCTGAGGTTTTTTCTTAATACATCAGCATAGTAACCATCAACGACGAGGTTCCTCAGTTCTCCAATTTGGCTTTGGTCGTCAAAGTTTGAGATAGCCAATGTGTAATCCAGTCCCAAGTTGATGTGGGACGTTACTCTTGGATTAAGGCTATTGAGTTCAATTTTGTCGTCAGAATCTATTGAACCTAAGTCGTCATTGTAGATCTCACGAGCAGAACTCTGCGCTTTGAGCAACAGCGCAAAGATAATTTGCAGGGTAATCTCGTCTGTATACTTATCTTCTAAATCGGTGAAATATTGGCGATAAAGCTCGCTGAGCTTGTTGCCATCCATTGCCTTAATCTCGTTTAAAAGGTCTGCGCTATCTTTTAAATGAGGATATATATCTTTGATTCCATATTTTTTTTCGAACTCATTAATAGATTTTTCTTTGAAATCTTTAGGTTTTTCTAATAGATAAAGAACTTCAAGTGTGTAGCCTTTGTAGGTGGGATTACAGAGTATTTTAAGCGAATTATCAATCTTTTGTTTGGTAACAGTACTTGTAACCTGAATGACTTTTTTAGCGTTGTGGTCAACTAAATCAATGTAGGCTTCATTTTTACCGGATGAGTTAGCATTAACGAAGTGAGCCCCTCGAACCTTGTTTATCACATCCTTGAAAAAATCTTCTGCATGAATATTGATAGAAAAATCATTTATTGATTGGTGCAGTTTTATGTCGCACATCAATATGGAAAGAGTTCTACTGATTTGGTCAATAGTTTCTTTTCGGTCGTAAAGCATATTTATATTCTTCCCCTACCAGCTAAATAATTCTTCTTTCTTCAGCGTCATAGCTAAATGGCCGAGTATTTTGATATCTGCTTTTCCCATTTCAATTGGTCATATCTCTAAACACAAGAGCTAGTTTATTTGCTGGGCAAGTGTTGGATATGATTGTTAGATAACTATGTGACACCTTTAATAATAAAAATTAAGTTCACTAATGTGCGGTTTGGTCATTCAGCATCCTTGAGTCCCGCTGCACCTAGCTTACTAAAGTAGAGCATATTTGATTCCAATTGTAACTCCGAGGGTACCATTTATTTTACGACATGTAACACGACTCGAAATACCTTTCGTGATTCAAGACAAATTATGTTTTCCATAAGTATAGACATACCAATTTAGGTTCCTAGCGTAACTCTTTTTACTCAAAGGTAAATTTCAAAATGAAAACTATACTATCTTCAATTGCCGACATGTTTTTGCTGACGGTTACCCTATTTAGGGTAACAACTCTCTTAGGTCACACCCTAACACCTCTGAGAGTTGATATGCCTTTTCCAACGTAATATTAACTTCTCCTCGTTCTATTCGCCCAGCATAGCTGCGATCGATCTCGGCTAGCAACGCCAATTTATCTTGGGAAATGCCCAACTCTTTGCGCTTGCTCCGTAATTTCATGCCAAATTGGATTGCTAAGTCTTTCATTTTTTATCTCGTTAAAGATAAAGACTATCCAAAGTTGCGGCTTATAAAGCCACGGATTATAATCCGTATTTGATTTATAATGCTCTTCTACTTCTAGTAGTGAGTAATATGTAGCCCCTTGCGAGAGAAATATGCCGAGAGTTTCAATTAAAATATGCACCACATTACATACAATCCTCCAACATGAGAGCTTTGATAATTTCCAAATAGTGCATTTACGAGATGCATTTATTGCGGCTTCAGCTAATGACCAAAATGTTATTGAAAGCTATAAGTTTATTTATAGGCAAGTAGTTCGACTGGTTAAGAAAGGACTGTTAAAAAAGATTAATAAAGAGAACGAGAAAACCGTCATTTATCAAAAAACAGAGCAATTTTATCAAGTAATTTTTGTTACAAATGAACGTAATGGAGGTACTAAACCCTCATCAAAATTTCAGGATATAACTGATCATGATCCAATTCATTTGCTAAAAGAACGCCTTAAAGAATCAGAAATTGATTTACTCACCAGTATTGGTGAATCAGAAGAGTATATGCAGCTATACAAATCATTTCCTGAAATGAAAGAACATCTTGAGTTTATGTACATGTTAGCAAGGGAAAATAGCTCAAAATTACTTGGTCAAATCAAAGCGATTAAATCTGTTCTCGCACACCAACAGAAGTAACTCTAATGCAACTACGGCAATGGCAATCAGAGTGTGTCAATAGCGCTTTGAAGCACTTTCATGCAAATCAAAGACATTTCCTTTGTCTAGCAACTCCTGGGGCTGGTAAGACTATTATGGCTGCTGAAGTCGCTGCCAAATTATTTGAACAAAATCTTATCGATTTCGTATTATGCTTTTCACCCTCAGTAAATATTTCACAAGGTATTCAAAAAACATTTTCACAACGGTTGGAATGTCGCTTTGATGGTGTAATTGGCTCTGTCGGCTGTTCTTATACTTATCAAGGTATGTTGTCTTTTCAAGAAGATTTCTGGCAGTTACTAAAAAAAAACCGGGTATTGGTAATTTTTGATGAGATCCATCATTGTTCTGGCAGTACTCTAGAGGATGCTAATGCTTGGGGGGAAGAAATCTTACTTAATATACAAGATCAAGCGCAATACACCTTGGCATTGACGGGGACTCCTTGGCGTTCAGATCAAGCACCGATAACATTATCTCGATATACTGATCCAGATGGTCAAATTTTGTGTGACTATGTTTATGGACTAAAGGAAGCCGTTGCCGACGGTGTATGTCGGACTCCAGAAATTATATTAATTGATAATGATAAAATTTCAGTTACTAGTGAAGAGAACGAAACAAAAACATATTGTTGTTTAGATGACTTATTTAAAGCCTCATCGATTTCATACCAGTTGATCATAAAAAATGATGTCGCAATTAGACATATTTTAGCATTAGCAACACATAAACTTAAGGTAATAAAGCGCTCTAATCCTAATGCAGCTGGACTTGTCGTTGCATCCTCAACCGAACATGCTGAATATATCTTTAACATGTTAAAAAACGAATTGAATGAAACCGCTCAGATTGTTACTTATAAAGAAGATGTTCCTTCGCTTAAAATAAATGAATTTAGGAATGGGACAACCAATTGGATTGTCAGTGTTGGGATGATAAGTGAGGGGACTGATATCCCACGTTTACAAGTGTGTTGTCACCTCAGCAGAGTAAAAACTGAGCTCTATTTTAGACAAGTTTTAGGCCGTATATTACGTACTAGTGATTCAGCTAACCAGCAAGCTTTGTTATATACTTTCGCAGAGCCAAAGCTCGTAGAGTTTGCAAACCGTATAGCTGAGGAAATACCTCACATACCAGTATTATTTAAGAAGCCTATAGTTACTATTTTATCGCCAGATAATTCAAGTCATAACAAAACTAAAGGGACAGGGTTAAAGCTTGTTAATATTAGAGAATTTAAATTAGGGAGCATCAACATTGCGACACTCACAAAGCCACATCTTTTTAATCGAATTGAATCACAAGCAAAAAGTAATATTTCGGCAACATTATCTTTCGAACTCTTAGGTGGATTTAGAGAAAAAGTTGTTTCAATTTTTGATTCACCGTTTTAAGAATTTAGTCCAAAATCATGGTGCCATATCGGCTGAGTAACCGGTTTGTACTAATAGCCAATCTAGCTTTACATCAAAAAATAGTACTGCCCTTTAGTAAATGATTGAATGCTACTTAGCTATGTGAAGAAATCAAATATTGTAAAAGTAGTTTTTTTCAGCAAATATATATCCCCAAGGAATATAACTCGTTTATTTCCGACCATTCTAAGGATGTCAAAATGGAATTCGTGATAGGGATCGTCGTTATTTATTTTCTGTACAAACTTGTATCAGGAAAACCTAAAAGCAGCTCCACTATTAGTAAACCAGTCACCCCAGACACTCAAAGCAGCTACTCAACTAACTCTCGAACTACGACTATTTCTTCTAGTAATGACGATGACGATGACGATTTTGCGACTTTCACGATCCATACAAGTTTTGACAGAGAAACAGAAAAATCTACCAATAAACAGAAAGGTCGCTGGGTTGCAGAAAGTGAACAACTGACAATAAACGGAAGGCGATTCACCAGAGGACTTTTTTATTTTGGTGGGGTTATGGACTCCCTCTCAGGCTATGGCACAGAACCTTCTTTGGTCGATGATAAGTTGCCTGCACTGCTGATGTCTGCGAAAATCGGTTCTGAATTATATACAGATGATTCCTTCGGGTACTGGCCAAGTTATGCTTCCCTTTCAAAAGGTTGTAGAGGGGCGTATCTCGATTTTTTAGCATCTGATCGATCAGAACCAACCACCCCCATTGGGTACGTATTCATCTACTTTTATGGATTCGAGAGACGAATTATTGAAAACCGAGCTAATAAGCTGGTTTCAGACCAAGAGTTCATCACGATATTTGAAGAGGTACTACGCCTTCATCAAGTGTTCAATGCGAACCGTTCTTTTAGGGGATATTCGGCTAATTTTCTGGAATTAATGGCCTTGCTCAGACCCGATCTGCTTGAGCACAGAGCGAAGGAAATACCGGAAACAAGCAATGGATTGTCATTCAAAGTTAAACTTGCAACTACGATAGCAAACAGTCAGCCAGTTGATGCAGATCTTGCACTAGAGTGGTTAAAAAATACGTTTGAGTATTCTCTGAAAACGCCAGCGCGAAGATGTGAAGACGAGTTCAGAAAGCTGTTCAATATAAGATTTACTAACAAATTTGGCGATGGAATTTCGGTTAAGCCAAATAAAACCAAGCTCTCACTGACATACCATTCAGCGAGTAATGGTATTCATAGTGTTGAAATCAATAAACACGATCTACCGGACCCAAGTCTTTTAAAAGCACCAATAAATAAACTCATTCCCATTGCAGAGCTGTGTACAGAAGAACTTAACAGTTACAGTCGCTATTTGGGTAAAGCAGATACCTCTAAAAATGATATTGCGGCTTTAATGCTGTTGCCGAAAGAGCTAGCAAATGAATCAAACTCCCCTGTTATCGAATCATTTAAGCAATGGGCTGAGCAATTAATCCAGAACAATATGGGGTTAACAACAGTACAAGAGTTTTGGTCCCAAACAGGAATGCCACTGCCAAAAGCTATTAATAAAAAAGAGAATGAACTGCTGACTAATCTCGCAACTAAAGCAGATATTGGTATTGCACCCGACCAACGTTTTCATTTGACCAAATTCAAATTAGACGGAAATATCGTATTGTTTTCGCCTGGGCATGGAGAGTTTTTTGAGCCTCGCCCAGCCTTTCATCAGGCAATGCTCGCATTAAGGCTCGGGGCGATGGTGGCGACCATTGACGGCATTGTTGATATTGATGAAGAGCAAACCCTTCGCAAGCTTATTGAGCATGATGATAAATTGTCGCCAACGGAGAAAAACTCCTTGTCAGCTTATCTTACTTGGCGATTAAATAGCCCTGCTAACACCGTAGGATTGAGTGCAAGAATAGAGTTATTAAACTCCAACCAAACCGAGTTTTTGAAGAAACTTATCATTTCCATTGCTCTTGCTGATGGTAAGGTTGATCCGTCGGAAATAAAACAAATTGAAAAGCTTTATACCTCATTGGGACTCGATAAATCACTGGTTGTAAGTGACATTCACAACGTAACAGCGACTAGGATACCAACATCATCTTCGACGTCAGACGTTGGCCCAAATAAAGATGTATTCCAGCTGGATGAAGACATTCTTGCAATGCATGAGAGTGATACCAGTGATGCCAAGTCAATGTTAGCAAATATCTTTACTGTTGATGATGAACCAGAACCTGAGCAAAAAAGTTCATTAGCGACTAAGCCAGATGGTCTGGATATAACTCATAAAGAATTGTTTGACGCGCTAATCACTAAACCTGTTTGGGCTCGTAATGACGTTAACGAGCTTTGCAGTAAACTCAAACTGATGGTTGATGGTGCTATCGAAACGATTAATGATTGGGCATACGAAAAAGTCGATGCACCGGTGTTGGATGACGATGGTGATATCTATGTTGATCTCGAAATTGTTGAAGAGTTAAAGGAGTAAATGATGATTGTTAAGAAAATTCGAGCTAAAGAAAGAGACGCAATTATCCAATCTCTGAAATCTGGCGTAACACCCAAGGTTGGGATCCAACATATTCAAGTCGGCCGAGTGAATGAACTAAAAGCTATGATTCAAGATATTGAACGGATCTCAGACGGTGGTTCCGCCTTCAGGCTTATTATCGGTGAGTATGGCTCGGGGAAGACATTCTTTTTGAGTGTAGTAAGAGCTATTGCGTTAGAAAGAAAGTTGGTGACTATCAACGCCGACTTGTCACCGGTCAGGCGGATCCATGCCTCGGCTGGTCAGGCAAGAAATCTTTATTCAGAGCTTATGCGTAACATGTCCACCCGCAATAAGCCGGATGGCAATGCATTGACCAGTGTTGTGGAAAAATTTATCACAGAAGCTCGAATGGAAGCAGACAGCAGCGGTAAAAGCATCAATGCCGTTATTCATGAAAAGCTGTCGTCACTGTCAGAGCTTGTTGGTGGATATGACTTTGCGAAGGTTATTGAGGCCTATTGGAATGGTCATGAAGCCGAGAACGAAGCACTAAAAGTGAACGCCATAAGGTGGTTGCGTGCTGAATACTCTACTAAGACAGATGCTCGTAATGACCTTGGTGTAAGAACCATCATATCGGATGCATCTTTTTATGACTCGCTTAAGTTAATGAGTCTTTTTGTTCGCCAAGCTGGTTATCAGGGGTTATTGGTAAACCTTGATGAGATGGTGAATCTTTACAAACTTAACAACACCACCGCCAGAACGTCAAACTACGAACAAATTTTACGTATTCTTAATGACTGCCTCCAAGGTACAGCAGAGCACTTGGGTTTCTTGCTTGGTGGAACACCTGAGTTCCTTCTCGACCCAAGAAAAGGCCTTTATAGCTATGAAGCACTGCAATCTAGGCTTGCCGGCAACACCTTTGCTAAGCAAGCTGGTGTTATCGATTACTCATCTCCTGCATTGCATCTTGCAAGTTTAACCCCGGAAGAGCTTTATATCTTGCTTAAAAACTTACGCCACGTTCATGCTGAAGGTGATGAAAGTAAGTATCTTGTTCCTGATGAATCCTTAAAAGCGTTTTTAAAGCACTGCAGTCAAACTATCGGGGATGCTTATTTCAGAACGCCAAGAAACACAATAAAAGCATTTTTAGATATGCTTGCTGTCATCGATCAAAATCCAAATATAGCATGGAATAACTTGGTCGCCTCTGTCGCAATCGAAGAGGAGAAGCCTTCTGATGTAGAGCTCGATATCGAAGAAACGGAGGAAGAGTTGGCTGACTTCAAGCTATGAGAAACGAACATGAGAAGCTTGATATCAAAGTTCAACGTTGGATTTTCCAACAAGGTTGGCCCAGCCTAAGAGAAATCCAGTGCCTGGCCATTGAGCCGATATTATCCGCAAACACCGATGTTTTAATCAGTGCGTCAACTGCTGCAGGGAAGACTGAAGCGTTTTTTCTTCCCGCAATAAGTGCGATTTCAGCTCAAGAAAATGGGGTAGGTATTCTTTATATTAGCCCACTTAAAGCCTTAATCAATGATCAAGACAGGCGCTTGGAAAGCCTATCTGATTTACTCAATATGCCAGTCACACCCTGGCATGGCGATAGTCCACAAAGCAGAAAAAATAAGCTAAAGGCATCTCCTGCAGGCATTGTCTTGATCACGCCAGAGTCACTTGAGTCTTTACTTATTCGTGATGCCGGTTGGGTAAAGTCTGCATTTTCATCTTTAAAATACATTGTGATAGATGAATTTCATGCCTTTTTGAGTTCAGAGCGCGGACATCATTTATTGTCGCTGCTTCACCGGCTAGAACATCTGCTCGGGCGCTTAAAAACACCAATTCCCAGAGTGGCATTGAGTGCCACACTTGGCGAGCTAGAGAAAGTCCCGTTATCACTGCGGCCAAATCAATCTTTACCCTGCAAAATTATTCGGGACTCAAGTTCGACATCGACTCTCAAGATCCAAATTAAGGGGTATCTAAATCCTGTTGTGTTAGAACCCGAAATGCCAGTCGATGCCGAATATCAGATCTGCCAAGATCTCTTCAAATTTTGCCGCGGAAGTAACCATTTAGTATTTGCAAATAGCCGGAACAGAACTGAGAGCATAGCAGTAACATTGAGTGACTTATGTGAGCAACAGGCGGTGCCAAATGAATTTTTTCCACACCATGGTTCGTTATCGAAGGAACTGAGGGAAAGCCTCGAAAAGCGCCTTCAACAAGAGCAGTATCCCACAACTGCAGTGTGTACTATGACGTTGGAATTGGGTATCGACATAGGAAAAGTCAATTCGGTTGTCCAGGTAACCGCTCCTCACTCTGTTTCAAGCCTTCGCCAAAGGATGGGACGTGCCGGGCGACGTGGTGGCCCATCTATTCTGCGCTTGTTGATTGCAGAAGATGAACTGAATAAAGATTCAAGTGTTATTGATAATCTCCGTTTGGAGCTAATACAGTCATTTGCAATGATCAGGCTATTGATTAGCAGTAAATGGTACGAGCCGGCAGATACATCCCTTTACCACTTTTCTACTTTTTTACATCAGATCCTTGCTGTTATTGCACAATGGGGAGGGATTAGAGCTGATCAGCTGTTCAACCTGCTGTGTAAAGAGGGTCCATTCCAACACATTACTGTAGAAGACTACAAGGCCGTTCTGCTGAATATGGGTAGCACAGAGTTAATCACCCAGCTTGGTAGTGGAGAGCTGGTTTTAGGCGTGTTAGGTGAGCGTATTACCAGCCACTACTCATTTTATGCCGTATTCACAACGCCAGAAGAGTTTAGGATTATCAACGGCACCAAAACTCTGGGTACGCTGCCTATCGATTCTTTGGTGTTAGTTGGTCAGCACATCATATTCGGTGGCAAAAGATGGATAGTTAAAGACATAGATAGCGACAAAAAGACCATTTATGTTGAACATGCCAAAGGTGGAAAACCACCCAAATTTGGTGGTAGTGGCATGTCGGTACATGATGTTGTGCGTCAGGAGATGTTCCAAATTCTCTGTGAAGGCGATTACCGGATATCTGTCGCAGATCAGAAGATAGATTTTGCCGATGCGAACGCTAGGGCGTTATTTCAGGAAAGCATGGCGTTTTTTAGTGAGGCCAATTTAACGCATAACGAACTGCTGCAGCAAGGTAATAGTACTTATATTTTTACATGGTTAGGTGACAAAACGGTAAATACGATAGCTGCTCTGCTAATTATGAATGGATATGAAGCAGGCGCTTATGCTGGAGTTATTGAAGTGAGTAAAGCATCTTTAAGTGAGGTTTCGGCGACCTTATGCTCCTTGGCAAGTGCAGATATACCTAACGCAACAGAGCTCGCTCGCAGTGTTTTAGAAAAACGAGTAGATAAGTTTGACGAGTTCTTACCTGAAGAAATCCTTTCTATCGGATATGGTGCAAAAGCATTTAACATAAATAAAGCAAAAATTTGGCTAGAAAAATTCAGCATTTCGATTACTCATTCTCCAAATAAGGGTCTCCATAATTCTGTGTCAGGTTCATTTCACAACTAAACCTTGAGTTGCTCTAGCTCATTTTTGTCTAATAAACGGGTTAGGGGGCTAAATCATTTATGGACAAAACCTTGTTAGATAATTCACTCTTATTAGCCAGATTCGGATTAGCTATTCTATTAGTAATGCTTCGTTTGGCTACAAGCTAATCAATGCTCGATATAACCAGTCGGAATAGGCATAACAGGGACATGAATCAGTTCTCTAGAGATTTGATTCATATTAAGAGAAAAAACCGCCCCAGAATAGCCACAAACGGGGGATCGGGACGGGTTTTAGCGACTTGGGTGAATCAGTCTGGTACAGAGTGATTCACTGGTTCTGTCGCAAAGTTGACGATAAGAATTTAAGAGTGGATGATCTTCCGATATGAATTTGAAGCATCCACAGCATGACACTTAATTTTTCTGGCAGACATTTCCCATCTGATATCATCATGCAAGCGCTACGATATTACCTTGCCTATAAACTTAGTTACCGTGAAATAGAGGAAATGTTCGCGGAGCGAAACATTCATTTTGACCACTCAACCTTGAACCGCTGGGTTATCAAATATGCACCGCAGCTCGAAGCCATATTCAGGAAGAAAAAGCGTCTAGTATCTGGCTCGTGGCGAATGGATGAAACTTACATAAAAATTAAGGGTCTGTGGGTTTACTATTATCGTGCAGTGGATAAATTCGGCGCGGTGATTGATTTTTACTTGAGTGAAACCGGTGATGAGAAGGCCGCACACGCTTTTTTCACTAAAGCTATCAATCAACATGGCTTACCTGAGAAGGTGGTTATTGATAAAAGTGGCGCCAATGCCGCAGCGTTAGATACTATTAACATTCGACTGTGGCTATCAGGATGTATGTTATTTATGATTGAGGTACTTGCTGTTAAATATTTAAATAATATGGTCGAGCAAAGCCACCGAAAAGTGAAGGGTAAAATGCATCAATGCCTAGGTTGGAAGTCTTGGGAAGGGGCTGAGTCAACACTGGCTGGCGTTGAACTTTGGTCCATGATTAAGTTGGGGCAAATGGACACGGCTCAAATGACGAGCCCATGGGAACAATTTTATTCTTTAACGGCCTAGCTGTATCTGAAGGATACTGCTCCTTCAATTTGGCGCGGCAAAATCTCAGTTTGCGACAGAACCTTATGTGTGCAAGCCGCTACACCTAGTGGCTTTTTTTAAGTATTTTCATTGAGCTTATACTATCAGTAAAACCTGTAGCATTATTCATACCAGAACCTCGAGTGTAATAATCGCCCTGATAGTTTTTATCCTTAAAAAAACGGACTTCCCATCCAATAGGGATATTAAACGATGAAAGCTTATCATTGAAATTATACTGTCGGAAATCATTAACACTTTGGTCGATTCGCAATTGTTGACCTGTCTGATTAACCTCACTAAACAGTGAAACAACAGATCTGCTTTGATTACTATTACTTTGATTATTCAAGACAATTGTAGATATTATACATTTTGTCTCCTTTGCAGAGCAAAAAATGCTGCCTTCTCCTTGTTCGTTCTGGCAAGTTAGACTTGCATTCAATTGTGATTTTGTTTTTTGTATATCTACACCCGCATAAAGTTTATTAAACGGGGTGAGCACACAAATATAAACATCACTTGCAGTGTATTTGTTGTCGGCAACTGAAAGAAAAGATACACACAGAAACAACATTCCAAAACTAGATTTATTCATCAACACCTCCAGTGTTAGCTAAAGTAGATGGTTCTGTCGCAAACTGAGATTTTGCCGCGCCAAATTGAAGGGGCAGTATCCTTCAGATACAGCTAGGCCGTTAAAGAATAAAATTGTTCCCATGGGCTCGTCATTTGAGCCGTGTCCATTTGCCCCAACTTAATCATGGACCAAAGTTCAACGCCAGCCAGTGTTGACTCAGCCCCTTCCCAAGACTTCCAACCTAGGCATTGATGCATTTTACCCTTCACTTTTCGGTGGCTTTGCTCGACCATATTATTTAAATATTTAACAGCAAGTACCTCAATCATAAATAACATACATCCTGATAGCCACAGTCGAATGTTAATAGTATCTAACGCTGCGGCATTGGCGCCACTTTTATCAATAACCACCTTCTCAGGTAAGCCATGTTGATTGATAGCTTTAGTGAAAAAAGCGTGTGCGGCCTTCTCATCACCGGTTTCACTCAAGTAAAAATCAATCACCGCGCCGAATTTATCCACTGCACGATAATAGTAAACCCACAGACCCTTAATTTTTATGTAAGTTTCATCCATTCGCCACGAGCCAGATACTAGACGCTTTTTCTTCCTGAATATGGCTTCGAGCTGCGGTGCATATTTGATAACCCAGCGGTTCAAGGTTGAGTGGTCAAAATGAATGTTTCGCTCCGCGAACATTTCCTCTATTTCACGGTAACTAAGTTTATAGGCAAGGTAATATCGTAGCGCTTGCATGATGATATCAGATGGGAAATGTCTGCCAGAAAAATTAAGTGTCATGCTGTGGATGCTTCAAATTCATATCGGAAGATCATCCACTCTTAAATTCTTATCGTCAACTTTGCGACAGAACCAAATTAATTTCTTCATTTTACAGCCCTCTCAGCTACCCATGAAAACAACGCTTTTCCAATTTCATGTGGAGAATCTTCTTGAACAAAATGAGATCCTTTAACAGTAACCTCTTCAAGGTTAGGCCAAGTACGAACAAAATCACGAGCATAACCAACTAAAAATGCTCCTGGTTCAGCATTAATAAATAATTTAGGTATATTCTTTGAATGAGCTAAGTACTCAGCATAAGAGTTAATTAAAGCAACGGTTTCTACTGGCGTTTCAGCAATTGGGAGTTGACGAGGTCCTGCTAACGTTGCTCGGCGATCTTCACCTGCATTTATAAATGGACGACGATATTCTGCATGTTCTTTTTCTGTTAACTTTCTTAAAATGGCATTTTGAAGTAGGGTTTCAATAAAGAAATTGTCTTCAAGAACCATTTTATCGCCTTCAGGAGATCGTAACATACCTATTGGACCATGAAGATCATGATTAAACTCTTCCCAAGTAGGAAAAGAAGTGACAATTGCTTCCATAAAAGCAATTGCTTTTATTTTTTCTTGATTATGATTCGCCCAATTAAAACCTACCCCTGATCCCCAATCATGTAGAACCAATGTGACATTTTCATTAACGCCTAATTCTTCTAATAACGCTGAAGTGTAGCGTGTATTTTCTTTTAATGAATAGCTGCCATCTTCGGTGTTATCAAGTTTGTCTGAGTCCCCCATACCAATCATATCAATAGCAATTAAACGTCCTTGACCTTCAAGGTACGGAATAATATTTCGCCATAAAAATATAGATGTCGGATTACCATGTAAAAATACGATTGGATCACCAACCCCGTGTTCAATATAGGCCATTTTTTTGCCTAAAACGGTTTTGAATTTTTTTTCATAATGCAGGACTTCAGTATCAATTTTCATTATTAGCTCGTTATCAGTAAAAATAGAGTTAATGGCACTTAGATAATCATCAATACACAACAAATATATGCGCCACTCATGTATATTTCAGGAGTATTGCAGGCTATTTGTTTTTTGTCTATCATTTTTTATGACTCAGTCATATAATACAATCATGACTAATGATAATTATTTAAAGAATCTACTTGGTGCATTTGCAACAACGATAGCTTCTAACATAGAAATGGAAGTCGCAGAACTTGACGGGCGTAGCCTTAGCCATGAAGCTGCTTTAGTTGCCATTAATAACCATCCCAATGATGGTATAGAAATGCTAAGTAAAGTGCTTGGGCTGACTCATTCAGGATCTGTTCGGCTTGTGAATAATCTTGTACATGATGGGTTTGTAGATCGACATCGAAGTAAAATAGATGCTAGAGCTGTTGTTCTATGCGTTACTGATGCAGGACGAGATCGTGCAAATAAAATACTTTTAGCTCGTGAAAAAATAACAAGTAGTGTTCTTGATACTCTTGGTGAGAACGAGAAAGAAAGGATTATTCCTATATTAGAAACAATCCTTTCAGCAATGACAGGTAATGTTGTTGAAGCAAGACGTATTTGCCGCTTTTGTGATGAGGGCGTGTGCAGAAAAGCTGGGTGTCCTGTAGAGATTGCTGCAACAAAAAAAGCCTAAGACATTAATCTATTTGTGAGACACAAAGGGGGTTGCGGGTTAACCCGAAGCCAACGCAAACAGACGGGTATTGGCGCGTGAATCAGACTGTCCTAGAGTTATTCACGAGCAAAATTTTGGGTTAAAACCGGTGAAAAGCACAAAATACTAACCTACTTGTTTTCAATAAAAAACCTTACCCGCTCAATAGACTCATCGCATTTCAATTTAATGCGATGATTAAGGGGCCAATGTGCCCATTACATCTATAGATGTAAAATCACTCTCGACCAGTATGTGACAAAACTATTACTTCAAATTTTAAGTTATTATTCATTAACATTTCGCTGGCAGTGCGGGCAGACTTTAGCTTCTTTTAATATTTTTTCTGCACAAAACTGGCAAGCTTTGCGGTTATGATTATCTTGAATCAATACGAAAAGAAGCCCTAGCGGACCTAAAGCTATCCCGTTAATAAAAGCGAGAAACGGAAAACCCCTTTGCACGCCTATATATGTGGCAATCAAGGTACTGATCAGCCATATAATAAAAATTATGTGACTATTTTGAACAAAAATAATGGCAACTTCATTCATTTGGTTTAACACCTTTTAGTTTTCTGTAGGGTATAACATTTGCTTAAGAGGTAAGCTATAGCTCCTCCCCACCGCATGCACGCTAACTTGTGAGCGCCGCAGTTGAAGCAGGCCTTGAAACAGTCTTTCTTATTTGTTTAGTATTAAATGTAACTTTTTTGTAAAAGCAATCAGTATGATATCCTAAAAATTGTAATTGATACAAAGTAAGGCAAAGTTTGTTGTGTTGCTTAAAATAACCAAACAGATGAGCACTGTTTAGTACTTAAAACTTTGCAAAACCAAAGTGAATAAGAAGTGATTTTTACCCCGTGAATCAGACTAGGCAAGTCTGTTTCACTGTAACGATTTTTGAAATCCCTCATGGGCAGGTCATACTTTTTGTTATTCATTACTTTATGTATCTCAAACTATCAGACTAAGCAAGAGCAAGCCTTCGAACTGTGACACGTTTTGGGGCAAAAGCGTGCTAGCCAAAAGCGAGCATAGGATGTCAGGTTACTACGGGTGAACCAGTCTGGGCCAGACTGATTCATTAGTTCCTTATTAAATATATCTGTTATGCGTATACGTGCATTTGAAAAGTTTCCTTTTTGGAAACTTTTGTGATATATCTTCCAAGACGAAAACAGGAAAAGACCGTGCACGTTATTTCAAGAAAACCATTTAATGATGCCGCCCAAAAGTATCCTAACGATAGGGACGCCTTGGTTCAAATATACAGCACCTTACGCAGTGGCACATTCACCAATCCTGATGATTTACGGCAAGTATTTCCGTCTTTGGATAACTTTAAATATCGAGATAAATGGTGGGTGATTGATGTAGGTGGTAATAATCTACGCATTATAGCCTTCATCGAGTTCCGAGATAACAGGATGTATGTGAAGCACGTGGTTAGCCATGCAGACTATAGTCGAACAAAGGAGTAATTATATGCTACCTACTGCATGTATTGAAATTAGAGAGGCATTGGCCAAAGTGCCATACCTTGCTCACATTGAAACTCAGGACGACTACGAGCAAGCATTAGCATTAATGGACGACTTGATAGATGATTACGATGCAAACAACTTTTTAATTGAAATGTTGTCACTTAGCATTGAGCGATGGGAAGAACAGACTGATGAATTTGCTGAATTTAATGCAGCCATTGCCGAATTGGACAGTGGTGTAGCTGTATTGAAAACGCTTATGTCCCAGTATCGTCTTGGTGTTGCAGATCTTCCTGAATTAGGTTCAAAAAGTAATGTAAGTAAGTTACTCAATACCGTAGGAGGAAAAAAGCTAAATCGACACCACATAGAAGCACTAAGTCAGCGCTTTGGTGTGCCTGTATCATTATTTTTTTAGCTTAGTGAATCACTCTAGGCAAGTCTGATTCACGTAACGATTTTTGAAATCCCTCATGGCCAGGTCTTGCTTTTTGGTATCCATTACATTTTTGTATTTCAAATTATCAGACAACAAAGGGCTGATCTTAGAGCCGTGGCACGCTTTGGGGCAAGAACAAGTTGACCGATCATAGTTTTTATTGGTCACTAGAGTCAAATGTCCAATATTTCACGGCTTTTATTCTTAAATAGACATTTAACATACATATACTTTTTAAAACCAATTTATACAGGGTTACATAAATAACAGCATATACAGCATATACAGCTAAGTATAAATCCTTCTAAACCTTGCACGGGCACTACAAGTGTGAGTGTGGCATTGTTGGAGCAAGGGCTTAACGTGGCGCACATGGCCTTTACAAAACAGGCGTTTATGTTGGCCGATGCGATTTCTGATGTGCCCTGTTTTAGTGATTATCGGCAGCTCGATGGTCTTTTCCCGCAGGCTAAATTTGTTTACCTCGAGCGTGACTTGGCTAAATGGGTGCCTTCAATGCAGATGCTGCTAGGTAAAATGCTGCCGCATTTAGAAGCAAAATCGGGGCGATTTCACCCGATTATGAAACGTAGCTTTCGGCACACGTTTGCAATCGATAAAGTGACGCATCCCCTAGACGAGGCGCATCTTATTGATTGTTATCAAAGGCATCAACACGAAGTGTTCGCTTACTTTCATGGTCGAGAAGATTTTATCTCGCTCGACATCAGCCATGCGGGAAGTTTGAGTCATTTGTTGCAATTTTTAGGCTTAGACACCAATGGTCCAACCTTAGGCCAAATGACCGATAGGGCGCATAGCAACACTCAAACAAACAGCACGCTAATCCATCAAGACAGAGTCAATACCGGCGAACATGGGCTGGACTTTCCTAAATTAAACGCTGGCACTCACGTCGCGGCTTGGCATGAATATAAACATCCAAACAAGGTGAACAGTAATAGCGCTGGCCCGCAAAGCCGTAAGTTTTTCGACTATACGCTTTAGCTGTACGCCCTATTGCTTGCGGCGTTTCACCACAGTAAGCCAATCAAGACTCACGCCCGAAATAGCATTAAAACCGCGGATACGGAAGATAAGTTTTAGTAGCTGCGGCCTTGGGCGCACTTTAGGTTCAACCGATCGCGGAATAAACCAGAGTGTCACTAACGCTCGCAGTACAGTCGAGACTAAGAACACCACAAAAATTGGGCTCGATAACACGCTATCCCAACCCGTCCAGACTAAAAAATCCGCCGCATGGGAGGCAATCGTACCGCCCAATATTGCACCAACAAAAACACAGGCCGCACTTAAGGCCGCTTGCAGGGCAGCATAAGTGGCAAAGTCACTGCGAAAGGGACGGATATCATAAAGGTAATTTGCCGTGCTTAAGGTGAAGCCGCTCCATGCCAAGCCAGAAAAAGCTTGGATAGCTAAGATATACAGATAGTTATCCGAGAATAACCACATCAGCGGTAAGCTTGGGATCATACAACTGGTGATAATCATCACTAAACGATTGCCGAATTGATCGCTAAAGCGGCCCCAAAATCGTAAGGTAACAAATTGAGTCGCTATCGAAGCCACGCTGGCAAATACAAATTCGAGGTAAGTGAACTTTAAGCCTTCAAGCATATAAACGGCAAAAAATGGTGCCGAGATTGCCACCATTCCCTGCATACTGGCAACGAACAAACTGTACTGGCGAAAGGTTTTATCTTTCCACGCCGCACGAAAATGACCAATCGTTTGCAAAAATACGCCACGCTGTTTGGGCACGCGCGGATCGGGATCATGCATCTGTAGCAGTAACCAAGCCGACACAAAACGCCCCATTGCCGCGATAGAAAACAACAGACTAAAACCCAACCACGCCATCTGCATCGAGTCCGTTAGCGTGAGTATGCCGCCACCAACAAAAAACACACTTAAAGATGCGCCCATAGTGAGCCGAGTGCGAGCGGCAAAAAAAGCGCCTCGGCGCCGTTCAGGTACGATAGATCCCATCCACGCGCGCCAATGGGGCTGAATAAGATTAATAAAACCATGGTAACCAACGGCTAAGGTGATAAAGATCCACACGGCATGCTCTGAACCAAAAGCAGCCAACGCGCCCATAGCTAACACTATGCAGCCCTGAAAGACCGCACAAAAAACGATAAAAGTTCGACGGGAGAAATGGCTTGCAAGCCACACGGATAAAAGTTGGGCTATCGCCCCAAAAAGCTGTGGTAAACCCGTCACAAATCCCATTTGCGCTAGGCTGGCACCAAGAAAAATAGCATAAGCATTAAAAAAGTTATCACTGGTCGCTGTCATCATTGACGAGGCAACGGCCTCCTGCTGCGAGCGGCGCAGGGTACATCTTAACCACGAATTACGTTCGCTGCGTCGTGAGCAAGTGACTAGCGGCGGGGCTACAGGTGAATCCATACCAAGCACAAATCCATATGATATTAAGGGATTAAGTATTGCTCGATTATGTCGGATGAAATAGCATCTGCCTAGGTTTTAGTTTAAAAAACGCCCAAAGCAGAGCCTTGGGTGTTGTCGTTAATTTCGATGTTGAACCAATAAATCTACATCAAAATATTGATATTAAATAAAATATTAATCACTCACTAAAAATTAGCTTTAAGCTCAGTTTCGTGGTCGAGCAAGCTTTGGTACAAGGTAAACTGGTTAGCAGCGCGATCCAGATTGTGGCCTTCGCGGTGGATATGGAAATACACATCTCCATTAAGATAATCCGTTAAAAAACGTACACCTATCATCAAACAAATCACTCGCGCACCGAGCCAAAGGCTGCGTTTTTCGGTCTCAGTTAATACGTCGCCTAATTCGCTCAAATAACCACGGCAAATCGCGGCGAAGATATCTTGGCGCACTTGGACTTTATCCAAAGCTGTAGAGTCTTCTTCCTCTGGCGAGCAAAAAGTACGTACCATATCGCCAAAGTCATACATCAAATGACCTTTCATACAGGTATCCAAATCGATAATAGCCATGCTGGACATATCGCGCTTATCAAAAAGCATGTTATTGATTTTAGTATCGTTATGGCAAATGCGAAGTGGCAGTTCTGGCGATATGTCGGCCAGTTCATTAAGCAAAGTCTGTTGAGATAACGCGTAATCGACCCAATGACGACAAACATCTAAACGGTGTTGGCTATCGAGCTCTGCCGCCTGCTGTAACAGAGCCATCCGTCCCGGTAAATGATGAAACTGGGGAATTACATCTTCAAGTTGAGTGGCATCAAAGTCACTCAAAGCAGAAGCAAAATGACCAAAGGCCTTGGCCGCCATTTCAGCCTCTTGCTCCGACTTAACCACCTCAATACTCAGGCTATGGGGCAAGTAGCTGATCGCGCGCCAAAATCCTTGTTCGCCTAAATCGATAGCTAATTCACCCTCTTGAGTTAAACAAGGGCTAACCACTTTAAGGCCATACTGCTGCTGCAACGACTTAGCGCATAGATGATGGCTAATTTTATCGGCATTGGTAACCAAAGCGCTGGGGGTTTTAAACACCTCAGTGTTAATTCGCTGCAATACTAATTCGCCCGCAGGCCAACGCACCAAAAGGGTGTCATTGATGTGGCCGTTACCGAGGGTAGAAATTTTAGCCTCGGCGGCATCAATACCAAAATGAGGCAAGACTAACTGCCTAATGAGTTTAATCACTCAGTAACTCCGTTAATTTTTGTTTTACCCAGACAGTGTCCTGCGGATAAGTCACGCCGAGCCAAGGCTCACAGGCCACATCGACATACACAGGCAAACCTTGCTCAATGCCCGCTTGCACTATGGCGGGCAAGTAACATTCAGACTTAGGTTGTAGCCCCTGTTGCGCAATAAATTCGGTCAATTCTCGTTTAATAACATCAAATATGCTTGGGGAGAAGCCCCAGCATGTCATAGAGACCAAGGATTGCGCCGGCAAATTAGCATGCCCCTGCGGGCCGTCACCCACTAATTTTCCCGCTTGCTCAGCGATATTGAGCCACTCGACAACCGATTTAAGCTGTCCATCCTCTACCTGACACAAACCACGGTTAACGCCGCCGTGCTCCGACAATGTGAGTTCGATGGGATACGCCACCATCATCCACTGTGTCGGCTTTGTCTTTAAGCCTTTTGCTAACGAAAAAAAGGCGCTATCGCCATAAAAATCATCGGCATTGATAACCGCCATGGGGCCTTTAACCAGATGACGCGCGCTCCACAGTGCATGGGCAGTACCCCAAGGCTTAAGCCTGTGGCTAAGATCCGCCAACTGCGCCGCTTCGGGTAAATCCGTTAAAACCTGATAGCAAAAGTGATATTCAAAATCGATAGGTAAAAATTGGGTCAGTATTGCAGTTAGTTCACTTTCTAATTCAGGGCGGATCACCAGCACAGCACGCTGAAAGCCACTGCGAATAGCCGACATGATTGATAACACCAACATGGGTTCGCCAGCAGGGCCGAGCGCCGCTAATTGCTTATCGCCGCCGAAACGACTACCCAGCCCAGCAGCCATAATGACTAAGGTCAATTCTGTATTCATGTTGGATTGATATTCTGTTTAAATTTTAAGATATTCCACAAACTACATCGCCAGATACCAAGACAGAGGCATTTAAAACACAGTTTGAGAAAAAGAGGAGCAAAAGTGTAATCTACCCCTCTAATTGTGACTAGCATTTAAGTAGAATTTTTATCGACTTAAGCTGCTCCAGTACGTTAGCGAGCAATATAACCACCAAAGGTACGATTTTGTTCCAGTATCGCTTGGCTACCCTTAAGGCTGAATTTATAACCACACAGGCTAATGCTGCCACGGCGAGCAAGGTCAACGATAATGGCTTGAGTGTCCAGTGGTGAAAAACGTGCCTCGGTAGCCGAGTCGGCTTTTAAATCCACTGTCAGAGGGCGATAATCAGTGCCACTGTTGAAAGACAGCAGACTACAGGTTTTATCGCCCTTTGCCGTCGCTAAGGACCAAAGGTTTTTCGCCTTCCCCTTCTCACCGAGCCAACGCATAATTAAAATATCGTCTTCAAGCGCCACCGAAAAGCCGTCAGGCAAGGCAAGCGTGACTCGTTCACCCGCATAGGGCGCGACTGCATTTACCGTGACAACCTGTGCTCCATCGCCAGTATCGACATCGCCATTGGGCCAAAGTCCCCATGCCAAAGCGATAAACACCAGCACGCCAGCACCGATTCCTGCTGGGCGCCAATAACGGCGTTCCACTCTAGGCAGATTAATCTTAGGTAGCTTAATTTTAGGTAACACGAAGAACCGCTTTAGCGGTGCCAAAAACTCAAATAAACCGCGAAACAGTTCAGTCATCGAGCCAGAATCTTTCGCTTCGGCGCGGCGTTGACGCACTTCTTCAGCATGATCTACATCATTAAAGCTATCTGTTTCGTTATCTTCTTCGGCGGCCAAACGCCAACTTGGTTCAGCACTGCGCTCGGCGGGATCTAATTGAGGCGCATTAAAATCGACATGCTTTAAATCCACATTAACCACATCAACATCGGCGAGTTCAATATTGGTTTGATCAATACGGCTGGCATTGGCAGGACGAAAATCGGCATGGGCATTAGGTACCACAAAATCGGCAGGATTTGGTGTCAATCGCGTTAACGCATCAAAGCGCAATTCATCTTGGCGCTGGGCTTCAAGCTCAGTGTCAACCAATGGGGGATGAGTAACGGGTTGCTCATGGGTAAATATAGCGATTTCAGGCTCAGTGACCGTAGTGACTGATTGCGCATGCGTTTGCTCAACATGCGGCTCATGGCGTTCAACCTGAGGCTGTAGTTGCACATCAGAACTTGATTTAGCCGCCTGTCTTGCTACAGCTTGGTTAGAATCGCTGGCACTAATGTCTACTGTTTTAGGAACAATTGTGGGCTCCACACGCCGCCGTGGCATAGCTTGAGATGTTGGCGCATTCAGCTCTGGGCCAAAATAGCCGTAGCGGTAATCTACTATTGTAGGCGCAGGTAAACGCCAACCCCAAAAAGTGAGTCCTGCCGCCAAAACTAAGCATAAACCAATAAGCGCAATGTGTGCATCTGCAGTGAACAAGCCGAGTAAAATAAGCAGCGGTAATAAAAATGCACCCGTCAGCACTTTTGACTTATCGGCATCGACTAAACGCCGCAGGCTAGTGAGCCCTAATAAAGGCAAACCCAGCAATGCCAGCAAATACATTAGAAAGTTTGCCCCAAATGCCGCAGCGGCAATTGAAATACAAACATATACACCAACACTAATAGCGACAAAGCGGGGACGAGAATCACGCCCGTGAAGGCAAAAAAGAGATTTTAACAGCACGACCCTTCCTTTATTGTTATAAAAACTAAGTAGCAAAAGACAATCATTGCCATATCAGGCACGAGCGTAACTAATTTACCCGCAATTGTCAGCGCCTACGACCCCACTCAGGTAAAAATGCATATAATAATCAAGTAAATCTAAAATTGGCTTAAATTGCCAAGCAACAAACCCTAGTAATTCTGTGGTCAAAATCGCTATAATACTTGGCTTTCAGGGCCCTTTTTGCGTTACCAATTGGATATTTAGCTCATGACCGCACGCGGAAATTTATTTATTGTGTCGGCGCCCAGTGGCGCAGGTAAATCCTCGCTGATTTCGGCCTTGCTTAAAGACAAGCCAGCCGATATGCAGGTTTCAGTATCACACACCACCCGTGCACCACGCCCAGGAGAAGTTGATGGTCAACACTATCACTTCATTAATGTTGAACAATTCAAAGCATTAATTGCTGAGAATGCCTTTTTTGAATGGGCAGAAGTTTTTGGCAATTACTATGGCACATCGCGCCATGTCATCGAGCATACGCTCAGCCAAGGTATTGATGTCTTCCTCGACATCGACTGGCAAGGGGCGCAGCAAGTCAAAGCGCTAATGAATGATGCGGTGAGTGTGTTTATTCTACCGCCATCGAAAGCCGAGCTTGAACGCCGTCTCACAGGCCGTGGACAAGATAGTCCCGATGTTATTGCCAGCCGCATGGCACAGGCCGTATCGGAAATATCCCATTACCGAGAATACGATTTTATTATCGTCAACGACGATTTTGACACTGCCTTAGCCGATTTGCGTGCGATCATTCGCAGCAAGCGCTTAACAGGTGCTAGTCAGATCAACGCGCAAAATGCTATGCTTCACGATCTGTTGGCAGACTAACCTGTCATAGTGTACAATTTTGCGTCATTTTTTCCCTAGATAAACTGGAGTTTCAACACATGGCTCGCGTAACTGTAGAAGACGCCGTAGAACAAATCGGCAACCGTTTTGATATGATCCTGGTTGCAGCGCGTCGTGCTCGCCAAATCGCCGTGCAGGGTAAAGACCCTATGGTTGAAGAGATGAACGACAAGCCAACGGTTATCGCCCTGCGTGAAATCGAACTAGGTTTAGTCACTGCTCACACCTTAGATGCCGATGAGCGTCAAACGGTACGTGAACGTGAAGCCGCTGAAATTGCAGCGGTTGCAGCTATTGCTGAAGGCCGTTCATTATCGTTATAAGCATAATTGAGTAAATACCTGTTTAGGTAAAGGAGAGCTGCCACTTGTATCTGTTTGAAGGTCTAAAGGAGTCTGCTTCCGGTTACTTAGAACCCGAACAGGTAGAGTTGCTCAAGCAAGCATACCAAATTGCGCGTGATGCCCATGAAGGGCAAATGCGCACGAGTGGCGAACCTTATATTACTCATCCGGTTGCGGTTGCCCGCATCCTTGCTGAGATGCGTCTTGATCATGAGACGCTGATGGCAGCCCTGCTTCACGATACGATAGAAGACACTTATGTCACCAAAGACGATTTAGCCGAACTTTTCGGTGTCGCGGTGGCTGAGCTTGTTGAAGGCGTATCAAAACTCGATAAGCTTAAATTTCGCGACAAGAAAGAAGCTCAGGCTGAAAACTTCCGCAAAATGATGATGGCGATGACGCAGGATATCCGCGTTATCCTCATCAAGCTTGCCGATAGAACCCACAACATGCGTACCTTAGGCGCACTACGTCCCGACAAACGTCGCCGTATTGCCCGCGAAACCTTAGAAATCTATGCGCCCATCGCTAACCGTCTCGGCATCCATAATATCAAGACTGAGTTAGAAGACTTAGGTTTCCAAGCCTATTATCCGATGCGATATCGGGTACTTAAGGAAGTAGTTAAAGCCGCACGCGGTAATCGCAAAGAATTGATCCAAGGCATTGAAGCCGCTATACATACGCGCTTAAACGATGCGGGTATTCCGGGAAAAGTCAAAGGCCGCGAAAAAAATCTCTACTCCATCTATAACAAGATGCAGAGCAAAGAGCTGCAATTCCAAGAGGTGATGGATATCTACGCCTTTAGGGTGATGGTCGATTCTATCGACACCTGTTATCGCGTGCTTGGTGCCATGCACGGACTTTACAAGCCTCGCCCAGGTCGTTTCAAAGATTATATCGCTATCCCTAAAGCCAACGGTTATCAGTCACTCCATACCTCACTATTTGGCCCACACGGCGTGCCCGTTGAGATCCAAATTCGTACCGAAGATATGGACCAAATGGCCGACAAGGGTGTTGCTGCACACTGGGCCTACAAAGGTGGTGCACAAACTGGCCAAGGCACAACAACTCAAGTGCGTGCCCGTAAGTGGATGCAAAGCTTATTGGAATTACAACAAAGCGCCAGCACCTCATTCGAATTCGTTGAAAACGTGAAAACCGAACTCTTCCCCGAAGAGATTTATGTGTTCACCCCTGAAGGCCGTATTCTTGAATTACCCGTTAATGCCACCGCGGTAGACTTTGCCTACGAAGTGCATACCGATGTAGGCAATACCTGTGTCGGTGCCCGTGTTAACCGTCAGGCATATCCACTCAGTCAGCCGTTAATTTCAGGTCAAACTGTTGAAATTATTACCGCTAAAGGCGCTCGACCTAATGCAGCATGGTTAAACTTTGTCGTTACGGGTAAAGCTCGCGCTAAAATCCGCCAAGTGCTTAAGAGCCTTAAGGGTGATGAAGCCATTGCACTCGGTCGCCGCCTGCTTAACCATGCGCTCGGTAAAACTAAGCTCGATAGCATTGCACCTGAACAGATTGAAAAAGTTATTCGTGATACTAAACACACCTCGCTCGATTCACTATTGGCCGACATTGGTCTTGGCAATGCTATGAGTATTGTTATTGCCCAGCGTTTGATTGGCGATAATCTTGAGAATCAAGAGAGCCGCGATGGCCATATGATGCCAATCCGTGGCGCCGAAGGTATGTTGGTCACCTTTGCCAATTGTTGCCGCCCCATTCCCGGCGACGCGGTTATTGCTCATGTGAGCCCAGGTAAAGGTCTGGTTGTGCATATGGAAAACTGTGCGAATATTCGCGGCTACCAAGGTGAACCTGACAAGTATATTCCCGTGCAATGGGATAATGTCGAAGGTGTCGACTATCAGGCTAATCTACGGGTTGAAATTGTTAATCACCATGGCGCACTGGCGAAGATTACCTCAATTATTGCTGCTGAAGGTTCGAACATTCATAATCTCAGCACTGAAGAACGTGATGGCCGCGTCTATTTGATTAATCTGCGGATTTCAGTCAAAGATCGGGTCCATTTAGCTAACGTGATGCGCCGTATTAGGGTACTACCCGAAGTCTTGCGCACATCGCGTAATCGTTAATTAACTCAAGAATAGAGAGAGCGTCATGGCAGAAAAAATCATTATCGCAACTGAAAACGCCCCTGCGGCAATTGGCACTTATTCACAGGCGGTTAAAGTTGGCAGTACTGTGTATTTATCTGGCCAAATTCCGCTCGTGCCAAGCACAATGCAAATTGTTAGCGATGATTTTGAAGCACAAGTGGTGCAAGTCTTTGACAACCTAACGGCGGTTTGTACTGCTGCGGGTGGCACCATTAACGATATCGTGAAGTTAAATATCTTCCTGATTGATTTAAGCCACTTTGCAAAAGTGAATGAAATCATGAGCCGTTACTTCAGCCAGCCATACCCTGCGCGCGCAGCTATCGGCGTGAAGCAATTACCAAAAGATTCGCAAGTTGAAATGGATGGCGTGATGGAGCTGTAGCTCATCTTCGCATCAACTCAACAAAAAGGCGCTACGGCGTCTTTTTTATTACCTTACAAAAACCATCTATATCACCTGTTTATTCTTTATTATTATTTCACGTTCAGCTTGTCGACTTTGCGCTCAAACATTAAAATTTACAATTCTGCAAACTATTTGCGCCGCATCACAAAACTCGCCATACTGGGCCAAGCCAAAAAATAATAAAGAACAGGGAATTGCCAATGGATACAGCGATTAAGACGCCAATTGAAATGCTGGCGCACTGGGCAAAAACTCAGGGAGATCAAGTCTATTTACGCCAACCGATCAAGGGGCAGTACCTTGATTTCACTTGGGGCGAAGTTCAAGAAAAGGTTCAACAATTAGCGGGCGCTTTACGCCACCTCGGTTTAGAGCACGGTGATAAAGTTGCCGTGCTCTCTAAAAATTGTGCTGAATGGTTTATCACTGACCTTGCGTTAATGCTCGGTGGCTACATCAGCGTACCGATATACCCTACAGCCAATACCGATACGATTCGCTTTGTATTACAGCACAGCGGTGCAAAAGCGATTTTTCTTGGTAAGCTCGATCACTGGGCCGACCAAGAAGCCGGTGTCGGCGGTGAGTTACTGCGCCTTGCTATGCCCTACGAGACAATGCCTGCCCAATATCGATGGGATCAATTACTTAAGCTAGGTTCTCCCTTAATTGATGCGCCGCAGCCCACTTTAGATCAAGTGATGACACTCATCTATACCTCTGGCTCAACGGGTCAACCTAAGGGCGCAATTCAAACCTTCGCTAGCTATGGTTGGACTTGCCAAGCGGTAGTGCGTGATTTACGTACCGACGGTAACGACCGACTTTTATCCTATTTACCCTTAGCGCACATTACCGAACGAGTGGCGATTGAGGGATCCTCTTTCTATTCAGGCAGTGTGGTCGCTTTTGTTGAAGGCCTAGACTCTTTTGTTGCCGACGTACAACGAGCAAAACCGACAGTTTTCTTCTCGGTGCCGCGCTTATGGAGCTTGTTCCAAAAAAATATTATCGACAAAATTGGCGTGGGCAAACTCAACTTGCTGTTAAAAATCCCCTTGATCAGCAGCTTAGTAAAATACAAAATCCATAAAGGCTTAGGGTTAAATCATTGCCGTTTGCTGGGTTCTGGCTCGGCGCCCATTCCACCGTCACTGATCCACTGGTATCACAGTATTGGTCTTAATATCTGTGAAGCATGGGGAATGACAGAAAACTGCGCCTATTCCATTATTAATTATCCCTTCGATGCCCGTAAAATTGGCAGCGTTGGCCGCCCTGTTGAGGATTGCTACATCCGCCAAGGCGAAGATGGCGAGTTACTGCTAAAAAGCCCCGGCTTAATGACGGCTTATTATCTGCAACCTGAAGCAACCGCTGCAGCATTTGATACCGACGGTTTTTTCCATACTGGCGATTTATGCTCTATCGATGCCGATGGTTGCGTAACCATTACTGGCCGAGTCAAAGACAACTTTAAAACCGCCAAGGGCAAATATGTTGCGCCGGTACCTATCGAACGTAAATTAGCCCAAGATCCGCATGTGGAGCTTATCTGCGTAATCGGTTCTGGCTTGCCACATCCCGTTGCATTAGTGCAGTTATCCGAAGGCGCAAATTTACAGGCGCGTGAAGAGGTTCGTTCTTCACTTAAGGCAACACTCGATAGTGTCAATCCACACTTAGAGTCCCACGAACATGTCGATGCGATTGTGGTCGTTAACGAGCCTTGGACGATTGAAAACGACGTACTCACACCGACACTTAAAATCAAACGCCATGTGCTTGAAAAAGCCTTTAGCGAGCGAGTAGACGGTGTTCGCGGCGCACAAGTGCGCTGGGAAGATGAGTTACCTAAAAAATAGTTAAACCAAAACAGTGACATGGCTAATATCAACCCGCCATTATGATAGAGCACGCTGACAGCGTGCTTTTTTATGACATAATCTGTCAAAGTGTTAAGAAATCAAGTATCATGCCGCCAGTCGATTAAGGGCCTACAGCCCTTTTACCATCTTACTTAAAACAGGTCTAACAGAGTTATAAAATGCTAATTACGTTATCTATTCTTGGTGGTTTCATTATTTTGACCTTAGGTGCAGAAGCCCTAGTCCGCGGTGCAAGTTCTATTGCACTACGCTTAGGTATTACGCCTCTTATTATAGGGTTAACGATTGTAGCCTTTGGTACTAGCGCACCAGAATTGGCTGTAAGTGTAAAATCAGCGTTGGCCGGCAACAGCGGCATTGCCTTAGGTAATGTCATTGGATCTAACATTGCTAACATAGGTTTGATTTTAGCGATCACAGCGCTTATCCGCCCTATTCAAGTACAATCCCAAGTCGTGAAACGCGATATCCCTTTGATGATATTGGCTTCAATGCTGTTCTGGGGACTCTTGTTAGATGGTGAGCTGAGCCTAATTGATGGCGTAGTATTGCTATCACTGCTGGTAGGTTATTTAGCTTTTAGTTACATCAGTTCAAAAAATAGTAATGAAGAGGAAGAAATTGAAGCGGGTCCAAATAACCCATTACTTTCAGTCCTATTTATTGTTGTTGGTATTAGTATGTTGGTCGGCGGCGGTATTTTGTTTGTTAATGGCGCAGTAGACTTAGCTAAAACATTTGGCGTGAGTGAAGTCATTATCGGCCTAACTATCGTGGCAATTGGCACCAGTATGCCTGAATTAGTCACCTCAGTTATTGCGGCACTTAAGGGCCAAAGTGATATCGCCATTGGTAACGTTGTAGGCTCTAACTTATTCAATATTTTGGGTATTTTAGGCGTAACCGCTATTGTTCAACCTGTGTCAGCGCTGGGGTTTCAGTCAATAGATTTTATCGTGATGTTAGCATTTGCAGTCATCATTTTACCTTTTGCTTGGACAGGTTTACGTATCGGCCGCCGCGAAGGCACCGTACTATTACTAGGCTACTTAGGTTACATGGGTTATTTAGTTAACCAAGCTAGCACACAAGCTTTGGTTTAAAAGCAAAGCCAGCAAATAGCGATTAAAAACACCGGAATCATTCCGGTGTTTTGCTATCTATGCCTTGGCTGCTAAACACCGTTTGATTTCCCCCTTATAACCCTTGAGATTGCCTTACGCTTATTCTCTGTTAATATATGTATAAATTCACAGTGATTGAGTGCTAACGACTTGCAGCAATTGGATCTTGTTCCGATCACCGACCTCAAAGGCGTCGCCAAAAAGGTCGCGGAAAAACTCGCAAAACTCGGCATCACAACAGTACAAGATCTGCTGTTTCATTTACCGCTGCGCTACGAAGATAGAACCCAAATTTATCCGATTGCCGCCTTAAGCCAAGGTGGTTATGGCACCGTAGAAGCACAAATCCAATCGACGCAAATTATTCAAGGCCGCAAACGTATGTTGGTCTGCAATGTGCGCGATGATACGGGCAGCTTAAGCCTGCGCTTTTTTAACTTTTCCGTCGCCCAGCGTAATGCGATGCAAAACGGTTTAATGATCCGCGCCTACGGTGAAGTCCGCCGTGGCAGCCATCAAGCCGAGATAGTGCATCCTGAATATAAAGTGGTACATCCGGGTGAAGATATTCAGCTAAGCGATACACTAACGCCAATTTATCCCACTACTGAAGGCTTAAAGCAGGCGAGTTGGCTCAAGCTGACCGAGCAAGCCTTGGTATTATTGGATGATGGAGGCCTAACTGAACTGTTATCACCGCAATTGCAACCGAACAACATCAGCTTAAAGCAAGCGCTGCAAACGCTGCATCGTCCTCCTGCGGGGATATCACAATTTGATTTAGAGTTAGGCCAACACCCCGCCCAGCAGCGACTGGTGCAGGAAGAATTACTCGCCCACAATCTCAGCATGTTACGCCTAAGGCAGCGTAGTAATTTAGACGCTGCGGTTACCATGCCCGCCAC
Source organism: Shewanella morhuae (assembly GCF_003028295.1). Taxonomy (NCBI): domain Bacteria; kingdom Pseudomonadati; phylum Pseudomonadota; class Gammaproteobacteria; order Alteromonadales; family Shewanellaceae; genus Shewanella; species Shewanella morhuae. The sequence goes on along the minus strand of NZ_PYSG01000003.1, from coordinate 741,784 downwards.
AGGGCAGTTGCTCAATCCCTTCCTCGCTGCTTTACCATTTAAGCCCACAGGCGCCCAGCAAAGAGTGGTGACCGATATAGGCAAAGATTTAGAAAAACCGCACCCTATGATGCGCTTAGTACAAGGGGATGTTGGTTCAGGTAAAACCTTAGTGGCGGCGATGGCTGCATTGCAAGCAATTGAAAATGGTTACCAAGTGGCTATGATGGCGCCAACAGAGTTATTGGCCGAGCAGCATGCGACTAACTTTGCCGCTTGGTTTGAGCCACTTGGACTTAAAGTCGGTTGGCTGGCGGGTAAGCTCAAGGGCAAAGTTAGAACACAATCATTAGAAGATATACAATCGGGCGCGGCGCAAATGGTGATTGGTACCCACGCAATATTCCAGCAGCATGTGGTCTTTAACAAACTCGCACTAATTATTATCGATGAGCAGCATAGGTTCGGCGTACACCAACGCTTAGGTCTACGAGAAAAGGGCGTGAATCAAGGGTTTCATCCGCATCAATTGATCATGACGGCAACGCCGATCCCGCGCACGCTGGCAATGACAGCCTACGCGGATCTCGATACCTCTATTATCGATGAACTGCCGCCGGGGCGAACGCCTGTGACTACCGTGGCGATTGCCGATACGCGTCGTAACGAAGTGCTCGAACGGGTGCGCAATGCCGTCATCACCGACAAACGCCAAGCCTATTGGGTGTGTACTCTGATTGAAGAATCCGAAGTGCTCGAATGCCAAGCCGCAGAAGACACCGCCGAAGAACTGCGCCTCGCCTTGCCAGAACTCAATATTGGCCTGGTGCATGGGAGATTAAAAAGTGCTGAAAAACAGCAGATCATGGCCGACTTTAAAGCAGGAATTATCCATTTATTAGTCGCGACGACGGTAATTGAAGTCGGCGTCGACGTACCAAATTCTAGCCTGATGATCATTGAAAACCCTGAACGTTTGGGTTTGGCGCAACTACACCAATTGCGCGGACGAGTCGGGCGAGGCGCCATAGCAAGCCATTGTGTGTTACTCTACAAGGCGCCGCTAAGTCATACTGCAACCCAAAGGCTGAGTGTACTCAGGCAAAGTAATGATGGTTTTATCATAGCGCAAAAAGACTTAGAAATTCGTGGTCCAGGAGAAGTGCTAGGGACTAAACAAACTGGACTCGCCGAGCTTAAAATTGCTGATTTGGTGCGGGATCAAGCGTTAATCCCACACATTCAAAAACTGGCAAATCATGTGATGGCACAGACACCTGAAAAGGTCGATGCAATTATCTTACGTTGGCTCGGCCATAGGCAACATTATGTGCAGGCTTAAGTTTTTAACTTAGGCTTCAAAGATAAGGCCAAGAAAGATAATGTGACTCGAGATTCAAAATAAATTGTTAATGTTCAGCTAAGCGCTATAGACAAGCGCATGAAAACTTGCAGAATAAACCAGTGGTATAAGAATGATACCGCTCTTGCACGTTAATATTAGCGACATGTATTCACCAAGTTACCTTAACACTCAAGCTAAGGATGTAAAATGCAAGTTAATCAAGATGATAGAATAGACCCTAAAGAAACATCTTCAAGCAGTAATCGCTTTGCACTTTTGGCGATAGTGCTCGTTATCCTACTTTCTGTTGGAGGCTATTATTACTACAGTAATGATTCTGACTCACCCAAACTTATCCCCAATGCGCCGATCGTGTTGCCTGAAACGCCGTCGTCTGAGCCAATGACGCTCGAAAATGCGCCTGAGCCAGAAACCGAAGATGTCGCCCCAGCAACAGCAGAAACAGACAACAGTAATACCAATACACCTGTCGTGGCTGAGCCTGAAGTGATAGCTGAGCCAGTACCCGCATTGGCTGAAAGTGATACTTTTGTGCAACAAAAGGCCCTTTCGCTGATTAATAATAATGTGGTCGCATCTTCATTAGTACAACAAGATTTAGCCCGCCAATTTGTCGTATTTGTAGACAATTTAGCTCAAGGCGAATTAACCCGTAAGGTTAGCCCAATCAAAGGTCCAGAAAAACTGTTCACGGTTTCTGAAATCACCAATAAGGTGTATTTGAACCCTGAGGGTTTCCACCGATATGATGCTTACGTTGATTCAATTGCAAAAATGGACGAGCAAAGCTTAATGGCTACTTATAAGCAAATGACGCCCATGCTAGAAGAAGCCTTTAGCGAACTTGGCTACAGCAACGCCAAATTCAACGACAGAATGCTACAAGCTATTAAATTGCTACTGGCGGCACCTATTGTTGAAGACCCGATTGAATTAAGCTCAATTAGCGTTAACTATCAATTTGTTGACCCTGACTTAGAAGCATTACCTAGTGCTCAAAAATTACTGATCCGTATGGGGCCAGAAAATACCCGCAAACTCAAAGTCGCATTGCGCAAGTTAGAGAACCAACTCGCGCCGTAGACTCTTTGTCATAAATTATCGAGTTAACCGTAAAAGGCGCTTCATGCGCCTTTTCTATTTTTATGCTGACTAAATTTTTAAATGTTGTCACCACAGCAAAGATTGTTGAGCAAGATCATTTAGCTGTCGAAAATAGCAACATAGATCTGCAATCCATTAACTCATACGATGCAAATGGCTTCATAAAAATGAAGGTCTTAGTGTAGAATAGCCACCTTGTGGGGCGTTAAAACTCGCGTTTACAGCACGCTTACACCTAACGGTGGTGAGTCACCATCCATGTTCTAACTTATGAGTTAGGGATAACTAAGACAGCTTAAATTAAGTGTCGAGGCAAAGTAGTGCAATTAACATTCAGCATTCTATCTTGGGGCGCATGGGCTCCCCAATATCAGCACCACCAGAGCTGGCGTGATTGGCGTAAAAGCTCGGCTGAATCGACATTGACGATAGGTTCACCAGAACAAGACACCCGCTCCCCTGCTCTAGCACATATCCCTGCTATGCAGCGGCGCCGTTTTAGCCGCTTAACTAAAATGATGTTAGATGTGAGCTTTCAATGCAAGGCGCCACCTAATTGTCGGTCTATTTTTTCCTCGCGTCACGGTGAACTGCCCCGCACTATTGGTTTACTCGAAGACATTATTACCAAACAGCCATTATCTCCCTTAGGATTTAGCCAATCAGTACACAATACGGCTAGCGGTATCTTTGGCATAGTGATGCAAAACACCACCCAATCGACTTCAATAGCGGCAGGAGAAGAAACCTTATCACAAGCGATGGTTGAAGCTTTTGCACAGTTGCACCAATCTTCTGAACCATTGTTATTGGTGTTTGGCGACGATCCTGTGCCGCCGGTATATGATGAGTTTACTCAAGAATTTGAGCTTCCTTTGGCGCTCGGCTTTACACTCGCGCCCTTTGATGCCAAAGCATCAGTTAAACTCACAGTAAGCCCATTATGCCGTGATGTATCATCAAAGCTTAACCCATTAACCTATGGCGAATTTATTCACGCCCTAGCGACATCACAAAATATTTCAGGCTGCTTATCTCGTTGGTATTGGCGTTTAGAACATGTCTAATCCAGTGCGTCATCAACTACATTTAAGGGTAAACGTGGCTGAGAGTTTGCCAGAGCCTCGCCGCACAGGGTTACATTACCTACCACGTTGGTTAGGCGGCGTAAGTTGTTATATTACCTTTGGATTAGGTGGTTTATTCAGCTCGCTAACTATTTTGCCACTATTGCGTTTTTGGCCGGGGACAGCTGAAGCACGGATTATTCGAGTGCAAAAAGCAGTGCATATTATGTTCAAAGGTTTTGTCGCTATGCTCACTTGGGCTGGCGTGATCAAAGTCAGCTGCCATAATGCGCCAACATTGCACGCTGCCAGAGGCATTATTGTTATCGCTAATCATCCCAGCTTAGTTGATGTGGTGGTATTGATTAGCTTAATGCCCAATGCCGGTTGCATCGTCAAACAGGGCTTGTGGCGTAATCCGTTTTTACGTGGCGTCTTATCTTGCGCGGGTTATATTCCTAATCGCGGCGCCGAACTCATGCTAGAAGATTGCCGCGAAGTGCTTGCTAGAGGCACTAATTTGATCATTTTCCCAGAGGGTACACGTACGGTTACTGGTCAAACGATTAATAACTTTGCTCGCGGCGCCGCCAATATTGCACTGAGGGTTGAGGCAGATATTTTACCTGTGGTGCTACGTACCAACGTGCGCGGTTTGACAAAGGAACAACCTTGGTATGAAATCCCCAGACAAACCATAGGGATGGCCGTTGAAATCGGCGCAACCGTTTCTTACCAAAAGTACCAAGCGGTTTTAGGTGAACAGGCAAAAATGGCCCGACAATTAACTCGGGATCTTGAACATTATTATAAACAACAACTCGAAAATAATTATGAACTTAAACAATGAAATAAAGCAGTTAATCATCGACTGTCTCGATCTAGAAGATGTTAGCGTCGATGATATTCAAACCGATGCGCCGCTCTTTGGCGAAGGTCTAGGCTTAGATTCAATCGACGCCCTAGAGCTAGGCTTAGCCATCAAGAAAAAGTTTGATATCAAAATCGAAGCGAATTCCGATGCGACTAAGGCCCATTTTAACAGTGTCGCTAGCTTAGCTCGCTTTATCGAATCACAGCGTCCATAGGAGAGGAATATGCAAAATCGTCAACAAATCCTCGCTATGCTAACCACTATTCTAGTGGAAGAATTCGAAATTGATGCTGGTGCAATAACCCCAGAAGCCAACCTGTATGAAGAACTCGATTTGGACAGTATCGATGCCGTCGATCTGGTGATTAAATTACAGCAACTGACAGGGAAAAAAATTAAACCTGATGACTTTAAATCAGTGCGCACCATCAACGATGTTGTTAATGCCATCGAAGGTTTAGTAAAAGATTAATGCGCGCCTTGCTACAGGTCTTAACTGCCCTAACCTTACTGGCCTATCCGCTTGCCGTGTATTTTGGGCTAAATTATTTACCTGCTGGCACCATAGCGTTAGTGCTGTGTTTATTACTGACAGTGCGCTTAATACTACAAAAGCAAAAGGTTAAGACATTAGTGTTACCACTACTGGTGGGGATAGCGCTCACTGCAGGCAGTTATCTAGCAAAACGCAGCGACTGGCTTTTGTATTACCCTGTGGTTATCAATCTCACTATGCTGGCACTGTTCAGTTACTCACTGCACAAGGGTCCTTGCATGATAGAGCGTTTAGCCCGTTTAAAAGAGCCCGATTTACCGGATGAAGCTATACCTTACCTTAAAAAAGTCACCCTGCTTTGGTGTGGCTTATTTGTGTTAAATGGCACGATGGCGGCGTATACCGCTGGCTTTACTCGCTTAGCAACCTGGACCTTGTATAACGGTTTGATTGCATACGTACTCATGGGACTGCTCCTCGGTGGGGAATGGTTATATCGCAGCTTTTGGTTGAAGAAAACATGACACAGCTACTCAAAAACTGGTTAACCCAAGGGCCTTTTGCCCAGCAATTAATAAGCTTTAATCACCACGACCTCGTCACTGGTGCATTATTTACTAATCAGGTGGCGTATTTTTACGAGCAGCTGCTCGCGGCGCCCGAGAAAAAATGGCTACTCGCCAGTGATGCCAGTGATCTGTTTGCCGTGGGGTTGTGTGCGGCGCTATTAGCCGGCAAAGAAATCATCCTGCCAGCCAATACCCAAACGGGCACTCTTAGCGAGTTAACGCACGAGTTTGATGGCATATTGTCTGACAAGCCCTTGTGCGAAAGTCACGCTTTTATTTTGTTGAAAAAAGAGCTGAGCCTGCCCAATAAACCTTGGCCTACAAGTGCAACCATCGGAGAATTAGTACTTTTTACTTCAGGTAGTAGCGGCGAAGCTAAGGCGATTCGTAAAACACTGACACAATTAGATATTGAAGTGTCAGTGCTCGAACATACCTTTGCCGAGCATTTACCCCATTGCAGCGTAATTTCAACGGTTTCGCATCAACATATTTATGGTCTGTTATTCAAAATTTTATGGCCATTAGCCGCCAGTCGGCCATTTTTAAGCGAGCAAATTGAATACCCAGAAACCCTAAGTTATTACACTGCTTTACTGCCAAATCTGTGTTTGATCAGTAGTCCTGCCCAACTATCACGCCTACCCAAAGCCTTAGAGCACGAAAAACAACTGCACTCACCCAGCTTAGTGTTTAGCTCAGGCGGCCCATTAAGCTTTACCGCAGCAACAGGCATTAACCAATGCTATGGTCATCTGCCGATTGAAATTTTTGGCAGCACGGAAACTGGCGGCATCGCCTATCGACGCCAGCATGAGGCAGATGAGCCTTGGCAAGTGTTTGACAGAATATTGATAGATCAAGATTTTACCGATGGAGCCTTACTGCTTAAATCACCCTATTTGGCGGATGATGAATGGCTGCGCTGCGAAGATAAAATCGAACCAACTGAAAATGGTCAGTTTAGACTCAAAGGCCGACTCGATCGCATTGTTAAGATTGAAGAAAAACGCCTGTCGCTGGCGCAAATGGAAACGCTTATGTGCAGCCATGCCTATGTTGAGCAAACCGCACTGGTGATAGTGCCACAGTTTAAATCCCAACTGGGCGCGGTTATAACACTGTCAGAACTCGGGCGTAAGGTGCTACAAGAACAAGGCAAGCTCAGCATTAACAATGCCCTAAAGGCACATTTACTGACTCAATTTGAACGAGTAACACTGCCACGTCGCTGGCGTTATCCCGATATTTTGCCGCTGAATACTCAGGGTAAGCGTGTCACTACCGAGTTAGTCGAGTTATTTAACCATGATTAAATCGAATTTACCGCCAATCCTGCATTCCGATATCGGCATTGATAATATTGAATTACGTCTATTAGTGGCGGCCGACCTTGAGTATTTTAATGGTCATTTCCCCGAGCAAGCCGTATTGCCGGGCGTGACTCAGTTAGATTGGGCGGTGCGTTTAGGCTGTGAGTATTTTGGTTATGCCGAGGCGGTGGCGAACCTCGAAGTGTTGAAATTTCAGCAACTCATTCTGCCAGGCCAAGAAGTCACTTTAAGTATTCACAATAATGCCGCTAAAGGTAAATTCACCTTCGCTTACCGCGATGGCGATAAGCGTTACGCTTCAGGCCGTATTGCCTTTGATACTCAGCCTTTAGACATCGAGCCCTCTCATATCAATAAAAGCAATGGGGCGAGCCAGTGCTAACGCCATCCAGCAACAAAGACCTAACTGTGCCAGCGCCAATCAAGCTTGTCTTGGTGATCCCAAATTACAATCACAACGCCGCTATAGCTCAAACCTTGGCAGAGCTTGCCCCGTTTAATTTGCCCTGTTATTTGATTGATGATGGCAGCAATGACGAAACTCGCTATTTACTACAAGCCTTAGCCCAACAATATGTTTGGGTGACATTGCTGCAACATCCCTACAATCGTGGCAAGGGCGCAGCAGTCATCACAGGTCTACGCCGTGCCTACCGCGATGGTTTTAGCCATGTATTGCAAGTCGATGCCGATGGCCAACATGATTTAAGCGATATTACAGCGATGATGGCAAAGGCGCAGGCCACACCCAATGCATTGATATCAGGTAAGCCAAAATACGATGACTCTGTGCCTAAAGCGCGCTTTTATGGGCGTTATCTCACCAATTTTTGGGTATGGATAGAAACCTTAAGCTTTGATATTCAAGATTCTATGTGTGGCTTTCGTATTTATCCGCTCGCCGCCACTGAACATTTACTACGCCAACACGCATTAACGGAACGTATGGATTTTGATATCGAAATCCTCGTAAAACTTTATTGGCAAGGCGTAGAGATTTTATTCCAACCGACTAAAGTGATCTATCCCGCAGGCGGAGTCAGCCATTTTAAAGCTGTGGCCGATAATGTCCGCATCACAAAACTGCACACTAAGCTGTTTTTTGGCATGTTAAAACGCCTGCCTTGGTTGCTAAAACGCAAGCTACTGCAACAAGCTGCACCCATTCCCAATGCAATATTAGACACAAAAGCGACTTCGGCACATTGGTCTGATTTAAAAGAGCGCGGCAGTTATTGGGGCATAAAACTGTTAGTGCAAAGCTATCGAATTGGCGGCCATTGGTTATGCCGCGCTATTATGTATCCGGTGATTTGTTATTTCTTTCTCACGGGAAAAGTTACCCGCGAAGCATCATTAAACTTTCTCCGTCGTGTACAACAACTTGAGCCGCAGCAGCCAAAACTTAATAACCCCGTAGATTGGCGCGATAGCTTGAATCACTTTTTAGCCTTTGGGAATGCAGCGCTCGATAGAATTGATGCTTGGTGCGATCGGATCCAATTAAATCAAGTCGATTTCCCAGACCGCCAACTCCTGGTCGACCAGCTCGAAAGTGGTAAAGGCGCCGTGTTATTGGTGTCTCATCTGGGTAATTTAGAGCTTTGCCGCGCGATCTCCATCCACCAGCGCAAGGTCAAAGTGAATGTGATGGTATTAACCAGCCATGCAGAAAACTTTAATAAGGTACTCAAACAGTTAAATCCAGATAGTACGCTCAATCTTATCCAAGTGACCGAGCTTAACCCCGCGACATCTATGTTATTGCAACAAAAAGTAGAAGACGGCGAGTTAGTCGTGATCGCGGGCGACAGAACCTCATCGAACACACTAAATCGCGTCATATACGCACCGTTTATGGGTCAAGATGCGGCATTTCCACAGGGGCCATTTATTTTGGCTGGCTTACTTGATTGCCCAGTGTTTTTGATGTTTTGTCTGCGGGAACGAGGGCGTTATAGGGTACATTTAGAACACTTTGCACAGACGCTCAAAGGCCCAAGAGCGGGCAGGATGGACAGGTTACAGCAGGCCGTTAATCGCTATAGCGAGCGTTTAGAATATTTCGCCCGACGCGAACCGCTACAATGGTTTAACTTTTTCGATTTTTGGCGAAAAGACAGCGAACCGCAACACACTAGCAATCATTCAATCCAAGTAGAAGCATCAGCGCAAACTCACAAGACCGACAGGACGCAGTATCCATGAGCCACACCAAAACAGCCGACTCAAAGAGTCAATCAGACCTACAGACTGTTGAATTTGGCCGTCAATTTATCACCTTAGAACAAGTGGTTGCCGTTGCCAAGGGCGCGCCAGTCAAGCTCTGTGACGATGCGGATTATCAAGAGTATATTCAAAAAGGTGCGCGCTTTATCGATAGCCTGCTGCACGAAGAAGGTGTGGTTTATGGCGTTACAACAGGCTACGGCGACTCTTGCACTGTCAATGTGAGCTTAGATTTAGTCCACGAATTACCGCTACATTTAACCCGTTTCCATGGCTGCGGATTAGGGGAAACCTTAAGCATAATGCAGGCTCGCGCCGTAATGGCGTGCCGCTTAAACTCCTTAGCCATTGGTAAATCGGGCGTCACCTATGAGCTATTAAAGCATATCGAAACCTTGCTCAATCTTAATATTGTGCCAGTGATCCCAGAGGAAGGCTCCGTTGGTGCCAGCGGTGATTTAACGCCGTTGTCGTATCTGGCCGCCGTGTTAGTCGGTGAGCGTGAGGTGATGTATCAAGGTCAGCGCCAAGCGACTCAAGATGTGTACGCCAAACTCAATATTACCCCGCACGTACTGCGACCCAAAGAAGGTTTAGCCTTGATGAACGGCACTGCGGTGATGACGGCATTAGCCTGTTTAGCCTTTGATCGCGCCCAATATCTGGCCCGTTTAGCGAGCCGCATTACCGCAATGGCGTCGTTAACCCTTAAAGGTAACTCAAACCATTTTGATGAAATTTTATTTGCGGCCAAACCGCATCCGGGGCAAAACCAAATTGCCACTTGGATACGGGAAGATTTGAACCACCACCAACATCCGCGTAATTCTGACAGGCTACAAGATAGGTATTCGATTCGCTGCGCGCCGCATATTATCGGCGTATTGCAGGATGCTCTACCGTTTATGCGCCAATTTATTGAAACCGAAGTCAATAGCGCCAACGACAACCCGATTGTTGACGGCGAAGGTGAGCATATTCTCCACGGCGGTCATTTTTACGGTGGCCATATCGCCTTTGCGATGGACTCGTTAAAAAATACGGTGGCGAACTTGGCCGATCTTATCGATCGCCAAATGGCATTGGTGATGGATCCTAAGTTTAACAACGGTCTACCCGCTAATTTATCTGGTTCAACCGGCCCACGCAGCGCGATTAATCATGGTTTTAAAGCCGTGCAAATTGGCGTATCGGCGTGGACAGCAGAAGCGCTAAAACACACTATGCCCGCTAGCGTGTTCTCACGCTCAACCGAATGCCACAACCAAGACAAGGTGAGTATGGGCACAATAGCTGCCCGCGACTGTATGCGCGTATTGCAATTAACTGAGCAAGTCGCCGCTGCTGCTTTGCTCGCCATGACTCAAGGCATTGGCCTGCGTATCGCGCAAAATGAGTTAGATGAAGCTTCACTCACGCCATCACTGGCGAAAACCCTCGCCCAAGTGCGCGAGGATTTTGAGACCTTAATTGAAGATAGGCCGCTCGAAGCCGTACTACGCCAAACCATAGCTAAAATCCAAGCGGGAGAATGGGAAGTATGCCGATGAAATCACTACTCAGTGTCGACATAGAAATACAAATCCCCTTCCACGATGTGGATTCCATGGGGATCACTTGGCACGGCAATTATCTGCGCTATTTTGAAATTGCTCGCTGCAAACTGCTCGATGAGTTGGGCTACAACTACCGCCAAATGCAAGCATCTAACTATGCGTGGCCGATTATTGATTTGCAGATTAAATACGTCAAAGCCAGTACCTTCGAACAAAAAATCACCGTGCGCGCCGAGTTAGTCGAGTGGGAAAACCGCTTAAAAATCAATTATCAAATTCGCGATATTGAAACAGGGGCGCGCATTACTAAGGGTTATACGATCCAAGCGGCGGTCGATATGGCTACCCAAGAATTGTGCTTTGTTACCCCTGATGTGTTCCGTGACAAAATAGCCACTCTGCTTGCGAAGGTTGAAGACTAATGAACGCCACGCTAACACTTATCAAACTTGGTTTTATCCTGTGTTTAACTAGCGTTTTGCTATCAGCACAGGTCAAAGCCGATGCGCCGATAACCGTGGCTTCTGCCAGCAATTATCAAACGCTTTTCAGCCAAAACGCAGATAAAACCAAACTTATCGCCCTGAGTAAAAAGCTTAACTTGGGCGAAACAGTGCGAGGTCATTTTGTGCAATCTCGGCAGTTAAAGGTGCTTAAAAAGCCGTTAATCAGCCAAGGGCAGTTTATCTTTGATCAAACCCAAGGGCTTATTTGGCAACAGATAACGCCTTTTGAGTCGCTACTGATTTTAAAAGATAAACAACTTATTCAGCGTGACAGCCAAGGTCGAGTACAAATCAGCAAGGCCGATACTTCGCCGAGCGCTGCCGCGATGGGCGATTTATTACCCAGCCTAGTGCGAGCTATGCTCGGCGGTGATATTTCTGGTTTAAGCGAAAACTTCGAGCTGCACTTTTTAGGCACTGAAAGGTTAAATACTGAAAGCTTAAGCTCGGAGAGGTTAAGCACAAATGGCCAATGGCAATTAGGCTTAACGCCCAAAGATCCCTTAATGAAAAAAGCCGTCGCCAATATGGTGTTAGAGGGTAGCGATGTGTTGCAATCTTTAGTGTTGTTAAGCGCTGCGCCCAGTGTGAGCGTGCAGGATATCACCCGTATCGACTTTAGTGAGCTCACTCAAGGCACACTGAGTGAGGCTGAATTGGCGCAGTATTCGTTGGCTTTCGATACCAGTAAACCTTAGCCATGGCCTCTAATTTCGCTACGCGCGCGAATCAAGCGCTAATGCAATCTTCCCCTAAATGGCGTCTGGCTATTTGGCTGCTGTTAATGTTGTCGGCCAGTTTATGGTCACTACAACTTTGGCAAAATGGCGCACGTATACAAAGCGATATTCTGGCGATGTTGCCACATTTACAGCAGGACAAACTTACTGAACGCGCCCTTAACCAAGTTGAGGCCACGCTCGCCGATCAAGTCTATATTGCGCTCATTGCCAAGGACGAAACCACAGCCATAGCCGCCGCGAAGCTAATGATGCAACAACTTGCAGCTGACAGCCTTGGAGCTGACAATAACGGCGCGCTAACCGATATCCGCAGCGCCGATATGCAGCTCGGTGAAGCGCTAGGACAATATTATTTCCCCTACAGATTTAAATTACTGACAGCGCCGCAAGCGAAAGCGTTAACAACGCAAAATATGGGCAGTCTGATTGAGGCGGCTACTGCGCAGCTTTACAACGCCTTTGGTTATGCCAATAGCAACTTGCTTGCCCAAGATCCACTATTGTTATTCCCCGCCAACTTACTCGCCCTCGCAGCGAGTTCAACAGTCAGAGCCAGTCAAGGGATACTGCTGGCTAACCAAGGCGATAAGGTTGCTGCGGTTGTTATAGCAAAGGGGCGAGAAAGCGCCTTTAATCCCAATGCACAATTAGCGCAGATAACACAATTAAATCAAGCCTTAGATTCAGTGAAACAACGCTATCCCGATGTCACAATGCTAAAAGCCGGTGCCCTGTTTCACGCTCTTGCGGCAACGCAAACCGCTAAGAGTGAAATATCGATTCTTGGTCTTGCATCCTTACTTGGGGTGATAGCCTTGGTCTGGTTGGCGTTTCGCTCTGTGATGCCACTGCTATTAGCAATCGTCACTATTTCCAGCGGGCTATTATTGGCGGTGACTTTTACCTTAAGCGTTTTTGGCGAACTGCATTTACTCACCTTAGTGTTCGGCACTAGTTTGATTGGCATCGCCATCGATTACAGTTTTCATTTTTACTGCGAACGCTTATGCGATACCGAGCGTAGCGCACAGGCTACCGTGGCGTACATTTTTCCGACGGTGACACTCGCCTTTGTCACCAGTGCTTTGGCTTACGTCGGCATAGGTTTAGCGCCGTTTCCCGGTATGCAGCAAGTTGCGACCTTCTGCGCTGCGGGTTTACTTGGCGCCTACTTAACTTTAATTTTCGCCTATCCGCTATTAGCGGGGAGTCGCTTGCCTACAGGCTCCCGCCCGTTAGCTATCGCGGGGAAGTATCTTGCTAGTCTCACTGCGTTATCTAAAAGATTGACCACGCCTTTAGGCGTAGGTTGTTTTGTTTTAGCCATATTAGTTTGCTGCGTGGCAGGGTTAACTCAACTTAACGTCGATGACGATATTCGCCATTTACAGCAAAGCCCTACGAGCGTGACAGAGCCTGAAAGCCAGCTGCGAACGTTACTCAGTGGCGGTACTGACAATCAATTTTTATTGGTGCGCGCACCGAGTGAAGAAGCACTGCTACAACAGCTTGAGCGAGTATCACCCATGCTTGATGACGCTATTGCTAAGCAAGAGTTAGGCAACTATGTCAGCCTGAGTCGGTATCTGCCCAGCCATCAAAAACAAGATATTGATTACCAGTTGCAAGCTCAGCTTTATCAAACTCAATTAGACACTGTGCTAGCAAGCCTAGGGCTAGATGAAAGTCTAAAACCAACGCTACAAGCCGCCTATTTAGCCGCGAAAAACCAGTACATCACGCCTGCAGGATTCTTTAAGTTAGAGGCAGGCAGGCAACTCGCGCCATTGTGGCTCGCGCCACATGAGGCCAGCACTCCAAATGGCGATAGCGCGACAAGTAACTCTGGTATGGCAAATAACTATGGCGCCATTGTCTTACTTGGCGGCATCAGCAATATCGATGCCCTCAAGGCGCGTTTTACCTCAACTACAAACGTACAGCTTATCGATAAAGTGGCCGATATTTCTGCGGTTATGGGCCACTACCGACTATTAACGCTAAAGTTATTAGCCCTCGCACTGGTAATAGCACTGTTACTGTTTAGCCTGAATTTCGGTTTTAAAAAAGCGACTGTCGTAGTCGCTGTTCCGGCCCTTGCCGCTCTGCTGACGCTAGCAACCTTAGGCTTAACCGGCTCGCCACTGAGTCTGTTCCATGCACTGGCACTCATTTTAGTTTTTGGAATTGGGGTAGACTACAGCCTGTTTTTTGCCTCGGCCAAAAGCCATGGTAACGCGGTAATGATGGCAGTATTTATGTCGGCCTGCTCGACCTTGCTGGCCTTTGGCTTACTCGCTTTTAGCCAGACACAAGCAATTCATTATTTTGGCTTAACGCTGTCGCTGGGTATCGGTTTTACCTTCTTACTTTCGCCACTGATTTTGACGACTCAAAAATCCTGATATCGACAAGGAACGTACTTTATATGTCCACATCTACACACATTTTATCAACTATGCCAAATTCAATTACGGTTGATGTGGCCATTATCGGCGCTGGGCCTTCAGGCGCTATCGCGGCCAGTTTGCTGCATCAGCAGGGCAAACGTGTACTGGTCATCGAGAAGCAATATTTTCCGCGTTTCTCTATCGGCGAAAGTTTACTGCCCTGTTGCATGCAGTTTATTGAAGAAGCTGGCATGTTAGAGGCGCTTAATGCGGCGGGATTCCAGCATAAAAATGGCGCTGCATTTCGGCGCAATGGCACTTATACCACCTTCGACTTTACCGATAAATTTACCCCAGGGCCAGGCACCACATTCCAAGTACAGCGTGCTAGTTTTGATAAACTGTTAGCCGATACCGCCCAAAGCCAAGGTGTCGAAATCCGCTACGGCGAAACGGTCGAGGCGATCGATTTAACCGAGAACCCACGCTTAACGGTACGTAATGAGACAGGCGAACTGTATCAAATCGATGCCAAATTTGTGCTTGATGCCAGTGGTTTTGGTCGCGTATTGCCGCGCTTGCTCGATTTAGAAAGCCCTTCCTGCTTACCCTCACGCAGCGCCATCTTCACCCATGTGGAAGATAACATCAGCGATCCTAGTTTTGATCGTAATAAAATTTTGATCAGTGTCCACCCAGAGCATAAAGACATTTGGTATTGGCTGATTCCCTTTAGCCATGGCCGCTGCTCACTTGGCGTGGTTGCTAGACCCGAATTACTTGCGCATCTTGAGGGTACACTTGAGCAACAATTGCTACAGATGATCAGTGAAGAACCCACATTAAAAGTGTTGCTCGCCAATGCTAAAGTGGTGCAAGAATGCGCCACTTTAAAAGGGTATTCTGCTAATGTGTCGCGCCTTGCTACCGATAAGTTTGCCCTGCTCGGCAATGCGGGCGAGTTTCTCGACCCAGTGTTTTCCTCTGGGGTGACTATCGCCATGCAGTCAGCATCGATGGCGGCAAAATGCCTGACAAAACAGCTCAATGGTGAAACGGTTGACTGGCAAGCCGATTACTCAGCCCCTTTAATGCAGGGCGTGAATACCTTCCGTACTTATGTGCAAGCTTGGTATGATGGCCGTTTTCAGGAAGTGATTTTCTATGAAAATCCAAACCATAGAATCAAACAAATGATCAGCTCGATTCTAGCGGGCTACGCTTGGGATACGAATAATCCCTTTGTCAAAGACTCAGAGAGACGCCTGAATATGGTCGTGGAACTGTGTAAAAATAATACGCCTATCCCAGAGCTCGAAGAGGGGTAACGCCATGCGACTGAACCTTAATGCTCAAAGATTATCACTGTATATCCTATTGCTAACCAGCATTGGGCTTATGGGCTGTACTCAACTTTTACAGCGACAGACCTGCGTCACTCTTGCTGAAAATGTGCATTACTGTTTAGCCCCGCTGCCCAATGAGCTTAGCCATACAAGGGATAAACCCTTGGCTAAACCATTAAGTAACATCACAACAAATACCGTCATCGCGAACCAACCATCGTATAGCCAAGCTGCCGCACTTTTACCCCAATCCTTCAGCCAAAAGGTCAATATTAAAGTGGCTGATAAGTCCCACGAGTTGCTGACTCAGATAGAATTAGAGGGCGAACGCATGACCCTCGTTGGCTTAGCGCCACTTGGACAGGCTTTGTTTACCTTAGTTTATGATGGCAATACACTCAGCAGTGAGCAAAACGTACTGCTGGGTGATAGTTTTAAAGCCGAGTATTTAATGGCGATGATGCAACTTATTTATTGGCCTGAGCAGAGCGTTCGTGCCCATTTGGAAGGTGGCCATTTAATGGCTGGCTTTTGCGATGCGATCGGCGATACGGTCGGTGATACGCTTGTAGATACCCAAGTGAATACCAATCTCTGTCGCCAAATCTATAGCCAAGATGGCTTGAACAGTAAAAGTGCCCTGCAAACCAATGTGGTGCAAATCCGTTATCAACAACAGGTCGGTGATACGCTATGGCAAGCCCGCATCCATTTAACGATGCCACTGGCTAAGTTTGCGTTAGACATCGAACCTATTTAACCTTTTAACACCCGCACTTGACTGTGCCATAGCAGAAAAACGATACGCAATGATGAACAGAGTCGCCATTACACAGATTGGATTGTGTACCCCGCTAGGGCAAGATCCACAGCTGGTTTTAGATCGCTTAGTCGCAGGCGATACTAGCGCCATGCAGATCAGTGATGCACTGCTATTTGGACAACTAACACTGGTCGCACCCGTGGCTGTCGAGCTACCTGCTGTTCCACACCAGTTTGCCCAATTTGATTGTCGTAATAATCAATTACTGCTTTGCGCCGCGCTGCAAATTGCCGCCACCGTTGAGCAGGCAAAACAAGATTTTGGCACTACTCGCATCGGTGTGGTCTTAGGCACAAGCACCTCAGGGATCTCCAAAGGTGAAGCCGCCCTTGCGTATCGCAATCAACACGGCCACTTTCCATCTGACTATCACTACTTTCAACAAGAGCTCGGTAGCACCAGCGATTTTTTACGCCAATACTTTCAGCTCGATGGCCCTTGCTACACAATTTCAACCGCCTGCTCTTCCAGCGCAAAAGTCTTTGCCAGCGCTAAACGCTTGCTCAGTGCTAATCTCTGCGACATGGTGATTGTCGGCGGTATCGACAGCCTATGCCAACTGACCGTTAATGGCTTTAATGCTTTAGAATCAGTATCGAAAGGTCACTGCAATCCTTTTAGTATCAATCGTGATGGTATCAATATCGGTGAAGGCGCAGCGTTATTTACCCTAACATTGGGTGAATCTGATGTCATGCTGGCAGGGATTGGCGAGTCGAGTGATGCGTACCATATTTCAGCGCCGCACCCCGAAGGCACTGGCGCAATCGCGGCCATGCAAGCAGCCTTACAGGATGCGAATATTACCGCGCAAGAAATTAGCTACATTAACTTACACGGCACTGCGACCCCTAAAAATGATGCGATGGAAAGCCGCGCTATTGTTGAAATATTTGGCACCAGCACCCCGCCTTGTAGTTCAACTAAACCTTTGGTCGGACATACCTTGGGCGCTGCCGGTGCGATTGAAGCAGCCTTCTGCTATTTATTGCTTTCTGCCCATAATCACCGCCAAGCTCTGCCGCCCCATTGCTGGGATGGGCAAGCTGATCCGCAAAATCCACCGATTTCCTTGGTCGAACGCCATCATGTTGCCGCCAAAGGCGCACTTAACTATGTGATGAGTAATTCTTTTGCCTTTGGCGGCAGTAATGCCAGCCTAATTTTTTGCCGTAAGGAAGTCTAAAATGATGTCATTTCTTAACATCAATTTACCCTTCGCCGAGCAAAAAGTGACTGACTTCATCCCACATCGAGCGCCTATGGTATTGATTGATAAAATCATCAGCTATCAGCATGAGGCCTTAGTTACTGAAGTCACTATCACGCCGCAAAGTCCTTATTTTGATGCTAATCACCACGCGGTACCCAACTATGTGGGTATCGAATATATGGCACAAAGTATTGCCGCACTGGCCGGAGTAGAGGCCAAGTTACGTAATGATAAAATCCGCGTGGGTTTTCTTTTGGGCTCGCGCAAATTAGCGCTACACGCCAAGCGATATGAACTCGGGCGCACCTATCGCACCCACGTAAAGCGCCTCTATCAAGAGGATTCGGGATTAGCGGTATTCGATTGTCAGATTTATCTGTTGCCCGAAGCCGGAAGCGAACAAGATAAAACCTTAGTGGCCACAGCGAATGTGAATGTGTTTCAACCCCAAGATACGCAAGCGTACCTTGAAGGAACTCAAGATGTTGGCAACAACAGTCTTGGATAGCGATACTCAGCAGATAACGACAAAAGCGAATCCGCCGAAAGATAAAAGTTTTTGCATAAAGCGCATTTAAATACAGATTTTTTAGCCCAACATATTTCCATTAATGAAACCTCATGCCAACTCATACAGATAAAATGAGGTAGAGAAAACAGATGAATAACAGAGTATTAGTCACAGGTTCAAGCCGCGGTATCGGTAAAGCTATTGCCCTCAAACTGGCCGCAGCAGGCTTTGATATCGCCCTGCATTACCACAGCAACCAAACGGCTGCCGATGACACTGCCGTTGAAGTTCGCGCGCTTGGGGTGAATGTGAACCTGCTCAAATTTGATGTTGCCGAACGCGCAATCGCCAAAGCCGCCATCGAAGCCGATATTGAGGCCAATGGTGCCTATTACGGCGTGATCCTTAATGCAGGCATCAATCGCGATACCGCCTTTCCCGCCATGACAGAAAACGAGTGGGACAGCGTGATCCACACTAATTTAGATGGCTTTTATAATGTGCTCCATCCCTGCGTAATGCCAATGGTACAAGGTCGAAAAGGCGGGCGTATTATTACCTTAGCCTCAGTTTCTGGGATCGCGGGTAATCGGGGGCAAGTGAATTACAGTGCCTCCAAGGCAGGGATTATCGGTGCAACTAAGGCACTCTCATTAGAACTGGCAAAACGCAAAATCACCGTAAACTGTATCGCCCCCGGTTTGATAGAAACCGACATGGTGGCCGATATCCATAAAGACATGGTTGAGCAATTAGTGCCGATGCGCCGCATGGGTAAACCCAATGAAATCGCTGCGTTAGCCGCATTTTTAATGTCGGACGATGCCGCCTATATCACTCGCCAAGTCATATCAGTTAATGGAGGCATGATCTAAATGAGTCAGGCGACAAATCAAACCCGTTTTGGGCGGCGAGTGGTTATCACGGGCATTGGCGGCATTTCTGCCCTAGGCCGTGATTGGCCGACCATTGCAGCGAGCCTTAAGGCGCAAAAAAACTGCGTCGTCACTATGAGTGACTGGGATAGATTCGACGGTCTCAACACTCGCTTAGCTGCGCCAATTACTGACTTTGAATTACCCAGCCATTATTCGCGCAAAAAAATTCGCTCTATGGGCAGGGTTGCAATCATGGCAACCCGCGCCAGTGAGCTGGCATTAATCGATGCAGGATTGCTGGACGATCCTATCGTGTCATCGGGTGAAATGGGCATAGCCTATGGTTCATCGACTGGCAGTACCGATCCTATCAGTGCCTTTGGCGATATGCTAAAAACTGGTGATATGTCAGGTATTTCTGCCACCAGCTATATTCGCATGATGGCACATACCACTGCGGTAAACGTTGGCGTATTCTTCGGCTTAAAAGGCCGAATTCACACCACCAGCAGCGCGTGTACCTCGGGCAGCCAAGGCATAGGTTATGCCTATGAGGCCATTAAGTTTGGTCAGCAAACTTTAATGTTGGCGGGCGGCGGCGAAGAACTCTGCCCCACCGAAGCCGTCGTGTTCGATACCCTGTTTGCCACCAGCACTCAAAACACCACACCAGAACTCACGCCGCGCCCCTTTGATGTCGCGCGTGATGGCCTAGTCATTGGCGAAGGCGCTTGTACGCTCGTGCTCGAAGAACTCGAACACGCCAAGGCCCGTGGTGCAAAAATTTACGCCGAACTAGTGGGTTTTGGCACCAATTCCGACGGTCAACACGTCACCCAGCCCAATGCACAAACGATGGAAATTGCCATTAGATTAGCACTCAAAGATGCACAAATTGAGCCCAGAGCCATAGGCTATGTTAACGCCCACGGCACCGCAACCGAGCGTGGTGACATTGCTGAAAGTCATGCAACCCACGCCGTATTTGGTGCTGATGTACCGATATCATCCCTTAAAAGCTACACTGGCCACACCTTAGGTGCATGTGGCGCACTAGAAGCTTGGGTGAGTATCGAAATGATGAATGCTGGCTGGTTTGCACCAACACTCAACCTTGAGCATATCGACCCACAATGCGCTGACTTAGACTATATCCGCCACGAACCTCGCCCCATTAATACTGATTATGTCATGAGCAATAACTTCGCCTTTGGCGGCATTAATACTTCGCTGATTTTTAAACGCTGGAAAAACTAAAAACGATATTTGATGATATTCAATACCTGAAGGCGGCTCATAACAAACAACCGAGTAAGCCGCCTGAAAGCTCCGTTAACACTGTCTCCATCCGCGTTAAGTGATCCAGTTCAAAACTTCAAACGTATCTTTACTTTGTAAGCAAAGCACTACTGGTTAATCAAATATAATTAATATCTAATGCAATGGAATTGCTCGGTGACACAATTATCCAATTTCAGAGTATTAAATAAAACGTATATGAAAAAACCTAGCGTATTCGTTAGCACTACACTCATCGTAATCTTAGTTTTACTACTCCTTCCGGCGGTGACTTACCTCAATCAAATCATCTCTGGCAGTTACGGTATCCAAACTCACCAAAATACTGCAATTGATTTTACTTGGCAGGATGTTAATGGCACACAGCACCAATTTAGCGATTGGAAAAAAGGACCTAGTTATCTGTTTCTTGGCTTTTTAAGCTGCTCACAGATTTGTCCTATTCGGACCCATCAGGTGAAGCTGCTAATGGAACAACTGACCGAAACAGAAAAGCAAAATATTCAATTTTTGTTTGTCACTATCGACCCACAAAATGACACACAAGAGATTAGACAACAGATGATAGATAGCCAGTCGGCACAGTTTTTTAGTGCTGAATTAACGCCAGAACAACTAGAAAAACTGCAATGGCAACTGGCAGAAAAATCGACAGCAAGCAGTGATATCAATCTACATACTGGCAATCTTTATTTAATTTCCCCTACGGGACAGCTAAAACAAACCTATACTCAACAGCAGCTTATTACCGAAAAGTTGCTCATCGATCTCAATACTATGATGTCTTCAAATTAGGCAAACGAACATGAATCAGATACCCGACACACCAACAACGGCTAAAAACGATCAAACCCTATATCGTATACTCCTCGCGCAGGCACCCATACTGTTTGTGAGTGGTTTTTTTGGCGCTCAGATGATGAGTTTTGCCATTCTGGCTGCCATCGCTGTTTTGCTTATCACTCAAATCAGTTACAGCCTACTCAAAAATACGCCAATGTTTGCCATTGTGGCAGCAGTGATCATGATGACAGTGTCAGCCCTACTCATTCAGACCCAAATGGGTATGCTTGAAATGCACTTCCATATCTTCGCTACGATGGCCGTATTTTTGATTTATCAACGCTGGGAACCGATCGTTGCCGCACTACTCACTGTGGCTGTACACCATGTGTTATTTACCTACATCCAAATGCAAAGTATTGAAATAAATCACGTCGCTATTATGCTTTTTGCGGGTCAGTGTTCTTGGGATATTACCTTTGTACATGCTCTGTTTGCTATTGCTGAAGCCGGTATTCTAATTCTACTTGCCTCGATGATGCGCGTAGAATCCTCTGCGAATCAGCGTATTGCTGATGCAATTCAGAAAATTTCAGAGTTTAAAGATATTTCTATCCGATTAGTACCCGCAAAAACGCAAGCTGAAATAGCCTTTAATACTATGCTCGAAGAGCTGACGCAGGTGTTCTCTGATTATCGTGATATTGCCGTCGATATGGCAAAAACTACTACTAACTTAAAGCAGCTTAGTGATGAAACCCAACATGCCGTACACACCCAAAACCAGCAGGCGCAACAGATTGCCGATACAGCACAAAATGTGATCCAGCAGATAAGCCAAGCCGCAGTTGATAGTAACGACTCAGCACAAAGCGCACGCCAAGCGGCTAACTCGAGCGATGAAGATAGAAAAAGTGCGCTTAACATTATGGCCGATATGAAAAAGCTAGAGAAAAATACCACAGAGGTGACTGAGTTTTTAACAGAGTTAACCACTGATGTCAGTGCGATCACTAAATTATTAGAGGCTATCCGCAGCATATCAGAACAAACCAACCTACTCGCACTAAATGCCGCTATTGAAGCCGCTAGAGCGGGAGAAAGCGGCCGTGGTTTTGCTGTAGTCGCCGATGAAGTGAGAGCCTTAGCGCAACGCACTGGCCGCTCAACTGATGATATTGCCACAGTGTTAGCTCACCTTAATACCAGCATGATTAAAACGGTTGAATCAATGGATTTAAGTAAGCAAAGCACCATTGAAAACTTAAAGCACACCAGTGAAATTGCGAGTGGTCTTGCACAAAGATCGGAACAAATCACCCATGTTGCAGTATCGAGTGAAAGTGTTGCCCACACCACTCAATCCCAAAGTAAAGTGTTAGTGCATATCGGGGAGGACATTATTGATAATGCTGCAGCAATTAACCAATTAGCCGCTAAAGTGCAAGAGCTATCCCAAGGGACGCTCACGCTGAGTCAAATCGCCACGGCTTACCAAACTAAAGCGGCGGCCTACAAAATCTAATATTCAGCATATAGCCCCAAAATGCCAGCCTGTCATTTGGCATATTGGGTTTTAGTGTCTGATGGATGACTGTTCACTCAAAGATTGAGTTTACAGCATACTAAGAAGCCCTAAAATCAACATAAAAAAATGCCAGCCTATTTAAGGCTGGCATTTTTTATTCTGCTAAATCGAATCGGCTACACCATTAAGCTTGCAGCAAATCGATGCTGTGCTTGGCTTCGCTCATGCCTTTGTCGTGTGCTTCTGGGCCCATGTTTAGTGCTTCTGCATAAACCACTTCAACATTAGTGATACCAATAAAGGCTAAAACCGTTTTCAGGTAAGGCACCACATGGTCAGTAGGACCATCTTTGTGAGCGCCGCCACGAGTAGTCACTAACACAGCGCGTTTGCCTTCTACCAATCCTTTTGGACCTGTTTCAGTGTATGTGAAAGTCACACCAGCACGGGCAATAAAATCGATCCAGTTTTTAAGCTGAGTCGGAATCGTAAAGTTATACATTGGCGCTGCGATAACGATAGTGTCGTTCGCTTGTAATTCAGCAACTAAGGCATCTGATACTGCGAGCATTTCTTGCTGACGAGCTGATAATTCTGCACCACCGCGTAAACCAGAAGCAATTTCACCGTCTACCATAGGCAGTACGTCTTTGCCGCCTAAATCACGTACAGTGATAACCGCGCCTTGGCTTTCCCAGTGGCTAGCTAAGTGGTCAATTAACACGGCAGATTGAGAATAACCACCAAGAATGCTTGATTTTAAAATTAAGACTTTAGACATAATCTGCTCCGAAAATAGGTAAATGACTCAGAGTCAGATGGAATATCTCAACTCTATAACGCTAGTGTATTCGCCCATAAAAAAGAAATAAAGTGGATAAAATTTGAGATTCACTTCGATTTTTTAGAAAGGTATTAAATTACTTTTATAGTGCTTACAGCTAAGGCCACTTTAGGCGCGCTTACATACAAGCCTTCAAAAACCGCACACAAACCATTACCGCAATATAACTGCACTTCAAGCTTTAGCTTAATTCTGCGCCCCCTTTGCAACGGACTGAGATCTACTTCTGGCCACTGCACTTTGGCTACAGGGTTACAGGTCACTGGAGCAAGATAGCGAATATGGGCATCCGCGAGCACAATATCGCCCGTAACACCGGCTAGTTGCTGGTTCAGCCATACGGCGCCCCAACCGGTTAAGGTCATCAAAGTATAAATACTGCCGGCAAACATAGTTTGGTGCAGATTAATATTGGGCTCAATTGGCGCAGTAGCTTGAAACTCACCCTCACAATAACTGAGCGGAGTTATCTGCATAAAGGCGCTCGCGGGAATGGTGCTATGCCATGTTTGACCTAATTGATTAAGTAGTTGCGTGATTGTGTGAGTAAGTAATTTATCTCGTTCCATTAGTTTGCTACCGCCTTTGAGCACTGCAATATTGAAGAGGTTCGATAGTTAACTACCAATATAAAACTCTGTACTAAAGGCTACACCTGCAGATTAAACGTCACTGGACCATCATTGACTAATGACACTTGCATATCGGCACCAAATTGCCCAGTTTGTGTATTGACGCCCTTAGCACGGCAAAAGGCTACAAACTCTTCATACAAGACTAATGCTTGTTCGGGCGTACCTGCCCCCGAAAAACTCGGCCTCAGACCACGGTCAGTATCGGCGGCTAAAGTAAATTGCGATACCACCAGCAAGGAGCCAGCAACTTGTTCTAAGTTAAGATTCATCTTGCCATTGTCATCGGAAAAAACACGGTAACTCATTACCTTAGTGGCAAGCTTCTCCATTTTATCTCGAGTATCTTCCCGCTCAACACCTAAGAGAACCAACAATCCTTTGTCGATTGCACCTATGGTTTGACGATCGACAACTACGCTGGCACCACTTACTCTTTGAATTAAGGCAATCACAACTTTTCCTTTTCGTGTTTAGATCTAAATTAAGGCTTAACGGGAACCATTTGCGGTATCAGTGGAATAGGACGAATAAGTTGATCGACACCCTCAGGTAATGACTGTGCAACTTGGGCCAATCCGTTATTAGTCCACAACATAAAGCGGCGTAACTCTTCTATTTCAACTCGTTCGGCAAAGGTCACAACACCTTGTACTTGAATCACAGCACCTTGATCTAATAAGACAAACTTCGCAAAGTTTAACTTTTGGTTTAAGGTACCAATCATCGCCAGTAATTCTGGGCTGGCTTGCAATTGTGGATGTACGGCATAAAAACGATTCATTAAGATACGATCAATACCCATTGAATTAATACTCGGTTCAAGCAAAAACTGATTATTGCCAAACTGTACTGCCACTTTCGTTGGCGCAACTAAGGTGGCCAGATAATTTGCATTAAGCAGGGCTTGATACAGATGCGTTGCTGCGGCTTCGTTAGTCATGCCACCCAGTTCGACCACTTTAGGCGCTATAGGCGCACTCACGACCTCCTGAGCGGATGACTGACTAATAGAAACAGGTTGAGATGACGCAGTAGTTGCACAGGCAGTTAACCCGAATAAACCCGCACTGATGAGTAATATTTTCATGCTATTTCCCTTTGATGTATCCACATCCACATGGCGTGAATCTGTGCTGTAACCGCCAAAAATAAACTCTCACTATTGAGCATATGTGCGCCATCGTTAACAGTAATAAGCGTTATAGCATGCTCTTGTTCAGCCAAAAAATGCTGTAAGAGCGCCGCTGGGCAAATTGCATCCTGCATGCCTTGCAATAACACACTACGCGCCGTTACCCTTGGCATCACGCGCTGTAATACACTCATAGCATTGAAGTAATTATGCCTAGCAAAGTGCAGTTCAATATCGGCTAATGCCAATACGGCTTCGGGTAACAGCCTTGGTAATACTAATCTAGCGCCAGCAAGCTTTAATTCCCACTGGATCCAGCGCCGAGCATAATAATGTCGCTGCACCGTATCTACCGATGACAATCCCTGCTGATAATCCTCCAGCAGTTCAGCCAAGGATGTAATCGTCGATGGATTGCCACTAAAAAGACCATAAGCCGCAGGTTGTAATTTAGCCGCACCGTCATAACCATAAAGCCAATTGATGCCCGCTTTAGAGGGAATAAATAATGCCCACAATACTTGCGCTATCACCCGTTCAGGAAATAATCCGCTGTAAATTAAGCCTAATGTTGCACCAAAAGAGCCACCGACTAGGCACCAGCGTTCAATGCCTAAACTCAAACGAATAGCTTCAATATCGCAGATCAAACCATTTAAATGGTTATGAGTTAAATCGCCTAAAGGTAAAGACCGCCCTGCACCGCGCTGATCTAACAGTAAAATCCAATATTGCTCAGCATTAAATAAGGCTAACTCACTAATATCACAACCCGCTCCCGGCCCACCGTGTAAATACAATAAGGGGATCCCCTGCGGATTACCGTATTGCGCCAGATGTAATTGCTGGCCATTACCAACACTAATCCAATCTCGGCGGATAAAAGGCGGGCAGGATTGAAGCACTGATTCCATCATCTAATATTATCGCCACACTCTCATTATTTAGCCGCGTCATTTTGATCTGACTGCACAACTGCGTTTATGGCCGTCATCTCTGCCGGCGTTAATATTGCCGACGGCTCAACGGAGCCTGAATTAGCTAACGGCTGGCCATCAAGATCGGTTTCATCATCAAAGCTCGATTCATAATCTAAATACTCTGGCATCGTAGCGGTGATTTCAGCGCCAAGTAACACTATCATCCACGATAAATACACCCAGACGAAGATAATGGGGATCACCGCCAAAGCGCCATAAATAGCCTCATAACTCGGAAATTGGGTCACATACAAGGCAAAGGCTTTTTTACCCAGCTCGAACAACAGTGCGGCGACAATCGCGCCTAATAACGCGTGTAAAAACTTCACCTTTTTATTGGGCACCACTATGTACAATAGTAAAAATGCCGCCACCGAAAATAACATTGGTAAGCGTTCAATAAACAACGGCATAACGCCCGACAACTGACCATTAAACACCTTCAACGACACCACATAAGAAGTGGCAACTAAACTGGCACCTACGAGTACAGGGCCGAGGGTAAGCACCATCCAATACATAGAAAAAGCCACTACGATAGAGCGCTTTTCTTTAGTACGCCAAATATTATTGAGTGCTTTATCAATGGCAGAAATCAGCATAATGGCGACCACAACTAACGCGGCGATCCCAACGGCGGTGCCTTTAGAGGCATTTCCCACAAATTCATTAATATACGTTTGTACAGTATCGCCAGCCGCGGGTAAAAAGTTCTGATAAACAAAACCTTCAATCTGCCCTCGAATGCCCTTAAATACCGGAAAAGCTGACAGCATCGACATAGTCACCGCCACCAGAGGCACCAGCGACAACAGAGTGACATAGGCTAAATGCCCCGCACGGATATTGATTTGGTCTTCCACCAGACGCTGTCTTAAATGCAGCAGAAAGTGCCAGATCCCGAGGAATAGGACGCGAATTTGTTCCAGTTCTATCTTTTTAGTCACGGGTTTCTCTTGCTTCTGTAGGTATAGACTCGTTATCTTCGTACAATAAACACTTAATTTACAAGTCTAAGGAGTGAATTGATGTCTCAACAAGGATCTGCAGGTAACGTTATTTCGGCAATTGCGAGCATATTTTTCCCTGGGTTAGGCCAACTGCTGCAAGGTAGAATTATGGCTGCGCTGCTGTTTTTTGTTATCACGGTTGTCGGCTATGCCCTCTGGTGGTTGATTGTACCTGCTGTTATCGGGGCTATTTTTCATTTGTGGAGCATTATTGATGCTGCACGATTTCAGGCCGATTAAGGCGATGTTACTCAGCAATGGAACCCAAAATGAAAAAACTGCTCATATCAAGCCTAATTGCCGCTAGCCTTTTGCTCTGTGGCTGCCAAAGTGCCTACTACGGCGCGATGGAAAAAGTCGGTTACCATAAACGCGATATCATGGTCGACAGAGTTAAAGCAGCCAAAGAGTCCCAAGAGGAGGCTCAAGAAGAATTTAGTGATGCCCTCAAAGAGATGCAAGCCTTACTCAATCGCGATGGCGGCAATCTAGAGAAAGCCTATAACAAGGCTAAAGATGAGTATGAGTCAGCCCAAAGTGCCGCCGATAACGTCAGTAATCGTATCAATAAAGTCGAAGGCGTAGCCGATGCCTTATTTGAAGAATGGCAAAATGAAATTAGCGAAATCAGTAAAGCTAATTTACGCCGAGACAGCGAAACCAAACTGAAAGAAACCCGTCGTTCTTATCAACAATTGATTAAAACGATGCGCCGTGCTGAATCAAAAATGCCACCAATACTCACAGCCTTGAAAGATAACATGCTGTACCTCAAGCATAACTTGAACGCCCAAGCGATTGGCGCAATTAAAGGTGAATTTGCCAGCCTACAAACCGACATTTCAGTGCTCATTAAAGAAATGAACACATCGATTGATGAATCCAATAAATTTATCGAGTCTCTTGAAAAATCAAAGAGTTGATAAAAACGCCCAACTCATGTCGGCCCTAACCATACTGATTGTTAGGGCTTTATTCACCCATAATATTTATCTTCCCTGCAATCTAAATTTCTTTTGTGCAAGCCCAGAATCCTTAGCTTTGTGAGCTATAACGCGCTTTAGTCGATTGATACTAAAAATGTTAGATTTGCTGCACAATTTCACTTAGCACTCAAAAACTTATCCTCATTTAATCACTCAGACTTAGCACTTGTTGATCATTGCTGTACTAACCACTATGACTTTTATCGAATCACTAACGTTAATGTTAGCACTCATGTATCTCGCCTCCCTTAGTTATTGGAGCGGCAAAAAATGGGGCGCTGTTGTGACTTTATTACTGAGTGTCGGCGCAGTTGCCATCAGCCTATATTGGCCGTTAGCAATAGGACTTATTATTGCGCTGCCACTGGCATTACTCGTCCATAGATTTGCACCCGACGAGTTCAAGGGGGAGATTAAAATCAATACCCTGCGTGAAGGGACTCAGCATGTGTTGGCACTATCGCTGTTACTGGTTGCCGTACAATACACCATCAATACCGTGCTACTTAAGCAAGGGATAACGCCTTGGCTCATGCGCCCCGACGTGGTTGATGCTTTTTTACCAATAGCGGGCGGGATTGAGCTTAAAGCGATTATCAGCCTCAATTTATGGGATCAAACACATCCCGCGGCGGCGGTAATGCTGGCGGCGGTATTAATCACTGGGCTACTTTGCAAGCGAGCATTTTGCGGCTGGGCTTGCCCCTTGGGTTTAGCTGGGGAATATCTATATGCCTTTAGAAAACGTTTTATCAAAGCTGAGTTAACACCACCGGCTTGGTTAGACTGGCCACTACGAATGCTTAAGTATCTATTGCTATTAGCACTATGCTACATAGTGATTGGCATGCCCGCGCAGTCAATCCCTAATTACCTCGACGGTAATTACCATAAGATTGCCGATTTAAAAATGGCACTGTTTTTCCTGACACCGAGCCTCATTACATTATTAGTATTTTCACTGATCCTCGCGTTAGCGGCATGGCGCCGTCAGGGATTCTGCCGTTACTTATGTCCCTATGGTGCCATGCTGGGGATATTAAGTTTTGCCAGCCCATTAAAAATCCGCCGAGATACCCAGCACTGCCTTATCGAAACGAAAGGAATGAAATGTGACAAGTGCACTCGAGCTTGCCCAGCAAACATCATAGTACATACCAAAACCACAGTACGAACTGACGAGTGCCAAGCCTGTATGCGCTGCGTAGCGGCTTGTCCAAAATCAGCTGCACTCGGATTTGGGCTTAAATCGGGTCACAGACTAGGCCACAAAGGATTACTCGCATTGGTGCTAATCACGCTATTTATTCTGCCTCTGGGCGCTTATTTATCAGGGTTCTGGCATAGCCAAACTCCAGATAACATCCGCATGGAGCTTATTCAAGTGATCGATAGGGTTGGACACTAGCAAGTTGCACTAACAATACTGCAGATAATGACTTATCTACTATCTGCAGTATTTTAAATATATAAGTCATAACATTGATTACAATCAGGCAACCACTCGATTTTATCGCTGATACTATTCCTATGTGAATAGCAGATAAGTGGTTTTATGTTCCACAATGGAGCTAGCCTATGCGGCCCGACCGACAGCAACTGATCCGTACATTATTTGATGAATATATTGAAATGTATTCATCCCGTGATGATAGGTTGACGTGTCGCTTTAGTCACAATTTTAGCGGTTACGCGGGCAGTAGTGACGTACTTGTTACCGACAGGGAAGAATGGATACGGATAACTCGGCAAGATTTTGCACAAGTACCAGATCGTATAAATATCGAAATGCTAGACCTTTCTTTACAAGATCTTACCGAACAAATTGTTGTTGTGACGGCCTTTTTCCATATTCATTTACCTATCCCAAAGCCAATACTCTCACACGAAACAGCGAGACTCGTGTTGATATTCCATCTAGAAAATAACTGCTGGATGATTGCCCATAGCGGCATATCTATCCCCTACGGCTTAGCCCACAAAGGGGAGATTTACCCCATAACGCGCTTAGAAAAGCGCAACTCTGAGCTTGAATCGATGATCACAGCGCGCACCAGTGAATTAGCAGCCGCAAATAGACAACTCGAAATACTCAGTAATACCGACGGCTTAACCAATATCGGCAATCGCCGCCAGTTTGATTTGATGTTACAAACAGAATGGAATCGAGGACTACATAGCCATTCATTACTGGCTCTCATCATGTTAGATATTGATCACTTCAAACAATTTAACGATCACTATGGCCACCTCGCGGGAGATGATTGCCTTAAACAACTGGCCAGCACTTTATCCCAGTCGGGCCGAAGAGCCGGCGAACTTGTGGCTCGCTACGGCGGTGAGGAGTTTGTTATTCTGTTGCCCAATATCGACAAACAAACTTTGTTCGGCGCAGCGCAGCATATTCATCAACTGATCCAATCAATTGCTATTCCACATGCGAAAACCGACCTTGGAATTGTAACTGTTAGCGTTGGTGTCGCCTATTTATCCCCCTCTAACCAGCAAAACCCTTTAGAGTTAGTTCGCCAAGCCGACGCCGCCCTCTATCGCGCAAAATTGGCTGGGCGCAACTGTATACGCTTTATGGACGAGAGGTAATGCCTTACTTATTTCTAAATTAAACCAACAAAAAAGCCCCGTATAGTTTCCTATACGAGGCTTCTTTTAAACCGATTGACTCACTTTAAAGCAAGTCAGGCAATCATTAACCGCGGTTAAAGCGCTTACGATCGTTTTCAGTCAAGTGTCTCTTACGAATACGAATATTCTTTGGCGTCACTTCAACTAACTCGTCATCATCGATGAACTCAAGCGCTTGCTCAAGTGTCATGGTGATTGGCGTAGTCAGTACTTGAGCTTCGTCAGTACCAGATGCACGCATGTTAGTCAGTTGCTTGCCTTTCAGACAGTTAACTGTCAGATCGTTTGAGCGAGCATGAATACCAACTACTTGGCCTTCGTATACTTCAGCGGCATGGCCAATAAAGAGACGACCACGGTCTTGTAGACCGAACAGTGCGAAGGTCAAAGCCTTGCCCGTAGCGTTAGAAACCAATACGCCGTTAGCGCGTTGACCAATATCGCCACCTTTGTGCGGACCGTAGTGATCAAACGAATGGTAGATTAAGCCAGTACCAGAAGTCGCTGTCATAAACTCGGTTTGGAAACCGATTAAACCACGGCTTGGGATAACGAAATCGATACGCACACGGCCTTTACCGTCAAGCTGCATGTCTTTCATTTCAGCTTTACGAGTACCTAGCTTCTCGATCACACCGCCTTGATCTTCTTCTTCAACGTCAACAGTCAACGTTTCGAATGGCTCACACAATTCACCGTCGATAGTTTTCAGAATAACTTCTGGACGTGATACGGCTAACTCGAAACCTTCGCGACGCATGTTTTCAATCAGGATTGATAAATGCAATTCACCACGGCCTGAAACACGGAAGCGATCTGGACTTTCTGTTTCTTCAACACGTAAGGCCACGTTGTGGACTAATTCTGTTTGCAGACGCTCAAGAATGTTACGTGAAGTGACATACTTACCTTCTTTACCTGCGAAAGGTGAAGTGTTGACTTGGAAAGTCATGGTCAGAGTCGGTTCATCAACAGTCAATGGTGGCAACGCTTCTACTGCACCAACGGCACAGATAGTGTCAGAAATTTTCAGTTCACCTAAACCTGTAATCGCAACAATATCACCTGCGTTAGCAATGCCAATTTCAGTACGGTCCAGACCCATGTAACCTAATACTTGGCCAATTTTACCGTTACGAGTTTTGCCATCAGCGCCAATCAAAGTGATTTGTTGGTTAGGTTTTACACTACCACGCTTGATGCGACCAATACCGATAACACCCACATATGAGTTGTAATCGATTTGCGAAATTTGCATCTGGAATGCGCCTTCCGAGTCAGCATCTGGGAAAGATACTTTTTCAACGATAGTTTGGAATAATGGTGTCATTTCAGTGCTGACGACATCAGGATCTAACGTTGCGTAACCGTTTAACGCAGAAGTGTAAACGATTGGGAAATCTAATTGCTCATCAGTCGCGCCTAAGTTGTCGAATAAGTCGAATACTTGGTCGATAACCCAATCTGGGCGAGCGCCTGGACGGTCAATCTTGTTGATTACAACGATTGGCTTTAAGCCTTGAGCAAACGCTTTTCTTGTTACAAAGCGAGTTTGTGGCATTGGACCATCAACGGCATCAACTATCAATAATACTGAGTCAACCATAGACAGAACACGCTCAACCTCACCACCGAAATCGGCGTGGCCAGGGGTATCAACGATATTGATACGGTAGTCGTTCCACTTGATGGCAGTATTTTTTGCCAGAATCGTGATCCCACGTTCCTTTTCAAGATCGTTGGAGTCCATCACCCGCTCAGTGGCTTCTCCTCGGGATTCAAGGGTACCTGACTGTGACAGCAACTTGTCTACCAGGGTCGTTTTGCCATGGTCAACGTGTGCAATAATGGCGATGTTACGTAAATTCTCTAGCACGGATAAACCTCTTACCATCAAACAAAATAGGGATATTTCAGTAATTCGTTATGGAGATCTAATTCGATCCTCCATAATAAAAAGCGTGCCATTCTACTCCAGCGCGGCCTTGGCGCACAGGATTATTTTTGAACACTTATATAAAAATCAATCGAACGTTGGCTTGTTTCCCTCAATATCCCATTGAGTAAAATCCTTTAGAGCCACAGTAAAAGTGTAGGGAGAACACTATATCTATAACAAAAAGTGGTGGTAAGGCGATGAATTGGATATCTTTAATGCTCAAAGTCTAAATAAGTGGCGACAATTTAAACAGCTACTAAATCTATCTTGGTTTTTTTCAATCATCCAACCCCACGATCGTAATAAACTTTGGCCCAGATGTGACATCAAGCGCCTAAAGTGCTCAGTCACGCTGCATTTACAAAGACGAATATGATTATCGTTCTAACGGCGGGTTAGGCATTATTGACTTCTCGCGGCTTGCACACTACAAAGACATTTCGCACGTCAGAACCAATTAATACCTGATAACATGATGATAAACTCTAATTCACTTAGCAATACGTGGCATAGTTGAACAAACGAAGCCGCACTCATCATCGCCAGAAGGCATCTAGCCAGCTCAGAGTGTTTATATCAGAGTGTCTATCTAAGAATGCCGTTGATATGAGTCAGTATAGTGCGCACCAAAATGGGCTTATGCACTGAAATGCGACAAACGAAAGCACCATTAAGGTGCAAGCACAAAATCAGTAACGAACAAAAAAGATTATAGTCAATGCTAATCAATGATTTAGATTTTTGGCATAGATATCGCTTTAAAGCTTGTCAGTTTGGCTCAATATCAACATTTGAGTTAAAAGATTATAGAAGGGCTTACCCTTTACCCTACCGGAGGTTTGAGAATGTCGTCAGTTGAATCTGTTTTACAGCAACTTCAAGAGTTAGAAGTTAAATTTGTCGATTTACGCTTTACCGATACTAAAGGTAAAGAGCAGCACGTATCTATTCCTAGCCATCAAGTCAATGCCGATTTTTTTGAAGATGGCAAAATGTTTGACGGTTCTTCTATCGCAGGCTGGAAGGGTATTAACGAATCAGACATGGTGATGATGCCAGATCCAAGCACTTTCATGCTTGATCCTTTTACCGAAGAAACCACTGCGCTACTGCGTTGTGACATTCTTGAACCCGGTACCATGACGGGCTACGATCGCGACCCACGTTCTATTGCTAAAAGAGCTGAAGCTTATCTTATCTCTACTGGCATCGCTGACACTGTATTAGTGGGTCCAGAGCCAGAATTCTTCCTATTTGACGACGTGCGTTTTGGCACTGATATGTCAGGTTGTTTCGTGAAAATTGATGCGAAAGAAGCGGCATGGAACTCAGCCACTAGCTACGAAGGCGGCAACACAGGCCACCGTCCATTTACTAAAGGCGGCTACTTCCCAGTTGCACCCGTTGACTCATCACAAGATTTACGTAGCGCTATGTGCTTAGTATTAGAAGAGTTAGGCCAAGTGGTTGAAGCCCATCACCACGAAGTGGCGACCGCGGGTCAAAACGAAATCGCCACTCGCTTTAACACCCTCACTAAAAAAGCCGATGAAATCCAAATTCTAAAGTATGTAGTGCACAATATGGCGCACGCTTACGGCAAGACAGCGACATTTATGCCAAAACCTATCGTTGGCGACAACGGTAGCGGTATGCACGTTCACCTATCTTTAGCTAAAGATGGCGTTAACTTGTTCGCTGGTGACAAATACGCTGGTTTAAGTGAAATGGCATTATTCTTTATTGGCGGCATCATCAAGCATGCTCGCTCGTTAAACGCCTTCACTAACCCAAGCACTAACTCTTACAAGCGTTTAGTGCCCCATTTTGAAGCACCTGTTATGTTGGCATACTCAGCTCGTAACCGCAGTGCATCAATCCGTATTCCAGTGGTACCAAGCCCGAAAGGCCGTCGTATCGAAGCACGTTTCCCCGATCCACATGCAAACCCTTATTTAGGTTTCTCTGCACTGTTGATGGCGGGTCTTGATGGTATTCAAAACAAGATCCACCCAGGCGAAGCAATGGACAAAGACTTGTATGACTTGCCTCCAGAAGAAGCGGCAGAAATACCACAAGTAGCTACGTCTTTAGAAAACGCCCTTGAAAACCTGCAAGCTAACCATGATTACCTGACTAAAGGCGGCGTGTTCAGTGAAGATTTTATCAAGTCTTATATCGTACTGAAAACGGCAGAAGCAGAGCGTGTAGCACGTACCACTCACCCACTTGAGTTTGAAATGTACTACAGCTTGTAATCCTTACTGGCAAATTGATTAAGCCCCGACTCGTCGGGGCTTTTTTATGTATTTATGTATTTAGGCAATTAGGCAATTAGGCAATTAGGCAATTAGGCAATTAGGCAATATGTTGAATTGAGCCAAGTGTTTATAACTAAGCATTTCTGAGGGTTTAGCTAGATATCACGAGCATTAGATAATGCTTCTTCGTATGAGTTTATTCACGTGAGCTTGAATGGTACTTTTCGAGTTTAAAAACAACTTATTTTTAGACAAAATACATATGAGGGTAAATGCTCTATTTGGCATATTTCAGATTAATGTTTACATGGACTAACGCCGAGCTAAGCGACAGTATTTAAGTTCTAGCTTTGTGGGAAGCTTCAATGAATCTGGGTTGAATCAATGGCCGACGGCGATACGGTTATCAACTCCCTTTCGTAGATTTAAGCGGTTTATAACCAATCAGTTCTTGCGCTATAGCACGCGACTCGCTAGCTTGAGAATGTCCATGCAGCACGATTCATTCTTATCATTTGGACGCATCTTATTTATAAATAACAGTAGGCGTTTACCTATGTGGCAGAAGATAAAACCTTATAAAGATTCGATAGTGCTACTGAGCGCTTTGCTACTTGGCGGTACGCTGGGGGTTGTGTGGCCAGAGGCGGCGCTTAAGCTCAAACCTTTGGGGCAAATTTTTTTAAATTTATTGTTTATGATTATCGTGCCGCTGGTCGCGATTAGCGTGACCTCATCGATTGCCCGTATGACGGATTTAAAGAAACTCGGCGCGCTGTTAGTGTCTATCATGGCGGTGTCGATTGTGATGGCGATTATTCCGGCGGTTGGCATTATCGGACTGGCCTTATTTTTTGACCCCGCTCAAGGCGTTACTCTCGATCTTAATCAAACCATTAGCGATACGACGGGGACGATGGATTTTGTCGGCCTGCTGACTACCAATGACTTTTCAGGTTTGTTATCCAAATCCAATATTTTAGCACTCATTATTATGTCGGTGATTGTAGGGGTTGCCATAGGTCAATCGGGGGAAGACGGCAGAAAAGTCTCGGCATTACTCGACAGTTTAAATACCGTTATCATGAAGATTGTCTCGATCATTATGGTTGCCGCCCCTTTGGGGCTGGGTGCCTATTTTGCCTCGACAATGGCCAGCCAAGACCCGCAGCTTGTGGTTACTTTTGCCCGCGCAGTTGGCTTATTTATGGTCACCTGTTTTATTTATCTCACTGTGGGT
Source organism: Shewanella morhuae (assembly GCF_003028295.1). Classification (NCBI taxonomy): domain Bacteria; kingdom Pseudomonadati; phylum Pseudomonadota; class Gammaproteobacteria; order Alteromonadales; family Shewanellaceae; genus Shewanella; species Shewanella morhuae. Next base: position 705,520 of record NZ_PYSG01000003.1, on the reverse strand, counting down.
TCCACCTTTTACGCTTGGGTTGGCGGGGGCACGCAAGGGGTTAAACAATTCTGGCGCTTCGCCCTAGAACCCGCAGTGACGGCACTGGGCACTACATCGTCATTAGCGACCTTACCTGTGACCTTAAGAACCGCACTGAAGATGGGTATCAAGCCCGAGATTGCCGATATCAGCTTGCCTTTGTTGGTTAACTTAAATAAAGGCGGCGCTGCGATCATCACGGCCTTAAAAATCGTGTTTATCTACTCGTTACTCGGATTAGATTTCACCGTAGATGTATTTATGGTGACTATTTTGATTTCAGTTTTATCGGCTTTTATTATCGGCGGTGTGCCTGGCGGTGCTTTTCTTGGGGAGATTTTTATCGTCACTACCTTAGGCTTACCGATGGAAACCATCCCAATTTTAGTGGTGATTGGCGCGATTACCGATGCACCATCAACGGTGATTAACGTGGTACACGATTTAAACGCCTGCCAGATTATCGAGCGGCTCAATCACAAACGGCTCTAAAACAGCATAAATACCATGTCCAAAAATTTAGATTTGCCATGGTATTTACTCACTTATCGATTATCCATTAGCTATTGATTAACCTTCATTACATCTAGCAACAGCATGATATCGTCCATGTTTTTATGGAAATACAACAAAAAACGGATCCTATACTGTGTGAGTTAGCACAGATATCCCCACAGTAAATCAATTTAGCTCATCACCATCCATCACTACGTGTTCGCGCTTTAATCATACGAGCGGGGTGACAACTTTAGTTAGTGCATTCGTCTGATTCACCCGCGGGTAAACACCTTATTGCTAACCAGCAAATTTATTAACCAGAATGCACTTATCCCAGTGATTTTCTAGCGCTAGATCAAACTCCCAACAAATCTCATACACTTTTTTATTGACAGCATGCGCCAGCGCAACTTTTTCTACATTTTTACTTAGCAGAATGATTCTAAGGATATTTAATCACTCAATGACTCGCTAAGCGGTAGATTCCGCAGAGGTAAATCAAATGATTTTAATGGAATTTATAATCGTACTTAGCTGCTTGTTATTAGGTACGCGTTATGGCGGTATGGGACTGGGGCTCATCAGCGGCATTGGTCTTTTTTTACTCATTTTTGTCTTTGGCTTAGCACCCGGACAGCCGCCAGTACAAGTGATGTTAACTATTTTGGCGGTCATTGGTTGCGCATCGGTATTGCAAACGGCTGGCGGCTTGGATGTGATGATGCAATTTGCCGAGCGCCTACTGCGCCGCCATCCACAATACATCACCATACTGGCGCCATTAACAACCTGGACGCTGACCTTCCTCTGCGGTACCGGCCATGTTGTTTATACTATGTTCCCGATTATTTCTGATATCGCGCTGAAGAAAAATATCCGTCCAGAGCGCCCAATGGCCGTGGCATCCATTGCTTCGCAAATGGCAATTTGTGCCTCGCCCGTATCGGTCGCAGTGGTGTCTATGGTATCCATCCTTGCCGCACAGCAAGGTGTAGGGCGCGCTTACAATCTACTCGAAATTTTAATGGTGTCAGTACCTGCATCACTTTGTGGCGTGATGGCTGCGGCACTTTGGAGCCTACGTCGCGGTAAAGATTTAGATAAGGATGAGGAGTTTCAAGAACGCATTAAAGATCCCGTTCAAAGAGCCTTTATCTATGACAAAAGCGAAACCCTGTTAAATCAGCGCTTTCCGAAAGAAGCTTACTGGGCGACGGGGATTTTCTTTGTGGCTATTGCCGCAGTGGTATTGCTAGGCTCCTTTAGCGAGCTGCGGCCCGCCTTTGAAGTTAAAGGTAAATCTACTTTATTATCGATGAACTTAGTCATCCAGATGATGATGTTAATTGCAGGGGCATTTATTCTGATGACCTGCAAAGTTAAACCGACGAGCATTTCTAACGGCCCTGTATTTAAAGCGGGTATGGTGGCGATATTTTCGGTATTTGGTGTGGCATGGATGAGTGATACCTTTTTCATCAGCCATATGGATGTGTTGCAGGAGAACCTGTCACATGTAGTACAAAATCAGCCTTGGACCTATGCGTTAGTGCTGTTTTTAATCTCTAAACTGGTTAACAGCCAAGCGGCAGCACTCACAGCCATTGCGCCTATGGGGCTAGCACTTGGCGTTGATCCAAAACTCTTAATCGCTTTCCTTCCTGCAAGCTACGGTTATTTTGTACTGCCAACCTATCCTAGTGATTTAGCCTGTATCGGCTTTGACCGTTCGGGTACCACAAAAATAGGTAAGTTCATCATTAACCACAGCTTTATTATTCCAGGCTTTATTGGTGTGGGTACAGCATCAACTGTCGGCTATCTACTGGCAACCGCTTTGCTCTAACCGCTATTTAATCAATACCAAAGCGCACTTAAGACGCAACGAATACAGAGCCAACAACATGCAACTCCGTTGGCTCTGTATTGGCTAATGCTGCCCTATCCGCCTTGGCAATATATTGAGGTTTATTGCTCGATTGCAGTTTAGCATTGGCCTTTTTCGCTTTGTTTTTCAAGGTTTGATTAATCTTCTTTTTGCGATTCATTTATGGTGCCAATGGGATTGCAGTATTAAGGAGCACGATTATAGCCTTCCACTTACGGGGCAGACAATCGAAAGCAACAAGAGCGGTCTATACCTAATTAAATTTATAATACCAGCGACTAGACAAGCAATAATTCCTGCCTTAGAATCCGCAACAATGAAAATCATTATCATTTGCAATGCTGTTTAATGGAATATTATTTATGCCAAAGGAGCCGGTGTAGCAAACTCATTCGCCCTTATTTGGAAGTTATATGCCATTCAAAACCTCATTTGTTGCCTTAGCCGTATTTGTAGCGCTAACCCAAGCTGCAGCCGCTCAAGATGCTCTAGATAGCAATACCAACAAGAATAAAGACATTGAAAAAATTACAGTTACCGCGAGCCGTATGGATAAATCGCCAAGCTCGATCCCCAACACTGTCACTATCATCGACCGTGCCCAATTAGAAGAACAGTTCCGCACCACTAAAGATTTATCGACCATTATCGGTAACTTGGCCCCGAGCTTTTCACCAAGCCGCCAAAAAATGAGTAACACAGGCGAAACCCTGCGCGGTCGTCCGCCGCTGATCATGATTGACGGCGTGCCTCAATCAAATCCATTACGTAGTGGTGGCCGCTCGGGTCAAACAATCGACCCTGCCATGATTGAACGTATTGAAATCATTCACGGCGCCAATGCCATGCACGGTTTAGGTGCCCAAGGCGGCATCATTAATTACATTACTAAAAAGCCCACGGGCGATAACGAACACGTGGCTAGTTTTGATGTAACTGTGCCTGATTCGATGAAATCTAACGGTATAAGCTTTGGTGCTAGCTATGCGTTTTCTGGTGAGTCTGAACTTATCGACATGATAGGTTCGGTCAGCTATCGCAACAATGGGGTTTATTACGACGCAAATCATAATATTATTGGGGTAGACACGACTCAGGGTGAGTCGATGGATAGCCAAAGTACCGACTTCTTTATTAAGCTAGGGCATAATTTTGATGAGTCACGTCTTGAGTTAATGGTTAACCATTACAAGGCAGACAACAATGGCGACTGGATGGCGGTTGCTGGTGACAAACCCAATGGCGTTCCCACGGGCGCAGTTAAAGAAAATCAACCTTGGGAAGCGGCCAATAACCAAGTTACCACTACCAGTTTGACTTATACCCACGCAAACCTTGGCGGTCAACAACTTAACCTACAACTGTTTAATCAAGATTTTAAAGCGGTTTATGGTGGCGGCTGTTTCGACAGTTTTTATGACCCAGCTTTCGAAGGTAGCGACCAAGTGATCCAATGTGGTATTGGCAGTAAAGGCGAAAGCTTGTACTACGACCAATCGCGCAACTCTTCAGTTAAATGGGGCTTAAAAAGCTCATTAATTGCTAAGGATATTGCTGGTTTAGGGATTGATGCCGCCTACGGTGTCGATATTTTCCGCGACACGACAGAGCAAGATTTAGTCAAAACAGGCTTCTCATGGGTACCCGAAAGCACCTACGACAATGTCGCACCTTATTTACAGTTAGATTATGATTTAATTGAAAATTTAACCTTATCTACCGGTGTCCGTTACGAACATGCCGAATTGACAGTTGATGATTATAAAACCCTCTGGGGCGCGGGCAATAAACAAATCGCAGGCGGCTCAGCAACCTTCGATGAAACCCTAGTTAACGTTGGGCTTTCCTACAAAATCACTTCCGACATTCGCGTTTATACCAGTTATAACCAAGGTTTTGGTATGCCGGATATTGGCCGAACTCTACGTGATGCTAAGAGTTTCCCTGATGCAAACCCTAGCATCGATGATTCACTGGCACTCACGCCAATTGTCACAGACAACGTTGAAATCGGCGCCGATTACCAAGGTGAATACTTGAGCGCTAAATTAGCTTATTACCGCTCAGCTACCGATTTTGGCTCACGTTTAGCGTTAAATAATGATGGTTTCTACGACGTAAAACGGGAAAAAAGTGTTATCGATGGCATTGAGGCTAATGTCACTGCTTACCTCAGCAGTAATGATGATTTAGGTGTGAACATTGCTATTCAGCAGGGTGAATATGATTCTAACGGTGACAACAAAGTAGACACTGATCTCGATGGTGCCAATATTTCGCCAAATCGTATCAACCTGTTCTGGACGCATAACTTCGACAATGACATGTCGAGCCGTGTGCAAGCCAATTACTACATGGATCGCGACTTTAAAAACGCCGCGGGTAACAAGTATGCAGAATTTGACGGTTACACCACAGTAGATGCATCTTTTTCTATGCCGCTTTATACCGGCACTCTAAGCCTAGGATTACAAAACCTATTTAATAAGGATTATTTCAATTATTACTCACAAACTATGGGTACAAATGATCGTTATTTTAAAGGCATGGGGCGCACAGCGACCATAGGCTACACACTACCTTTTTAAATTAATTTACTGTTTTTAAATGCAAAAAAAGCGCAATGTTATTGCGCTTTTTTATATTTTATATCGCTATCGTTCGCAAACGTTATATCTGCATAGCAATTGGAATTAGTCTTTCGTCACCACCCAAAGCGCGTGCAACAAGCCCGGAAACCAGAAAATTAAACAAAGGACGATGTTGATCAACAAATCCTTTCCCGCTCCCGCCTTTAAAAATACACCTACGGGGGGCAGTAGAATGGCAATAATCACTAAAAGTAGTTTATTTGTATCCATGATGGCGTCTCCTTAAAATCACTGAAATCCTAATATACATGTCTAATTTCGCAGTAAGCCTCAGAATTTGCAATCACTTTTGTGATATTGGTGTTTCAAACAAAAGCCGAGAAATAATAAATGTGCGTTTTTCAGCACCGATCTCATCTGATATCAAGTATCTTAAGGCAGCAGTTTACCTGCTACGTGTATAAGCTTAGCCATAAGCGTTAAAAACCATCTATAGTTAAAGAAAAATATGACCTATTGCCGATGATATTTGATCCACAAGCCTTACTTTTAATTCAGTTTATTTGTCTACTTATAGGCACATCTGCTATTGCTTGGGGATTAATTGCGCACCCACTTAATATTGCCTCCAAAGCCAGCATACGCTTATCGTTAGCGAATTTATGCGTTCTGCTCGGTGTCATCTTGAATACTCAGCGTGGTGAAGGATCCAGTTATCTTTTCTGGTTTGTTTCCGATATCTCACTGTTACTTGGCTTTATGCTATTACGTAGAGGCACCCAATACCTTTTTAGACTGCATAACAGCACTAAATTTGACACCATCGCACTCATTATTACTACGGCCATCATGCTATCTGCACCGCCAAATGCGAGCTCAGAACATTTTCTTGCTGCGGTATTCTCGAGTACTGCGGCGCTATTTTTTATAATGCTGACTAAAGATAACTTTTTTGCCATTAAACGCGATGTTGGGAGCCGCATTGCGATGGTAATGGTCACGCCGTTACTCGCGATGGCCGGTATTTTTATCATCCGAGTGTTTATTGCATTATTTTTACCCGAGCAGAGCAATACGTTTCTTTCTCTAAATACACGAGAAGCCATACCTGTACTGTGGTTTTACGTGTTTTTAATTCTGTTGATTAATATTGTGATGATTGGCAATGCGATAACACGCCTAGTAAGTAAAATCCGTTTATTAGCTGACCGCGACCAACTGACAGGGTTATGGAACCGGCGGGCGATGCGTAAAATGTTAACTCATATCCATCAACGCTGGCTGCGGGATCATGTGCCATATAGTGTGATTCTATTAGATCTTGACCATTTCAAAGCGATTAATGATCGATATGGTCACGCTGTTGGAGATGTAGCATTACAGACAGCCGCAACATTGTTTGCATCAAAATTACGGGCAAACGATGTTTTATCCCGCCACGGTGGAGAGGAATTTTTAGTGCTGTTACCCGCGACAAATGCACAAGAAGCCCTTGCCGTTGCTGAGAAATTACATCGGATATTACGGGAAAACCCCATAAGCTGGCAAAAACACAGCATCAGCCTAACTGCCAGCTTAGGTTATGCCACTATTTATCCAGAGTGCGAGCCCGAGAAATTATTAATTCAAGCTGACCAAGCCATGTATCGCGCAAAATTAGCGGGTCGAGATCGCATCTGCCAAGCAGGTTAAACTTCTTTTAAAACAGTGGTGGCGTATTAATCACCTTTAGCTGGCCAAGCTAATGTATCGGGCTTGTACCACGCGACTAGCGCTTCTGTAATGCTATCAGTGGCGAAATGCTCACCTTGGGTCGGTAAATCCCTATAAGCATAATCACGCCAGCCAGTAATCGCATCGCCATAGCGAAAATGTAAGCAATAGGCATGCAAATAGCAGCGATCAGCAGCCGCGTCACCGTACAAGGCATCACCCAAAATCGGCACGCCTAAACTTGCCAAGGCGACTCGTAATTGATGGGTTTTACCTGAGTGCGGTTTAAGCAAATATAAGCGTAACCCCTCGCCAACACTCAAGGAAAAAAACTGCGTAATTGCGGGATTATCTTTTGTCCGTAATAATTTAAACATACTGCGGCGCGACTTTGCCATATCACCAATCACCCAGCCCTGTTTCTTTTTAGGTTTACCTGTCGCAAGGGCAAGATAATATTTCTGCACTTTATGGGCAGTAAACAGTTCGGTAAATTGTCTGGCAGCAACAGCACTTTTAGTCAAAATTAATAAGCCTGAGGTAGGCGTATCTAGTCTATGCACTGCAAAAAGCTTAATGCCGAGATCTTGTTCTGCCTGCGCCACCACGCCAGCAGCGCCGTCCTGACTATGAAAATGTACATTGGCTGATTTAGAAATAATAATAAAATCAGCCTCATCGGCTATGATTCGATACATGGGTTGCTCGGCGCTTAAAAAGTGGCATATCCGCTTAAAAGTTAATAGTAACGACTAAGCCAGGATGATTATCCGTGAGAGTAATTTTGGCATTGTGCCGTGAGATAATCGCTTTGACCATAGATAATCCTAATCCTGTACCCTGTAAATGCCGGCTAGGATCGAGGCGTACTAAACGCTCGAACACTCTTTCTTTACTGTCGTCGGGAATACCTGGACCATTATCGCGGATCTGAATTTGCGGGCCAGACTGAACTATCTCTATGCGTGCACCTTGGCCTGAATACTTCATCGCATTATCAACAAGGTTATATAACGCTTGGAATAATAAATACTTATCACCAAATACTTTATAGTCAGACAATAACGACAAGCTTAAGGTTTGTTCATTAGACTCAGCCACGGCATCAGCCATATCCAATAAGTCGGTACAAAGTTGCGCTAGGCTCAACTCCTGTAAATCGAGTGTCTGTTGGCCTTCTTCGATACGAGTGAGCGACAACATGGCATCAAATGTCGCCAAACAATGATCAAGTTCCTCGGTCAAAATGGCGCAACCCTCGCTAATCTCATCACTGGGTTTGCTCGCTAATTCTTCAAGACCAATACGAATATGAGAAAGTGGAGTGCGTAAATCGTGGGCAATGTTGTCAGTCGCGCCGCGTACTGCCATCAGGTTATTTTCGAGGATATCGAGCACCTTATTAAATTGCAGCGCCAGCATATCAAACTCATCTTGACGCCAACTCAAGGGCAAACGCGTATCGTAATGGCCGCGCTCAATCTGCTCACTTAAACGGTTGTATTGTACTAATCGACGTAAAATAGCCTTAGAAAACAAATATCCAAGTGCTAAAGTCAGCACTATGGTAAGCATGACCGCCGTTGCTGCGGCGCTGATAAATTTATCAATTAAGGTCGCTAAGTTGTCGGTACGAGTCGCGATTAATACTGGACCGTAACGAGTCATCACTAGACCACCAGTAAGAATATGCAGTTTGTCTGGTCCACCGGTCAAAATGGGGAAGTCCCGCGTTTGCGGCAACATAGGCATATCTTCGGGCATAAAACTTAAGGCACCGACCATATCGTAGCTATCACGCCAAGCGATTAGGGCGGTTTGAGGATCGGCTGCACGAATTTGAGCGGCAAAACTGCGACGATCAACAGTTATGGCAAGCTGTTGATAACGCTGAGTTTCTGATTCTAACGACTGCGTTACTTGGTATTGTTGCTCAATAATCAACTGTCGATAAAGAGCAAATAACAACGCCCCAATGATCACAACCACTAAGGTAGAAAAGATAATGGTGATGCGCCAAGCGCTACTCTGGTAAGGCTTAATGCCTTTGTCGTAAGCGATAACCCGCCCCTCTCACGGTTTCAATCAATTCACCATGGCCTAACTCTTCGAATTTACGGCGTAATTTGGCAATATGTACGTCGATAACGTTGGTGCGTGGATCAAAATGATAATCCCACACAGCTTCGAATAACAAAGTGCGACTGATCACTTGATTTGCATGTTCCATCAAAAACTTAAGTAACTGAAATTCTTTGGGTTGCAACATCAGCTCTTGCCCGTCTAACGTCACATTACGGGTCAGTAACTCCATCTTTAAACTGCCGACCATTAGATCAGTAATCACTGGCACAGATTGACCACGGTGCATCAGTTTTTCAGCGCGCACTAATAACTCCGAGAACGCAAATGGCTTAGTCATATAGTCATCGCCACCTGCACGCAAGCCTTTCACCCGTTCATCGACATGCGCTAAAGCCGATAAAATTAGCACTGGAGTTTGGTTACCCGTAGCCCTTAGAGCGGCGAGTAATTTTAGGCCATCGAGCTGGGGTAGCATGCGGTCGAGGATCATTAAATCGTACTGACTGCTGGTCGCCAGTGATAGACCTTGATGGCCGTCACTGGCAGTTTCGATATTATGGCCCTGCTCAAGAAATCCTTTGACGATATAATCAATCGTCGTCGCATCATCTTCTACTAAAAGTATTTTCATCTGTATGTTGCGCTCCTCAATGTTAAAGACTGGCTATAGCACGCGATTAATTTAGGTGGGTTAATCCCATTGTAGTAGGGGTAATGGTCGTAAATTCTCAACATCAAAAGCCAATTTCAACTTGCCTGTATCATCGAGCAATTTAAGCTCTAAGTAACTGATACCTAAGTCGTGATCTAATTTTGCCTCGGTCAAAAAGGCATTCTTTTCTTTAATCGCTTTTGTGATTAAACCCGAAAATGTTTGCTCTTTTGCCGCAATCAAACGTGCGGCTTCAACCTCACCGAGATCATCAGCACTGACTTTTCTCGCCTTTTGTTTCAGCAACTTGCCATCGCGGGCACGATATTCAAACCGAGTAATAGAATTAGCTAAAGGGTTAATCAGCTCAAATTGGTAGACTAACTCGCCCTCTTGCGTTTCCATCTCAAACTCGGCAATCACGCCAGAGAACCCTTTTTCGATCTGCTGCATAACGCTCAGCGGCGGTACATAGTCTCCACCCGCAAACATCGAATACATGCTCTGAGCCGCGGTTGCGACGCCAGATACCAACATGAATCCTAGCAACCATAGTCTCATGGCTCCTCCATATAAATCAGCTAAGTTGTATCTTATGGGACAAGCTACTAGAAGTCGATGGAGCCTATTATTGCTGCATTCAGCCTCTAGCTAGCCCACGCAATCATGTGTTACTGGATATAAAGTCACTTTACGACTATTTCAACTTAAATTTGACCATAAAATAGCTAAACAATGGCATTGTTATATCGACTCAGCGGCCAACTCCCAAGCCTAATAGCAATCATGTTGTGGCTAATGCGTTAAGTCTACCTAATGCCAGCTGAAACACCGATGGAAACAAGATTAAGCTTTGATCATCTAGGTTATTCTAAAATATGAATTTGCTCTGATTTCAGCGCCACTGTAGTTTGCATTCCCTTCGTTAGCGCTAGCTTTTGCGCAAAGTGCAGCGAGACTTCGGTGTTAAGTTGTAACTGAGTCCCGGTGACATAGCAGATAAGCCGTACTGATTCGCCCATCACCAACATAGTGTCAATAGTCACATCTAGTTTATTAAAGCTTCGGCATAAACGTTTGTTTGATATAGAATTAAAGCGGATCCCTTGATTAGGAATAGCCCAACGAACACGCGAACCAACAAGAAGATTTTTACTATAATCACAGGCAATGAGCTGCCCACCGAATTTAAGCCAAGTTAAATTTTTAGTATCGTCTTGGAAAACCACTTCACCATCAAAAATATTTCTCAGCCCCATTTGCCTTGCAACGGTCTCGTTACGCGGCCGCGACAACACCTCAAAGGGCGCGCCTTGTTGTAGCATTTGCCCTTGGCTAATCAAAATCATCGAATCGGCCAACAACAAAGCTTCATTTAAGTCATGGGTAACCATGATAACTGGGCATAATAACTGCTCTTTGAGGCGAGCTAGCTCAAGATACAAACGTTCCCGAGTTTCCCTGTCTACCGCCGAAAAGGGTTCATCTAATAGTAAAACAGAAGGCTCGCGGGCTAATGCTCGTGCTAAAGCAACTCGTTGCCGCTGCCCACCGGATAGCTGCGCCGGTAATCTATCGGGTAAACCGTGCAAATTTACGCGTTCGAGCCAATCTTTAGCGCGCACAATGCGCGCAGCCTTGGGGATATGATCAAGCCCTGCGACCACATTTTCTAAGACAGTAAGATTAGGAAATAAGCCAAAATGCTGTGGCATATAACCAATATGGCGTTGCTGCGGGCTCAAGGCAATACGTGCTTCACTATCAAACCAAGGCTTTACACCAAAATTAATCTGCCCCGCATCGGGATGATTTAATCCAGCAATCATCCTCAACAGCGTTGTTTTACCGCCACCAGAAGGGCCAACCACAGCTAACACTTCACCTGCTTTGCAGCGAAAATCAGCTTTGAGTTTGATGTGCTTATGATTATGGATCTGGCAATGCAGATCAGCGATGATTTGCGCCATGCTGACCTCCTAAACGTCGCGATAAACTGGTGGTCAGCGCTAACGCCGTCACGGCAAACAGCAATAAAACTAATGACATAATGCCTGCTGCATTAAAATCAAAGGCCTGCACACTGTCGTAGATAGCAATCGAAATCGTCTTAGTTTCGCCAGCAATATTACCGCCCATCATGAGCACAACACCAAACTCACCTAACACGTGGGAAAAACATAACACCAGTGCGGTCAATACGCCTGGCCACACCATAGGCAATTCAATCTTAAGCAGAATTTTAAGCCGGCTCATACCGCAACAGGCAGCTGCATCACGAACATCATTAGGCACTGCTTCAAAAGCGCGCTGTATTGGTTGTACTGCAAAGGGAATGTTGACGATGACGGAAGCTAAAACAAGCCCAGAAAAATGAAACACTAACTGCTGGCCGAACAGTTGCTCAATCCACTGTCCTAACCAGCTTTGGCTACCAAGCCCAACTAATAAATAATAACCAATCACGGTAGGCGGTAACACTAAGGGCACCATAATCAGTGCCTCAACCCAAGATTTACCGACAAACTGGCGATAGGCTAATGCTCGGCCTGCGAGTATTGCCAGAGGGATCAGCACTAATACTGTAATACTACTGAGCTTTACCGATAACCACAGCGCCTGCCAATCCATTTAAATCCTTAACGGTTAGGTAAGCCAAAACCATATTGAGTGAATACGCTACGGGCAGCATCAGATTGCAGATATTGATAAAAACGTTCAGCGGTTGAGCTCGCTTTAGGCATAAGTGCCATACGCTGGTAAAGCGGAGTATGGTACTTTGCAGGTAACGCCACGTAGTGACCTAATGCTTGAAACTGCGGTGCCATTGCCAATGACAACGGAATAATTCCACCCTGAGTTGAGCCACTCACCGCAAATTGTGCCGCTTGAGCGGCATTTTCACCTAAAATCAACTTGGTTTGCAGATCATCCCATAAACCGAACTTTTTCAATAACTCACGGGCGCTTTCACCATAGGGTGCGTGATCGGGGTTAGCAATTGCAAAACGCTCAATCTTGCCCGATGCCAGTAATGTTTTTAGCCCATTAAGTTCAATATCTAATGTAAGGGGGGACTTTTTTGGCGCAACTAACGCTAAGCGGCCAATGGCGTACATCACTCCCTCGTCTTGGGTAAAACCGACTTTATTCAGCTCAGTAATGTAACGCTCATCAGCGCTAAGCAGCATCTCGAACGGGGCACCATGCTGAATTTGCGCAACGAAGTTACCCGATGAACCATAGGATACCCGTACTTTAAGGCCTGTTTCTGCAGTGAAGTTTTTAACGATATCATCTAGCGCAAACTTAATATTGGCAGCGGCTGCAATTGCAGGAATAGGCGCGTTATCCGCTGCCTGACTCGCTAATGGCACCATCGCCAAGCCAAGCAATAATGTAAAGCCAAGAGCGTGGAACAAACGGGTTAAACTCTGCATGGGATCACCTAGGCCACGTTCACGTGGAGCCAGCACGTGGCGACTGATTACAACGAGTCTTTGTGCTGCCACAGCTTAGCAGCTTGTTCATCGGCATCTTTCGCCTCAACCCAACTTTGGCCTTGAGCGCCAGCTTCTAATTTCCAGAATGGCGCTTTGGTTTTTAAAAAGTCGATTAAGAACTCGCAGGCAGCAAAAGCGGCTTTACGATGGGCACTCGTTACGCCAATAAATACGATTTGTTCACCTAATGCCATAGTGCCAACGCGATGGATAACGGTCACTTTATTAACGGGCCAACGACTACGCGCTTCAACAACAATCTGTTCGAGTATGGCTTCTGTCATACCTGGATAATGCTCTAAGGTTAAGTCGGCCACGGCGGTGCCATCATTAAAATCACGCACTTTACCGACAAAAGTCACCACGGCTCCATCACTATCGTCTTGGATTAATTGTTGATATTCATCAGGCACATTAAAGTCGACCTCTTGCACTCGCACAGCGGATAATAAACGCATATTAACCTCCGGTGACGGGTGGAAAGAACGCAACTTCATCACCATCTTTAATAGGTGCATCCCACTGGCTCATGGTCTGGTTTACTGCCACCAGCAATTTGTCTGACGTTAATACTTTTGCCCATTTTTCATCGGTAGTCGCTAGCATTGCGCGAAGTGCTTCGGCGGTTTGCGTTTGCTCACTCGCATCGACACTTAACTTGGCCGTGCCCAATAATTCTCGAACTTGAGCAAAAAACAACACGTTAATCATAATTTTCTCTCGTTTTTGATCCGCTAAACCTTAAAATGTCCAGATTTTCCACCACGTTTTTCCAGTAAGCGCACTTGGGAAATAACCATATCTTTTTGCACCGCTTTGCACATATCGTAGATAGTTAACGCCGCCACAGAGGCCGCGGTTAAGGCTTCCATTTCTACGCCGGTTTTACCGGATAATTTGCATAGACTAGTAATGCGCACGCGGTTATGTTCAGGCTCCGCTTCTAAATCAACCTCAACCTTAGTCAACATGAGTGGATGACATAGAGGAATAAGATCTGAGGTTTTTTTAGCAGCTTGGATACCCGCAATACGCGCGGTCGCAAACACATCACCCTTATGGTGACTACCGCTCATAATCATTTCTAGGGTAGTGCTTGCCATCTCAATAAAAGCTTCAGCACGGGCTTCACGCTCGGTGACCGCTTTTTCGGTTACATCAACCATATGGGCATTGCCATCGGCATTGATATGAGTAAATACATTGCTCATTGGAGCGATCCTTTATGTGGGGTAAAACAAAGTGCAAGAAAAACTAACCAATGCACACACTCAATCGATGGTGATAAGAGTGAGAATATCGCTCTATCTAACCGCCAATAGAGGCGAGATGCTGAGTCACACCCGTGATACCTTGATGCAAGTAGTGGGTTTCTTTCTTCTGGGCTAATTGACCGTGCAAACGCTCGATCAATTCAGCTTGTTGACTGGAGTGCTGCAACAAATCACGTAAATCGACACCCGATTCGGTAAAGAGGCATAAATGTAACTTGCCCTTAGCCGAGACTCGCAGACGATTACAAGTCGCACAGAAATTATTGGCATAGGGCATGATCAAACCAATACGCCCCTTATAGTCGCTGCGACTAAAATTTTGCGCAGGACCATCATCGGCGCTTGGCGTATCTAAATGCCAACCATCTGCCAGTAACTGAGCTTTGATATCTGCTCCCGCTAAATGGTGGGCTTCAAAATACTCACGGCCAAGACCCGTTTCCATCAACTCGATAAAACGTAAATCGATAGGCGTATTTTTAATCCACTGCAAAAAACGTGGTAAATCTTTATCATTTAAGCCTTTAAGCAGTACAGCGTTAATTTTTACTCGCTCAAAACCCGCCGTCAGAGCGGCATCAATGCCCCGCATTACTTCGTCGAATTTATTTTCGCCGGTGATCTGATAAAACATTTTAGGATCTAAACTGTCCACAGAAACATTGATACGGCGTAGACCCGCATCAAACCATTCTTGGGCATGTTTTTCGAGGCGATAACCGTTAGTCGTGGTAGCAATATTTTTAATATGAGGGTTGTCAGCTACCACACGAATAATATCGGTGAAGTCTTTACGTAGGGTAGGTTCACCACCGGTAATACGAATTTTTTGGGTACCAACTTGACCGAATGCAGAAACGAGATTTTCTATCTCATTAAGAGATAAAAATTGCGGCTTACCATCTGGATGATAACCGTCGGGGAGGCAATAGCTGCATTTGAAGTTACAAACGTCAGTGACTGACATGCGTAAATAGTGAAACTTTCGACCAAAGCTGTCTTGTAATTGAGACATGATCACCTTTCCAAGTGTGGGAGGCGAGAGCATTTCTTATCCCGCCCCGGTGGCATTATTACCACGGCTACACCGCCATATTTTTCAACTTAGGCAGGCAAGCTCGGAGAACCGTCGCCGCTGATTATAGGCCGAAAGTACTCACTAGCTATACCCCTAAACAGGTATTTATTTACCAAAACTTTACTCGCGTTAATAATCTGTGACAGCCCTCACCTAAAGATTTGTACTCAAGTAGGCTCAACATTGGCTTAATCCACTGTGACCTTATCTTATTTTAAGGTAAGGTGGTACAAACAATAAAACGCCCGTTTACAAACGACAACACTCGATAGAAATCGGGGAAACGTAAAGGAAGAGGTGAACTGATGGAACGCGAATCAATGGAATTCGATGTTGTGATCGTAGGTGCAGGTCCAGCGGGCTTAGCAACTGCGTGTCGATTAATGCAAATTTCACAGGATTCAGGTAAAGAAATTACCGTCTGTGTAGTTGAAAAAGGCTCCGAAGTGGGTGCGCATATCCTGTCTGGCGCAGTGTTCGAACCCAAAGTGCTTAGTGAGCTGTTTAGCGACTGGCGCGAAAAAGATGCCCCAGTAAACACCGCAGTCACCCAAGACGAAATCTATTTATTGAACTCTGCCACCGATGGCCGAGTCATGCCTAATGCTTTTGTACCAAAAACGATGCACAACGAGGGTAATTTTATTATCAGTGTTGGCAACCTGTCCCGCTGGCTTGCAGGCCGTGCAGAAGAGCTAGGCGTTGAAATATTCCCAGGGTTTGCGGCGAGTGAATTACTGTTTAACGACGATAACAGTGTTAAAGGTATTTTGATTGGCGATATGGGCATAGGCGCCGATGGCAAACCGAAAGACAGTTATATGCCGGGTATGGAGTTACATGCAAAATACACTGTTTTTTCTGAAGGTTGCCGTGGTCACTTAGGTAAACAACTGATCGAAAAATATCATTTAGATAATGGTAAAACACCGCAACATTATGGCTTAGGGTTCAAAGAAATTTGGAAGGTCCCAGCCGAACAACATGAGCTAGGTAAAGTGGTTCATACTGGAGGCTGGCCATTAACCGAGGGGTCATCTGGCGGCGGCTTCCTTTATCATATGGAAGACAACCAAATTGCGGTTGGGCTTATTATCGATTTGAATTATAAGAATCCGCATCTCAGCCCCTTTGATGAATTTCAGCGTTACAAAACTCACCCTGTGATTGCCAAATATTTAACCGGTGGCGAACGTCTTAGCTATGGCGCACGCGCAATCACTAAAGGTGGTTTAAACTCACTACCTAAGATGAGTTTCCCCGGAGGCCTTATCATAGGTTGTAATGCTGGTACCTTAAACTTTGCAAAAATCAAGGGTACTCATACTGCGATGAAGAGCGGTATTGTGGCAGCTGAAACCTTAGGTAAAGCGATGATGGCGGGGGTTGAAGGCGGTAAAGATCTTGATTGTTTCCAAACCCATATAGAAGAAAGTTGGCTGCATGACGAATTATATAAATCGCGTAATTTTGGCCCAGCTATGCACAAGTTTGGCACTTACTTAGGCGGCGCCTTCAACTATATTGATCAAAACTGGTTTGGTGGAAGATTCCCAATAACATTGCGTGATGAACTGCCTGATTATGCACAAATGGCGCCGGTCAGCAGTTACAACAAGATTGATTATCCGAAACCAGATGGCAAGCTTAGTTTTGACAAACTGTCTTCAGTTTATCTATCGAGCACCTACCATGAAGAAGACCAGCCCTGCCATTTACACCTAAAAGACAGCAGTATTCCGCTAGGCATTAACCTCAGTCAATTTAATGAACCTGCACAACGCTATTGCCCTGCAGGTGTGTATGAAATCGTCGAAGAAGCGGGTCAGCCCAAATTTGTGATCAATGCACAAAACTGTATTCACTGTAAAACCTGCGACATTAAGGACCCAAGCCAAAATATTACTTGGGTAACCCCCGAAGGTGGTGGTGGCCCCAACTACCCTAATATGTAGTAAATTATTGTAAATATGTGAACTAAGGCGTCTTAAATGACGCCTTTTTTTTACCTAAAATACAAATAATTGACTATTTTAGCTTGCCCTTGCTCACTACATTAGCCACAATCACAGCACAAAAAGAGTCCGTTCTAAACACATCTGCATTTCAGTCTATACTCTACATAATAAGATCTATCGCAAGAGCAACAGGTTAGGCCAAATAAGCCTCGCTAACGCTGTTTTATTAGCCAATCAATCTAGACTAAAGTTAACTTTTAACATTATTGTCCGATAATCATTATCGTACACGGTGCGTCGACCGATAACTTAAAATAGTCCAACAAAGGCATATTGATATTTATGATATTTAATAACCTCACCATTAAGCAGAAAATTCTGCTTACCGTCACATTTGCGGTACTGCTGTCGACCATACTTGTCGGCGTATTAAGCCAGCGCAGTGCTAAAAATGTGGTCCAGCAACGTATGTTGGGTTCGGAACTGCCGAGTTTAATGATGCAGATCCGTAATAAGATCGATCTCGATATTTCTACCTTAATGAATGCTGCAGAACAACTAGCAAACAGCCGTATGTTACTGCAATGGCTAGAAGAAGGTCGACCACAGGATAAAGAGGCAATTGTCGTTGCCCAGCTGAAAGATATTTCTCGCCAATATAACTTAGTGCAAACCTCCTACGCCGATAAACAAACCGCAGCCTACTACACTCAAGATGGTTTTTTGCGTGTACTCATCCCAGGGCAGGACGATTGGTTTTTTGGTTATCGCGATAGCGGTCAAGAGCGAATGTTAAACGTATTCACTGAGGCCAATGGCGAGGTTAAGCTTTTTATTAACTATCAGCAGCCTAATGGTCGCGGGTTAGTCGGGCTTGCGAAATCACTCGATGATATGGTGAGTTTGCTTAACTCCTTTAAAATTGAAAAGACCGGCTTTGTCTATTTAGTTGATGCTAAGGGAGACGTTAAACTCCATCCCGATCCGAGCCAAATCGGTAAGAGCAATTTAAACAGTCTATATAAAGGAGATAATTCAAGTTCGTTATTAAGTCGCAGTGATTTCAACCTAATTAATACCACAATCAATGGCGAAGATATGTTGGTCGCCAGCAGTTATATCGCGTCAATGGATTGGTATCTGGTTGCGCAAGTGCCTAAGGCAGAAGTCTTTGCACTACTAACTGACGCCGCCTACCAAATTTTAATGTGGACACTGTTAATTGCTGTAGGCTTTATTGCACTGGCCGTATTAGTTGCAGGCTCGGTTAGCCGCCCTATCACCCAAATTGCCGCAATGTTCCGTGATATCGGTGAAGGCGAAGGTGACTTACGCCAACGCTTACCCGTTAATGGTGAAGATGAAATAGCTCAACTAGCAAAAGGATTTAATAGCTTCATCAGCAAAATCCAAGAGACTGTAATTGAAGTTGCCGAAACAAGCGAACAGCTCGGTTTTTCAGCTAAAGATGTGTCTAACCAAGCGCAGCAAACGCTGGACGACAGCAACGAGCAGAAAGATCGCACTGTTATGGTAGTGACTGCCATTAATGAAATGGGCGCAACGGTTAACGAAATTGCTAGCAATGCTGCCCAAGCTGCGGTAGCTGCTAGAGATGCCGACACAGAAGCCAGTAGTGGCCAGGCTGTTGTGACACGCGCTCGAGATACCATTAACCAATTATCAAAGGATGTTGGCCAAGTGGGTGAAGTGATCGAGTCGCTCGCGACGCACACTAAATCCATCGGAGGCATTTTAGATGTGATCCGTGCCATCTCTGAACAAACTAACTTACTCGCTCTCAACGCAGCCATTGAAGCGGCGCGCGCGGGTGAGGCAGGACGCGGGTTTGCCGTTGTTGCCGATGAAGTACGTAACTTAGCGTCACGAACTGCAGCATCAACCAACGAAGTGCAAGGTATGATCGACAAGCTGCAATCGGAAGCGAGCCGCGCTGTAAATGCGATGTCTCAAAGCCGCACCCGCTCACATGAAGGTGTAGTTGCCGTTGATGAAGCGAGCCAATCTTTGATTGGTATTAGCGATAGAATTGGCCTGATTAGTGACATGAATATCCAAGTTGCTGCCGCGACAGAAGAGCAATCGACCGTTGTTGAAGATATTAACCGTAACGTCACTGAAATCAACGACATTACTCAGCGTACGGCAGATACAGCACAAGCTGCAGCGCAAGCGAGTTTGGCCTTGAATCAACTGTCTCATCGCTTGGATTCTCTAGTGGCAAAGTTTAAGGTGTAATACCTAACACTTGCCTATTCTTGCTGCATAAAAAACGCCTTAGATAGCAATATCTAAGGCGTTTTCCCTTCACGTAATAACGCTATTAATCCATTGAAATAAATTTAATCGTCAGTGGGTATTTATATACTTTACCTTCACTGGCCTTAATTATCGCCAACACAGTACATATCAAATCTAATATGCCCAGTATGGCTAAAAAAATAAAACCAATACCGACAAACGCTAATACAGCACTGATGATCACATAAACCAGCAGGCTCAATTTAAAGTTCAAGCAACTACGGCCACATTGATCGACAAATGTCGACTCTTCGCGCTTCATTAACCAGATAATTAATGGCCCAAGTATCGATCCTAACGGTACGAGATAGCCCACAAAACTTGAGGCATACACCAATAAACCAAAATCCTTATCGCTTTTTGTCACAGGCTCTGTCATGAAATCGTCTCTACTTTATCATGTTAAATATCATTACTTATTAAGCATTATGCCCGTATAAACGCATCTGCCAATCTTCTACTGTTTGTGCCGCTAAACGACGTTGCAAGCTATTAACCCAACTCTGCGCTAAACCCTCGCAGCAAGCTAAACGTTCATAGGCAGCGGCATTAAAAGTGGGTGAAAAATAAAGTGACATCGCTTCTGCGACACTTATATCGGTGCGACGCTCAACTAATTCAATTTTATCGTTTATACCGATTACTCCAGGGCTGAGTATGCGATAAAACCAACCGCATAACTGGCTCTGCTGCATGGCGAGGGCGAACTCTCTATGACCAAACTGCAAATTGAGCTTAAAACAAGGTGAGCGAGGCTGGGTCAACTGCACTGTTACTGCGCCAACTTGCAAGATATCGCCAATATTAACCTGAGTTTCGTTAAGCCCTACTGTACTGATATTTTCTCCCATAGTGGGCGCATCTTCGAGCTGGGTGATTAAGTCCCAACGTCGATACTGGCCATAATGCTCACGGGGGAAATGATGTAGCACCCGATCAAGCCCGCCGTGGTGTTTAGGGTCAGCCTGAACATCACCCTCAACATGCCCACTATGCACTAACAATTGTTGGGCGGATTGCTTGCTATTAATACCGCTAGTTACACCGGCGATCATTTCAAGCTCTGCCCCTAAGTACAATCCTGACAACCTATTAATCAGCAATATTGACATCTACTACTCCCTGTCTATGGCCTATCCAGCACGATTCTCTTTTAACCAAGCAAATTGATTTATATGAAATAACTTAAATAGGATTACGTTATAAGCGCATAATATTTCAGTCAATAACCTATTTTAAGAATAGGATAACTTTATTTTGAGTAAAAAATGCCCCGCTGGGGAAACGAGGCAAAACATATGCATGCACAAATAGGCAAAGCACAACAAAGCATAAGTCATGTATGGCACAGCAAATGTTGATGGCAGAAAATGGTTCAAACAGAACGCAACAAATTTATGATGCCGTTTCCTTGCTCGCTAAATACTGTTTCAGCGCATCTCCCGGAACAGAGCTATCTGTCGCTACCGCAAAAGCAGCCCACACGGCGCCTTCGGTCATAGCCTGAGTAATCGACTCACCGCTACATAGACTATGGATAAGTCCTGCCGCATAGGCATCACCGGCGCCTGTGGTATCAACGACGTTTGCAGGGACTGCGGCAACATGTTGTACATTATCCTGGGTATACACTTTAGCGCCATTGATGCCATCGGTAACCACGAAATAACGCAATGCGTTGCCACCAATACCCACGCCATATTCCCAAGATGCGGCATCACAACGCCCCAGCATATCACTCACCGATGCCAATAAAATATGGCAAGGCCTTGGCCTGTCGTCCTTAGCCAGTTGCGCCACGACAAGACAATGTTCTAAAGCTGTTTTCGCCCAGCTAACAGAACCTTCGGCTGAGGTATTAAAATACAATGCATCCCATGGTTGCCATTTTGGTGGTACCGACAACTCAAATACGGGTCTTTGTGGTCGAATAATTGTGCGCTCACCATCGGGTGTCATCACGAGCAGCATTTCGCAGGTATTACCCATGCGGCGCTGCACTAAACGGCAGTCGAGGCCCTGAGTACTAGCCTCTGCAATCAGCCAATCTCCCATATCATCACGACCAACTTGGCTAACAAGTGCAACGCTATGTCCGGCCCATACTAAACCTAATCCCGTATTTGCACCGCCACCGCCGAGCCGTTGCCCACCATCTTGGTAATGGAAACGTCCACCGGTTTTTAAAGGTTTATCAAGTAGTAAAATCCGATCACAATTCAGATTGGCTACTAACAAAATATTCGCCATTACATGACTCCAAGGGCAAGAAACACCACGCCAGAGAATTAAAGTCCCTCAATCTAAAACAAAATACGTATGGGTACAATCCAATCGTTACGATAGAAATAGAATAAGAATGTCGCTGCATACGCGTGTAAGTATTTGTCCCATATAAGATGAGGGAAAATATTACACACCATGCGGTATATTACAGCACTAAAATAGCAAGCATTTGTTTATATTGAATTTAAAAAACAAATTGATCTGCCTTGTAATTTATTCAAACTAAATAAGAATTTAGTACAATTAAATAAAAGCAAAAAAGTTAACATATGTATCAATTGTATTTTTGACGTTTTGAATGGAATCAAACGCTATGCTAGTGGAAAAATGGGAGACAATTGAGGAGAGAACAGAGCAGCTACGACGTTATCAGCTCTGTTTAGAGGAGTTTGCAGCGCTAGATTTTTATGACAACTATGTCGCACAGATTAAGCAAGACTATCAACAACTGACTGAAATAGTAAAAGTGCAGCCAACGCCAATATCAGAGCGTTAGCTGCACTTAAATATTCAATTACTTTATTGGCATTAATGGTGATAAAGCCGCAAATTTTACGGTTAATTGCCAATCGGTAATAACCATATCAGAAGGCTGCCAACTGTCATCCACCCACTCATAAATCAAGCCAGGGTTTTCCTCGGCATTCACTAGTAAGCGACGTCCATCTCGCAGCACCAGCGTATAATCGAGCCCCTGCGCATCGACACTCTCAATGTCCCCCAAGACATTGTGATGAATAACCGAGATCGTCCCCGTTGCCTTAACGGCATCGCTGCCCTCTTTACCGCTATAAAACTTTAACGCCTCGTTTGCGACAGCCTGCTGAAAAACAAACTCCTCAGCAATCCCCACTACGATCGACGGATCAAGCTCATACCAAGCGGGTATCCATAATGCGTTAATTGTCATCCCGTTATATCCTGCATAATAATTTTACGGACGGGTTCATTCTGCCTTAACCCCGTCAGAGAAAATACTCTCCAAGGATAAAATAATCTTAATCTCAATAAAGAATGGTATAGCAAACTTGAATGAAGCGTTTTTTTGCAAGAAAAACCAATATAAAGAGGTCATATCAATCGTAGACATTTAGAATAGGACCCGTACAGGGTTCACAGAATGCACCGATAAATTTTCAAAGCAGCTGTTCGCGTGCTTTATCATGAGCATTGAATCAACATATAAGCCAGCAAAGTGATCCTGAGCCCAGTAATCGCGTATTAGCGTCACACACGATAGATTAATGTCCCACGCTTGCACCGCAGGCCGATATATACGGAGTTTACTTGCCTATGGATAAGCCTATAACGCAAGCCCCTCAAACCCTAAAACTAATGGGTGAAAATGAGGCGACAAAGCGTCAAGAGCTTAAACGTTATTTTAATCAAACATGGGCTCTATATGAGTCACTGTTTGATTTAATCAAAGAAGATAGCGCCTATTATCTTAAAGCCGAACCACTGCGCCATCCGTTAATCTTTTATTTTGGTCACACGGCCACTTTTTACATTAACAAGCTCAAGCTCGGAAAGTTTCTCGATGAACGGGTCAATGATCACTTCGAATCCATGTTTGCCATTGGTGTCGATGAAATGTCTTGGGATGACCTGAACGAGCAACATTACCCATGGCCGCAAGTGGCGCAAGTGCACGCCTATCGTCAACAAGTTAACGCAGTGGTCAATCGCGTTATTGATGAAATGCCACTGACGCTGCCAATCACGCAAGATAGCCCCGCTTGGATCATTTTGATGGGTATTGAGCATGAGCGTATTCACTTAGAGACTTCATCAGTAATTATTCGCCAACTGCCGCTAGAATATATTGCCACAAGCCAGCTTTGGCCAGCATGCCAAGACGTAGGTAGCGCCGAGACAAACCGCTTAATTGCCGTGAAAGGTAAAAAAATTACCTTAGGTAAACTAGAGCAAGACCAGACCTATGGCTGGGATAACGAATACGGTAATAAAACATTTAATGTTGCTGACTTTAAAGCCTCACAGTTTTTAGTCTCGAACCAAGAGTATTTAGCGTTCGTCGAAGCGGAAGGCTATCAATCACCGCAATTCTGGAATGAAGAAGGTCAAGCTTGGCTCGCTTACACCCAAGCGAAAATGCCGCGTTTTTGGCGATTACAGCAAGATAAATGGTGGCAACGTAATTTAACGGAAGAAATCCCACTGCCGTTAAATTGGCCAGTTGAGGTTAATCAGCTGGAAGCCAAAGCTTTTTGCAATTGGAAAGCGGAACAAACGCAAAGCAATATCCGTCTGCTAACTGAAGCGGAATGGTCGATTTTACGCGAAAATATCCCTACTGATGCACCCGATTGGCAGGAAGCACCGGGCAATATCTCTTTGGCTTATTACGCATCTTCTTGTCCTGTAAATCGCTTTGCACATAATGGTTTTTTCGATATCGTCGGCAATGTTTGGCAGTGGACAGAAACCGCAATAGACGGCTTTAATGGCTTTGCCGTACACCCTCTCTATGATGATTTCTCCACGCCAACCTTTGATGGTAAGCACAACCTCATTAAAGGTGGTTCGTGGATTTCCACAGGCAATGAAGCCATTGCCTCGTCGCGTTATGCATTTCGTCGACATTTTTATCAACATGCTGGTTTCCGCTATGTGGAATCCACGCAAAACCCTACCCAAATGGCCGAGGTCAATGTGTACGAAACCGATGAACTGATCTCCCAATACCTTGAGTTCCACTATGGCGCCGAATATTTCGGTGTGCCTAATTTCTGCGTTAATGGCGTACAACAAGCGCTGGCTGAAATCCAACTCACTCACACAAGTAAAGCGTTGGATATTGGCTGCTCCGTTGGCCGAGCGAGTTTTGAGCTAGCAAAAGTGTTTCAACACGTCGATGGAATCGACTTCTCGGCACGCTTTATTCAACAAGCGTATACACTCACAGAGCAAGGTGAGAAACGTTATACCATTCGTACCGAGGGCGACTTACAGGAGTTTAAGAGCGCAAACTTAGCCAAATTAGGTTATGGCCCAGAAGTTAAAAAAGTGAACTTTATGCAGGGCGATGCCTGCAATTTGAAGCCTATTTACACAGGTTATGACTTGGTTTACGCCTCAAATCTTATCGATAGGCTTAACGATCCTAAGCACTTTTTAACCAGCATTGCCCAGCGGATTAATCAAGCTGGATACCTTGTCATTGCCTCGCCGTACACTTGGTTAGAAGACTATACCCCCAAGGATAAATGGCTTGGTGGCGTAAAAGTGAAAGGTGAGAACTTCACCACGTTAGATGGGTTAACTGAAACCTTAATTGGTCAATTTGAACTGGTTGCAGTGAAGGAGATCCCGTTTGTGATCCGCGAGACTAAACGTAAATTCCAACATTCGATTTCAGAAATGACCATTTGGCGTAAGCGTTAATCCTTATTTTGTCACTAAATAAGTAATATAAATAAACATCTGTCAGTAATTTATTGCTGGCAGATGCTTACTCTTTATCAACTGATTTTTACCGTAAATCACCCCATCACAACCGTATAAAATAAACGACCAATCGGCACTAAATCTAGCTTGCTACTCAGCATGTATTTTTAGTCGGCCAAAATAATGTATGGATATTTACTAAATATGCATATAAATTCAGTTAACATTTATTTGTAGAGGATTAATTATGAGTTTGCTCGAGAACGTATCTGTAGCTAAAAAAGCTAATATTTATTTTGATGGTAAGGTTGCCAGTCGTAGCGTGTTTTTTGCCGATGGCAGCAAGCAAACCTTAGGCGTAGTACAACCAGGAGAATATGAGTTTTCGACTTCTCAAGGTGAAATTATGGCAGTAACAAGCGGCCGTTTTGAGGTTTTACTACCAGATACGACTACATGGCAAGAATTTAACCAAGGAACACAGTTTGAACTTAGCGCGAATGTTAGCTTTAAAATTCGCAATACTGCTATTGCTGAATATTGTTGCAGTTATCTCTAAGCACAAAATGCACATATTCGAGACATAATACCGCTCAGGTTGACGACACACAGCGAGTAAAAATAGAGCAAACATAGCCAATCTGATCGGTATAATAAACCTTAACTTATAACCTAATGAATATGTTAAAAATTAATCATTAAGAGTAATTGTTTAGCCCAACGGTTAAAGCACTTTCCTTACAAGATTTACCGCTATGCTGAAATCTCGCTCGGCACATCCTCAATAAACATACACTGATATCATTACTTAAAACGGCACTAGACGACCGGTCTAATTTAGTTTATTGTAAGCCCCATGAAAATTGAAACTCAATCTACTCGACAACATATTCTCGATATTGGCTATAAGCTAATCGTCAGAAAAGGCTTCTCCAGCGTCGGCTTATCCCTACTGCTGCAAGCCGCTGAAGTGCCTAAAGGCTCGTTTTATCATTACTTCAAATCCAAAGAACAATTTGGCGAAGCGCTGATTACTGATTATTTTGATAAATATCAGTTAGCATTAGACACATTGTTTAATGACTCAACACTGACGGGCTATCAACGCTTAATGCAGTACTGGCAACAATGGTTACATGTACAAGCCGATGGCTGCATAGATCAGAAGTGTTTGGTTGTGAAACTCAGCGCCGAAGTGGCTGACCTATCCGAAGCCATGCGTGTCGCCTTACTTCACGGCTCCGCGAGCATTATCGAGAGATTAACGACTTGCGTTCAGACTGGCATCAACGATGGCTCTATCGCTACACAAGATCCGCAATCGACCGCTGAAATGTTGTATCACATGTGGTTAGGCGCCAGCTTAATGAATAAGTTAGGCCACAGCGCTACCGCGCTTGAACGGACATTGGTGACCACTAAAGCAATTTTAAACCCATAGCAACTTGCTAGATTAAAAAAACAATTTTACTAATAGAGATTTGTTGATACAAATCAGCAATTAAAATTGAATCCATCGTTTATAACTACAAAATAGACGACTGGTCTACTAATTTAAAACTTAATTAACCTAATAATAGGGATTACATCATCCATGCTAAATTTTAACTATTACAACCCGACTCGTATTCGTTTTGGTAAAGATACTATCGCTGAAATCGACTCTTTAGTGCCAAGCGATGCTAAGGTTATGATCCTATTTGGCGGCAGCAGCGCCAGAAAAACCGGTACATTAGACGAAGTAAAGCAATCGCTGGGTAATCGTTTCATCGTCGAGTTTGATGGTATTGAGCCAAACCCAACCTACGAAACCTTAATGAAAGCCGTTGCCCAAGTACGCGAGCAGAATATCGACTTCCTCCTCGCAGTAGGTGGTGGTTCGGTCATTGATGGTACTAAATTTGTTGCCGCTGCAGCGGTATTTGACGGTGAACCGTGGGATATTCTAATGGGTGCAAAAGTGACGCAAGCGATGCCCTTTGGTTCAGTATTAACCTTGCCTGCAACCGGTTCAGAGATGAACAATGCCAGCGTTGTAACCCGTAAATCGCTACAGGCTAAGCTGCCATTCCGTAATGATTTAGTTTACCCACAATTCTCAATACTTGATCCAACAAAAACCTTCACTCTGCCTGAGCGCCAAGTGGCCAACGGTGTGGTCGATGCTTTTGTGCATATTACCGAGCAATACTTGACTTACCCCGTTAACGCCGCCGTACAAGACAGATTTGCCGAAGGTTTATTGCAGACTCTCATTGAGCTTGGGCCAAAGGTACTGGTTCAGCCAGAGGATTACGACATTCGCGCTAACTTAATGTGGGTAGCCACAATGGCACTTAATGGCACGATTGGTGTAGGCGTCCCCCATGACTGGGCCACCCACATGATTGGCCATGAACTGACCGCGCTTTACGATATCGACCACGCACGCACACTAGCAATCGTACTGCCAGCTTTACTGCAATGTACTAAAGAAGCCAAGCGCGAAAAGCTACTCCAATATGCAGACAGAGTGTGGCACATCAGCACAGGTACAGATGATGAGCGTATCGATGCCGCTATTGCCAAAACGAAAGCATTTTTTGAAGCGATGGGCATAGCGACACATTTATCTGCCTATGATCTTGATGCCAGCCACGTAGAAACAGTTATAAAGCAGCTTGAACTACACGGCATGGTCGCTCTCGGCGAACACGGCAATATCGACTCCGCAATGAGCCGCGACATTTTGACCTTAGCTTTATAGCGTCAAACGGTATCCTTAACTGAACTAAACCCAAAGTTCACACGTATTGATGTGAGCAACTTAGGTAAAGGTATGAAAATGAATATATTAATGGTACTAACATCACACGAAAAACTCGGCGACACAGGTCTTAAAACAGGCTTTTGGCTCGAAGAGTTTGCCTCACCTTTTTATACTTTTAAAGATAAAGGTTTCAACATTACGTTGGCCTCACCACTGGGCGGTCAACCACCGCTCGATCCAAAAAGTGATGAGCCTGACTTTCAGACCGAAGCCACTGCACGCTTTAGCAAAGATGCTGAAGCGCAAGCACTGTTAGCGAATACCACTCGCTTAAGTGAAGTCAACGCTGCCGATTATGACGCCGTTTTCTACCCAGGCGGCCACGGCCCACTGTGGGATCTTGCCGAAGATAAACACTCTATCGCCTTGATAGAACAGTTTTATCAAGCCAATAAACCGCTAGGGTTGGTATGTCACGCCCCCGCGGCACTGCTGCACCCTAAAACCAGCGATGGTAAACCATTAGTCAGTGGTAAACGCGTTACTGGTTTTAGTAACTCCGAAGAAGAAGCGGTGCAGCTCACGCATATCGTGCCATTTTTAGTCGAAGACATGCTGCAAAAAAATGGCGGCACTTATGTTAAAGGTGACGATTGGACAAGCTTTGTTGTTGCGGATGCTCATTTGATCACCGGCCAAAATCCAGGATCATCAGAAGCGGTTGCAGAAGCCATCGTCGCGCAACTGAACGCTAGAGGCTAAGCAATAATATGCGACACACTTCCCTCAAAATGAAGGAAGTGTACTTAATGTGTTACCAAATACTATCGCACCATAATAGTGCGATAGTACTAAAATGTACTGTCACAATAAAAAGGGAAGCCCATGATCACCTTGCACCATCTTAATAAATCACGATCTAAACGTATCATCTGGTTGCTAGAAGAACTGGGTCAACCTTATCAAATTAAGAGTTATCAGCGTGATAGCCAGACTTTTCTCGCGCCACCTGAACTCAAGCAAATCCATCCATTAGGCAAGTCACCCGTGATCGAAATCGACGGCCAAGTGATAGCCGAGTCGGGTGCAATCACTGAGTATCTGATTGAAAAATTTGCAGCTGATAGCTTAGCGCCAGCAAGAGACAGTGCAGACTACATCAATTATCTACAATGGCTACACTTTGCCGAAAGCTCGGCCATGCTGCCTTTGTTGTTGCGTATGTTCGTGCAAAAAGACGGCTGTAAAACCAATTTCCTTGAAGGTTATGCAGCGATAGAAGTCAGCAAAATTAGCCACTACTTCAATGATATGTTGGCAGGTAAAAGTTACCTTGTGGCAGATAAGCTCACTGGGGCAGATATCATGATGTCCTTCGTAGTAGAGCTATTAGCAAACAGTGGCGACCTCTCGAAATTTGAACACATTCAACGCTATGCCGCTCAATTATCACAACATGCCGCATGGACTAAAGCGAGTCAAATCGAGAAAGATCTCGACGCAAGCATATAATTTCAGCGTTAAGCTCGGGCGCATAAGAGATGAGTGCCCGTGCTTTAAAATATTCAATTCCACCTCTTTTAGCCTCGCCTTTCCTACCCGCTGTAGACCTTCTATCTAGCAACAATCTCGACCACTGAAACTAAACAAACATCATGATTTTTAGTAGAAAAGAGTCTAATCTTGATCAACTCCATTTAAACACGACAAGGATCTTGCATGCGCTCACTTACACTTATCGGCTTAATGCTATTTAGTATGTTGGCTCAGGCAGTGGTTTATAAATGGGTTGATAAAGATGGTAAAGTCCATTACTCCGATGAACTACAGCCTAATGCTCAAATCGTAGAGTTAAAGGATAAAACCTTAAATCAAATTAGCTTACCTCTGCCAAAAACAGATATGGATGACGCTAATCAAGCAATTGAATCGATTCAATATCAAGTCGACATTACTTCTCCGAGTGAAGAGGAAACCGTTAGAAATAATAATGGTGATTTTGAAGTCGTTGCAACCATCACACCAGAGCTTAAAGGCCAATATTTAATGGCGATCAAACTCGATGGCAAGCCTATTGGTCAACCGCAAATTGGCAATGTTTTTCAACTTAAAAACATCGACAGAGGTCAACATACCTTAGTCGTTGACGCCATGACTCAAAACGGCAAAGTCTTTGCATCAAGTCCACCAAGAAAGATATTTCTTCATCAAGCAACTAAGCGTTAATCAGAGCAATATTGGGTTTGAATCTAGTGTAAAGACTTTAAATACATAATGTTAGATTAATATTCATCTCTTAAACCGTTTGATGAAGCCAAGTTGCAGCTCGCACCAAATTGGTGCAACATAACGGTGCAACCTTATTTCTAGGAACGGTCAATGGATAAAGAGATTCTACTCAATCACTTAGTTACTGCAGTGCTTGTTATCGATCAAGATCTCAAGCCTTGTTATGCCAATGCAGCGGCTGAGCAATTATTAGGCGTAGGTAGCCATAGATTGGTAGAGCAGACTTTGTCTGAGCATTATCAAATACTCGGTGTTGAAGACCACATTTTAATGGACGCCGTAAAAGCTAGCCAAGGGCTAACGGTAAACACCACCACGCTAGTCACCCTCGATGGTCAACACCATACTGTTGATTTAACATTGATCCCACTCGATGACACTGCAAAAATGAGCCTGCTTGAGCTTCGCCAAGTCGATCAACAAAGACGCATTCATCAACAACTCAACCAAGATGCTCAGCAACAAGCTGCGCAGTTTTTGGTGCGTAATTTAGCCCATGAAATTAAAAACCCTTTAGGCGGGCTTCGCGGCGCGGCGCAGCTATTATCACGGGAACTTGATAGCCCTGAATTGAAGGAATTCACGACGCTCATCATAGAGCAAGCAGATCGCCTGCGTAATTTAGTCGACCGGCTACTCGGACCACAAAGGCCGACACAGCACAGTCTGCACAACATTCATCAGGTGGTGCAAAAAGTCTATAAGTTAGTAGAAGTGGCGCTGCCTGCTAACGTACGACTTAAACGG
This sequence comes from Shewanella morhuae, assembly GCF_003028295.1. Classification (NCBI taxonomy): domain Bacteria; kingdom Pseudomonadati; phylum Pseudomonadota; class Gammaproteobacteria; order Alteromonadales; family Shewanellaceae; genus Shewanella; species Shewanella morhuae. Next base: position 674,455 of record NZ_PYSG01000003.1, on the reverse strand, counting down.
GATTACGATCCATCAATTCCTGATATCGAAATAGATGCTGAGCAGATGCAGCAAGCGGTACTGAATATTTTGCAAAATGCGCTGCAGGCACTTGAACATACAGGCGGGGAGATTTTAATCCGCACGCGGACCCAACATCAAGTCACCATTGGTGCCAAACGCCACAAGCTAGTGCTAACGCTATCGATTATCGACAACGGTCCCGGCATACCGCCTGAGCTAATAGACACATTATTTTACCCCATGGTGACAGGCCGTGAACAAGGTTCAGGTTTAGGCCTCTCGATTGCCCATAATATTGCCCGTTTACACTCGGGAAGAATCGATTGCCTTTCCAGCACAGGGCATACCGAATTCACCATTTCACTACCGATTTTAAGCGTTAAATAATTTCAACAATACCGGCCTATGTCGTATGAGGAAGCAAGATGCGAATTAGTGAACAAGTATGGATCCTCGACGATGACAGCTCGATACGTTGGGTGCTCGAAAAGGCACTGCAAAGTGCCAAGCTCAGTACCGCCAGTTTTGCCGCCGCCGAATCCCTGTGGCAGGCATTAGAAATATCGCAACCATGCGTAATCGTGTCGGATATTCGTATGCCAGGTACCAGCGGTTTAAGCCTGCTCGAGCGGTTGCAGGTGCATTACCCTCATATTCCCGTCATCATCATGACCGCACATTCGGATTTAGACAGTGCGGTGAGCGCCTACCAAGCAGGCGCATTTGAGTATCTGCCTAAGCCCTTTGACATCGATGAGGCTATCTCACTAGTCGAGCGCGCGATCACCCATGCTACAGAGCAAAGTCCTGCACCAGTAAAAGAAGCCCAAGTTAAAACACCGGAGATTATCGGTGAAGCGCCAGCCATGCAGGAAGTATTTCGCGCTATCGGCAGGCTCTCGCGTTCATCCATTAGTGTGCTTATCAATGGTCAATCGGGAACGGGTAAAGAATTAGTCGCGGGGGCATTACACAAACACAGCCCACGTAAAGATAAACCTTTTATCGCCTTGAATATGGCTGCTATTCCTCGGGATTTGATCGAGTCTGAGCTTTTCGGCCACGAAAAAGGCGCCTTCACTGGCGCGGCTAATGTACGCCAAGGACGTTTCGAGCAAGCCAATGGTGGCACGCTATTTTTAGATGAAATCGGCGATATGCCGCTAGACGTACAAACGCGGTTACTTAGGGTACTCGCCGATGGCCAATTCTACCGCGTAGGAGGGCATAATCCTGTGCAAGTGGATGTACGAATTATTGCGGCGACTCACCAAGATCTTGAATTATTGGTGCAAAAAGGTGGGTTTAGGGAAGACCTATTCCATCGACTTAATGTAATCCGCGTACACTTGCCGCCATTGTCACAAAGACGGGAAGATATTCCTCAGCTGGCCAGACATTTTCTCGCCTCAGCTGCTAAGGAAATTGGGGTAGAAACTAAGATAATGACCAAGGAAACCGCGATAAAACTCTCCCAACTACCTTGGCCCGGTAATGTTCGGCAGCTCGAAAACACCTGCCGCTGGCTAACCGTCATGGCATCTGGGCAAGAAATATTACCCCAAGATTTACCGCCAGAACTGCTAAAAGAGCCCGTGAATACCACCCATACGGCAAAAGGTAGCCAAGATTGGCAATCAGCTCTGACAGAATGGATAGATCAAAAACTATCTGAAGGAAACAACGACCTGCTTACAGAGGTACAGCCGGCCTTCGAGCGCATACTGCTAGAAACAGCACTGCGTCACACTCAAGGCCATAAACAAGAAGCGGCCAAACGCTTAGGTTGGGGACGAAATACCTTAACGCGAAAACTAAAAGAACTATCGATGGATTAAACCAACAAGGTGGAGCACACCTTAGTAGTTCCCTGCACCAAACTCGTTAAGTCAACACTTGTAGCATGACTCGTAGCAAATTGATTAGGCTAAAATAAATGGCACGCACCATACTTCTACGCTTGCGGCCTACCAATGTAATGGTCAAGTTTTTCTGGAGGGATGTTAAGCCGCTTTTTTTAACTCATTATATTTTTGATGTGGCGTCTTATAATCTATTGCTGAATGCCTACGTTTGTAATTGTAAAACTGGATATATTGCTCAACCACGCTCACTACAGAGCTGTGATTGATAAAGGCTAAATGGTTTAATCGTTCAGTCTTTAAGCTCCTAAAAAATCGTTCCATCACCGCATTATCCCAACAATTTCCTCTACGACTCATACTTTGTTCAATACCTAAGCCCCTTAGCTTTTCTCTGAACACCTTAGCCGAGTACTGGCAACCTTGGTCAGAGTGAAACATCAACGCCTGTGTATTTGGCCTCTGGCGTTGTAGCGCGTTATTTAAGGCCGCTGTCGCTAACGCTGCATTGGGTTGGCTTGATAAGGCATACCCAACAATTTCTTTGGTGCCTAAATCAAGCACACAAGCTAAATAACTCCACCCTTGATGGGATTTTATGTAGGTAATATCACCCACCCAATGAGTATTATACGTCGTAGGGTTAAACTGCCGCTTGAGCAAATTAGGTGCGTAAACTTGCTCATCACCTGAGTTAGGATAGTAATGCTTTTTCTTTGGCCTAATCGCTATTAACCCCATACTTTTCATTATGCTAGCAATAGCGTAAACCCCTACCTTACAATCTAAATCGACTAAGTCTACCTGTATTCGACGTTTACCATACGTCGAATTTGAGTCAGAGAACGCTTGTTCTACTAATTGTATCCGTGCCTGCTTTTCAGCGCTTTGGGGGATCGGTTTGTAATATAAACTACTGCAACTGAGCTCGAATACTCGGCACAACTCACTCATTCTAAAGCCTAGATTTGCTTTCTTTACTTCGCGGATCATTTTAAGTTTTGATTGTCTCGAATGAAGAAAGCTGCAGCCTTTTTTAGGATGTCATTATCCCTCATTGCTTGTTTTAGTTGAGCTTCTAAGAGTTGAATTTTTCGTTGTTCTTCAGTGAATGCTTTGGCATTTTCTGGGGTTTTACCCGCTAATTCAGCCTGGTACTGGATTTTCCATCGAGACACCGCAGATTTACCTGCACCAGACATATCTTCAATTTGCTTGTTGGTGTAACCCTGTTCGACCATCAGCTTGGCATATTCTAATTTTTGCAGCGGGCTGACAGTGACTTTCGATTTTCTAATCATAATAAATACCTTTAAGATTTGGCTTATTTTAAGCTATAAATCTCTACAGTTTCATTAGACCATTACACAAACATTCCTCAATCAAAATGTTACTTGTTACAGCACAACGCAAACGCGCACGCCAAAAGAAGGGAAAAGGGAAAATTCTCAGCTGATATTGCCTCGCTCCATGAGTAAGCTCTATATGTTTTGGAAGATAAAAAAGATGCCGTTTATACCATGGTGTTGGCGGCATCTTTTCTATCTCTAATTGAACTTGCTGCGCCTGACAAATCAATGCATCTTTGTTTTGCTGTAACAGCAACTCAAAGTGGGTCGATAATCTATGATAACGACAAATAAGCTTAGTGTTGTCATCTAATCGGTGACTTTGTTGCTCTATCCATGACGCCATATATCCCTATCCCTAAGCGATAAACACCGCTTTATCATCCATGTATTTAACATCAAAGAGACTTAAGTGACCTGTACTGGATCTTGGTGAATAATCACCTCGGCATCTTCAAAGGCCGCTTTAACCCGTAAGCCTGTTGTATCAGCAATACTGTGCGCCTCATTTAAACTCAAATTACCATCGATCTCTAAATGAAACTGAATAAAAATCGTTTTTCCCGCCTGACGAGTCCGCAGGTCATGTAGCCCTTGTACGCGCGGATCTTCTTTAGCAATATTTTTAATCTGTTGACGGGTTTCATCATCCAGCTCTCGGTCTAACAAGGCTTGAATTGAACGATAGCCTAAACCATAAGCTTGATGGCCAATATAAAATGCAATTAATACGGCAAATAGTCCATCCGCCCACCACCAGCCATATTGCGCTAGCACTAATGCCAGTAATACTGCAGCATTGAGAAATAAGTCTGATTTGTAATGCAGGGTATCGGCTTCTACCACTGTGCTTTTGGTCACCGCTAAGGCGCGCTTCTGTAACATGACTAATGCTAAGGTTAGTACAATTGCAATAACAGAAACCACCACGCCGATGGCGGCATTATCGACTGGCGTTGGCGTTAATAGGCGCTCTCCACCGTAGAAAAACAATAGAAATGCCGAGCCCATGATGAAGGCTGATTGCGCCAAAGAAGCCAAAGGCTCTGCCTTACCATGGCCATATCTGTGGTCTTGATCCGGAGGCACAATAGCGTAACGAATAGCAATAAAGTTGATAATAGAAGCGAGCGCGTCGGCGAAAGAGTCCGTCAAGGATGCCAGCATACTGGCAGAACCAGAGTAAAACCAAGCAAACATCTTGATAACAATAAGGGTCAAAGCGGTAGCCACTGAAGCGCGGCTAGCCAGTTTGACCCAAAAATCATATTGAGAAATTTGATTCATAGGGAAGTTTTATTAGAAAGCAATGACCCTATTGTATATCAGCTGCCGTATTTAACCGCGAGGTTCTTTACCTCTATGTGCTTCAAATCGCGCTTTAAATTTAGTTTGCTGCTCAGGCGTCAACAGATTATAAACTTGATTTTGTATTTTCATACGTTCAATCATTTGGGTTTGACGCTGTTCTTGCTGCGCGCTCATTAAGGCTTTGGCTTGCGTTTCATCGAAGTTAGGCGCGGTTAATAATGTTAGCATTTCAGTACGATTTGCTAAACGCTCCTCTTTCGTCGGGCGACTCTCTGTTCTGGCTGCTTTCTGTTCAGCGAACAGTTTTTTAACGTCAGCTTTTTGAGCATCGGTTAAATCCAGCCCTTCAAACATTTTGTGCATACCGCCCTTATTCATATGTCGGCCGCCATGTTCCATGTGGTAGCCCTTATGGTATTCAGCTTTACCGCTCTCAGCAGGTGCGGCATTAACTGCCGTTACAAAAACAGCTGAGCTGGCAAAAAGTGCAAATAAACTGGCTTTCAAAGGTGATAGTGTTTTCATAGTGTTAACCTCAGTGGTTCAACTTAATAGACAAGTAATAAGACACAGTGACGACCCAGTAAAGCCAAGTCACTTTCGACCCTTACAGTCTAACTCTCCCTATGTAAGTGAGAATATGGCACAGGTAAATCACTGTAAAGTTATGACAATAAATAGCAAATTCTCTATTCTTTACTTTGACTTACATTGCTACACAGCAATTGACATCAAAACAGGTATACTCAGCCGAAGGCTAAGACGCCAGCGAATAAATGGGCTAACAAGGCCATACAGTCAAGATTAAGGAAATGTATGAATCGGATATTATTAATCGATGACGATCTGGGTTTATCAGAGCTCCTAGGGCAACTGCTTGAGTTAGAAGGGTTTCAATTAACTTTGGCCTACGAGGGTAAACAAGGGTTAGAACTGGCGCTTGCTACGGATTATGATCTGATTTTGCTCGATGTCATGTTACCTAAATTAAATGGTTTTGAAGTACTGCGTGCACTGCGCCAACATAAGCAAACACCGGTATTAATGCTGACAGCGCGTGGTGATGAAATCGATCGCGTGGTCGGACTTGAGATTGGTGCTGACGATTATCTGCCAAAGCCGTTTAACGATAGAGAGTTAATTGCGCGTATCCGCGCGATTATTCGCCGCTCGAACTTAACCACTCAAGAAATCCATGCAACACCCGTACAAGAGTTTGGTGATTTACGTTTAGACCCATCACGCCAAGAGGCTTACTGCAACGATCAGTTGATCATACTCACTGGCACCGAATTCACCCTACTGCATACCCTCGCACTGCATGCTGGCGAGTTGATGAATAAAGAAGATCTAAACGAGAAAGTGCTTGGCAAAAAACTTATGCCCTTTGATCGCAGCTTAGACATGCATTTGTCGAATTTACGTAAAAAGCTACCAGAGCGTAGCGATGCTCGGCCAAGGGTAAAAACTATCCGTGGTAAAGGTTATATCTGGCTCCCATAACGGCGGTATCACTGTGCCTAATCGTTTATTTATCAAATTATTACTTGGATTTTGGTTTTGTAGCTCACTGATCATTGCCTTAGTGGGCCTGCTGCCATTACTGCAACAGAATCATGACCGTGCGCCTTTGCCACCCCATCTTGAAAGAGTACTTGCTAGCGTAGCTCTGCGTATTCAACAGGATCCGTCCTTATTAACGACTGATTTTATCCGCCGCTTAGAAAAACATCGCGATATAGAAGGCAAACCGCTGCGGATCTATTTAACCAATAGCCAAGGACAAGTCATTAACACCCACAGAGTCAGTCGTGGTGTACGCAGTTTTATGCTGATGGCCGATGAAGAAAAACAGCCTATTAGTCATCAATTTAAAGACGAACTGGTATTTGGCCCCTATCAATTTAATTTAGGCGCAGAAACTTATTCACTCTACGGTCGCCTACCCGATAACCATCCGCGGCCTTGGTTTTTCTTCTTTGCCGAAAATAAGCTACTCACCTTGAGCCTGGCTATTTTTCTGTCGGGATTATTATGCGGTCTACTGGCATGGCATTTAGGTAAAGCATTAAATTCACTTAAAAAAAGTGCTAATGCGCTTGCCAAAGGCGATTTAACGCATCGTGTTGATGAAGCCACTACCAAGCGCAACGACGAAATAGGTCAACTCGCCAGCGCTTTTAACAGCATGGCCGACTCCATCGAAACTATGGTCAATAATCAGCAACGGCTGATGGGCGATATTTCCCATGAACTGCGCACTCCTTTAACACGCTTACAGCTATCCCTTGCCCTCGCCCGTAAAAAAGGCCAGCAGACCACCGAAACGGAACGTATAGGCTATGAAGCCGAGCAGCTTGAAAAGCTCATCAGCGAATTACTGGAACTCTCACGGGTTAAGCTTAGCACTAACGAAACCAAGGTCTATTTAGGTTTGGCAGAATCCCTAAGCCAAGTGTTAGACGATGCGGAATTTGAAGCAGAGCAACAGGGAAAAAGAATAACTATCGATATTGATGAAGAAATTGAATTAGCACATTTTCCTAAATCACTTTCCCGCGCGATTGAAAATCTGCTGCGTAATGCAATTCGCTATGCCGCAAGCGACATTCAATTACAGGCGAGTGCAACAGCTGATCAAGTAAAAATCACGATAAAAGACGATGGACCAGGCATAGATACCGCCGAACTCGATGCCATTTTCAAACCCTTCTATCGCCCTGACTCTGCACGGCAAAGAGAAAGCGGTGGCTGGGGACTTGGACTAGCAATAACAGAAGCCGCCATTACCGCGCATAAAGGCAAAATTAAAGCTGAAAATTGTGTTCCAACTGGTCTTAAAGTTACTATTTTCCTGCCAAAATAATCGTAACGGGATAAATAGGCCTACGGTTAATCGTAGCGGATCAGCACGGGGATCTTTATCAGCGCGAGTGTTACATACAGATTTTTATTCATCAATGAGTTAAATAGTACTCACTCTATTTTTAATATTAAATACAGCAAGTTAATGCCATGGGATGACTATGCAAATTATTGACCTAAAATTAGCGCCACAACATATCCCACAATTAGCGCAATGGCATCATAAGGAATGGGCACATTGGAGTCCGCCAGAAAGCTCTGCCAGCACATTGATAGCGCAAATGAGTGAGTATTTAACTGATGCCGTCATCCCGAAGATGTTTATTGGTGAAGAAGCAAACCAAGTAACGGGCTCATCGTCATTGATTGCTGAGGATATGGATAGCCGAACTGATTTAAGCCCTTGGCTCGCCAATGTGTATGTTAATGCAAGCCATCGCAATAAAGGGCTGGGAAAATTGTTAGTCAATGCTGTCGTTGATTATGCCAAGACGCTTGGCTTACAGAAAATCTATTTATTTACCGCTGACAAAGCCGATTTTTATCAAGCATTGGGCTGGTCAATTATTTCGCGGGAAAATTATAAGGGCGGGATGGTGACGATAATGGAGTATGAGTTCATGAAATAAGCTCCACGACGGGCGTCGTGAAGCTGTACATGCAAGCTACCTTTATTTTTACGGTAGCAGTTAACGCTAGTCTATTTCTATTTCCATACCGAAACGGTTGGATAATTGGCGTTGTTCATGCAAGATTTCAATTCGACGGCGAGTATCTTGAGCCAACTTGTCTTTGAGCCGTAAGCCACTAGCAGCAGCGGTTTTTTTGGCTTTTTTACTCTTAATCGGTAAATCAATGGTCGTTGCATCGGTTGGACTTTCGACAGTTTGAAATTCGACAGACATAGCTAACTCCTTTAATTCGAACCATTAATCGGTTCTTCCAGTAAATCCCTGTTTTAAACACTTCACAGGTTATTTCAATCAATCTATTCGCTACAAGATAGTAACCCGTTAAGATTAACCATTTATTAACCTAGCGGTTTATCATTCATCCCATTTAACCAAATAAGTATTACGACTAATCCGTTAAAATGGTGATATTTAGAGAATGAAACATTGTCGATAAACAACGCACCTAACGAGCGAATATTTATTGGCGACAGAGCGATATATTATTGTTAAAAATAACGCTTAAATTGTGCAGAAGGGTTAGCGAATATATGCGGGGCAAACTCTGCTGCACAACTTTTAAGCTGTGCAACAGTACTACATCTGGACTAGGTTTACGACTTATATGGCATAGCGCCTAGGTAATCTTTCTTGCCAACCTCGACACCATTGTGACGTAAAATTGCGTAGGCTGTTGTTATATGAAAGTAAATATTTGGAATTGCATGCTCAACAGCAAACTCATAACCGGTAAGATATTTCCCCTCCCAGCGTGGTTGTGACACATGAATCGTGGCAGAATTGGCAAAATCTTCTGCTTTGAAAGTGGCTAAATACGCTAACACTGAGCTAATACGTTCCTGTAATTCAGCTAATGTCGTTTCATTATCATCATGCTTAGGCACTGTATCCAAATTATCCGTTAAGCGGGCAACACCGATTTTGGCGGTATCGCAGGCAATCTGTACTTGGCGAGCAAGATTAAACTGATCTGGCGCTAAACGTGAATTAAGTAAAACAGCCATATCCACTTTCTTAAGGTTTGCGAAACACTCGCCTTTTTCAAGAATAACGCTTAAATTTTTCAGCATTTTGCTAAATTGTACAACCGTTAAATCATAAAGCATGACATAGACCTCAGTAATGGACGCTACAAGACTGCAGCACTTAATCGATCTTGGGGCAAATAAACCTAATTCAATCACTTTAGCAAATTATGTTTTATTGCATGGAGCTGATATACGCTAGCGCTAGGCTATAAAATCAAACGGCTTGATTTTATAGCTAATGCTCACCCAATAATGTTAACAAATAATGAAATAGCTCATAATTAACTCGCACTCCAGAGTAATTGGCCGCAATCGGTCAAATCATAACCCCCAAGTAACGCAGCCATTTGGCGCGTATTCCCCGTCGAGAGCATCGTAAATAGCTGCTGTAACTGGCGACGAAAGTAAATGCTCTGTGGCATAACAAAATCAAAAGACTCTTTGATCAAAGGCACAAAATGTAAACCACTTTCGAGCGCAACCGATTGACAACCAAAACCAATATCTGCATCACCACGGGCGATATAACCCGCTAACTCGCGCTCGCTATAGGCTGTAAGCACTACATTAAGTTGTTCTAATCGAGCACCTTGTTTTAGTAACCAATGCTCTAAATGTTGCTGGCTACCCGCCCCGCCCTGACGACTAACCCAACGCCAAGGTAGACTAATAACTTTGTCTTCCTCTTGGCATCTGTGGTGCATATCAGCACGCATAATTAACCCCTGTTGACGGGAATAACCGTGCACCATGATCCACTGCTGATGATTGTTGTAACCTTTCAATAATGCTGGATGACGAATATTTCTATCTTCCATACTGCCCCAGTGCAAGGTACATACATCCGCATAACCTTTTGCAAGTAACTCAAGCCCAAGGCGTGAGCCAGTGGCACTGTAACTGATTAATTCTCGGCTACCCACTTGCGCCATCAAGCGCGCTACCAACATCGATAATAAAGGGTCGTCACTACCGGTAATTAACAAACGGTCGGTAAGCATGCCGCTATGGCACGAGTCCATTACCCAGCGATCAATCAGCACTTTTGGAAATAACCATTTACCAGTTATCTTGGTAGCCGGAAGCACTCTGTCATTAGCCATGGCGTAGACTTTTTTCTCATTCAGATCTAAATATTCGGCCACTTGCTTTGCGCTCATGTAGACCAATTCGCCACCAGAATTCATCTGCTTTCCTTGTTTTATTATCCGTTACTGCGTGTAAACCATCATCGCGTACTTTCGTAAATTTCGAGATCTAAGCGGTTGTATTTACGTCAAACTCAAGATTTTCACTACCGTGATACACTAAAAAGTGTCGACCTTTAGCACGGGCAATAATGGTAATCCCTAATTGCTGCGCCAACGCTAACCCCATCTGAGTCACACCGCTTCGCGATAATAAGAGTGGGATACCCATCTTGGCGACTTTTATCACCATTTCCGAGGTTAAACGGCCCGTAGTATAAAAAATCTTATTATCACCACGATCCTGTGTTAACCACATATCCCCAGCCAAGGTATCAACTGCATTATGTCGACCCACATCTTCGACGAAGGCCATGATTTTATCAGCTTCACATAAGCCACAACCATGTACCGCACCAGCATTTTTATAGGTTTCGTTATAGTCGTTAATATTTTTTAATAAGCTGTAAAGCGTACTTTGTTTCAGGCTAGGTGTGGGTAATTTGATATCCTCTAAACCCTGCATAAAACTGCCATATACAGTGCCCTGACCACAGCCTGACGTCACTGTTTTTTCAGATAACTTTTCATCTAAATCAGCCGTTTGCTCGCAGGTGACCACTGCGGCAGAATTTACATCCCAATCAACAATCACAGAATCAAGCAGACTAACATCCGAAATAAACCCCTGATTTTTAAGATACCCTAACGCTAGCGATTCTGGTTTAGCACCGAGTGTCATCAGTGTCACTATTGGTCGCCAGTTTAGGTACACCGTAAGCGGGCGTTCACAAGCAACGAATTTATCCAATACTTCACCGGCTTCATTCATCGCTTTTACGGCAATGGTTAACGGCACTTCGGCTTGAGTTCTCACAAAAGAACAGTGATGTTGAGGCTTCTGAATAGGATTATCTGTCACCATTTTGTTATCGATGGTCATACTGTTATCAGAAATAGAGCTGTTTTCAGAGATCATAGTGCTGTTTTCCAACATCATAGCGTTATCGCTTAGCGAGTGATGGTCTGAGCATAGCAATATTTATACCTAGGTATAAAACTCAGCTTTAAATGCGTGATCTGCCGCAATACTGACTTTTGATTAGCACCTTTATGTCCCAAACAAAACCAAAGTCTGGACAATATGTCCCGTTTTAGGTCGGTTTTTGATGATCCAGTTCAAACTAATACCCCTCATTTACTGGCATCGATATTGCAGTGACTATTTATCGCAATTTGTTGGTTACAGCGGATCCGTAAAAGCAACGGTTCGCCATCAACACGGCTGAGACGGAGAGATAATGCAACATACAACAAGTGTTTGGCCCATGTACGTTTCACTCAGAAAAATAGAGAAATTAGTTGGCCGCTGGCCCTCAGTACAATGGGAAATTGAACATCTATTGCCCGCCACCCACCAAGCTCCCGATGGCGCAACTTTAGTGTTACTCGAATTGCATAAAGATGAACGCGCTAGCTACCGTCTTAATATTGATTTAGATGATCCTATGCTGTACTTGGTGTGCGATGAAATGCCCGATAATACTTGGGTGCCAGCTGCATTATCTGCAGATCAAAACGTTGCCGCTGGTTGCCTTGAAGGCAATACACCAGTCATCAACTTATTGATGCCAAGAGCCATCGCCTGTTGGATAGAAGCCTTTATCACTCAACACGGCGAAGTTGAAATCGCCGCCCATCGCCGTAAACATGTTGATGGGCGCAAAAACCAAGGCCCTAGTCGCGATCCACTTCGGAGGAATTAATGTCTGAGCCGACTGTGAAAACTGGCGGATTATTAAGCCGTTGGAACCAACGCCGTGAACAAGTTGCGGCTGAAGAAGCATTAGCAACACAAAATGAAACCATGCCTCAACAGGCAAACGGGGTTGATGAGATCGTCACAGCAGAGCCGACTCAAGTTGTAGAGGCGGTAACAGAAGATGTTAATCCGGCAGAAAATGACGACCCTAATCGTATGCTCACCGCTGCGGATTTACCTAATCCTGATGATATTGAAATTGGCGGTAGCTTTGCCAGTTTTATGGGGGAGAATGTCGATCCTGCGGCTAAATCTGCAGCGTTACGTGCACTGTGGAAACAACCGCATTTCAATGAGATAGATGGGCTTTTAGAATATGCGCTCGATTATAGTAATCAACCTAAACTCAGCCCAGAAGTCTCGGCCGAATTAGCGAAAAAAGTTTTCCGCTATATCACTCAAGAAAGTGAAACTGCGGATGAAGAATCCGCCTTAGTAAAACATGCTACAGACGCTGAACAATCGGCTAATCTTGATGTCAGCGAAGTAAAAACAAATGAAATCAAAACTGAATTGGCTGCAGAGCCAATAACGGACAATTTGGATGGAAAGGCTGATGACCTATCCCAAAATGAACCAGAGCCGCAAGCTCAGGCTCATAACAGAGTTGTTTAACGTCAGTTTAGCTAATTTTAATGTCCGTAACCTTGGTATGTGAATTGCTGTACTAAGTACTAGATAAGCTTAGATAAAAGCAGAAAAGGCAATGACTTAGTTATTACCAACCGCCTAAATCTGCCTAGATACAGTAAAACAAGAAACAGCCAACGTACTGTTCAGGAACGCAATGTGAGCACCCATTTGATGACCAATCAAAACCAAGAAGCGTTAAAACAAACGCGACAACAGGTGTTAGCGCAAACTCAGATGTTACAGAATCTGATCCCGCCAACCGTCAGCTACACCACCGAAGGCAATGTCCTCGTTATCGGCCCAGAAGACTTAGCCCGCCTCGCGGCGGACAAATTGTCCACGATGACGCAGCGCGTTATTTTGGCCAATGAAGCCATTACTAGCCAAGATGAAGACCACCTTGAGCGCGTGATGGCCGCAGCCACTGAAGTCGAAAGTTACTACAACAAACTCATTGGCGTAAAAGGCTTTTTAGGCCAATTTCAAGTCAGTGTGGAACATGAAGATGGTGCAGCTGAACTCAGCGTGGTGTCGATTCGTAAACCCCACTTTGATATCGTGCTCGATTTAAGTAGCACCGCCTGTTTGAATTTAGAAATGCTGCCACCAGGGTATTTCTATGTCGGCCAAGATGCGGCAAAACTCGACGATGCACTGGCACAAATCCCAGACTTTATCGGCCAATTTGATAAACCCCGTTACGTAAAAATCAACGCAGATTTATGCGCCCATGACCGTAACGGTATCAATGGTTGTAATCGCTGCCTTAATTTTTGCCCAGCGGATGCTATCAGCAGCGTTGCTAAAAAAATTGAAATAGACCCGTATCTTTGCCACGGTGCAGGCAGCTGTAGCAGTGCGTGCCCAACGGGTGCCATTAGTTACGATTTACCAACGCCACAAGCCCTGTATTCATACCTCAACAAAGTGGTCAGCCGCTTTCGCGAACAGGCTCAAACAGCACCCGTGATTTTATTCCACGACAATGCTATCGGCGCTGATTTTATTACTGAAAATTTAGCGGGAGATATTATCCCCGTCGCCCTTGAAGAAATTACCGTTGCCAGCATAGATCACTGGATGTCGGTACTCGCTTGGGGTGCGCGCCAAGTGCTTATCCTTAATACGGATGCCACCGCCCCCACACTCACTCAAATGCTTAAAGGTGAGCTTTCATTAGCCAATAGTATTTTAGATGAAATGGGCCAGCCACAACGCATCAGCCTTATCGACCCAAGCATGCTTAACGACTTGTCATCGATGCTCGATATCAGCTTAGATTGGCCAGTAATTGTGCCCGCAGCGTTTGCATCGACCACTAAGCGCAACACGCTATTTGAAGCGATAGATCACCTCAATAGCCAAGCGGGCGAAATCGATACTTGCCTAAGCCTCAATAATATTCCCTTTGGCAAAGTCAGTGTAAATGTCGAAAAATGCACCTTGTGTATGTCCTGCGTGGCAATTTGCCCCACGGTGGCATTACAAGATGGTGGTGACAAACCTGCGCTCTATTTTATTGAACAAAACTGCGTGCAATGCGGTTTATGTGAGGCGGCCTGTCCTGAAAAAGTGATTAGCCTAACCCCACAAATTAATTTTGATAAAACCGTTCGTCAGCAACAACACACCCTAAAAGAAGAAGCCCCTTTCGAATGTATTCGCTGCGGCTCTGCTTTTGCGACCCAATCTATGGTGCATCGGATGCTGGATATGGTCGGCGCGCACAGTGCATTTTCTGCCAATATTGAACGCTTGAAAATGTGCGGTGACTGCCGGGTAAAAGACATGTTTGAAGACATTCTTCAAGATCCTGAAAAGCAACTTCGATAAGAGATCCGCAATGACCGAATCAGTAAGACAAGTTTCAGAAAACGATCAGTTGAGAGCCGATATCTATCAACTGTTTGCCGCCCTGTTGCGCCGTCAGCCGAGTCCTGAACTGCTGCAGTTTTTGATCACACTTGAAATCGATGACAACGAAGATAACGAGATGACCAAAGCTTGGTTATCACTCCAACTCGCCGCCCAGCAGTTCAGTAGTGACCAGCTAGAAGACGAGTATTTTAACCTATTTCTCGGCGTAGGCTGCGGTGAAATCCTGCCCTACGGTAGCTGGTTTATGACTGGCTCATTAATGGATAAACCACTGGCATTGCTGCGCCAAGACCTTATGCAGCTGGGTTTTGAACGCGAAGATAACGTGAAAGAGCCCGAAGATCACGTTGCCGCCCTGTGTGAAGTCATGGGTGTTCTGCTATTAGAAGCACCCAGTTATCGCCAACTTGCCTTCTACCAACGCCATATGGGTAGCTGGATTGGCCGTTTCTGCGATAGTTTAGCCAAAGCGCCAAGCGCGGCTTTTTACGCAACCGTCGCACAACTAGCCAAGGCCTTTTTTGAGATGGAAGCCAATGCCTTTGAGCAATTGAGCTTAGATATTCCCGTTAATTGCCCAGGCAGTGCTGACTTACAACCCGCCACCAGCGATTTAGCGAAAAAAGTAGATCTAGTGAATTAGCACTCAGCTAAGAGCTGCATAAGTTCAAACGATGAGGGTAAGCCCATGTTTACTTTCATCGCAATACCGAGAGCTTAGGCTTTCACAATACCGAAATGGTCGATGTTTGTACCATTTTAATTCAATAACAAGGAGACACTATGAAGAAGCCAGCTTCCGATATCGGTCGTCGTCAATTGCTTAAAGCATTAGCGTTAGGCAGTGCGGCAGGCGCTGTGGTTACCGTGAGTAGTCAGGCACTCGCCTCGACAAAAACGGCTGAAACCGTAGAGCCAAAGAGTGAGAACTACCGCGAAACCGAGCATATTCGTCATTATTATGCCTCGCTAAACAACTAACCAAAGGAGAATGTGATGCGATTAACCCGCAAAACAGACCAGGTTGTCGGCTCTACAGCGTCAGCACTGGGTCTCAACCGTCGTCAGTTCTTGAAATCAGCAGGTCTTGCCACTGGTGGAATCGCTGCGGCGTCCATGCTAGGCACAGGCATGATGCGTAAAGCTCAGGCCCAAGAAGACATAGACCATAATGTTCCCACCGAAGTTAAACGTACTATCTGTTCTCACTGCGCCGTTGGCTGTGGTGTTTATGCAGAAGTACAAAACGGCGTGTGGACAGGCCAAGAACCGGCATTTGACCATCCCTTTAACCAAGGTGGACACTGCGCGAAAGGTGCGGCACTGCGTGAGCATGGCCATGGCGAAAAACGCCTAAAATATCCAATGAAGTTAGAAGGCGGTAAGTGGAAAAGACTCTCTTGGGAACAAGCGATTAATGAAGTCGGCGACAAGATGGCCACGATCCGTCAAGAATCAGGACCAGATTCCGTTTACTTTATGGGTAGCGCCAAGTTCTCTAACGAACAAGCTTATTTGTATCGCAAATTAGCGGCACTATGGGGCACTAACAACGTCGACCATTCTGCTCGTATCTGTCACTCTACCACGGTAGCCGGTGTTGCTAACACTTGGGGCTATGGTGCGCAAACTAACTCTTTAAATGATGTTCGCAACTCTAAATGCATCATGTTTATAGGTTCAAACCCTAGTGAAGCACATCCAGTAGCGATGCAGCACTTTTTGACCGCCAAAGAACGCGGCGCAAAAATTATTGTTGTTGATCCACGTTTCACCCGTACTGCAGCTAAATCTGACGAGTACGTGCATATCCGCCCAGGTACCGATATCCCATTCATTTATGGCCTGTTATGGCACATATTTGAAAATGGCTGGGAAGACACCGAGTTCCTAAAACAACGTGTATACGGTATGGAACGTATCCGCGAAGAAGTGAAAAAATACACCCCAGAAGAAGTTGAGCTAGTTGTCGGCGTACCTAAGGCACAAATGTACCGTGTCGCTAAAATGCTGGCCGAAACCAAACCTGGCACTATCGTTTGGTGTATGGGTGGCACCCAGCACCACGTTGGTAATGCCAACACTCGTTCATACTGTATTTTACAGTTAGCCCTAGGCAACATGGGCGTTTCTGGTGGCGGTACTAACATTCTGCGTGGTCACGATAACGTCCAAGGCGCAACTGACTTTGGTTTGTTATTCGATAACTTACCTGGTTATTACGGTTTAACCACTGGCGCTTGGGCTCACTGGTCAAATGTATGGGATCTGGATCCTAAATGGATTGCTGCCCGTTTTGACCAAGGTGAATACTTAGGTCAAAGCCCACAAACCTCTGCAGGTATCCCTTGTTCTCGCTGGCACGATGGTGTGTTAGAAGATAAAGCTAAAATCGCGCAGAAAGACAATATTCGTCTAGCGTTCTTTTGGGGGCAATCAGTTAACACTGAAACCCGTGGTCGTGAAGTGCGCGAAGCACTGAACAAGATGGACACAGTTGTGGTCGTCGACCCATTCCCAACGATGGCAGGCGTTATGCACCAGCGTCAGGACGGTGTATACCTACTGCCTGCGGCCACGCAGTTTGAAACCTACGGTTCTGTCTCTGCCACTAACCGCTCGTTACAATGGCGTTCAAAGGTTATCGAACCTTTGTTTGAGTCGCTACCTGATCACGTGATCATGTACAAACTCGCTAAAAAAGTCGGTATTGACCAAGAGCTGTTTAAGCACATCAAAGTCAATGGCGAAGAACCTTTAATTGAAGACATTACCCGCGAGTTCAACACGGGTATGTGGACAGTGGGTTACACAGGTCAAAGCCCTGAACGTTTGAAAATGCACCAAGAAAACTGGGGCACTTTTGACGTCAACAGCTTACAAGCACCGGGTGGCCCAGCCAAAGGTGAAATTTATGGTTTACCTTGGCCTTGTTGGGGTACGCCAGAGATGAAACATCCTGGTACCCAAATCCTCTACGACCAATCAAAACACGTTAAAGATGGTGGCGGTAACTTCCGTGCCCGTTATGGTGTTGAACACGATGGCGTCAACATTCTTGCTGATGGTTCTTTCTCTAAAGGCAGTGAAATTCAAGATGGTTTCCCTGAGTTTACCGCCGATATGCTCAAGCAATTGGGTTGGTGGGATGACTTAACCGAAAACGAGAAAAAACACGCTGAAGGCAAAAACTGGAAGACCGATATTTCTGGTGGTATTCAACGTGTGGCAATCAAACACGGTTGTATCCCTTACGGCAACGCTAAGGCGCGTTGTATTGTTTGGACCTTCCCAGACGATATCCCGAAACATCGTGAGCCACTTTACACTCCTCGTCGTGACTTAGTCGCCAAGTACCCAACCTACGAAGACCGTATGGTTGCACGTCTGCCGACCCTGTATAAGTCAATTCAGGACAAAGACTTTGCTAAAGACTTCCCACTGGCACTGACATCTGGTCGCTTAGTGGAATATGAAGGCGGTGGTGAAGAATCTCGTTCTAACCCTTGGCTTGCTGAACTGCAACAAGAAATGTTCATTGAAATCAGCCCAGCCGATGCGGCAGATCGCGGTATCCGTGATGGCGATGACGTTTTTGTACATGGCCCAGAAGGCGCCAAGATTACGGTTAAGGCTATGGTGACACCGCGTGTAATCGCCGGTGAATGTTTTATGCCATACCACTTTGCAGGTGTGTTTGAAGGCGAAAGCCTCGCGAAAAACTATCCCGAAGGCACAGTGCCTTACGTGATCGGTGAATCCGCAAACACTATTTTAACTTATGGCTACGACGTTGTGACTCAGATGCAAGAAACTAAGTCCAGCTTGTGCCAAATCAGCAAAGCCTAACCTACTTGATGAGGAGATAAGCCATTATGGCAGTCATGAAATTTCTGTGTGACACCAAACGCTGCATCGAGTGTAACGGTTGCGTCACGGCATGTAAGAACGAAAACGACTCCGCTCTCGAGTGGGGAATTCAGCGTCGCCGCGTGGTGACGATTAACGATGGTCTACCTGGCGAAGCATCTATTTCAGTGGCATGTATGCACTGTACCGATGCTCCCTGTATGGCTGTATGTCCGGCAGATTGTTTCTACCGTACCGAAGACGGCATAGTGCTACACAACAAAGATACCTGTATCGGTTGTGGTTATTGCTTCTATGCTTGCCCATTTGGTGCACCGCAATTCCCGAAAAAGACAGCCTTTGGTAGTCGTGGCAAGATGGATAAGTGTACTTTCTGTGCCGGTGGTCCAGAAGAAACATTCTCCGAAGCCGAGCGTAAAAAATACGGTGCAAACCGTATTGCTGAGGGCAAGTTACCTATGTGTGCAGAGCTTTGTTCGACTAAAGCGCTACTCGCAGGTGATGCGGAAGTGGTATCAAACATCTACCGTCAACGTATGGCCTCTCGAGGCAATCCTAACGTGATTTGGGGCTACAACCCCAAGACAGGTGAGATTATCTAAGCAGAGCGAGGGTTAGGGAGTTTTCCCTAACCTCTGGCAAGGAGTGAAAATGTTAAACAAACAGTTAAACAAATCACTGCGCAGTCTGTTTGCTCTGTTGGTACTCATCACGGGATTGGGATTAGGTTCAGTCATGAGCGCAACCCCAGTACAAGCAAGTGATCAGCAATCGAGTCAACAACAGGCGACAGCGCAAACCAGTGAGGCCGATCTTTGGCGCGCGGTAAAAGCAGGCGATGCCGGCTATACCACAGCTAAAGGCATAGAAACTGGGGTGTTGATTAACGTTGCCGGTAACCAAGGTAAAGAACTGAGAAACGAATACCTGACCCCAATCATGGCGTTAGCCGTGGTCGGTGTTTTTGGTGCTTTCTTATTATTTTATCTGGTGAATGGTCCATCAAAACTGAGCAAAGGCTTTTCAGGTAAGTTGGTCGCACGTTGGTCTAAGGCGGATCTGTGGATCCACTGGATCATGGCAAGCAGTTGTATTGCACTGATGTTTACCGGTCTAACCATTATGCTAGGTAAGCACGTTGTGCAGCCAATGTTAGGGCCCGATCTTTGGGCGCCATTGATCTACGGTAGCAAAACAATCCACGATTGGGCTGGCCCCATCTTTATCGCGGCTTGGGCGGTATGCGTAGTTAAATGGATGCCACTACAAACCTTTAAAATGTATGATTTAAAATGGTTTTTAGTGGTGGGTGGTTATATCAACTTTGGTCCGTTCAAAGGTAAACACCCAGACAGTGGTTTTGCCAACGCTGGTGAAAAAATGTGGTTTTGGACGCTGATGTTGTTTGGTTTATTCATCAGTGTTTCTGGCATCATGTTGGTCTTACCTGGCTTAGAACTACCCCGTACGGCCTCAATGGCCGCACTGCTGATCCACTCTATCAGCGCGATTATCCTCATTGCCTTTACCATAGTGCATATTTGGATGGCGACCGTACTTAGCGAAGGCGGTATGGAGTGTATGAAGTCGGGTTATTGTGATGAAAACTGGGCCATCCAGCACCATAATCTCTGGTATGACGAAATCAAAGCCAACGGTAGCTTAACCTATAAAGACTAAGTTAAACCGCAGCTTTTATGACCTTAAAACACCTCGCAATGCGAGGTGTTTTTTTATTCATTATTGCCGTAAAAACACGAAAAATTAACAACTAAAATGCCGAGGTAAAAAAAGTCGCTATCCCATGACTCCCAAGGGGTCTGTCAAACTATGAGCCAGTTAACGCTTTAAGAAAACAGCTCTTCATTCCAAGGCCGCAAACTGTTCTAGATCAACTATCACCTACCCCTTTCGGACTAGATTACCACCACGCGCGATGATTGATGGTAAGTAAGATGATTCCATTATCTTCCCCACCATCGAGCTTCACTTTTTGATAACAAGATAACCCAAAATAAAGTCGTGCGAACTTAACACTACACCTTAATTTTAGGAGTCAGCATGAAGCAGCAACCCAGCGATTTATCTCGCCGAACTTTGCTAAAAGCGCTCACCGTCGGCAGCGTAGCAGGTGCCACGATTGCGGCAACGGGCATAAGCGTGGCAAAGGCCAGCGAGAGCAGCAAGGTAACCACTAAAGAATCAAATGGTTACCACGAAACTGCGCATATCAGCAGCTATTACGATAGCTTGCGCAGCTAATCTAGGAGAAGTAAGCGATGAAGTTAACTCGCAAGTCCAATACTGCCCCAGTGGCAGACAAACCGGCGTTAGGCATTAGCCGTCGTCAATTTATGAAGCACGCAGGTATTGCTACTGGCGGTATTGCAGCAGCATCACTCATGGGGACTGGCATGATGCGTCGCGTCGAAGCCAAAGAAGTGCCGCATGATGCCCCCATCGAAGTAAAGCGTACTATTTGTAGTGCCTGTGCGGTCGGTTGTGGTCTATATGCCGAAGTGCAAAATGGCGTCTGGACAGGCCAAGAACCTGCATTCGATCATCCGTTTAACGCCGGTGGTCACTGCGCCAAAGGTGCAGCATTGCGCGAACATGGCCACGGTGAAAAACGCCTGAAATATCCAATGAAACTGGTTGATGGCAAGTGGAAAAAACTTTCTTGGGAAGATGCGATTAACGAAGTGGGCGATCAAATGCTCAACATTCGTAAAGAATCCGGCCCAGACTCAGTGTACTTCATGGGTAGCGCTAAGTTTTCTAACGAAGGTTGCTACATGTACCGCAAATTAGCGGCGATGTGGGGCACAAACAACGTCGACCATTCAGCTCGAATTTGTCACTCTACCACGGTAGCCGGTGTTGCTAACACTTGGGGCTACGGTGCGCAAACTAACTCTTTTAACGATATTCAAAATGCCAATGCTATCTTTCTGATTGGGGCAAACCCAGCAGAAGCTCACCCAGTGGCAATGCAACATATTCTGATCGCAAAAGAAAGAAAACACGCCAAGATTATTGTGGTTGACCCACGTTTCTCCCGCACTGCAGCGCACTCAGACTTACATTGCGCTATCCGTCCAGGTACTGACATTCCTTTTATTTACGGCATGTTATGGCATATTTTTGAAAATGGTTGGGAAGATAAGACCTTTATCAAACAACGCGTTTTCGAGATGGAAAGCATCCGCGCCGAAGTGAAAAAGTTCCCACCTAAAGAAGTGGAAAACATCACCGGCGTAAGCGAAGCAGATGTGTACCAAGCAGCCAAATTGATGGCCGACAACCGTCCTGGCACAGTGATTTGGTGCATGGGTGGTACTCAACATCACGTCGGTAATGCCAACACCCGCGCTTACTGTATTCTGCAATTAGCGCTAGGCAATATGGGCGTTTCTGGCGGCGGCACTAACATTTTCCGTGGTCACGATAACGTCCAAGGCGCAACAGACTTAGGCTTGTTATTTGATAACTTACCCGGTTACTACGGCTTAACAACAGGTGCTTGGACTCACTGGACCCACGTGTGGGACTTGGATATGGAATGGGTTAAAAACCGTTTCGACCAAACGCCTTATTTGGGCAAAGACCCAATGACCACGCCGGGCATTCCTTGTTCTCGCTGGCACGATGGTGTGTTAGAAGAAAAGAGTAAATTAGCGCAGAAAGACAATATCCGTATGGCGTTTTTCTGGGGACAATCGGTTAACACTGAAACCCGCCAGCGTGACGTGCGCGATGCCTTAGATAAGATGGACACCGTCGTTGTTGTCGACCCATTCCCTACTATGGCAGGCGTAATGCACCGTCGTAAGAATGGTGTGTATCTATTACCCGCTGCAACGCAATTTGAAACCGAAGGCTCAGTATCAAACTCTGGCCGCTCGATTCAATGGCGTGAAAAAGTCATAGAGCCACTGTTCGAGTCTAAAACTGACATCGAAATCATGTACCGTTTAGCGCAAAAGCTCGGTATTGATGAGCAATACACTAAACGTATCGCTAAAGAAAACGGCTTACCTGTGATTGAAGATATCACCCGCGAAATTAACCGCGGTATGTGGACTATCGGAATGACGGGGCAAAGCCCTGAGCGCATCAAATTGCATACCCAAAACTGGGGCACTTTTAGTAATAAAACACTCGAAGCGGCCGGCGGCCCAGCGAAGGGCGAAACCTATGGTTTACCTTGGCCATGTTGGGGCACGCCAGAAGCGAAACACCCTGGTACCCAAATTCTGTATAACCAATCAAAACACGTAAAAGACGGTGGTGGTAACTTCCGCGCCCGTTATGGTGTTGAATATAACGGTCAAAACATTCTAGCAGACGGGTCCTACTCAAAAGGTGCTGAAATTCAAGACGGTTATCCAGAGTTTACCGCCGATATGCTTAAGCAGCTGGGGTGGTGGAACGATCTAACCGCCGAAGAAAAAGCAGAAGCTGAAGGCAAAAACTGGAAGACCGACTTGTCAGGCGGCATCGTTCGCGTGGCGATTAAGCATGGTTGTATTCCTTTTGGTAACGCTAAAGCTCGTTGTATTGTTTGGACTTTCCCAGACCAAGTGCCAATTCACCGTGAACCGTTATACACGCCGCGTCGTGACTTGGTAAGCAAATATCCAACCTATGCCGACATGCAAGTGCACCGTCTACCAACACTTTATAAGTCAATTCAAGACCAAGATTTCAGCGGTAAATACCCATTAGCGCTAACCTCTGGTCGTTTAGTGGAATATGAAGGGGGTGGTGAAGAATCTCGTTCTAACCCATGGCTAGCTGAACTTCAACAGGAAATGTTTGTTGAAATGAACCCTGCCGATGCTGCCGATCGCGGTATACGCAACGGTGAAGACGTATGGTTAGAAGGCGCCGAAGGTGGCCGTATTAAGGTACAAGCACTGGTGACCCCAAGGGTTAAACCCGGCGTAACCTTTATGCCATACCACTTTGCCGGTGTGATGCACGGAGAAAGTTTAGCGCCTAACTATCCAGAGGGCACAGTGCCTTATGTTATAGGTGAATCCTGTAACACTGCGATGACCTATGGCTATGATCCTGTGACCCAAATGCAGGAAACCAAGGCGTCACTCTGTCAGATCGTTAAAGCGTAAGTGCAGCTTAAGCTAGGAGAATTGCCATTATGGCTACAATGAAATTTTTGTGTGATACCAAGCGCTGCATCGAATGTAACGGTTGTGTCACTGCCTGTAAAAACGAAAACGACTCCGCTCTTGAGTGGGGAATTCAACGCCGCCGCGTAGTAACGATTAACGATGGCCAACGTGGAGAAGCCTCAATCTCTGTCGCCTGTATGCATTGCAGTGATGCACCTTGCATGGCAGTTTGTCCAGCAAATTGCTTCTACAGAACCGACGACGGCATAGTGCTACATAACAAAGATACCTGTATTGGTTGCGGTTACTGCTTGTACGCCTGTCCGTTTGGCGCACCACAGTTCCCGAAAAAAGGTGCCTTTGGTAGCCGCGGTAAAATGGATAAATGTACTTTCTGTGCCGGCGGCCCAGAAGAAAATCACTCAGACGCAGAACGCCAAAAATACGGCTCAAACCGTATTGCTGAAGGCAAACTGCCCATGTGTGCAGAACTGTGCGCCACTAAAGCCCTGCTAG
Organism: Shewanella morhuae; assembly: GCF_003028295.1. NCBI lineage: Bacteria > Pseudomonadati > Pseudomonadota > Gammaproteobacteria > Alteromonadales > Shewanellaceae > Shewanella > Shewanella morhuae. Next base: position 650,304 of record NZ_PYSG01000003.1, on the reverse strand, counting down.
CAGGTGATGCGGAAATTATTTCGAGCATCTTCCGTGAACGTGTGGCTTACCGTGGTGCTAAAGACGCGGCTTGGAATTAATTCAGGTCAACAGGATCTGTCCACAACTTGGCTACGCCCATCTCGGTAGGTGTAGCTGAGTGAGAGAGGATATATGATAAATAAATGGTTCAAGCACATAGGGTTAGCTATCGCACTGTTATTTAGTGCTGTGTGCTTCGCTAATGGTGGTGAACTGGCTCAAGTTGAACAGTCTGATGCGCAAATGTGGGCACAACTGAAAGATGGCGCCACGGGATACACTACCTCCCAAAGTGAGTTTCACGCTCAACCCATTAATACCTATGATTTACGGGTATTAACGTTACGCAGCGACTGGTTAGCGCCGGCCTTAATGGCAGCGTTATTTGGTATGATTATTATCTTTGTCTTATTTATCAAGGTGAACGGCATTTCTACGCTGCACCATGGTTTTTCTGGCAAGCTGGTGCATCGTTGGTCTAAGTTCGATGTTTCAATCCACTGGTTAGGCGCGATCCCGTGCTTATTGTTGATTTTAACGGGCTTAACCTTACTGGCTGGACGATTCTTTTTCCAACCTTGGTTAGGTGAAGGATTTTGGGCTGGCCTTGTCTACGGTGCCAAACAAATCCATGACGTAATGGCGTTTCCTTTCATGATCGGTTGGGCATTAATGACCGTATTATGGGCGAAAAACCAACTGCCAAAAATGTACGACGTAAAGTGGTTTATGGTGGTCGGTGGCTACATTAACTTTGGTCCATTCAAAGGTAAGCACCCAGATGCGGGTTTTGCTAACGCGGGTGAAAAAATGTGGTTTTGGGCCTTTGCCCTGTTTGGATTAGTGATTTCGGCCTCGGGCATGTTGTTACTCTTCCCTAACCTATTTGAACCTAGCCGTACATTGAGCTTGATAGCACTCGTGCTGCATTCTGTAAGCGCTATCGTGATCTGTGCTTTCTCTATCGTGCACATCTTCATGGCAACCGTGATGTCAGAAGGCGGGATGGAATGTATGGTATCGGGCTACTGTGATGAAAACTGGGCAAGCCAACATCACAACCTGTGGTTTGACGAAATCAAAGCTAACGGCACCTTGAAGTACAAAGAATAAATCTTGTTACTTTAACGATAAAAAAAAGCCTCTGTGAGTTTGCTTACAGAGGCTTTTTCTTTAAAGCCGCCAACTGCTAGCGCACTTCTCTTGATAATATCAAACTGTACAAGTGCAGTTACACCCTGTTATTTTTCCGATTTTTTTTGCTCTAAACTCGCCCAATATCCCGCCAACATAGCGCCTGATAGGTTATGCCATATCGAGAATATCGCGCTAGGGATAGCAGAAATAGGGCTAAAAAACTTAATACACAAAGCCGTAGCGAGGCCGGAATTTTGTAGGCCGACTTCAATAGATATGGTCTTACAAACCGTATGGTTAAAGCCCAATAAGCGGCAGCAAAAGTAGCCCAAGGCAAGGCCCAAACCATTGTGTAAAAATACAGCTAACAAAATAATCGAGCCGACCTTATCAAACTGATCAGCGTTTAGAGCCACAATAATAGTGATCGCCATTACAATCGCTAAAATAGAAATGAGTGGCAGTACCGGAGCGATTTTAGCTACCTGTGATTTAAAAAAATGATTGATAATCACGCCAGCACTGACCGGAATTAACACGATTTTCACCAAGCTCAGCAGCATATCGGTAAAAGGGATATCGATCATCTCACCAATCAGCAGCTTGATAATCAGCGGAGTTAATACCACTCCCGCTAATGTCGACAGTGCCGTCATAGTGATTGATAACGCCACATCACCTTTTGCCAAGTAACAAACGACGTTAGAAGCCGTGCCACCCGCAACGCTACCCACCAAAACCATGCCAATGGTGAGCTCCCTATCTAAGCCCAATAGCTGGCTAATCAATAATGCGCTAAGCGGCATAATTGAGAATTGCAGCACCAACCCTGTGAGTACCGCACGCTTCTGTTTGAAGGCATTAGCAAAATCGAACAGATTTAAGGTAAGCCCCATAGATAGCATGATGACCACCAGCAGCGGCACAATGGCGGATTTAAACTCAATAAAACTATTGGGCATAACATAAGCAAGCACAGCACCACACAATGCCAACAGTGGAAAGAATCGATTTATATTGACCAATATAGCCAGCCTTTTTACCGCAGAGGTTATGTTAACGCTCAGATCATGACAGTCACAATCTAGATAGACAAGCCCGCTATGGGGGATTAAGACTAAATAACCTACGATCGGGATAAGCAGAGCCGCTGAATCGACATCTTTTCGGGCTTCTCTGCGTTGCGCTGCCTAACCATAGCTCGCTATGGCGTACGACAGAGCGCCTTGATATGCACAAAAATCTGCGGATTCAGTCAGAAAATAGATTTTTCGTTTCAAAATAATCATTTATAGCATTGATTTAGTTTGTTAAATTTAGATTTTTCGACACTCATTATCCCTAGTTCAGCTTAAATAAAATAGGGTTAACCGCATTTTAAGCATCCCTTTTGAACCACTTGCCATTAAAAATGCATTGCAGATCACTAAAACATGATCTGCTTAACAAAACACCGTGATTTATATGTTAGGAAGCCGTAACTTGTAACCAGTTCACGTTTTATTGGCAACATACCCGTTAGTCTAATTACGCTAGGTGGTCGTGAATTACCTAAAGCAATTCCGGTATTTACGGTTAGCACTCTCAGATAGGAATCGTTATGTCTTCAATTATCCAAACGCCCAACAGCGCTATCATTAAGCCTTATCAAGCTAATATTACCGTTCCTAACTGGATGCTCAGCTCAATGGAACGGGTGATGCAGTATTATGTCGACAAAAATCTTCGCCTTGATACTATTTCTGCCGAAATGATGCCTGCGCCAGTTGAAGGCAAAAAGTACATGTTATACGCGCATATTCCTTTCTGTCACACCCTATGTTCTTACTGCACCTTCCACCGTTTTATATTTAAGGAAGATAAGGCGCGCGCTTACTTTATCTCGTTGCGTAAAGAAATGGATATGGTCAAAGCATTAGGTTATGACTTTGAATCTATGTACATTGGCGGCGGCACAACCACTGTATTAGAAGATGAATTAGCCCGCACTATTGAGCATGCTAAAACGCTGTTTCCCAGCATTAAAGAAGTGTCCTGCGAGTCCGATCCGCAGCATTTAGACAGCCCAGGGTTTAAACAACTTAAAGGCTTAGTCGATCGCATGTCTATTGGCGTGCAAAGTTTTAATGATGATATTTTAAAGATGACCGACAGACTGGAAAAATTCGGCACAGGTCAGCAAACCTTCGACAAAATCATGGGTGCTAAAGAGCTGTTCCCAATTATTAACGTCGACCTGATTTTTGGTTTCCGTGGCCAAACCGATGAAGTGATCCAGCATGATCTCGACATGGCATCGCGTTTAGACCCAAGACAAATTACCACTTATCCATTGATGATCACCCATCAGACCCGTAAGAGCGTTAAAGGTAAGCTGGCTGCACCACAAGGAGAGATGGCAAACCAATATCGCCAAATATTAAATAGTTTAAATGGCCAATATAATCAATTGTCTGCCTGGGCATTTGGTAAAACCGATAACGAAGGATTTGACGAATACGTTATCGATTACGACGAATATTTAGGCGTGGGTTCTGGCTCATTCAGCTTTTTAAATGATACCCTTTACGTCAATACCTTCTCATTGCGTAAGTACCAAGAGCGCGTTGCCGCAGGGAAAATGGGCGTTGAGCAGCAAAAGAACTACAGCAAAAAAGATGTGATGCAGTATCGCTTCTTGCTCGGTATGTTCTCTGGCCGTTTATCACGTAAATATTTCCGTGATAATTTTGGCGTCAATTTAGATACAGCCTTATTTAAAGAAATGACCTCAATGAAGTTAATTGGCGCGATCAAAAATGACCCAACGGATCCCGATAATTTGATCGTGACCGACAACGGTAAGATGATGGGCTTATTAATGATGAAAGAGTTTTACTCAGGCATGGATAACGTGCGTGCTCAATTACGCAAACCACTCAAGCCTTGCGATATGTAATACTTATTGATGCTGGCGTTAATGAAGATTCAATAGGCCCTTTAGAGGGCCTTTTTGTTAACTCGGTTTAAAGGTAATCTTGGCTTAATTTGACGATAAAATGTAATCCCCAATCATAAAGGAGTATGGGTTATGGGTTTTAATTCACAGGAAAAACAAGCATTACTGGCACTTAAAGGCGTAGGCCCGACGGTGATTCAGCGCTTTGAAGAAATTGGTATCCATTCTCTACAGCAATTAGCACAACACGAAGTCGATGATATTGCCAACTTGGTCGCCAGTATGCTGCGCACCACGTGCTGGAAAAACAGCCCCCAAGCACGGAACGCCATAGGTGCGGCCATTGAGCTTGCGCGCACGCACCCGTTAGTAAAATAGTCATTGGTAAATACAGCTAATAAAAAGCCAGAGTGATTCACTCTGGCTCTAGTTTAAGTGTTAGCAAAAAGGTGTCAGCTTAAAAACTGTAAGTCATACCTAACCAATAACGACGACCATCTTCGATATAGCCGTATTCTTCTTCGGTAATGTCTTTATCAAAGGCGTTATAAATACCCGCACTAAATTTCACACTATCGTTCAATTGATAATTCGCACCCAAATCCAGTAACGTGTAAGAAGGCGCAATTAAACTCCTCGACGACGGCCCTGTCGTAGGCTGGCTTTCTTCGCCACGGTAATTCACCCTCAGCCAAGTGCTGAAATTATCAATAGGCTCATAGTTCACTGATGCTTGAATCAAATGCTTAGGCAATTGATTTAATGGACTGCCTTTATAAGCACCCGTCTTTTGCTCCGAATCCGTATAAGTGTAATTACCCGTTAAGCTCAAGTTTGAGCGAATGCGGTAGTCAACACTCAACTCAATCCCTTGAGTTACAGCATCGTCAATATTCACATACGTTGTCGGGTCGGAACCAAACTGATTAGGGCCATCGGTACATTGGGTTGCAGGGCACGCCACGCGGGTAATTTTATCTTTAAATTCGTTATAGAACACCCCTGCACTGGCAGTAATGCTCTCTGTAAGATCCGAATATAAGCCAAGCTCATAGTTAATGGACGTTTCAGGCTGTAAATCCGGATTACCATACATGTTACCGCCACGACTCACTTGCCCCCAATCGCGCACGGTCTGGCGTAAGCTCGGTGCTTTAAAGCCCGTCGATACCCCACCTTTTAAAGTGGTGCTGTCGGTTAATCCCCACACGCCGTAAACTCGCGGGCTAACATGGTTACCAAAGTTTTCATCATCATCAAAGCGCAGTCCCATGGTCAGCGCAAAATTATCGACGATACGCCATTCATCTTCAGAAAATACTGACCATTGGTTACGGCTAATATCAGTTAAATCACTAATCTTATTACCTGTCTTATCCGTTAAATCCTGATGATTAAATGCCGCACCAAAGGTCGCGGTATGGCTTTGGCCTAATGTGGTAAGCAAACTAGATTGAGCATCTGTGTTAGTGATTTTCATCTTGCGGGTTTTGTTATCAAATACCTCATGCTTGATATAGGTATCCGACGTACCAAAATCCCAGCGCCCTGTGTGTGAAAGCGAAAGCGTACTATTGTCATATTCGGTGGTCGAAGAAGCGGGGCAACCGTTACGACCGCAGGTTTCACCAGGTGCTAAGGGGGCGACCGTTTTACCTAAGCTACTATCAAGCTCTTGATTAGATACGCCCATTTCAAACATGATATCGTGGTTTTCGTTAGGAGTAAGTGCAAATCTTGCTGTCAGATTCGTCGCATCACGACCACGATAACCACCATAGATTTGATCTTCTTCACGTTGGGTATATTGACCGTAGAGCTGCATCCCCAACAGATCTTTAATCACACCACCGTTAACAAAAAAATTACTCTGGTATACGTTGCCTGATGTGGATTTTTCCTGCAAGGTCGTATCGAGTCGTAATTCCCCCTGCCACTCATTGGGTACCTTGCGAGTAATAATATTGATTACACCGCCAATCGCATCCGAACCATAAAGTGATGACATTGGCCCACGAACAACCTCAATTCTATCAATAGCCGCCAATGGCGGCGTCCAAGCGCCTTCAACGCCTGGGCCATCGCTATTAGTCCGTGTTTCACGCGAAGATTGACGCTTACCATCGACTAAAATTAACGTATATTGGCTACCCATACCTCGCAGGCTAATATCCTGCCGGTCAGCGCCGCCGGTGATAACCACGCCAGGGACTTCTAACATGGCATCGGTTAAGTCGCGGTAAAAACGGTTATCTAAATCCTCACGGGTGATCACGCTGATAGAAGCGGGTGCATCGCGAATTTGCTGTTCAAAACCCGAGGCGGTCACCACGATTCTTTCCATCATCTTTTCTTTATCTGGTGCGGTATCGGCAAGGACACTTGTTACAGGTACTGCGGGTAACAAACATAAAGCAGTGATCATTTGGGCGAGGTATTTCTTACGACTTAACAACATAACCGACAAGTCTCCATTGAGTTAACATCTTTTAAATGAGAATAGTTTTCAATACGGCAATGTATCCCTATGTTACAATCAGCTCAAGTTAGACTTTAGGTATTCACTTGTAAGAGCGACTTAACAATGAATAAAAACATGATTAAAGGGATGATCGTTTTTACGACTATCGTAGAAAGGGGCTCAATGAGCGCCGCAGCGCAGCAGTTAAATCTTAGCTCGTCAGCGGTGAGCCAACAGGTGACTAAACTTGAAATGGACATGGGGATCAGCCTGCTGCACCGTAATACTCGTAACCTCACGCTTACTGAGGCTGGCAGTTTGTTCTATAAGAATTGCTGCAAAGTTATCGCGATAGTTGAAACCACAGAGCAGAAACTTAATAACTTGAAAGGGATCCCTTCGGGGGAATTGAAAATTGCCGCGCCCATAGGATTTGGCGGCGGCCTGTTGAGCGAGCCCTTTAAGTATCTGTTAGCAGCCCATCCACAAATTAGTTTGAATTTACTGCTACAGGATGGCCCGATAGATATAGTCAACGACGGTATTGATTTGGCGATTTGCATCGGCCCTTTATCTGATTCCAACTTAATTGCCCGCCATTTGGCTGATTGGCGTATGTTGCTGTGTGTCTCACCCGATTACTTACCCATGCATAAAAATATTCACCATCCAACTGAATTAGCAGCCTTTAATCGAGTTAACCATACTTATGCCAGAGTAAATCATGCCTGCACTAAGAGCGAAATATTAACCCATAATCACAGCCAAGCGCGCTTTGAGCTTGCAAGCTCACGAATTGCGGTTAACAACATGCAGGCGTTAATTCAGTTCACTCTTGATGGCCTAGGGTTTGCCGCCCTGCCAGAGCCTGAAATTTACAAATACCTAAAAAGCGGCCAGCTTGTGACTCTATTACCAGAATGGTCACTCAGTACCTATAAAGTTTACAGCGTGACATCGGCGCGGGATAAGCAGCCCGCAAAAGTGAAAGAAGCTTTAAACACCCTCAGCCAATATTTTGGTCAGAGTGGTTTTTGCCAACCCGTGAAACGCGGCGCCGCTTAAGATTTAATACCATAAACGCTGAGTTAATTTTTTTAGTAAAAACATAAAGGAAATATTTAGGCGCGAACTTCGTGCTTACTCTAGTTAACCTAAACTCGGAATTGTGGCTGTGGTAACTGATTAACTTTATGGCCTTATCCACAAAATTAATGCTTCAGAGGTCATTTTTTCGTTATCAAAACAACGTTGCGACTAATGGCGAGCGAGTAGTCGCAACGTTAATGCAAATAAAGAGGGAATAATCTGTAGAGTCGCAAGGCTTATCGAGTTCGAGTTAGTTAACACACTAACTATGCCTAAACGATAAGTGACTGCTGAACTCGGCTAATGATCAACTCTCGCAGCCATTTATGGCTCAGATCGTGTTCAAAATGTTTATGCCACATCAGCAAGTAAGCGCCGGGGATTAAGTGAATAGGCGAAGGTAAATATTGCAGATCAAAGGATTTCATCAAGGCTAAGGCGTAACGGGAAGGCGCGCAGAGAATTAAATCGCTTTGTTCACATAAGGAGAGCGCACTCTGAAAATCGGTCATATTCACTGCAATATCGCGCTTACGCCCTTCAAGCTGCAACACATCATCCAGCAGCCAATGCTCTAGGCCACCAAAAGCCACTTGTAACTGACGATAACTCAAAAAAGTTTCTAAATTCCACTCCTGTTTTAACGCAGGATGATCGCGGCGCATTAAACATACTGAGTAATCTTGTACTAATTCGACATAAGAGAGATCGTCTGATATATCATTCACATGCATGGGCGAACGCTCATCCCATTCACGGCAACCAATCGCCAAATCAATATCACAACGCAGTAATCTGTCCATAGTATCAAGGCGCCACGTTTGGCAATTAATACTCACACTCGGGGCTTGTACCAACAACTCAGGCATAAAATAAGGCAGAGTGAGCGAGTAAGTCGTTTCGACTAAATGCATTCTAAATTGGCGCTGACTTAAGGCGGGTTCAAAACTATCTGGCCGCGTAAATTGGGCTAATTGTTGTAGGCATTGGCGTAACTCAGGCGCAAGGGATAACGCCTTAGGTGTGGGTTTAAGACCATAGGCGGTTCGCTCAAACAACGGATCATCAAATACTTCCCTAAGACGAGTCAGCTGTTTACTCACCGCCGATTGGCTTAAATGCAAACGAGCTGCCGCAGCGGTAACACTGCGCTCTTCTAGTAGAATTTCAAGCACGGGCAGTAAATTCAGATCTAGTCGTTTTAACATCTACTTCTCATTTATCTCAACATATTACTACGGACGATTTTTTTTAAATGGGTAGATGCTGAACTTCGGCGGCAACTTCATCAACACCAGCGACAATAAAATTACGCCAATCCCCGCCCATTGGCGAAAATCAAAGGTTTCACCGACGATTAATACCCCCAATAGTACCGCGACCACAGGGTTAACTAATGCCACCATACCCATAATGTCTGGCCCTAAATGTCGCATCGACCACAACCAAGCCCAGTAGGCTAGCGCGGTGTTGGCTATCACTAACCAGATAAGTGAAGGCACCACGTGCATCGCTGGTAATTGTGGCGCACCAGACATAAACCACGCCAGCGGAATTAACATCAATCCCCCCAAGAATAACTGCCACGCGGTCAGCACTAAGTAGTCACCCACATCCCATCGTTGCATCCAGCGGGATGACAAAGCCACTAGGGTTGTCGCCCCCAACATGCAGAGCACGCCGATAGGATCAAGATCCGCTGAAGGGTTGAGCAGTAACATTACCCCACCAAGTCCCATTAACCCCAATAGTAACCACTTCATTCCCGGACGCTTTTTGTCAATAACCCAAGCTAAGATGATGAAAATTAACGGCAGAGTGGCACCTAATGTGCCCGCCACTGCGCCAGGTAAACGATAAGCCCCAATAAACAACAAAGCAAAGAAGGCACCGATATTACAAAAAGAAAGTAAAGATAACTTTGACCATGCCAGAGTCGGCAAACGAGGGCGCAGCATCAGCAGCAAAATCCCTGCGGGTAAAGCGCGCCATACGGCTACCCAGTAAGGCGACATATCTTGTAAATACAAATTAACTAACGCATAAGTCGTACCCCAAAATACCGGGGCGAGTAAGGCTATGACAAAAGGCATAATGAGTCTTTAAGAAGTATCTTGATGTAGAGATATGTTATCTTGAGGCGAATAAACTAGCAAGCATTGTCTGAATCCTAACAACATAAGCATGACAAACACTGCGTTTGGGCGTAGTTTACCGTATAATCAGCCGTCATTTTCTACAGGCGGGCAAGCATGTTCCATATCGCACTCTATGAGCCAGAAATCGCACCTAATACAGGCAATATTATTCGTTTATGCGCTAACAATGGCTGCCAACTGCATTTAATTGAACCTTTAGGTTTTGATTTAGAAGAAAAAAAATTACGTCGAGCCGGCTTAGATTATGCCGATTTAACTAACGTCACTCGGCATAAAAACTTTGATGCCTTTCTCGATGCTATGGCGGGCAAGCGCATTATGGCCTGTACCACTAAGGGAAGTCGCCCACATTCAGAACTTCGTTTTGCAAAAGATGATGTACTGCTATTTGGCCCAGAAACCCGCGGTTTACCGATGGCCATTATCGAGTCGATTCCTACCGAACAAAGATTACGTATCCCTATGGCCGCCACGAGTCGTAGTTTAAACCTCTCTAATGCGGTGGCGATTATCAGCTATGAAGCTTGGCGTCAGCTAGATTTTACAGGCGCACTGTAAGCAAACTTCAGTTAAATACCATTGAGGGTAAGCTGAATTAACGATTAAGGAGATGGCGCGACAGGTGTCATCTCTATGCCGCGAAATAGCTGGTAGCGGTCAATATCATCATCTAAATACTGAATATTTTGCGTCCACAGCCATGCGCCAGCAGGCGTTTTGGTATCAAAGAGTAGTTGGATCAATGCGGGTCGTGTGCTGACAATCCCTTCTCCTAGCAGTGAATAATCGCCATTTTGACGATATAAGCTAAACACTTGCTGTTTATCTTCTGCTACACCGTCGTAGTAGGTCAGCAGCACTTGTGAACCTTGTTCCCGAAACCACCAAGTTTCGCTAAAAGGCGCCCTCGTGCCAATACTCACAGATAAGATTAACTGCCGCTGATCTTGGGAGCAAAAACCATTGACTGTGACTTTTTTAGGAATTTCCCCAACTTTGGCAGAATCACCCGCCCACTGTCCGACAAATTGAGGGCAAAAATCCTTAAAACTGACCTTAGCCGCTAAAGCCGAAGTCGGCAGTAGGGCAAAAAGAGTTAGTGCTACGCCTAAGTAGATGTTGATTCTTGTATGACTTATTTTTAAATGCCGCCTTTGTGGACCATCTTTTTGCTTAAACCGCATTTCCCCACCTAAACGCCTATGGTTAATATCCTTACTATGGGCAAAAAGTAAAAGGTCTGCAATGCAGACCTTTTAAATTGATAACTAAGGCAAAGACTTAAGTTTTGCGCACGCAGCTTTAGTTTACTGACCAAACCCTGTGGCATTAATATCCACTGTATGTACTGTGCCGTATTTAGCGGCGATGGGTGCTATTTTAGCGGCATTGCCAATCAACACAAATTGTAGATTTTTTTGCGGAAAGTAAGCCTTAACTAACCTTTGGGTTTCTTCTAAGGTCAAGCCATCGACCTTAGCCTGAAACTCATTGATAAACTTATCATCAAAACCATACAGATACATGCCTGACAAGAGTCCCGCCAGCTGGCCTGATGTTTCAAACTTAGGTGGGAACTGGCCTTTCACATAAGCTTTAGCTGAATCTAAGGTGGCTTGATCAACGCCTTTCTCCCACAAACGAGCATAGGTTTTTAAAGCTAAATCCATTGCTTCTTGGGTGGTTTCCGTCTTAGTGAAAGTGCTAATAGTAAACACACCTGCATCGGTATACGGCGTAAAACCTGAGCGCGCACCATAAGTTAACCCGGCATTCACCCGCAGCTCATCGTTAAGCCAAGAGGTAAAACGGCCACCTAAAATAGTGTTCACTACGGTTAAACCCACATAGTCTGGGTTGTCACGGCTAATACCTAAACCGCCGATCACGAACGTGGTTTCGATGGCATCGGGTTTATCCACCAGCAAAACTTTAGCTGTAGTCAACTGAGGTAAGCCTTGGTTTAAGTCAGGCTGCACTAGCTTTTCACTGCCCTGCCACTGACCAAAGGTTTGCGTCAGCTTGGCCTTCATGGCGGCAATATCAAAGTCCCCCACCACAGTAATCGCAGTATTGGCTGGTTGGTAGTAACTCTTATGGAAAGCACGCAGTTGCGACACTGTTACTTGTTCAAGCGATTCACTATTACCCGAAGCCGCATTCCCATAAGGATGGGCGCCGAACACTAGCTTATCGAAGTAACGCCCAATCACCGCACGCGGGCTTTCTTTATCTTGCTGCAAACCCGCAATGGCGCGCTGTTTGAGTTTATCAAACTCGGCGACATCAAAGTCTGGCGTTAACATCGCCGCACTAAATAAACTCAGCATGACATCAGTATCTTTCGCCATAAAATCGGCGCTAAGATAGCTGCCTTCTTTATCCGCTTCAGCACCTAAACTTGCACCGAGAAAATCTATTTGTTGCTCGATATCTGCCTTAGATTTACCCGCCGCACCTAACAGTAAGCCTTCCGCCGTCATTTGCGCTACGCCTGCGGTAGTGTCATTGACAGCACCCGCACGCACCACGGCATTTAAAGTAATTAATGGTACTTCGCGCTGCGGCATTAAATACACGGTTAAGCCATTATCTAGTACGAACTTGTCATAACTTGGCATCACAAAGCTGCCAGTATCAACACGTTTTGGCGCCGATGTCGTAGCACAACCTGCTAAAGCTAAACTTGTGCCTAGGGCTAATGCGGCCATTAACTTAGAGGGTTTCCTAGGTGATGCCATCTTAAGTAATTTCATTGCTGTCGATTTCGCTGACGTTGATTTCATTGAGAAGACTCCTCGGTTGCCGCCAGCACAGCTACAGTGCGATTCGATTTACGTAAATAGGTTTGGGCAACACGTTGAATATCCGCGCTTGTCACCTGATTATAGGCTTCTGGCGCATTAAATAACTTATCGTAATTGCCAAAATACATCTCATAGGTGCCTATAGTATTGGCCTTACCATTAATGGTTTCCATCGAACGATAAAAATCCATCAACTTGATATTTTTAACTTTATCTAGTTCTTGCTGAGTAACACCATTCGTCGCAATCGCATCAATTTGTTCAATCAGCGCGCGTTCCAATGTCGAAGCTTTCACCTCGGGCGTGGCAACGCCCATCACATAGAAGAGGTTAGGATCGACCGACATCGGCATGTAGGTTTGCGCTTCTAAGGCCACTTGTTTATCAACCAGTGATTGATAAAAACGCGAGCTATTCCCTTGACTTAAAATAGAGCTTAATAAATCCAACGCATAAAAATCTGCGTGAGTCGCCGCCGGAATATGGTAAGCCAACATGACATTAGGTGTGCTCACCGACGCCTTTTGCACAAAAGTACGACGCTCACCCTTTTGCTCAGGTTCAACGGTGCGAATCGCTTTAGGCGGAGTTTGTGCAGGAATAGGCGCAAAGTACTTGTCGGCCAAAGCTTTAACTTGGGCAAGCTTTACATCACCCGCAATCACCACCACAGCATTATTCGGCGCGTAATAGGTTTTGTGGTACTGCACGAGATCTTCCAGCGTCCAAGCGGCGATATCCGACTCATGGCCGATCACCGACCAAGAATAAGGATGAGCTAAAAATGCCACGCCTTTAATTTCGCCTTCAAGGGCATTCCAGTTAGAGTTTTCTAAACCAGTGGAACGCTCAGACTGCACTACGCCACGCTCACTATCGACCATAGTTTGGTTGATATCTAAGTTAGCGATACGGTCGGCTTCAAGATCGAACATAGTTTCGAGCGCATTAGCGGGGAACCAATCGGTATAAACCGTCATGTCTTCAGTGGTATACGCATTGTTCGCGCCACCTGCGGCTTCCATAGTACGGTCGAACATTTTCGGGCCATACTTTTTTGAACCGTTAAACATCATGTGCTCGAAAAAATGTGAAATACCGGTAATGCCGGGCGCTTCGTTACGTGAACCGACTTTCCAAAACAAATACATGTTGGCATTGGGAATTGAGGCATCTTCTAGCACCATGATTTTCATGCCGTTATCTAGCGTGAAACTCTTAATGTCTTCTGCCGTGGTGGCCTGTGCTTGGCTTAAGGGATTCAAAAGTCCCATTGCCAATACAAGAGCCGATAGCGTGCGCTTCATCTTGTTCGCTCCTTGCTGTAAATATCCACATATGAAAGCAAATCATTTAACAAATCAAGTACAAATAGCTCAGCTCAAGCTGATTTTTTGTAAGCTAAAGCTTTCGTAAGCTCAAGCTAGTGAGGTCTTTATCTTTCACCTAGGGTTTGAAGGCAGCATTAACAAAAATGGGTGTAATCGATAGCATCTATTTTAGGTGCAGCCTAAAAAATGAACATTATCATTAGGCTGTTATAAAACAACAATAGTTATAATGATAGCTTTAAAAAATCTAACCACTTGTTTTTATAAAATAAAAATATACACTGCCCGCATCTTAATCATTGAACGACATGAAATAAAATAATGAAACCATTAGCACTAACTTTTTTATCAGCCTCCATTATCGCCTTAACAGCTTGTGGTGGTGGCGATGATAATGCAGAGAACCTAACGACTGAACAGGTACTCTCATTGGCTAGGAACACAAATTCAGCCAATCAAAATTACCCTGACAGTGCGACCAATGAACTGTTAATGAAAACACCTGAGGCAGTCACTTACTATCTAGGTGATGGTGTTTTGCGTTGGTCTACAGAAACTCAAATCCCCTTATACTTTGTCTCCATTGACGGTGCTAATCCACCTCAAACATTGATTGATGGTGTCGCTCAATTAGAGTCACGTTTAGGTGATATTTTCACCGATTTTAAACTACTGACCTGGGACGTACAGCAATATCGGGACACAAATGCGTCCGATGAAAATATGGGTAATGATACTTTTGATAAAGCCTTTTTCATGGCACAAAATAACTTATCAGAAGGCGGTATGATTCTTTCAATTGATTCTGGCTACTATGATAAGCAATATTCCAACAATGCCCAGAATATGTGCGCTAACTCATCCATAGCGCCTTTCAGTGGTGCTTTACAAATCCTGTGGGACAAGACCGGTTATACCTACAGCAAAGAAAATCTGATTTGGACCAATATGGGAAATAACCACGGTTGCAAATGGAACACACAAACAGTAATGCATGAGTTAGCGCACGGTATGGGCATGTACCAACATTTTGAGCCTCAGTTTGGTTCTTGGTCTGATGGAGCGTTCGATGTTCTAGCGACTCTTTACCATAATGCACCAGGCACCAAGTGGGCCGATCTTCAAGTCAGCACCCTATAAATAATCTTCAAATGCTGATAAAGCGTTACCCCTCTTCCATGACTAAATTTCTAATATAAAAAATCTGCGACACATGTTGTCGCAGCTTTTGATTATCATACTGCTATCCCTGTCAGACTATTGGCCTAATATGCAGCCTAATTTTCAGCGTCAAGCCACCTTACTCAGCCTAATTCCGCGCGCACCACGAAAAATATCCGTCAATGAATTAGTCGAACGGCTCGTAAACCGCACCCAAGATGCAGGTAAACGCTCAGTGCAGCGTGATCTTAAAGCTATGTATGAAATGGGCACCTTGGGTTACGTCTTGATAACAGAAGTAAGCCCTATGGTTGGTCGATTGAATCTTGTTGGCGCGGCCTTAATCTAGACTTGATGGATCAACATATGGCATTGGCGCTCACCACATTGAAACGCAGTGCAAGCCAGCTGATGCCACCGCAAAGCTTACAACAGTTACAGCCTTATTTTGAGCGGGCCGATAAAGTATTAGCCAGCGATCCTGAAAATCCATGGTTATATTGGGCTTGCCGGGTGGCACAATTACCTGAACCCTATCCTTTTATTTTGCCATCGCAACATCACTACGATGTAAATGATTTACAGATACCGACATATCTACGTTATCAAAAACAGCAATCGCACTAGCTCGCTAATAGCCTATTTATGCAAAATTAAGACGTTTTACCAATAATTAGAGTCGCTAACTATAGTGATGCATGAGCAATTAAAAGGTTGTGGTTGCAAAAAACAATATGACTCAACGGCTTTTATAATACGAACTGACAAATACTGCCTGCTCTTGTGCCCGATACGTGATAGTTACGGTTTAGGAATTTTATGCTCTTGTGTCGCAGCCTCTTTTGCTTCTCGTAAATATTTTTGTTCGCGAGTCTCTCGCTCCACAGACTGTTGCTGCGCTTTACGTTTTTGCTGCGTTGCCCAATCATTAGTTTGAGATTTTTGTTTAATCTTATCTGCTCGTTCAGCAGCATCTTTTGATGCCTGACGCGCCTTTTCTAATTGTGCTTGTTCCAATAACTGAGAATCTACCCGAGCCTTATCCGTCTTTTGTTCTAGCGTTAATACTGGTTTAGGCGTATCTGCTGCGTTAGCCACTGATAGCTGAACGCTAAAGAATAAAACTGACAACATAAATACATTAAATAAATACGCCATAACGAGTCTCCTTTGTTGACACATAGCGTTGCTGAACAATAAAGTCTAATTGCGTGACCGGTGGCAAACATAGCATGAAACTAACCTCAGTAAGAATATCGAACAAATTTATTAAAAATATACCTATATAAGCATTTTAAACTATACCTTCTAATTTTATTTTTGAGTAAAAACAGCATTATATTGATTTTTAATGTTTAATAAATAATGTATTATTTATTAAATTTCGTTATAAACGAAATACCTATGGAAGGGGGCGTGGCCTTAAGAGTCGCTAAGGGAGTATGCTGATATGATCAGATGGCAACATTTATTGAATAAACTCAGTACCGACGATCCGGTATTGCAACAAAAGCTGTCACTCTGGCAAGCGCACCCCCATAAAACTCCCTTAGCATTAATTCAAGGCTTTAGCTTTATTAGCGCGAATAGAGCCACGCTTAATTATTTTGAGACTAAATACGACGCGTTTATCAATGCAACTCCCTATGATTTTTCACCCCGAATTCAATCATCAGGCCGCAATAGTGTTGAATACTCAAGAGAAATGATACTCGAAGCAATTGCGGGTAAAAATATAGCGTTCAACTGGTTGCATCTCAGCCAACAAGGTACCGAACTCCCGTCACGCATCAACTTATATCACTGTACTCTACAGCAGCAAACTGTTGTTCTGGTGGAGCTACAAGCATTAAACCGCCGTAATCAGGTACGTGAAATCGTGTCAGATGGTTTTGCGCATATTCCTAAAGAAATTATATCAACCACCTTAGAAGAAAGTGCCGAAGCCGTTTATATCACTGACGCTGATAACCGTATTTTAGCGGTGAATAAAGCGATGTGTCGCATTTGCGGTTATAGCGCCGAGCAAATGATCGATAATACACCAGAGTTTTTAGATGTTCGTCATCTAGCTGGTAGCGATGAAAACGATTGCCGACAGGCCCTAAAACAAAGAGGTTTTTGGCAAGGCGAAATATGGAAACGCCGCTCAGATGGTAATCATTTTCCTGCTTGGCAGAGCAGTCGAAAAATTGTCACCCATAACAATGAACACTATCATGTGAACATTTTTAGTGACATCAGCACGAAAAAACTGCTTGAAACTCAGCTCACGACTCGTGCCATGTACGATACTTTAACTGGATTGCCGAATCGGTTTCATATTAAGCAAATACTTCATAGTGCCCTCGAAAAGCTCAAAACTGATCCGCTTACACTTGGCGCGTTAATGTTTTTAGATCTCAATGGCTTCAAAAATATTAATGATAGTTTTGGTCATGCCATGGGCGATAAGGTATTACAGCTGGTTGCAGCAAGGCTCGAAGGCGGCTGTATTGAAAAAGCCGATATTGCGCGCATGGGCGGAGATGAGTTTACCTTAGTGTTACAAGACTGTAGCTGCAAAGAAGAAATTCAACTATTTGCAGAGCAAATTCTCAGCTTGTTCGACAGCCCTTTTGAAATTGAAGGGCAAAAATTCTTCCTTGGCACCAGCATCGGTATAGCTCTATACCCAACCCATAGCGACCAGGCCTCACAGTTAATTAGCCTCGCCGATACCGCCATGTATTGCGCTAAAAAAAGCCAGCCACATTTAGTCTTTTACGACAAAGCGATGAGCCAAGCTGCTGAGCTAAAATTACAGCTTATTAATAACCTAAGACATGCACACAGCTTAAAACAGTTCACTCTTGCCTATCAATGCATAGTGGATTTACAGACAAATCAGACCATTGCCGCTGAAGCACTACTGCGATGGCAAAGATCGCCAACTGAATATTATGAAGCGGCCAATTTTATTTCTTTGCTAGAAGAAACAGGATTGATTGTCAGTGTGGGGCAATGGGTGTTAGAACAAGCTTGTTTACAAGCCGCACTCTGGCGTCAACACCACCAATCGACCTTTAGAGTGTCAGTTAATGTGTCACCGCTGCAGTTAGAACATGTCGATTTTATTGAGCAGGTTATAAATGCCTTAACCATGGCAAATTTACCCGCCGAAGCCCTGATTTTAGAAATTACCGAGTCGGCATTGTTGCGCCAGCCAGAACAAGCAAGAGCCACACTCAATCGTATTAAAGCGCTTGGAGTGAGTATTGCCATCGATGATTTTGGCACCGGCTTGTCTTCCCTTAGTCGCCTAGGAACGTTACCTATTGATAGTGTGAAAATTGATGCTGAGTTTGCCCTACGTTTAAACGAAGCATCAGGACAAAAACTCTACAATGCTATAATACAACTCGCGCAAGCTCTGGAGATTAACTTCATTGCCGAAGGAATAGAAACACAGCAACAAAAAGACATAATGACGGGAATGGGGCAAGGTTTTGGGCAAGGTTTTTTATTTGGTTATCCTAGTACGGTTGAACACTTCACCCAGGCTTTTTTTACCCAAAAATGCTTAGCCTAAACGACACCGCTATCGATTGATAACTAATACTGGAATTAACGCGATAGCCCTACCAGCACACCATTTAACAAAAAAACTATGGCATCACTCCCCTGCAAAGCAATTGGCTGGCAGGGCTATCTATCATCATTTATAGTACAAATGAATCGACGTTATTAAACCTTATTCCATCTTAAGTTAGCGTGATCTGAATAAGATTTTAACAAATTTAATGCGTACGCAATCCCAAAAACACTTATTAAAATACCTCAGCACATCGATACGCTATCAAAACGCCAAATTGCAAACTTAAGTTGACGATTGTTTGCCATTCACTGTGTTTGGTTCTAAATAACGTGCCTGCACCGCACTTGGCATTGCCTTAATCCGCAGCGTAACCATAGCATCGAATGCCTTCGTCAATGGTTGAATGTCGAGCGCGGGTTCGAGGGCATTTAACATATAAGCACACGCCTCTAAGGTAGATAAACTATCACTGCGGCTTGATTTACGGATGCGATAGCGTGACTCATATCCTTGCGCCAAATGCACCGCGGGATACTGGAGCAACCAAGGATTAAGCTGCAATATTTTAAACGCCTTACGCCAAGTACCATCAAGCAATAACAACACACAATCTGAGTTAATATGTTGCTCTTCCACGCTCACACTAGATGTCGAAGGATAAACGAGATAAATCGGTTTATTACACGCAGTTAAATATTGCTGCAAATCCGCAAAATCAGCCGCAAATTCCCCCACGTAAACGAGAGTTTTAGGTACGACAAGGCTCAATATCCGCACACTATTCTTTTTATGTTCTACTTCACTTGGATGTTGCAACACCACCAGCTGAGTGGTTGGGGAAATGGGCTGAATACTGGCGCATAGGCACGCATTCTGCGGATAACGGCAGGTAATACAATAATGACGGGACAAGCGGTAGCCTCAGATGAACAAATCTAACGACAAGTATACCAAAGGATAAAGCGTGAAAAGACACAATAAAAAATACCCACAGCCTGCGGTCAAACAAACTGTGAGTAAAGGGTGTACTGAATTACCAAAAATACGATGGACTAATGCTCTGCTGTAAGCTGCTCTTGATGCCAATGATCGAATCGACTCAACGTCATCATCAATAACAACCCGATGGAAGATACGCACATTACTAATGCGATAGCATAAGGCGCAATCAGATCAGTTTGTTGTACCAGCCCAGCTAAAATTGATGCGCCGCTCATTTGAATAAAGCCTAACATCGCCGCAGCCGTTCCTGCTCGTTCACCAAAAGCCGATAGTGCCATACTGGTTGCAGGGCCGAGCAAAAAGGCAAACCCAACACATAACAACATCATTGGTAGCATAAAGGCAAACGCAGCAGCGATACCCGAACTCGGGCCAAATAGTTGAGCCGCCACTACCGCAAGTGAAGAAAGAATCAATAAAGAAAGCGCCAACACTACCGTCGGACGATTACCTAGCTTTCGTATCACTATTGGCGCAGCAAAACAGGCGACAATGTTAAACACTGCATTAAGCCCAAATAGGCCACTAAAGGTGAGTTCAGAAACCCCTAAATGACCAATTAACCATACTGGTGCATAAGACACATAACTTAAAATAGCCGCCATCGCTGACATGCAAGCCAAGGCGTAAAATAAAAAGTGAGTATTACCTAGTACAGGTTTATATCGGCTCCAACGATAAAGTGGGCCTGTGGTGACGGTATTAGCAGGACGAGTCTCAGGTAAACGATAACCAACAACAATCATCATTAACATGGCATATAACATCATGAAAATGAAAGTTGAGCGCCAACCAAATTGCAGGGCCAGTAAACCACCTAACGTCGGTGCTAATGCGGGGATCACGCAAATCGCACCATTTAAGTAGCTGTAAATCTTGGCACCCTCTTTTTGAGAGTAACAATCGCGTACTGCGCTAAATACTACAATTGACGTCGAACAGGCAGCCAGCCCTTGTAATAGACGGGCAATCTGTAACCAATGAAACTCGATAGCAGCAGCGGCAAGAAGGCTACTTGCGCCATAAAGTAATACGCCAAATATCGCCACAGGACGACGGCCATAACGGTCTGCTAATGGCCCAATTAAGACTTGCCCTAAGCCCATAGCAAATAAAAATAAAACCAGTGTGGATTGCACGTCACTGGCAGATACAGCGAATTCTGTCGCCATAGTTGGCATTGAAGGTAAGTAGATATCGATAGCTAATGGGCTAAGAAGCACCATAGACATCAAGATAGGTAACAGATTGCGCCGCATAAATCATCTCAGTTAAACAATGAACAATATTTTAGTGGGCGTTATTTTAATTAACTCAAGGTATGAATAGAAATGGTATAATTTCCAAAGTAAATTTCCTCTGAGGAATATCTTTGAATATTGACAACTTAGCCAGAATCGATCTTAACTTACTCGTCATACTCAAGGTTCTACTAGAAGAGCAAAGCGTGACCCGCGCCGCGAGCCGCTTACACATAAGCCAATCCGCACTCAGTAAGAGCTTAAGCCGTCTTAGAGAAACCTTAGATGATCCGCTATTTCAGCGTACCGCCCATGGCTTAAAACCTACAGCACATGCTCTTATACTCGGACAAAAACTGCCGAATATATTACAAGATTTGTATCAATTAACTCAGCCTCCGACCTTTAATCCCGCCAGTAGTAATCGGCAATTTTCCTTTGCCATGGTCGAAAGCGCCTATGAAACCCTAATTCCGTATTTTATTGGCCCTATGCTGACCACCGCACCTAACGTCAAACTCGACTCCTACGTCTGGACCGAGAAATCGATGCAAGATTTGCAGCAAGGGCAAATTGACTTTGGTATTTCAGGACGAGATCTACATCCATTGTCCGATTTTCAAGTCGATCGCCTGCCCGAAGGCATTGCTTATCAGACATTATTTACCGATCAGCAAGTATGCTTAGTGCGTGAAAACCACCCACTAATGACAGCACTGACTTCAGAACAGTGGAATTTAGCACTCTACCTTGATATGGCCCATGTTCAGGTTCGTTGTGAAGGCAACGATTGGTGGGCGCTAGATTACTTTCTTGCCGACCTTGGACATAGACGGCAAATCAGTACGACAGTACCTGACTTTTATGGTGCCGCCAGTGTATGTGCTCACAGCAATTTGATCTTCACGTTGCCATCGAGCTTTGCTCGCCACGCCTGTCAACTTTATCCACTCAAACTATTGCCATTACCCTTCAAGTTTATGCCCATGGCCTATGTACTGTTATGGCACCAAAGAAATAATGAAGATCAAGGGCACAAATGGATTAGAGAAACCATTTGTCAGAGCATAGCCGCCTTATTTAACCCGCTTGGTAACTCCTCGCTTGATAGTCTAGTGGGAGAATAACGGCACACGGTGAGAATCATTAAAAGAGAATATCGCCGTGAGTATCGATACAAAAAGGCCCGATAATATGGTTATTATCGGGCCTTTTATACGGCATAACATTAGCCATAACGAAACAACGGTAACGCTATAAAATAAAGGTCGCTACCTGGGCTTTCAAATCATTTGCACGAGCTTTCAATGCTCTAGCCTGTGCTAAGTCTGACATCGCTGATGCGCTGATTTCATCAGTAACATCCTTAATCGCAACCGTATTTTGAGTAATTTCACCCGTGACTTGGGTTTGCTCCTCCGCTGCAGTAGCAATTTGCCCAGCCATATCTGAAATAACGTTAACCGCTTGGGTAATCTCTTCTAGCGCTTTCGCCGCTGCATTAGCATCGCCAACACTGTTTCCAGCTAATTTCTGACTACTTTCCATCAAGCTCACGGCTCTGGCTGTAGTACGCTGCAAGGTTTCAATCGTAGTATGTACTTCTTGAGTCGAGTCTTGAGTACGGCGCGACAACACGCGGACTTCATCAGCCACAACCGCAAACCCTCGGCCTTGGTCACCAGCACGAGCGGCTTCAATCGCCGCGTTTAATGCCAGTAAGTTAGTTTGTTCCGCAATGCTTTGGATAGTCGCTAAAATACTTGAAATTGACTGCGCATGGCGGCTCAAATCTTCAATTACATCAGTCGCTTGAGTCACTTCATCGGCGAGAGAATTGATAGAGTTACGGGTTTTATTCACTAACTCTTTACCCTGCAAGCTACTCATAGCCGATTGCTGTGCTGCCGTGGCAGTATTCTCAGCATTAGCCGCAATTTCATTGGTGGCACTCGCCATTTCAGTCACAGCTGTCGCGACCATAGCCACCTCTTGCTGCTGACGTTGTAATTCATTTACTGAGTTTTGCGTAGTCACTAAACTACGCTCTGCATCCGCATCTAATTCGCTGGCCAGTTGACGGATATGACTAATTAACTGATGTTGACTACCCACAAAACGGTTAAAGCTATCGGCAAGCATACCCACTTCATCGTGAGTATCGACAGAGATACGTTGCGTTAAATCACCATTACCATCGGCAATGCGAGCGAGAGCTTTTGATACGTGACCTAAAGGCCCTAAAAGCACATTCACTAACCAAGATATAGCTAACACACTCACGATCAACACCAGTGCTGATAATCCAAGTTGGGTGAGTAACAAACTAGAAAGTGGCGCGTTTAACGTCTCTTTATCGAGCACTAATACCAACTCCCAGTCAGTGTTGGGAATATCGACGGCCCAAACGAGTTTGTCACGGGACTCACTTTCAAAATACATCGGTAACAAAGTACCTGCCTTACGGCTCTGCTCTGGTAAACCACGATTAAGATCGTTATCGATATCACTTATCGGTTTCAACGTCTTAGTTTGATCTTTATAGGCGATAACCGTGCCGTCTTTATGCACCATGATGGCATAACCGTTTGCAGGTAACTTCATCTGATTGATTTCTTCGATGAGCATATTAATGGATAAGTCTCCTGCCACCACACCACCTACGACGGGTTCAGCTAAAGTCACCACTAAAATATTGAAGGCACTATCGAGATAAGGTTGAGTTAGTATGCTTTTACCCGCTTGCACCGCGGTTTGATATCAAGGGCGGGTGCGAGGATCAAAGTTGGTATAGTCAGTTGCCGGCTCTGAGTCCCGCATATTACCGTTTGACTCACCAAAATAGGTTGATTCAAATCCTCCAGACTGCTTAGCTTGTTTTATTGCCTGTGCAATATCATAACCGGGCTGTCCCACGATACTTTTAATAATTTGCTGATGACTTTCAAGCCACTTACTAATCAACAGAGCTTGCTGATCTCCAATCCGTTGAGCTTGCTGTAAGTTCGCCTCTAGTAGTGCTTTCTTTTGGCTAGAGTAACTCTGCCAAGATAATAGTAAAATAACCGCGCAGAGCGCGATAATAACCGAAAATAAGATTTTATTTTTTAAAGAATATGAGTTCATAATATTGTTCACTAATAAACATCAGATAATTAGACTAACTAAAAATAAAACCACTATTTTTAGTCACGGTTAGTTTACTTAGATACATAAAAATATAGTTCATAATCCCACTATCACCAGCAAAGGTGAGTCGTTGAAACAAAATTTAGCGCAATCAAAAGACTCGCTTAAAAAGCGTCTATACAAAATAAATTGTAGCTCATCTAAATTTAAATATAAGGTATCTAAAAAGTTAAAACACTTACAAGAAACATTGTGTTTATATAATAAAAAAGTGCCATAAATTTATATGGCACTTTTAAATTAAAAAATAATTATTGTCAGATTGCGCTATCTACTTAGATCATAGAATAAAGGTCGCTACTTGAGCCTTTAAATCATTTGCGCGGGCTTTCAACGCTCTAGCCTGTGCTAAGTCCAACATCGCAGATGCGCTTATTTCATCCGTAACATCTTTAATCGCAACCGTATTTTGAGTAATTTCACTCGTTACTTGAGTTTGCTCTTCCGCTGCGGTGGCAATTTGGCTTGCCATATCTGAAATAACGTTAACCGCTTGCGTAATCTCTTCTAGCGCTTTCGCTGCTGCATTCGCATCGCCAACACTGTTTCCAGCTAATTTCTGACTACTTTCCATCAAGCTCACAGCTCTGGCTGTAGTACGTTGCAATGTTTCAATCGTTGTATGCACTTCTTGGGTTGAATCTTGAGTGCGACGCGATAATACTCGTACTTCATCAGCTACAACTGCAAAGCCACGGCCTTGCTCTCCAGCACGAGCCGCCTCAATGGCTGCGTTAAGCGCCAATAAGTTAGTCTGTTCTGCAATTCCTTGAATTGTTGCTAAAATGCTCGAAATGGATTGTGCATGACGACTCAAATCTTCAATTACATCAGTCGCTTGAGCAACTTCATCAGCCAAAGAGTTAATTGAGTTACGGGTTTTATTTACTAACTCTTTACCCTGTAAGCTACTCGTAGCAGATTGCTGCGCTGCCGTGGCGGTATTCTCGGCATTAGCCGCAATTTCATTAGTGGCACTCGCCATTTCGGTCACAGCTGTTGCGACCATGGCGACTTCCTGCTGCTGACGCTGTAATTCATTTACTGAGGTTTGCGTGGTGACTAAACTGCGCTCCGCATCAGCATCTAACTCACTGGCCAGTTGACGAATATGACTAATTAATTGGTGCTGGCTACCGACGAAACGGTTAAAACTATCTGCAAGTACACCCACTTCATCTTGAGTATCGACAGAGATACGTTGCGTTAAATCACCATTACCATCAGCGATACGCGCCAACGCTTGTGATACTCGCCCTAAAGGACCTAAAAGCACATTCACT
This sequence comes from Shewanella morhuae, assembly GCF_003028295.1. Taxonomy (NCBI): domain Bacteria; kingdom Pseudomonadati; phylum Pseudomonadota; class Gammaproteobacteria; order Alteromonadales; family Shewanellaceae; genus Shewanella; species Shewanella morhuae. Next base: position 624,908 of record NZ_PYSG01000003.1, on the reverse strand, counting down.
AACCAAGAAATGGCTAATACACTCAAGAGTAACACCAGTGCCGCTAATCCTAGCTGAGTCAGTAATAGGCTAGATAGCGGGGCCTCTAAGGTTGCTTTATCAAGCACGAGTACTAATTCCCATTCAGTATTGGGAATATCAACACTCCATACCAGCTTATCGCGGCCTTCATTGTCAAAATACATCGGTAACAGTGCACCCGCCTTGCGGCTCTGCTCCGGTAAACTGCGATTAAGCTCGTCATCGATTTCACTTATCGGTTTCATCGTCTTCGCTTGATCTTTATAAGCGATCACCGTGCCGTCTTTGTGCATCATGATGGCATAACCATTAGCTGGTAATTTCATCCGATTAACACCATCGACAAGGCTTGCGATAGATAAGTCTCCGCCGACAACACCTTGAGACGTGGGTTGCGCCATCGTTACCACTAAAATATTATAAGCAACATCCACATAAGGCTTAGTTAAAATAGGCGCACGTGCACTAGCGGCTTGTTGATACCAAGGACGGCTGCGGGGGTCATAACCGCTACGATCAATGCTGGGATCTGAATCATGCATTTGCCCAGTTTGAGAGCCAAAATAAGTTAACTGAAAACGGCCAGATACCTGTGCCTGTTGCAGGGTATTGAGCGTATCGCCTTCAACCTTACTCGCCAGTGCTCCCATAATATCTTGTTTGCTTACTAACCATTCTTGAATACGCTCGGCTTGTTGATCACCTAAGCGTTGTACTTGCTCTAGGCTATTTTGCAACAGCTGGGATTTTTGGCTGGAATAACTTTGCCATGACAACAAACCAATCACGAGTGAAAGGGCTACCACAACGGAGAACAGAATTTTTTGCTTGAGCGAATATGAGTTCATGTTGGTGTCTAATTTATTAACAAAGCATTGAGAAATAGGGTGTCTGAACGGGTTGAGCTGTGTCTAAACGGGTTTAGCTAATATTTATAGTTAATATTACAAGGCGACTTTTTACATTAAAACTAAAGCTTAATTTAGACTAAATTGTCCCATATTTTGTACAGTTAAGAAAGACGGTGCTCACATTTCCAGCAGAAAGATTTTTATAAAACTTATACACAACTAACAAAACTATAGTTGATAACTCAAATTATCTTTAACTCACAAATAAAGCAAATATTTAACGATAAATGAGTTTCAAAGTAAAATAAAGTAAATTAAGCAATATTAACGTGACCTAAACATACTCGCTATTGCACACTAAATGTCCACTGCTTATCGAGGAGTTCGCATGATTTATCAACAGTTCCAACGCAGTCCAATGCAGACACGAATTTCTGGCCCTCGGGCTTGGTTAGCGATGGCGATTAGTCTGAGCCTAATTTGTTTATCGTTATTTTTATTACCCTTCGTTCTCCTATTTGGGGCTATTGCCCTCGGCTGTTTAGTTTTATTTAGCCGTTTCTATATGGCGCGTCAGGTTGCAAAATTTAACCAAGCACAGGCAAGCGCTAATCAACATGACTACATGACTGAAGAGCCACAAGGTCACGTTTACAGCTCAGCTAATATTGTCAGAGAGTCTAATGCGAGAGAAACCCATCGAATGCGCCAACAAGGGCGGACTTTTGAGCATAAAGAAGACGAACACTAACTTAAACGAATTAGAATTAGAATTAGAATTAGAATTAGAATTAGAATTAGAATTAGAATTAGAATTAGAATTAGAATTAGAATTAGAATTAGAATTAGAATTAGAATTAGAATTAGAGTTAAGTTAAGTTAAGTTTGCGAGAGTAAAGTCTGCGCGTGTTTGAGGCTGTGAATTTCTGCAGGGTCTTGCGTTACTTTCAACACATTTTCAATCTGTAATGCAAGTGACTGCCAAAGGGGCTCGATAATATCGGCCTCTTTTTTATTGGCATTTTGTTGTGCTAATTTAAGCAAAGCCGCTGCCCCCACCACATCGATTCGCCCTAGCATACCGTCGGCTAATGCCATGCTTAACTCGATCATGGCAGCAACACTGTAACTGTATTTAATAACTTGACGCAGATAATCCTCTGCCTGAGTCAAATCGTTGCCAAAGGCATTGTCATCATTAAGCATATGTTGCGCGCGCATAAGCATGGCCTCGAGTTGTCCTTGCTCTGCAGCTTCAGCCATCCAATGCTCGCTTGCTATAACATCCCGCATGCAGCCATCGCCATTAGCCAACATTAAGGCCAAATGGTATTGAGCATGGGGATAACCCGCTTGCGCGGCTTTGCTGATAAAATAATGGGCTTGAGTAAGATTTTTTTGCTGGTAATGCAGCACACCTAAATTAGCCATAGCTTCGGTTTGTTCGCCATCTGCCGCGCGTTGTAAGTAATGCTGCGCTAACTGACTATCGGGTTGAAACGACTCACTGCCGACAAGATAAAAATATCCCAACAACGCCATCGCATTGACGATTCCAGCCTCGGCTGCGGTGGCAATCGCTTTTTCACCCTCAGCCACCTCTGGTTTACCTTGATATCCGTGGATTAATGCCACGCCGTGCTCATGCAAGGCCTCCATATTTCTAGGGGCCGCCAGGGAAAACCAATAAGCTGCACGGGAGAAACAGTCTGTTGCACTCAGATGAGAAGCACTATTGGCCTGGGAGATAGCGGATACATCGGCACTTGATGCTGGGCCTGCGGCTATCACAAGCGTTTGCTCTTTAAGTAACTTTTGTTCTTTGAGCGACTCTTGCTCTTTAAGCATTAGCGCCTTGGTTTTAAAGGATATCCCCACTAGATATTGCGCGTGTGCATCGTTTTCCATAATAGCGCGATAGCATAAATCTTTGGCTGTCATAGCGTCAGACGCTTCATAACAGTATTGAGATGCCGCGTACCCCTTCACCTTCGGATACAAATGCTCAACTAAGGCCAAGGCATCTTTAATGGATTTTTGCGCGAGCGCGAGTAATTGCTCTTGGGTGAGATGATACTTTTCAGGGTGAGCGCCGCGATTACCGTCAGCACGCAATCGATGTAGCGCGCGAGTAGTTTTAACATCGATAACGCGTTGCTGGTTAAGTTGTTCGATTCTATCGTATAAATTTGGACTCGCGAACGCGACTTGCTTATCTTGCCCGAGTAACTCAGCAAGTTTATGAGTAAAGCTACGAATGTGCAGCAGCGACTGGGTCGGCACATCCTGCACATAGCTTTTTGCCTTGAGATAATCATCACTCAAAGAGGCCGAAAAATCTTGGATAAATTCACTATCCTTAATGACCGCTTTCATCCCCATGAGTGATTCCCTACAAACTAGATTGGATATGTACTATGCAACATCAGGCTTTTTCGACACCATATATAAGCGAAATAACGCGACGTTAACGAATAAGCCAATGAAAGACATAATGGTATCCATCAACATTTGTAGCGGAAACCCACCCATTGCAGCAAATCCAGATAGCTGACTGCCGATAACGGAAAGTGGTAGATATAGCATTAATAGCGCAATCGTTTTCAGCACAATAGGACCGCTAAAACTAAAGCTTCCCTTAATGGCCTCTAATGGGGTTAAGCGTTCGACCACAACCATAAAGTTGACGTAAGCTAATCGGGCAAAAAGATAAAAACTAATGACCAATCCAATCAGCCATAAAGGTCCAAAGGCAGCAAACAGCATGACCGGGGCTAAGATTGCTAAGCCAGAAAACACCCCAGCCAATAATAGTGGTGGAACAAAAGGCAAGCTGGCTTTAAGTACCAAGCCCGCAGAAGGATTGTGTCCCTGAGAGCGCAGTTCTAAAAACAACGTAACTGCGGCAATAAGTACCGAAAAGGTGAGCAATAACAGCATCATCGCAATCATGTGCGGTGCACCAAACTGTGGATTTTCTAAATCGACTTTACCCATCTCTATGCCTAACCATAACTGGATCCCCACTTGGATCAACAGTAATGGCATAGTCAACATAGCGAGTTGTGCTAGATGATTACGGAAGAAGTTATAGGCTTCTGACAAAATTGCGGATAGTGACATGCGACTTTCCAAATAATTGAAATAAATTAACACTAAGAATTGCCGCTAAGGATACCGAAAATCCCTTAGTAATGCACAATAGAAATCATCAGTGTGAACTGTTAATCACAGAAAACTACTGCAACAAAAGCCGCAAACCCGCTAAACTGTCCAACGAACTAGCGCGTAAACTATTAAAGGACGCTTCCATATGAAACACACTATTACCCTGTCTATCCTCCTTGGCACTTGTATTTTGGCAGCGCCCGCCAGTGCGGGATGGCTAGATAACTTAACTGGAGCTCAAGCAAAAACGGAGAAAACGCTCGCGACGGCAACAGCAACTCAATCAAATGATTTAGTTGGTAACGTTATGTCACAGCTAGGTTTAAATCAAACTCAGGCAGAGGGTGGTTTAGGCAGTTTATTAGGTTTAGCGCAATCTAGCCTTGGTACAACAGACTATTCAACATTGGCTGCCAGCATCCCTAACGCCGACAGCCTATTAGCGGCAGCACCTGCACTAGACTCAACCTCAGGTGTATCTGGCTTGTTATCAAAAGCGGGAAATTTAGGATCATCACTACAAAGTAGTGCAATGGTATTTGATGCTTTTGAAAAACTAGGTATTTCTAAAGACTTGGCTATGCCAATGATCAATATTGCCAAGTCTTACTTAGACTCCAATGGCGCAGAAGGTACCTCAGATTTACTCACAAAAGGTCTGAGCTCACTGCTTTAACTCGGTATGCCCTCACCCTAAGCGCTCGATACTTAGGGTGAACTTTCATTCCTCAATCGACTCTACTCTATATTCCTCCAGCATAAGAGCCGCCATATATGATTGCAAAATTAAGACGATTTCTTGAAGCGCATACTCAAGCCGCTTCACCTGAAGACAAGGCGCATCAACTTAAGCTCGCCGCAGCCAGTATGTTACTTGAGGTGGTATTTGCCGATGACACACTGTCACCACAAGAAGCCAAGTTATTACCTAAATTACTGACCGAAACCTTGTCAATGTCGCAAGCAGATGCGCAAGTATTAATTGATGAAGCCAAAAGAGTCCAAGGCAACGCCACTTCACTCTTTGAGTTCACCACCGCCATTAATGCTGAATTTAGCCTTGAGCAGAAGCAACAACTATTGCTCGCAATGTGGCAACTGGCCTACGCCGATGGGCAGTTATCCCAGTACGAAGACCAAATTATTCGCCGCACTGCTGATTTGCTCTATCTAAAACACAGTGAATTAATCCACATGCGCAATATCGCCATAGAAACAAGTCATACCCAGTAGGTTTTAATCCTGCTGGTCACAGTAATGACTCTGGTACAGTCAAACTTTGCTTACGGATAATGTGGCTCTTTTGCCACCACAGGAATGGCGCCACCACTAATATTAATACCAACACGTAGGACATGCTGGCGCCAAGCGCAAAGGCCAGCACAACGCAAAATACACAACCGAGCGCCACTAACGGCCAATTATGCCGCGGTAATAACTTAGCTGCCGCTAACATCGCCATCAGATAGATCACCACAAACACACTATTGCTCCATGCGATAAGGTGCTCAAGCTCTTGCCCAGAAATATAGGTGAGCACGATGACGCTTGCCATTACTGATAACAATGCTGCTAAAGCGCGAATAGGAACACCGTGGGCGTTCTTTACCGCAAAAAAGCGCGGCAAAATACCCTCACAACTAAAGCTCCATACTAAACGAGCCGCACTGGCGGCATATACGTTAACTGTAGCCAACCCGCTGGCAATACCTAAAATGCCTATAACTTGCGCGCCATAACCACCAAGTACTTGATCAAAAACACCAATCATAGCAACGCTTTTATCTGTCGGAACTAATAAGAGTAAGAGTGTACAAGCCACATAAATAACCCCCACCAATATCGTGCCCATCATCATCGCGGGGATCATATCTTGTTGCGGGCGGCGAAAATCATCGGCGAGATGGGTCATAGCTTCGATACCCAAAAAACTCCAAAAAGCAATGCCAGCAGCCATCATTACGGTCGGCATTTCGGGCATACCATGGCTAGCAAGTGTGGTTAGCTGGCCTGGCTGAAAACTATTTGCACCAAACAGCACCATTACCACGGCAACTATGCACAGTGTCAGGCCAAATTGCAGCTTAGCCGACACTTGAATGCCCCTTAGGTTAATCAGGAACAAACCAAAAATAACTAGCACCTCAACACCGACCTTCGACCAGCCCGATATAGGTATTAAGGCGTTTACAAACTGAAAAGTCATTAAAATAGCTGCGGGAGCGCCCATCGGCACCACCAGCAAAAAGATCAATCCTATGGTTCGGCCTGCTGTGCGGCCAAAGGCTTTTTCGACAAAATAGGCGGGGCCAGCGGCATGGGGGAATACACTCGCTAAACGACCAAAGACAAGTGCCACTGGAATAATGGCTAGAGTAAGCAATATCCACGCGACTAGCGCGCCAGATTGCGCTTTTTCAATTGTCATTTGAGGTAAAATGAATACCCCAGTACCAAGCAAAGTGGTCGCCATTAATCCAGCACCTTGCCAACGACCTATAGTTCCGCTATTTGAATTCATCTGTTAGTATTCTGTGGTTTTTGAGCTGCTAGTATAGTGAGATTTAGCCCCACAATCTGCCGTTAATTTCAGTGTTCCTCACGTCCAGAACAAGCATAATCACGGTAAATGGCTGTATCTCAGTCAAAATGGCGGCTAATTTAAAGTTGAGTGATATTTCAAACTGAAAACATCAGTCAATTTTTAGCTGTCCAAACTAATGGCAAAATAGCACATGGATTTAAAACAACCATTTTCACTGGAGTCACCCTTGGATAAATTTGATACCGCCATCATTCATAGTCTGCGTCAGGATGCACGTCAAAGCGTGTCGAATATTGCTGAACAGGTAAACCTGTCACGCAGCGCGGTGGCCGAGCGCATTAAAAAATTAGAACAAACTGGGGTTATTCGTGGCTATCAAGTGCTATTGAGCGAATCACAAAAAGAGGGCGTATCGGCTTATTTCGAGATCCAGCATCAATGTCCACGCTGTGCTGACGTAGTACACGTTTTTCAAGCGATACCCGAAGTAATTACCTGCCGTGGAATTTCTGGCGATATGGATTTACTGGTTTATGTCAACGCACCTTCAATGCGCCGCTTACACGAGATCCGTGAATACATTGATACTCATACCGATATAATCAAAATCAAAACCCATGTGGTTATGAGTGAATGGATCAATAATCTCGGCGAATAAATTATATTTGCCCCAAAACAAGAAACGCCACCCTAAAAATAAAGGTGGCAACGCCCATTTGGAGGCAGGGCAAAATAGTCAAGTCTAGAAAATGGCATCCTGCCCAGCGACCTCCCTGTTACACAACAAATCGCGACCAGACTTATCCTTGAGAGCTAGCATCACAAGGGTCTATCTACAATATTATCCTTAAATACTGTTTTCGCGATTTGTCGATGTCCTTCCACTCTTATCATTATGCTTACAGAGATACACGACTCTGCTTTAGGCTATGGTCATTTGCCCCGTATAAAGGATGAAGTTACGTAGCAATATAACGCCGAGTAAACTTAAGCAGGCCGTCCCTGCGACATAAGCCCATTTACGTTTCGATGTTGAAGTCATAAATAGATTCATCGCTAAAGGACCTGATAAACCGAACCCGACAATACCGACCCAGAACACCCATCCCCAGAAGCCATAACCTAAGGCATTAAAGGTTGCGACCTTACTTTGCCCACCAGTAAGCACTAATCCCATAAAGAAGGTAAACAACAATACTATTTCAACTAAGATCAACGGGATCTCAACTTTATGGATAAAGTGCACCTCTTTGTCATCAGGCTTACCATTCATCAACACGCCCCCGAGTAAAGCCGCAGCTGCCCCCGAGGAAAGCCCAGAAACTAAAAACAATAAAGGCAATACTGGGTTTTTAAGCATGGGGTAACCAGGTAACGCCGACAGTAAAAAGCCCGTGTAAGCTCCCAAAGCCAAAGATAGGATCACCAGTAATCCCGTAATGGCAGCCTCAAACCGAGCCAGTAATGCTGTTAACTTCAGCACGATAGGAAAACGTGTTTCACACCAATCATCAACCGGTTTACGGAAGGTTAAACCAATCCACATAAACATGAATACTTGATAAATCAGCAGAATAAGTACACCCATCGACATGACAGATGTAGGATTGTAAAACACTAAAATCTTCCAAAAATCGAGAGGTTTTGTTAAGTCAGCAACCAAAATGCCTAATCCGGCCATTACCGCCACTGGCGCGATAATACAAGCGGCGCGCACAAAACCCGATTTATAAGCGTTTTGCTTTAAGACAAAATGTTTTAACAATACAGCGAAGAACATCGCCCCTGCAGAAACGCCTGCAAGAAACAAGTAAATAGCAATGGGCCAATGCCACACTAAGGTATCAAAATGTAAGGCACTCATAGCACTACCTCCCCAGATTTCGCCAGAATACGGAATAACTTAGGTCGTGTTCCGAGGGCAACTTTGGCGCGTTGAGTGGGATTAGCGCGCAGCACTTGTACTATCTCAGAAGTCGAATCTTTTAAATTACCAAACACCAATGCTTTGGTTGGGCAAGCGGCCACACAAGCAGGTTGCTTACCCTGGGCTAAGTTAGTTTCTCGGCAGAAATCACACTTATCCGCTGCGTGGGTGACAGGATTAATAAAGCGAACTTGATAAGGGCAAGCTGCAATACAATATTGGCAACCCACACATTTCCATGCATTAACCGAAACGATACCGGTTTCTTTATCAATAAACGCGGCGCCTGTTGGGCACACGTTGACGCAAGGTGCATCTTCACAATGCTGGCAAGACTTGCGGCTAAAGTGATAAAACTGGTTAGGGTATTCACCAAAGGGACCTGTCTGCAGAATTTGAATTCTAGACACACCTTCGGGAACATCATTCACCTCACGGCATGCCACTTCACATGCACGGCATCCAATACACTTAGATTCATCGTGAACCATCGCATACTTAATATCGGATCCGGCTTTAGCGCTTTCAGAGGCATTCACTGTGGTAAGAAGTGATGCGCCTGTTGCACCCGCTAATAACGCACAGGTGCCCTTTAGAAACCTTCTTTTTGAATTTTCCATGACTTTACTCCTGCTTGCCGGCGTGGCAACTGCTACACAACTCACTACGAACCTTTGGCGTCATTTCAACCATGGGATCGGTTGCGCTATGTAATTTATGGCAGGCAGCACAAGGCACTTTTTTAGCGTGTACGTTATGTGTCCACTCTGCTGCGCTCAGTTTTTTCGGTGTATGACATTTGCGACAAACGGCAAGCTGTTTATCAAGATCAGATCCTTCTTGCAGACCAAACACAACTAGGTCATTTGGCTTTTTGGGGTGATCCCCTTTCTCGCCATGACAACTTGAGCAGGACATTTTCATCGTATCTTGGCCATGATGGCCTAACATTGAACCGTTACGCTTGTGACACTTCATACAGGCTGTATCACTGTTAATTTGAAGCGGAGATTCGGCGCTCATCGCACTAAAGCTTAAAAGCAATGCAATTGCACCCAAGCGAATCGACCACAGCCATTTTATTTTGGACATTAAGGAGTCCTCACATTTATTTGGGGAAGGGCGAAGATGAGTGTCAGGGTTCGGAAATATCCGAACCCGACGGTCGTAATCAGACAGCTAGCGCTTGCTTAAGGCTTTGTGCATCCCACGATTTCTGTTGATTCATCTCAATAAAGTTAATATTGAACTTACTAAATAGTTTTTTCATTAGTGAGTTATTTTCTTTACTAGAATCACTAATTACCATTTTGACTTCGGATGAGTCCTGATCAATTAATACATAATCGAGACGATAATCATGATTTAAACTAGCATCATGCTGATCCATCTCAAATACTGTATCTAATGGCACATTACAAAAAACATCATACTTGCCTTCTACTACTGTTTTTAATGATTTAAAAAAACTAAAGCTTTTCTTATCAAACAGCATGGGTTTTAGTTTTATTTCGTGATGTTCAGCTTCATCCGAACCTGATTTAAAAAACTTAATACAGGTCATGACGAACATGACAAAAACGAATGGAACTGCGACAAACAGCACAAAGTACATAAACGCATAACTGAGAATAACTGAAGTATTCATAACGCCTCCAATAACCTATTTATTTTTTGTTATCACCTTTTTAAAACAACTTTAGTATTAACGTGAAGCAAACTTATTTACTTGACAAGGATCACGCCTGACAATAACAACCTAATAATAAACAACAAATTAAGAATCAACCCTCATTGTCACTTAGTGCAAATCTCGATAATGGAATACATGAAAGCTACATTTTCAACATTTGAAATATTGAAAATTGGAATTAACATATTAAAAATAATATTTTATATTTTTTAATATGTGAAAAAATATAAATATAGAAAACCTTTATTAATTACGGAGCTATAGTTTTGAAGTTGAGATACATTTCACATTAATATTATTCAGCCGAGCCATAATCAATCAATGTTTAAAGCATTTACTCCATTTTAAGGGATATAAAAAATGCATATTAGTAATCTTGATGGGCTCGATATTCTAAGTTTGAAAATACTTGTTTCATTATATGAAAATAAGTCTGCAACTTATGTGTCTAAAGCTCTCGATATTCCTGCGCCTAAGATTAGTCGTAGCCTTAAAAATATGCGTGAAATCTTTGGTGATGAACTTTTTATTCGTCGTAAATATGGACTTTTCCCTAATGAGTTTGTTTCTCATTTATATCCAATAGCAAAAGAAGCAATTGAATGTACCGATAAGTTTTATAAAGCCAGAGCAGCTAATACTAATTTAGTCAAAACCCACGTAGAAATTTCTGCGCCAGGTTTAATTGCCTACGCTTTCCCAAAACCGCTTATGCAGGCCATTAAAGAAGAAAAAAAACTCATGCATATTAATATCACTCCGTGGTCAATGCATACCACTCAAGATATTATTAACGGCGAGACTATGTTAGGTATTTGCTGTAATAAAGGTGCAGCAGACGTGGCCGCATTCGGTGATAAGCTTTTAACAACGGCACTGCAAAATATGGATAAAGTTTATCTTATTGCTAGCAGCAACCATCCTATCTTTAAGCGGGATATCACCTTAGAAACGATTGCAGAATATCCCTATGTAAATACCGATTTAGGTAATTCGCATAGCAAACTCAGCCCTTATCAAGATTTTTGCCTCAAAAATAGCATCACACTCAATACTGAAATTAACATTACCAGTATTTCAAGTTTGTTTGAATATCTCGGAGAAAGTCAGGCGCTATCATTATTGCCCTATCGCGTCGTCTATGAAATGGCGAGTGATACCCCCGAATTACATACATGTCAGTTATCACAACTTGAGGCCGAACGTTTATATGCCGAAACTGAAGTACCGGCAATATTCTTAGTGCAAAAAAATCAACCGAATAACATAAATGACGATTTAATTTGGTTAAATGGACAAATTAAAAAAATTGTTGATCATATTGTTTAGCAAAAAAGAGTAAAAAGTACGAGATAGAGATGATACAGCCTTAGCTTAAGCACCAGCTCATGCTCTAGATAACCCTTGGCGAAATTGTTAAGCCAACCATACATCTTACGCCGCAAACACGTTACACTAAGCCTATCTTTATCCTAATAGATTCAGCTATGCGGACCGAAAATACAGCCACACTTAATCTTATTTGGGGCGCCCTTATTCTTGAGGAATTAGCACGTCTTGGCGTGCAACATGTGTGTATGGCACCAGGCTCACGCTCGACGCCATTAACCCTCGCCGCCGCCCAGCAAACTAAGCTCCAGCGTCATTTACATTTCGACGAACGTGGACTCGGCTTTATGGCTTTAGGGCTAGCAAAAGCCAGCCGCGCACCAGTCGCGATTATTACCACATCGGGTACCGCCGTCGCCAACTTGTACCCCGCAATCGTTGAAGCCTGGCTAACCCATGTGCCTTTAATTGTTTTAAGTGGCGATCGTCCGCCTGAATTACTCGGCTGCGGTGCCAATCAAGCCATAGTTCAACCCGGTATTTTTGCCAATTATGCTATGCAAGTGAATTTACCGACACCGGATACACACATTGCACCGCAAGCTTTGCTCACTACCATAGATGAGGCAATAGCGAATCAAACTCGTCCTGTACACGTTAACTGTATGTACCGTGAGCCTTTATATCCGAGTGAACTCGGTGGCACTATCCTCGATGCAGAATCGCCCTATTTAAAACCACTGCACAATTGGCTGCAACTCACGCAACCTTATACTCAATATGGCAAGAGTTCTCAGCAGAGCAGTCCAAGTGACGATGCCATCATGCGGTTCGTCCACGGTAAAGGTGTCATTGTTGTCGGTACGCTTACGCCAGAGCAAGATCCACAGCAGCTCATTACCTTGTCGCAAAAAATTGGCTGGCCGCTTCTCACCGATGCACAGTCACAACTGCGCCAGCATCCTGCGGTCATCGGTAATATCGACCAATTGTTGCAACACCCAAGGGCGCGCAATTTATTACAAGAAGCCGATCGCGTACTGGTATTTGGCGGTCGTTTATTATCAAAACGCTTGATTGGATATTTAGCCGAACAAAATTGGCATAGTTACTGGCAAATTTTACCCGAGCAGAACCGGCTCGATCCGAGCCACAATACCAAACACCTTTGGCATGCTAATGCAGGACAGTTTGCCGCATTGAACTGGTATCGTTCATCCTCTGCAAACTGGGCAAATACTTTAATTACCTATAACGATGAATTGCATAACTTATTTGTGCGCAATATCGATCATGGTGAATTTGGTGAAGCACAAGTAGTCCGTGCGATTGCCAATACACGCCCATTAGAACAACAGCTTTTTATTGGTAACAGCCTACCTGTACGTTTGTACGACATGTATGCCCCCGTAAGTTGCTGCACAGCGACCACCTTCACCAATCGTGGCGCATCAGGGATTGATGGCTTACTTGCTACAGCATGTGGCATTGCGGCTCACGCAGGCAAACCCACGAGTTTGATCATTGGTGATTTATCGCAATTGCACGATCTCAACTCGCTGGCAATCGCAAAAAGTTTAACCAGCCCGTTAGTCATCGTCATTCTCAATAACGATGGCGGTAATATTTTCAACTTACTGCCCGTGCCTAATGAGCAAATTCGTAGTGATTATTATCGACTCAGCCACGGCTTAGAATTTGGTTATGCCGCAGCCATGTTTAATTTGCCCTATAATCAAGTGGATAATTTAGCCGATTTTCAAGATAGCTATAATGAGGCGCTAGATTTTCAGGGGGCTTCGATCATTGAGGTCAACGTGAGCCAAAACCAAGCTAGCGATCAAATCGCTGCGCTCAACCTATGGGTGAAACAAAGCTAATGCCAATCATGGCCCGTTACGGTGACACTTCATTACCCACTTTAGTGTTACTGCATGGTTTTTTAGGCACTAAGGCCGATTGGTTGCCGTTAATGCCTACGTTGAGTCAGCACTTTCACTGTATTTGTGTAGACTTTGCGGGCCATGGTGATAATCAAGCTGAGGGGGCGACTGAGGCTAAGTTTGATTTTAACTTTTGCACGCAAGACATAATGACGCGACTTGATAGCCTTAAACTTAATACTGAGATGTTCCATCTCTACGGTTATTCATTAGGGGGGCGCATCGCCCTGCATCTTGCTAGGGCCTATCCGCAGCGATTATTGAGTCTTAACCTCGAGTCCTGCCATCCAGGGCTTAAAGATCAGCAGGAAAAACACACCAGAAGCCAAAGTGATGCCCAGTGGGCCGAACGTTTGCTCAATCTTAATAGTAAAGATTTTTTAAGCTTGTGGTATCAGCAGCCCGTATTTGCCGATATGACCGCCGCCAAAATAAAAAGCTTAATCGAGTATCGAACTCATATATTGAACATGCATCCTAAGCAAATACTTAAACAAGTATTCTTAGCCACCTCATTGGCGCGCCAAGTTTCATTATGGGATGTACCTTCACAGCTTGCCTGTGAATGCCATTTCTTTGCCGGCAGTCAAGATGCTAAGTTTCACGCCCTCGCTCAAGAGTGGCAATTACATGCGCCCATTCTCGTCCACCGCATCAATGGTGCTGGACACAACATACACCAAGCGGCTCCAGAGGTATTAGTCTCAACGCTAGTTAAGCTGCTAGGTTAATAGTATTAAAATGTAGGAAACATATGATCTTAAGCTCGCTTAACCTGTATCAATATCGACTACCGCTCGACGTGTTGCTGCCAGTAGGCAAGCAACGAATTGATCACCGAGCGGGATTAGTGCTGCAAGCCTGTATAAGTATTGAAGGCGAGTATCGACAAGTCGAAGTTGATATTGCGCCACTCTCAGGCGTTGATATCAATCAGCAAGCTTTAGTCGGATTTAGCCGCGAATCGCTGGCTCAAGTGCAACACTCTTTAGTTGAGTTATTACCGCAGCTCTGCGGTCAGCATATCGACAGATTGCTGGAATATGCTAACACGAGCGCTTACCCTTCCTTAGCTTTCGGTCTAAGTCTATTACATGCCAAGCTGTCGGGTAAACTTGATGCTATTCGTCCACAAACTGCTACCGTCCCTTTGATTTATCATCCTACGGATGCAGGTACAGACTTACTCGATAACAAAATTGCGGCGCTTGGCGTGGACGTTCACTCAGTGAAAGTGAAAGTGGCTCAGGCCTCAATCGAAGACGAACTTAAACTCATTTATGGCATTCTACGTACCCGCCCCGATCTCAAATTGCGTTTAGACGCAAATCAAGGTTTTACACTTGAGCAAGCGATCGAATTTGCTGCGTGCCTCCCCCTAGATTCTATTGAATATATTGAAGAACCTTGCCAAAACCCAAAGGATAATGTGGAATTTTATCAAGCGATTGGCATGCCATATGCCCTCGATGAGTCGCTTAATGATCCCGCGTATCAATTTGAGATGCAAAAGGGTCTGACGGCATTAGTGATTAAACCTATGTTGCTCGGCACTGTCGAAAGGCTCGCTGATTTAATCGATACGGCACAGAGCTATGGCGTGCGCTGTATTATTAGTTCATGCCTTGAAAGCAGCTTAGGTATTCACGATCTAGCTCATTTAGCTGCCATCTTCACTCCCGATGAAACCCCTGGGTTAGATACTCTAAGTGCCTTTAGCCAAGATTTATTAATATCATCGGGTAAAAAACACTGCCTGACAATGGCGCAACTTGAGCTTATTGCGCAGCACACCCTTGATTTAACACTGCAAAGTGATTCTAGTATCGCTAAGGGTGAGGAAAGATAGCTTGCCAAATACCCACCTATCGCCACCGCTAATATTGTCACCTGTACACCAAGCCGCGCTTATGTTTCCACTGCAAACGGCCATCAAGCAGGCAGGACAACACATTAGTTACTCTGAATTAAGCCAGCGCGTTATCGCACTTAATCAGCAGCTAAGTGCTGCGGGTCTCAGCCAAGGCCAATCCCTCGCTTGCGTTGCCAGTAATAATCTGGAGATGATTTGCCTCTACTGGGCCTGTATTGATATCGGGGCAATCTTTTTCCCTATCTCACCACGTTTCCCCCTAACGCAGATCCAAGGTTTAATCGATAGTCATCAGATAGGCTATTTTTGGAGTCAGGAAAATACTGGGCTACAACACTGTCGTCTATTAGCGTTAGATTTTGAATGCGTTAGCACCAACTTACCTCAACCTGTCGATGTGTTACGTCCTGCCAATGTGATTTTAACCTCTGGCTCCAGTGGTTTCCCCAAAGCGGCTGTTCATTGCCTAGCTAACCATATTGCAAACGCTGAGGGTGCTCGCAGCTTAATCGCGCTAGAACAAGAAGATGCTTGGTTACTCTCACTCCCCTTATTCCACATTGGTGGTCTGGCAATATTAAATCGCTGCGCCTTAGTCGGCGCTTGTGTTGTTATGCCAGATCATGCACTTAGTCTAAGCCAACAGATTGACCAAGATAAACTAAGCCATCTCTCTCTGGTTCCTGCACAGCTAAATAAACTATTAACCGACACCAGTAGCAAGCTTAAAAGCATCAAAGCCTTATTACTCGGTGGCGGCGCCGTCTCACTCGACTTACTCACGCAACTTAAGCAGCGTAATATTGCCAGCTACACCAGTTACGGTATGACAGAAATGGGCTCACAAATCACCACGGGGCTCGCCTTAAGCGACGGCAGCAGTGGCAAATTACTCCTAAAACGTGAGCTTAAAATCGAAGACGGTGTTATTTGGGTGCGCGGCGCTTGTCTATTTATGGGCAACCTCACTGCCGATGGAATACAAACGTGCGTTGATCAAGATGGCTGGTTTTATACCAAAGACAGGGGGGAATGGGATGAAAATGGCAATCTACGCATCCTCGGCCGCGTCGATAATATGTTTATCAGCGGTGGCGAAAATATCCAGCCAGAAGAAATTGAAGCCGCGCTTAAGCTGCACCCGCAAATAGACGATGCTATCGTTTTCGCTATCCCTGACGACAAATTTGGTCACCTTCCTGCCGCCATTATTCGCGGTAGTTTAGCCCGTCAGCCTGAGGCGATAACCAGTGAACTCGAGTTATTCCTCGCCGATAAAATCGCCCGTTTCAAACGTCCAAGACACTATTACCCATGGCCAGAAAGTAGTGAGCAGACAGGGCTGAAAGTGAACCGAAAATCACTGATTGCTAGCCTTATTCAAGGCTAATTTTTAACACGAATTTCAGACATAAAAAAACCTGCCGTAGCAGGTTTTTTTATGTCTGAAATCACTTCGCTTAATGAGTGATGCGACTTAGATTTCCATACACGCTTTTAGTTTATTCATAGCATTTTTCTCAAGTTGGCGAATACGTTCAGCCGACACTTGATAGGTTTCTGCCAGTTCTTGCAGTGTCGTTTTATTATCATCTAACCAACGAGCGCGCAAAATATGCTGGCTACGCTCATCTAAGGTTTTAATCGCCGATAATAAACGACCTTGAGAATCGGATTCCCAGTTGTCGTTTTCAATATTCTCCGCTAAATCTGACGAATGATCTTCTAGATAATGCACAGGAGCAAAGTCATGCTCCTCATCTTGATCATTAGTCAAATCAAATGCAGGATCCTGCGCCGCCATACGTGATTCCATTTCGGTCACGTCAGCTTTAGAAACACCGAGATTTTCAGCCACCATGCTGACTTCAGCATCGCTGAACCAACCTAAGCGAGTTTTCGCTTTACGGATATTAAAGAATAACTTACGTTGCGCTTTAGTGGTGGCAACTTTAACAATGCGCCAGTTTTTCAGCACATATTCATGGATTTCAGCTTTGATCCAGTGAACAGCAAAAGACACCAGACGCACGCCAACATCAGGATCGAAGCGTTTAACCGCTTTCATCAAACCTATGTTGCCTTCTTGGATCAAGTCAGCCTGTGGCAGACCGTAGCCTGAGTAGCCTTTTGCGACATGCACAACAAAACGTAAGTGCGACATAATCAGTTGCTTCGCCGCCTGCAGATCGCCTGTTTCCTGCAAACGCTTGGCTAACTCATACTCAGCCTCAGCATCCAGCATGCTGATGCTAGTCACTGAATTGATATAAGCTTCTAAGCTACTGGCGCCCTGTGGGACAGTCAGTGCCATTGATTGCGTTTGAAAGGTCATTCGCTCTCCTACATTTTATCAGACTACTTACGAGTGTATTCTTGAGCTCTCTAACAAAATACCACAAGAATAAGCTGATGAACTATCGGCTAATTGACAGACTATGTCAACCTTAGCGCGTTTACCGATAGCCTTTTTAACTCGTTAAAATAGACATATCAAGTGAAAAAAAGTTCATCACCATCGCTTTTTTTAGTGACTTTTTTGCTATTTATTAACGTCGAAGGTTAAGCGGTTACGAGGGTTCAATGGCACGTAAATGTTGACGAACCGATAAATACGACCCTAACCAGCCTAAAAATGATGCTAAACCGACTAATTGCAATAACTCAGTAAACGTCAGTGATTTCATTTCGAGCTGACTGCCGTAAAGCCCCAACAATTCTGCCAACGCCGAATCGAGATACCACACCAATAAGTTAATGATAAGCCAAGCTAGTATGCCACCAATTACCCCATACCAAATACCCGTATAAAGGAAAGGACGCTGGATAAAAGCTTCGGTTGCACCGACTAATTTCATCACTTCGATTTCGCTACGTCGATTCATAATCGCGAGACGAATTGTATTACCAATCACCAATACCACGGCCAAAATGAGAAGAGCTGCGATCGCCATTACAGTCCGCTCAAGCACACGAACCACAGCTTGTAAACGCTCTAACCATTCAATATCTAAACGGCCAAAACTAATCTCAGGTTCACGCTCTAGCTTAGTTAATAATTCCCGGGCTCCCACTGGCGTTGAATATCGCTTCGTAGGGGTCACCGTAATCACGGCTGGTAAGGGGTTTTTATCCAAATAGGCTAAGGCTTCACCAAATCCAGAAAGGCGTTGAAACTCTTCTAGGGCTTGGTTTTTATCGATATACCGCACCTTATCAACTTCAGAATAAGTACCAATACGAGTTAATAGACTCTGGATTGTTTGTTCACTGCGATTATCATCAATGAATAAGGATATCTCAGCAGCACTATTCCACGAGCTAGTAATGGTTTCAGCATTTTTAACCAATACCTGTAATGCCGCCGGTAAACTCAAACTCACACCGAGTACCGCCATTGTCATCACAGAGGATATTGGATTACGCCATAGTTCACCTAAACTCGCCATGGCTTGTTGCGCATGTCGAATAAAAAACATCACAAATCGTCCCGACAGAGGCAATTTACTACGAGTTAACTTTGCGCTATTGCTCATAGACCTTCACCTCTATTGAGCGCTGTACTTCGTGCATGCACACTATGATCTAACTCTTGTGCGCCTAACATACGCCCCTGTTTAAGCGTAAAAGTACGGTACTTCATCCGCGCAATTAATCCCAAATCGTGAGTGGCGATAAGCACGCTTGTGCCGGCATCATTAAAGGTTTCAAATAGACGTAAAATATCCATCGATAACTTAGGATCTAAGTTACCCGTTGGTTCGTCAGCAAGCAGTAAAAGCGGCTTATTCACAATTGCGCGGGCAATACCGACACGTTGCTGCTCACCACCTGACAACATGATCGGGTTATGCCGCTCTTTGCCATATAACCCCACCATGTCGAGGGCCCCAGCCACACGCTTACGTATCTCACCATGGGAAAAACCTTCAATCACCAGCGGTAAGGCGACATTATCAAAAACACTTCTATCCATTAAAAGATGATGATTTTGAAAAATCATACCAATATTGCGGCGTAAGTACGGTACATGTTTGGCACTCAAATGGGCGATATCATGGCCATTAATCGCCACACGGCCAGTGGTCGCGCGTTCAATAACCGTAATTAACTTCAACAGCGTACTTTTACCCGCACCTGAGTGGCCGGTTAAAAATGCCATTTCACCCTGTTGCAGATGAAAATTGACATCTTCCAGCGCCATTTGGCCGCCAGGATAAATCTTACTGACCTGCTGAAAATCAATCATAAATTAGCTATCCGCTTTTTCTTGAGTGAACAAGGCGTCGATAAATTCTTTCGAATTAAAGGGGCGTAAATCATCAATTTGCTCACCAACACCGATATAACGGATGGGGATATTAAACTTGTCGGCAATCGCAAACACTACGCCGCCCTTAGCTGTTCCATCTAACTTGCTGATGGTAATTCCCGTTACCCCTACTGCTTCTTGGAACAATTGCGCTTGGCTAATCGCATTTTGCCCCGTGCTGGCATCTAATGTCAGCATGACCTCATGTGGTGTATCGGGGTCGAGCTTTTTCATTACTCGCACAACTTTTTTCAATTCTTCCATTAGATGCGCTTTATTTTGCAAACGACCCGCGGTGTCGGCAATCAATACATCGACTTTACGCGCTTTGGCGGCTTGTAAGGCATCAAACAATACCGAAGCACTATCTGCGCCCGTATGCTGGGCAATCACAGTAATGTCGTTACGTTGTCCCCAAACTTGTAGCTGCTCAACCGCGGCGGCACGGAAAGTATCTCCCGCAGCTAACATCACCGATTTACCTTGGCTTTGGTATTGCTTGGCCATTTTGCCGATAGTGGTCGTTTTACCCACACCATTGACGCCCACCATTAAAATTACAAATGGCCCGTTGGCATTATCTGGCACTAACGGAATGGCGACAGGGTCGAGTGTTTTTTGCAACTCATCACGCAATAACTCGTATAACGCTTCGGCATCTTTTAATTGTTTACGTGACGCATGTTCTGTTAAGTTTTTAATAAGACGCGTAGTGGTTTCAACGCCAACATCGGCGATTAATAACTGTTCTTCTAGCTCTTCAAATAAGTCATCATCAATTTTTTTACCGCGAAATAGCCCGATAAAACCACTACCGATATTCTCACTGGTACGCATCAATCCGCGTTTTAGACGCGCAAACAAGCCTTCTTTAACTGGTCTAGCCTGCGGCTCAGGTTGTAATTCTGCTACAAGCTCAACAGCTTGTTCAAGCTCTGCGGTAAGCTGTTCTGCTACTAAAGCTTGGCTAACACGTTCCACTTCTTCAGCGGCTGTGATTTGCGCTTGTTGCTCTGCTAAACGCTCAACTTCAATTTGGGCTTGCTCTTGAGCTAATTGTTCTGCGGCTAACTTCTCAGCAGTAAATTCCGCTGCAGCTTGTTCAGCCTCTAACTGTGCGGCCGCCTTACGTGCTACTTGCGCTTGTTGTTCCGCTAAACGCTCTACTTCAATTTGGGCTTGCGCTTGAGCTAATTGTTCTGCGGCTAACTTCTCAGCAGTAAGTTCTGCTGCAGCTTGTTCAGCCTCTAACTGTGCCGCCGCCCTACGTGCTACTTGCGCTTGTTGTTCCGCTAAACGCTCTACTTCAATTTGGGCTTGCGCTTGAGCTAATTGTTCTGCGGCTAACTTATTTGCAGTAAATTCTGCTGCGGCTTGTTCAGCCTCTAACTGTGCTACTTTTGCTTGTTGCTCAGCTATACGCTGAGCGTTGATTTGTGCTTGCTCGTGGGCAATACGTTCTGCTTCTACTTTGGCTTGCGTCTGCTCAGCAGCTAACTGCTCTGCGGCCAGCTTTGCTGCTGTTTGAATAGCTAAACGCTGCGCCTCTACTTGTTCCTGCTCTACAGACGGTGCTTTTTCAGCGTCTTGTGTGGGAGTAACTACTGGAGTTTCAGCGACGACCTCATCTTGTGACTTATCTTTACGAAACCAAGAGAAAAAACCTTTCTTTGCCATGTGTGATCCCAGCGCTCTACTTCAGTGTTGAATTTTGAATAAGACCCTGATGTTATACCAGATTGCCTCGGAAATTACGTCCAAAAAGTCGGCAATTAGCTAAGCTCACTCAGCCTTCTCACCTTTTGGTGAGACTTTGATATAAAATAGCGGCCTTTATTAAGGTGGCATAGTCTACCACTTTCTTTCTTCAGGCAAAATCACGGGGGCACTTTGGCCAATCATCGTTCGATAAAAAATCAATCGACTAAAAGTCAGCTTGGTAGTGGTCAGGTGCGGATCATTGGTGGACAATGGCGTTCGCGTCGTTTGCCTATTCAGGATCTCGATGGTTTAAGGCCAACGCCAGATAGAGTGCGCGAAACACTTTTTAACTGGTTAGCTAACAGCGTTGTTAATGCTCGTGTACTTGACTGTTTTGGCGGGAGTGGCGCATTGGCGCTCGAATCCCTATCGCGTTATGCAAATTACGCTAAAATTATCGAGTTACAACGTGGCGCGGCTTTGCAGCTAAAAGAAAATCTTCAAACCCTTAAATGCGATAAGGCCGAAGTGCTCAACGCCGACACATTAATGGTGTTACAACAAGGCTGCGATCAAGGTTTTGACCTAGTGTTTATCGACCCGCCATTTCGCAAGGGATTGGCAGAAAAGACGACTCAACTGCTCGACACCCAAGGCTGGCTCAATGATGGCGCATTGATTTATGTCGAAGTTGAAGCAGAATTGACACAATTGGCAATACCATCTCACTGGCAAGCTTTAAAAGAAAAGCATACAGGGCAAGTCAGTTATCGCTTGTATCAATATCAATCTACAAATACGACTGAGCCTATAGAAGATGAAAACCATGCCCTTGTTGATTAATGTAGGTAAAGCCATCACGCTTATTGCTTGGCTGATGATGGCCTATAACTTAGTAATCCCTTTTGACGGCAATGTCGCGATTATTTTGAATATCCTGCTTGGTATTACCTGCATGATGCATTGTTTTCAGGTTGCTATTTTCCATATGTTGTTTAAAACCTTGCTGCCATTAACGAAGCAAGATTATTTACAGGTATTTATCTTTGGCATTTTTAGTTTGCTCACCTATCGACAGCGAGTACTGGCTAATGCGGTTTAACCTATATTATAAATAATAAAAAACCCTCGGTAAGAGGGTTTTTTTATGGTAATTACTCAGAGTGATCTTGCACTAAAATTTATCCTTTAGGATAAGGGTGAGCCACACCTTTATGACAGTCGATACAGGTTTTTCTATCTTCTGGCGCTTTCTTAAAATTGTTGCTGTGCATTCTCACTGCCATTTTGCTCATATTTTCTGATTGGTTTTCATAAATACGATTATGACAATTTTGGCACGTTGAAGAATCAATTGAGCGCAAATAATCACGTGCGAGTTCAGCTTGCTCTTTACGGTTTTCATCTAACCAAGCTTGAGTATTAAAACCATCAATCATTAAGAAGCCGATAACGTCTTTAGAAACGATGATCTTTTTCTTCAAATATTGGAATGGTTCCTGTGCAATGTGACATTGCTGACACTGCACCACAATACCCACACGGTTGTTACCATGGGGAGATGACATCACCTCATTTTTCAATGAGTGTTGGCTATGGCAGCTCATACAAAATGCATCTTGGCTGGTAGCGTGTAAGGTCGTTTGGGTGGCAAAGTAGCCCACAACTCCGACAACAATACCCACGGCCAGTAATGCTAGGATTGAATATTTTGCGCTAGGTTTAAACAGTGCACGCCAGTTCATCACTCTATTCTCCGAAATTGATAAATTTAGTTTTTATAAGTCTAGTTTATATTCTTTTATTTATTAGAAATTTGATTCTAAGCCAAAACTTAACCATTGAATGACGTTTAAAAGCGTAAAGTGAGATCTAGATCTAACTATTACAGTAGTAACAAGCAGAAACTTTCTAACAAACGGCGTAATACATGGATATTTACATCCACCTAATCGAAATAAAACACGGGGAGTTTATTTTAATGATTAACATTCGAATTAAATGCGCTTAAGTTAAATCTTATTTATAGAATACTTAAATGTGACTGACGACACATTTATTATGGTGCGGAGTATTAGATTAATGCAAAAATAGGCATAAATAATTGACTGCTGCAGGGTCTATTGAGAATAAATATCTATTGGTTATGCTAAAACGTGAGCTAACCCATTACAGAATAATATCGCTATGCTAGAATCGAGCCGTTCATCATCTGGGATACTTATGCATCACACACTCGGTCGTTACTTTTTAGTCGTATTCACTTTACTCGCACTCGTCGGGCAAAGTGTTGTGTCTAATGGTCACGCCATGGTGCCGCACACTATGGACATGAGTGCAATAAACCATAAGGCTTCAAGTCAAAAAATGCATCATACAGTGATGCAGATGAACACAGAGAACAGTTCTGACTCACATTCAATAGCCAACGCGGATTGCTGTAACGAGACAATGCTTCCCGGCGCGAAACAGCATTGCTGTGATGGCACCACATCATGTTCAAATGATTGTGGGCATTGTTTGACGATTTCAGTCGCTGGCACTCTATTCAGCCCACACCTCTGGCCAAGTGTGAGCATGAGCGATACCGCAATGGCCACTCCTATGCCTCATTTCCACTCTATCTCTTTGTCTTCGGCCTTTAAACCACCGATAGCCTAGCTCTACTTTGCTTTTAATCGGCAAATCAGCCATTAAAAAACGCGAAGCAATCAAGCTAAAACGACAACCAAATTAACGCAAGTTTCTGCCGTTTATTGTGGTGCCTTATTATTAAATTATGCACCCACGTTCAGAAAAATATTGATCACTGCGCCAAATGCCAAGTTATGGCATCAATCTGTAAATCAAAGCAAATAGCTTTAATCTACAAGGCTCATCGATGTTTTATGGACTTAATCTTCGGCTAGTAATCCGATGGAGTGAATAATATGAAAAACCTAACTAACCTCGCCTTAATGACATTACTGCTGATCAATACCAGTGTGTTTGCCACGGCCGCGCCACACGAACATCAGCACGGTAATCTAAGTCCACAATTGCAAGCGCAAACCTATATTTGCCCTATGCACCCCGAAGTGGTTGGCACAAAAGGCGATACTTGCCCTAAATGTGGTATGGACTTAGAGCCCAAAGCGACGGATGAAAAAATAGCTGAAGGTACGCTGCACAACGCGCACGAACACCACTAAGCTAGGCTGGAGATGAGGCATATGAATCCATTTAACAACGTAAAAAAACAAGCCCCTAAGACCGTACTACTATTGAGTAGCATACTTATTAGTACGCCTTGGTTGAGTCATGCACAACTTGCAAGTACAGATCAAACTGCTGCACACCAAGCTAACAGCCATGAACATGCGCCGCAGGCGAACGTTATAAATCAAGTAAAAACTTATACTTGCCCAATGCATCCAGAAGTGATCAGCCATGAGCCCGGCCGCTGCCCTCAGTGCAATATGTTTTTAGTTGAGCAACAAGCTGTCGCTAGCCCGACAGATAAGCATAGTGAGCATCAAAACGCAGAGCACCAAAACGCAGAGCACCGACCAACCTTAGCCACTAAGTCTTCAAGTCTGGTATTTGACACTCCTGCACCTAAGGCCGACAGCTTAGTCAAAGCTGCAGATAACGTGATAACAATCAAGTACGTTTGCCCTATGCACGCCCACATCATTAGTGATGTGCCCGGCACTTGCCCTATCTGTGGCATGAATTTAGAGAAAGTCGAAACCGGTGGTAATACCCAAGAAATCAACATCAATGTTTCTGGCAGTATGCAGCAAGCGCTAGCGCTTAAAGTCGCAAAAGTTGAACGCGACACACTATGGAAATTTGTCGAAACCGTTGGTCAGGTCGACTATGACGAAAGTCAAATTACCCATATCCATGCCCGTGTTACTGGCTGGATTGAAAAGCTGATGATCAAGTCAGTTGGCGATACCATTAAGAAAGATCAGCTACTTTATGAGATCTACTCTCCCGATTTAATCAATGCGCAAAATGATTATCTACTGGCGATGGATACCGCTAAAACAAACGGACAAGAGCGCTATAAAGGTCTGGTTCGCGACGCAGGTTTACGATTATCTTTTCTTGGGTTTAATGATAAACAAATTAAACAATTAACCGAATCAAAACAAACACAATATCGAGTACCTTTTTATGCGCGCCAAGAGGGAATTGTCAAAGCACTCGATGTACGTGATGGCATGTATATTCAGCCCTCAACCGAGGTGATGTCGGTGGTGGATCTTTCTAAAGTGTGGGTAATTGCTGACGTGTTTGAGAACGAGCAAAGCTGGATTGCCAAAGGGCAAAAGGCCGAAATTGCCGTTCCCGCCATGAATATTAACGGTATTGAAGGCACTATCGATTACATCTATCCCGAACTTGATCCAGTGACTCGTAGCCTTCGAGTACGGGTAGTGCTCAACAATACTAAGGTAGATTTAAGACCCAAAACCCTCGCTAAGGTTTCGCTATTTGGCGGGCCACATGAAAATGTACTGGTGGTCCCGCAGGAAGCCTTGATTCAAACGGGTAAAGAAAACCGCGTAATCGTTAAACAAGCCGATGACAGTTTTACCGCTAAACAAGTCACTGTTGGCATGATGAGCCAAGGCAAGGCCGAGATTATTTCAGGCCTGCATGAAGGTGAGCGGGTGGTGATTTCGGGGCAGTTTTTACTCGACTCAGAAGCCAGTCTCAAGGGCAGCTTAATGCGTTTAAGCAGCGGTCATCAGCACTAGGAGCGCGATATGTTGAAATATATTATTGAAGCGTCCATTAGGCAGCGATTTATGGTGCTGATTATTGCCATCATGATCACGGTCTGGGGCGTACAGGAGCTGCGTAAAACGCCGCTCGATGCGCTGCCAGATTTATCCGACGTGCAAGTGATCATTAAAACCCCTTATCCGGGTCAAGCGCCAAAATTGGTAGAAGAACAAGTCACCTACCCTTTGTCGACCGCCATGTTAGCCGTACCCGGTGCCAAAACTGTACGTGGCTATTCCATGTTCGGTGACTCTTATGTGTATGTGATTTTTGAAGATGGCACTGACATCTACTGGGCACGTTCACGAGTGCTCGAATACTTGAGCCAAATCAGTAGTCGCTTGCCACAAAACGTGCAGCCATCTCTTGGCCCAGATGCATCAGGCGTGGGTTGGGTATATGAGTATGCGCTGGTCGATCGCTCCGGAAATTTAGATTTATCACAACTCAAAAGTCTACAGGATTGGTATCTTAAATTAGAGCTACAAAGCGTAGCGGGCGTGTCAGAAGTCGCTACCGTCGGTGGTATGGAGCAGACTTATCAGATAGTGCTTGAGCCCGATAAAATGGCGGTCTATAAGCTCGATATCGCCAGCATTAAACAAGCCATCGATAGAGCCAACAGCGAAGCCGGCGGCTCAGTGATCGAGATGGCCGAAGCTGAATACATGGTACGCGCCAAAGGTTATCGCCAAACCTTGGAGGATTTTCGTGAAATTCCCCTTGGCATCACCAGCCCTGCTGGTACAGGTTTATCACTCAAAGATGTGGCTACTGTGCGTAAAGGCCCAGCCTCACGCCGCGGCATTGCCGAACTCGATGGTGAAGGTGAAGTCGTTGGCGGAATTGTAGTGATGCGTTACGGCGAAAACGCCTTAGCGACAATTGATGCGGTTAAAGCAAAACTCGAAGAACTCAAAGCCGGTCTGCCAGAAGGCGTTGAGATTATTCCTACCTATGACAGATCCCATTTAATTCTTGAGTCCGTCGACAACCTCTTTAGTAAAGTCGTCGAAGAAATGTTAGTGGTTGGTTTAGTCTGTTTACTATTTTTACTACATGCACGCTCCACGCTCGTGGCGGTAATAACTCTGCCGCTATCTATCCTAATCGCCTTTATCGTGATGAATAAGATGGGTGTTAACGCCAATATCATGAGTCTTGGCGGCATTGCTATTGCTATCGGCGCGGTGGTGGATGGTGCGATTGTGATGATCGAAAACTTGCACAAGCATTTAGAGCATTTTAAGGCAGATAATAATCGCGAGCCTGATACTAAAGAACATTGGCGTATCGTCACCGAAGCCTCAATTGAAGTCGGCCCTGCACTATTTTTCTCATTGATCATTATCACCTTAAGCTTTGTGCCCGTGTTTGCGCTCGAGGCGCAAGAAGGTCGATTATTCGCGCCATTGGCTTACACAAAAACCTTTGCTATGGCCGCGGCAGCTTTTTTATCGATAACCTTAGTACCCATTTTGATGGGTTATTTTATCCGCGGTAAAATCCCCAGCGAACGCAGTAATCCTATTAGCCGTTTCTTGATTGCACTTTATGAGCCGTCACTAAAACTGGTGTTGAAATTTCCTAAGGTCACGTTAATTTTAGCGTTAGTCGCACTCGCCAGTGCTTGGTACCCCATGACTCGTATGGGGAGTGAGTTTATGCCTGCTCTTGAAGAAGGCGATTTACTCTATATGCCAACAACACTACCCGGTGTCAGCGCCAGTAAAGCTGCCGAAGTGTTACAACAAACTGACCGGTTAATCAAAACAGTCCCCGAAGTCGCTCGCGTATTCGGCAAAGCAGGCCGCGCCGAAACCGCCACCGACCCTGCGCCACTGACCATGCTTGAAACGACAATCATGCTCAAGCCCCATAACGAATGGCGTGAAGGCATGACTTTAGATGGCATCATTGCCCAGCTGCAACAAACGGTCAAAGTGCCGGGAATCACTAATGCTTGGGTGCAACCTATCAAAACTCGTATAGATATGCTCTCAACGGGGATAAAAACCCCTGTTGGGCTTAAGATTACTGGAGCCGATGTCAACGAGCTGCAAAGAATAGGTACTCAAATTGAAGCAATTTTGAGTAAGGTGCCACACACCAAATCCGCCTATGCTGAACGCAGTGGCGGTGGGCGCTATATCGATATCAGCCCAAAACTTGATGTGGCTGCGCGTTACGGCATGACCTTACAGGATATTCAAGATGTGGTGCGTTACGCCATTGGCGGCATGGATATTGGTGAATCGATACAAGGTGCTGAGCGTTACCCCATCAATCTACGTTACCCCCGTGAGCTACGCGATAATATCGAGAAACTACGTGAGTTACCTGTCATCACTAAATCTGGGCATTACCTGCCACTGCGAAATTTAGCGGATATTGAAATTACTGATGGTGCGCCTATGCTCAGCAGTGAAAACGGTCGTTTAATCTCTTGGGTATTTATCGATATTGAAGGTACTTCTATTGGCGAATATATTGCCACCGCTAAGCAAGCTTTAAATGCCGAACTGAAAGTACCTCCGCGCTACAGCTATACTTTCGCAGGGCAGTATGAATATATGCAACGCGTAGATGCCAAGCTTAAACAAGTGATCCCCATGGCGTTAGCAGTTATTTTTATTCTGCTGATGATGACATTCGGCTCCACCATTCAGGCCAGCATTATCATGCTCAGCCTACCCTTTGCGCTGGTCGGCAGCACTTGGCTGCTGTATCTACTCGATTACAACATCTCAGTAGCTGTGGCCGTGGGTATGATAGCCCTAGCAGGTGTCGCCGCCGAGTTTGGGGTGGTGATGTTGGTATATCTCAATAACGCTATCAAGCACCGGCAAGAAAAAGACACTTACCACAGTGTTAGCGATTTAAAAGAGGCCTTAATAGAAGGTGCGGTTATGCGTATTCGCCCTAAAGCGATGACAGTCGCAACCATCTTCTTTGGTCTATTACCCATTATGTGGGGCGCTGGTTCGGGTAACGATGTGATGCAAAAAATCGCCGCACCCATGGTTGGCGGCATGGTAACAGCACCGTTATTGTCACTATTTGTCCTGCCCGCACTCTACTTACTGGTTTACTCGCGCAAGCTAAAGAAAGATGCTGAGCATGTAAGTTAACCACAATATAAATCTACAAAAATCCCCTCAAGCCATTACGGTTGAAGGGATTTTTTATTTCATAAAACTAAAGCTTAGTGGATTCAACTCATACACAGACCAATGCTAGCATCGATTTTGGAGAGCGTGAGCAATGCCGCTACAAATGACGAACAATAAAATAAGCCTCTAAGTTTATAACGCTTATGTGTACCATTAACGCAGCGCACCACAGGATTGACTCAACTATCTGTAGCAGAAAGGATTCCATTAAATGATAAAAACATTTTGTTTAACGATCAGCCGAATTAGGCTGATAGTAGGTTTACTTAACCGCCCACCGCGCGTATTACTTGCTGCATTCGGCCTATTCGGTACGCTAATCATTGCAGTCATACCCACTTTTGCTGCGCCAGCGAGCGGAGAATTTATCGCCGATAAACGCTGTGAATTATTTCAATCAAAAAATAAACAAACCAATCCCGATCAGTGGCAGAGCAATATTGGCGAGCGCTATCCTGTACTCGAAATCCTCGGTAACAGCTTAAAACCTGACTGGCTGCGAGTGCGAACCAATGCGATAAAATCGCCCATGCGCTGGATTAGTGGTGCTTGCGGCCAATATCAATCCAATATTGCAGGCAGTAAACTATCAATACCAGCAACGGCAGTCGAACCCGCGCAAACTACCACGGCAGCGGATATCAAAGCCAAAAACCGAGATAGCCTTAAAGAGCATGGCGCCACGCAAAAGAGCCAAGGGGATCAATGTCGAATAGGCGAAAAATTTGATGCCAATGTGTTGGCATTAAGCTGGCAAAGCACGTTTTGTGAACTCTATGGCAGCCGAAAAGCAGAATGCCACGCGTTAAGCCAAACGAGTGAGTCGACCCAATGGCAACACTTTAGTCTGCACGGACTGTGGCCGAATAAGCAGCAATGCGGCACACGTTATGGCTATTGCAGCACAGTAAAACTACAGCCAAACGATTTCTGTACTTATCCTGAGTTTGAACTTAACCCATCGGTTCGTAAAAATTTAGAAGAAGTCATGCCAAGCGCCCGCTACGGAACCTGTTTAGAGCGACACCAATGGTGGAAACACGGCACTTGCCGCAGCCAAGATCCAAACGAATACTTTTTATTAGCAACCCAGCTAACCCAAGCGGTAAACGCCTCGGCATGGGTACAAGGTTTTATTCATGAACGTATTGGTAAAAATGTCACCAAAAGTGAATTAAACCAAAGTTTTGATGCCAGTTTTGGCAAAGGTGCTCACACTAAAATGAGCTTAGAATGTGCCAAAGGCTTATTGAGTGAAATCCGTATTAATTTGCCCGAGGTCATTAAGACTTCAGACTCCTTACCAAGTCTACTAGCCAAAGCTGACAAAGCTAAAAAAGGCTCTTGTCCTGAAACCATAACAATCGACCAGCCTAACTAGGCACGTTAAAACGGTAATAACAACCTGATTATAAAGACTAAAAAAGCCATATTTATAATACAAATAAGCCCTCGTGATGAGGGCTTATTATACTGGGCTACATTATGAATACTGCGGTAGTAAATGCGCCATTGCCAATAAGTGACAAGCACCTGTCACTATGCCAAATAACACCACAAGCATGATTAGTGGTGTCCCACCGAACACTCTAAAACCTGTGCTGTTAGGGAATAACTGCCGTGATTTATAGGCCATTAGTGCCGGAACAATTACCGCCCAAATGGTTGCAGCTAATGCCGCAAAACCAATCGCCACTAAAAAACCATCGGGGAACAGTAAACCTAAGATAGTGGGTGGCACAAAGGTCACTAATGCGGTTTTCATGCGGCCCGTACGCGAATCATCAAAGCTAAATAAATCAGCAAGATAATCAAATAAGCCTAATGTAACTCCGAGGAAAGATGAAGCCACGGCTAAGTTGGCAAACAGTGACAACATACTATTCAACCAGCTACTCGCCATCACCTTAGACAAAGCGCCGACCAGCACACCCATATTGCCGCCTTGGGCAATAATATCAATAAACTGGCTGCGGGGAATATTGCCCATAGTCGCCACTAACCAACAGCTATAAATCACCAGCGCGATAAAGGTACCGACGAAGATTGCCTTGATAATGGTGGAGGAGTCTTTGCCGTAATACTTCACTAAGCTGGGAACATTACCGTGGTAGCCAAAGCTGGCAAGGCCAAAGGGTAAAGCCGCCCACAAATATGGCGAAAAGCTATTATTACCATCGGGTTCGAGCAACTTAGTCACGTCGATTTCGATCAGTAAATTGCCGATAGCGAGAAAGAAAGTGATGATCATGCCACCGAGCATAATCGTGGTAATCCGATCCACCGCCTTAGTGCTAATTAACACTATGCACGCTAAAACGATGGCAAACACCAGCCCAGCAACACTTTGCGGTAACTCAACGCCCATGCCATGTAAGCTATGATTTACAATCGAACCACCGCCACTAATGTAGGCATAAGTTAAAATATACAAGACAAAGGCAATGGAAACTCCATTAACAATTCGCCAAAATTGCCCTAAAGTTTGCTTACTTAAGGTATCAAAACTAGCGCCGGGTTCGAAATGTAAATTAGTTTCGAGTAACAATAAACCCGACATCAACATACAAAACCAAATACCTAATAACATTAAAATCGAATAACCAAACCACATACCCGCACCCACCACGGGCAGAGAAAACATCCCAGCGCCAACGGTCGTACCAGCAATAATCATTGCTCCACCGAGCAGGGACTTACCAGCGGGCTTATTTTTAACCGCATTCATATGGTTTGCCATTAAACAATGTGCTCCGCAGTGACACTGGCCACTATGGTTTGCCTCACTGAGGGGCGTAACAAGCTGTTAGCCTGATCCCGTATGCGATTAATATTCGACTTGTCTTCGCTATCAGCCAGATACCCCAATGCCTTTAGCTTAACGCTCAATGTGCCATAAAGTTTTTTATCGTAAAACTCAGGCGCTGTAATACCATGCAATGCCCCTAAACGCTGGGCGAGCAGATGACTCTCAGATTCAAGCTCTGAGCGCTCCATCTTAGGTCTATTGGCTAACAAGTTGAAAATAATGGCGTAGCGCTGCAAAGTCTCACTCACTGAACTGGCTAACAATAATAGTTGGCTAGTGTGCTCAGGCACGACAGTTAAGGTATCGGTCTCGACCACTAACCCTTGTTCAATGAAGAAATCCAGCACTTGATTAACATAAGCTGGTACATCTTTAATCCCCATAAAAAGCTCAGCTTTTAGCAGAGGATAAAAATCAGCAACGATTGATACCACTTGCTGACGCGGGATATGATCACTATGCGTTAAACAACTCGCAATTAATGACGGCACAACAAATAAGTGAATGATATTATTACGATAGTAAGTCATGGATACTGCCTGACTTGCTTCAATAGAAACAATTTCACCTAATGGGTCGGCACACACAACAAACTTATTCAGATCTAAACCTTGTTGCACTAACAGCTTGCCATCGCCTTCAACAACCGAAGTATAAGCAGTGTAAGGCACTTTCTTGAGAAGGGTCAGATACAGATCAAGCTGACGCTCCAGCAGGCTGCGCTGTAAGGCATTTTGATCTGTAGCCAGTAACACTAAGCTTGTTAATGTGACCGAACTCGCCGCTGCTGCATCGTTGATATGAGTCATCACCCGATTAGCTAGTACGTTTACCGCTGGTGTTAACCAAGTTGGTTTTTGCTCTGGATCATCAGCAAGCTCAGTACGCCAGTTAGGTGCACGTTCATTTAAGAAGTTTTGCAAGGTAATCGGCTCACCAAAGTTCACATAGCCTTGACCAAAATTACCGAGTTTGCGAATAGCACCAAATACCTGCCACACAGATTCTTTTTTCTTTTTCTTACCACTTAATTCTTTGTGGTAAGTCGCCACTTCCATCACATGGTCATAACCCAAATATACAGGCACTAACGTTACAGGACGCTCGATACCACGTAGTACGCTATTCATTGTCATGGCAATCATGCCGGTTTTGGGTGCCAATAAACGCCCCGTGCGTGAGCGGCCGCCTTCGGAGAAGTATTCTACCGAATAACCTTTAGCAAACAGTTGGTCTAAATATTCACGAAATACAGCGGTATAAAGCTTATTGCCATTAAAGCTACGACGAATAAAGAAGGCACCACCACGGCGGAACATAGGTCCAGCGGGCCAGAAGTTAAGGTTTATACCTGCGGCAATGTGCGGCGGCACCATACCTTGATAATATAAAATATAAGATAGCAGTAAGTAATCCATGTGGCTGCGATGGCAAGGCACATAGACAATCTCATGACCATCGTGGTGCAACTGGCGAACTTGCTCAGCACCTTTAATATTGATCCCACTATAAAGCTTGTTCCACAGCCAAGTTAAGAAGCGTTCGGCAATACGCACTAAACTATCGGAGTAATCAGCAGCTATTTCATCGAGATACTCAATAGCTGTCTCGCGCGCTTGCGTCTCAGAAATCTTTTTATTGGCCGCTTCTTCTTGAATCGCTTTACGTATTGATTCCGATTTTAATAACGAATGAAATAACGCTTGGCGATTAGGCAACACAGGTCCGGTCATCACTTTACGTTGGCGACGGAAATGCACCCGTGCTACTCGCGCTAACTTATGCGCAATCCCCATATCTGTGCCATGTTCGTCAGCCATATAACGCAGCGATACCGCATTAGAAAACTGTACGAAGTTATGTCGGCCTAAAAATAAAATCATCAGACACTTGCGTAGCCAAGTCGGGTTTTCCCGTTCAAATACGGCCGCCTTCATTGTGTCATCTTCTTTCCCTGGCGTTCGCCCCCAATACAAGCTGACAGGCACCAGTTGAATATCGAGCTCAGGATCTTGTTTATGTACGGCTAATAAGCGCATAAAACATTCGAGAAAAGGTTCGTTACCAGTGCGCTCACCAAACAATGGCTTACGCCCTTGAAGACAAACGACCCGCGGTGCAACAACACCGTTAGCAACTAGCGGCTCATAAGGGCTAGGTAGCCCGAGTTTAGCCGTTATTTCACTCAGAGCAGCAATGTCACTGAGTGATTCTGTTTTCATCACATAAGCAAGAGGTCTGGAGGCATCCAGATTCAGATCGGCAAAGGGATCCTGAGGCACCACAATAGTGTGCACTAAGTGTTTTTGGATCCAACGTAATGATTTTAACCAAAGAGAGTCATGTTTAGGCATTATTCTTATGCAATTAAGTACGTTCACTAGCCGGATAGAATACCAGACTATAGGGAATATTCGCTAATTCTCTCCGATATGGTTAAAAAATGGTTAATACTTGCACTGCAAACAATACTGTATATACTAACAGTAACTGTATAGAAAAACAGGAAAGACCATGAGACCTTTGACGCCACGCCAAGCTGAAATTTTAGAGTTAATTAAACGAAACATTGCCGATACTGGCATGCCACCTACTCGGGCAGAAATTGCTACTCGTTTAGGTTTTAAGAGTGCTAATGCGGCTGAAGAACATCTAAAAGCGTTGGCGAAAAAAGGCTGTATCGAGATTATACCTGGTACCTCACGAGGTATTCGTCTCACCGCTGAAGTCGAAGACTTAACTGAAACCGGCTTACCTCTTATAGGCCAAGTTGCTGCGGGCGAGCCTATTCTCGCCCAAGAACACGTAGAACAGTATTACCAGATCGACCCAAACATGTTCCATCCTACTGCCAACTTTTTACTACGAGTTAAAGGCGACAGTATGAAAAATATCGGTATTCTCGAAGGAGATTTACTGGCAGTTCATAAAGTACAACAAGCTAGAAATGGTCAAGTGGTTGTCGCTAGAGTCGACGACGATGTCACGGTTAAACGTTTCGAAAAAAAAGGTAATGTGGTCTATCTGCACGCCGAAAATGAAGACTACTCCCCAATAAAAGTGGATTTAGGCTTTCAAAGTTTAACAATTGAAGGACTCGCCGTCGGTGTGATCCGTAATGGAGATTGGCTATGAACAAACTACTTGGCAATGCCCCGCGTCATCCAGGCTTATGGCGCGATGAAGTTCGCGCTGCCGATTATGATTGGCAACACACGCCTATCGCCTGTATGCCCACAAAAACTCAAGGCCGCCAAGAACTCATTCACCTGAGCGCCCAACTCGCCCAACTAAGTCAGCAGGGCCGTTGGCTAGTGCTTATCAACCCACCCAGCATTGGCTATAAACAAATGCTCGCCAGCGCGGGGGTGCGTATGGATAGAGTATTACTCGTACACGCTAAAGATGATGTCGAAACATTGTGGGCGATGGAAAAGGCGCTAACGAGTGGAACGTCTAGTGCAGTGATTACTTGGACCCAATCATTAGATGCCCGCGATAATCGCCGCCTACAGATTGTGGCCAAAAGTGCTCGGGCTATGGGTATAGTGCTGGAAGATGTAAACAATCACTTACCTAACGATCTACACATTGAGCAAGGACGGCTCCTAGGTCAGCCATCTTTTTTTAGTGCAATACATTAAAATATTTATTTAATTTTTTAGCTTAAAAGCCGCCTCGCCTATGAATGTGAGGCTTTTTTTTGGCAATTTTTCATATAATTAGCTTAATTGGTGATCTTGATCAATATTTAAACAGCAAGTATGGTTGATTCAGTCGACGGTGATATAGCGTTGCCCTTGGCAAATCAATTGAACCGTTATTATTAGAAATAGAGAACAGATGTATTTCAGTCGTATGTGTAAACGTGGCTAATACCAGCAGTAACAATACTTAATTGGAAGTAACAGCCGCCAACACACATTGAAGTCAAAACAGCTTTTTTGGGAACTGAAGAGTTTGCATAGAGTTAAGACTTACTGTGTTGCTCTTCTTTGTAGTTGCTATTCGCAATTGGCAGAGGAGAAGTCTTGTGAAGCAATTGTTGTATTGTTTACTCGTGGTGTTATTCGCACCATCGTTGGCCGCCGCGGACATGCGGTTCAACATGACCCCTGGCGTGACCGAGATCAGTGGCAAGGTTTATCACTTGCACATGACTATCTTGTATATCTGCTGCGCAATTGGCCTTGTGGTCTTTAGCGTGATGATTTATGCCATCATCAATCACAGAAAATCTAAAGGCGCAGTCGCGTCTCACTTTCACGAAAGCACTAAAGTCGAAGTTGCTTGGACCGTACTACCCTTCATCATTTTGATCTTAATGGCGATTCCGGCAACAAAGACTTTAATTGCAATGGAAGACCCCAGCGACGCCGATCTGACAGTTAAAGTGACCGGTTCCCAGTGGAAATGGCATTACAGCTATTTTGATCAAGAC
The DNA here is from genome assembly GCF_003028295.1 of Shewanella morhuae. Classification (NCBI taxonomy): domain Bacteria; kingdom Pseudomonadati; phylum Pseudomonadota; class Gammaproteobacteria; order Alteromonadales; family Shewanellaceae; genus Shewanella; species Shewanella morhuae. The sequence continues at coordinate 588,343 of NZ_PYSG01000003.1, read as the reverse complement.
ATTGATTTTTACAGCATACTCGCAACCCCTAGAGCACAAATCGACGGTACAGAAGCCAAAGGTGAACACTACCTATTGGAAGTCGATAAACCGCTCGTCTTACCGATAAACCGCAAAATTCGCTTCTTGATGACATCTGAAGATGTGATCCATTCATGGTGGGTACCTGCTTTTGCTGTGAAAAAAGACGCTAACCCTGGATTTATTAATGAGTCTTGGACTCGCATAGACAAACCCGGTATTTACCGCGGTCAATGTGCCGAACTCTGCGGTAAAGATCATGGTTTTATGCCCATCGTAGTACAAGCCCTATCCGAAGCTGATTTTGAAGCATGGGTGACAGAGCAAAAGCAAGCGGCAGGCGCAGCAGCCGCAGCAGCAACAGCGGCGTTATCACAAACACTCAGTAAAGATGAGCTAATAACCCAAGGTGAGAAAGTTTACTTAGGACACTGCGCAGCCTGCCACCAACCTAATGGTGAAGGGCTACAAGGTGTATTCCCACACCTCAAAGGCAGCCCAATAGCCACTGGACCACTCAGCGGACACCTTGAAATCGTGCTCAACGGCAAAACAGGGACAGCTATGCAAGCTTTTAGTAAGCAATTATCTGCGCAAGAAATTGCCGCCGTAATTACCTACGAGCGTAATGCTTGGGGCAATAATACTGGCGATGCGGTACAAGCCAAAGACGTCAACGAGCACATGAACGGCAAGGTTGGTACGCCAGCATCTGCCGATACGGCACCTGCCAGTGCAACACCAAATCCGACTTCGATACCACAACCCGCAGCAGTCGATCCCGCAAGCCTGCCGACACTCAGTCATGACACCCTTATGGCCGAAGGTAAAACTGTTTACGCCACAATTTGTGCTGCTTGTCATCAATTGACGGGAATAGGAGTGCCACCCGCCTTTCCCGCACTTGCTGGCAGCGTTATTGCCACTGGGCCAGTTGCCAATCACATCGATATTGTGATGCACGGCAAAACAGGTACTGCTATGCAGGCATTTGGCAAACAACTTAGCCCACAGCAACTGGCTGCAGTCATTACTTATGAGCGTAATACTTGGGGCAACAATACCGGCGATACAGTGCAACCTGCTGATATCGCAAGCCATGGACAGTAGGGGATTATGATGAGCACAACGACTCAAGATCAAAACATAACCCATGATGACCACCATCATGATGCGCCAAAAGGCATCATGCGCTGGCTGTTAACCACCAACCACAAAGACATAGGCACTTTGTATTTATGGTTCAGCTTCATCATGTTTTTAACCGGTGGCGCTATGGCCATGGTAATCCGCGCTGAGCTATTTCAGCCCGGTTTACAATTAGTTGAACCCAATTTTTTCAACCAAATGACGACTGTTCATGGGTTGATTATGGTATTTGGCGCTGTAATGCCAGCTTTTACTGGGTTGGCGAACTGGCTGATCCCCATGATGATCGGTGCGCCAGACATGGCGTTACCTCGGATGAATAACTGGAGTTTTTGGATCTTACCCTTCGCTTTTACTATCTTGCTCAGCTCACTATTTATGGAAGGCGGCGGGCCTAACTTTGGTTGGACCTTCTACGCACCATTATCGACCACCTATAGCCCAGACAGTACAGCTCTATTTGTATTTTCCATCCATATCATGGGAATAAGCTCCATTATGGGCGCGATTAACGTGATTGTGACCATAGTAAACTTACGAGCTCCCGGTATGACATGGATGAAGCTACCCATGTTTGTCTGGACTTGGCTTATCACCGCATTTTTACTAATAGCGGTTATGCCAGTGCTCGCAGGTGCAGTGACTATGGTGCTAACCGATAAGTTTTTTGGTACAAGTTTTTTCGAGGCTGCAGGCGGCGGCGATCCAGTAATGTTTCAGCATATTTTCTGGTTCTTCGGCCACCCTGAAGTCTACATCATGATTTTGCCATCTTTTGGCATCATCTCCGCTATTGTTCCCGCCTTCAGTCGCAAGCCATTATTTGGTTACTCATCAATGGTTTATGCGACTGCCAGCATTGCTATTCTGTCATTCCTTGTGTGGGCACACCATATGTTCACCACAGGTATGCCTGTCTTTGCCGAATTATTCTTCATGTATTGCACTATGCTGATTTCGGTACCAACAGGTGTAAAGGTATTTAACTGGGTCGCGACTATGTGGCGCGGTTCACTCAGTTTTGAAACGCCAATGCTATTCGCTGTGGCCTTTATCGTGCTCTTCACTATTGGGGGTTTTTCGGGATTAATGCTGGCTATTACGCCAGCGGATTTCCAATACCACGATACTTATTTTGTGGTGGCACATTTTCATTATGTGTTAGTCACAGGGGCCATTTTCTCCATCATGGCAGCTGCCTATTATTGGCTACCTAAGTGGACCGGGCACATGTACAACGAGCGACTAGGACAATGGCATTTCTGGTGTTCGGTAATTTCAGTCAACGTACTGTTTTTCCCAATGCATTTCCTTGGACTTGCGGGTATGCCCAGACGTATTCCTGATTACTCAATTCAATTTGCCGATGTAAATCAAATCGTATCAATTGGTGGGTTTGCCTTCGGTTTATCGCAATTGATTTTCTTAGTATTAGTCATCAAGTGTATCCGTGGCGGCGAAAAAGCTCCTGCTAAACCTTGGGAAGGTTCTGAAGGTCTAGAATGGACATTACCAAGCCCAGCACCTTATCACTCATTCACCACACCACCTGAGGTGAAATGAAATGACGAACCACCACCAGCCAGATAAGCCCAAGTCAAACCACAAGCTGATCAGCATGCTCGTCATGGGTTGTATCGGTATGTTTGGCTTTGGTTTTGCGCTGGTGCCGCTATACGATGTGCTATGTGACAAGCTTGGAATTAACGGCAAAACGGCTAATACCGCCAGTAGTTATCAAGCGATAACCGTCGACACTAGCCGTATTGTCACAGTGGAATTTATCTCCCAAGTGCAAACGGGTATGCCATGGAAATTTGAGCCGCAAACCAAGCGACTTGAAGTTCACCCTGGCGAACTCATACACACAGTATTTTTGGCGCGCAATGTGTCAGACAGAGCCACGGTCGGTCAGGCAATACCTTCGGTATCACCTGGCCAAGGTGCTGCGTACTTTAATAAAACAGAATGTTTTTGTTTTAATCAACAGCACTTAGCGGCTTCAACAAGCGCGGAGTTGCCACTCATTTTCTTTGTGGATCCTCAGTTACCTGAATCAATCCACACTCTGACCCTCTCTTACACACTCTACGACATTACCGACAAGCAGTTAGCGTCAGCCATAGAGCAAGGAGCTGCAAAATGACTATAAAACATGAAAATTACTATGTTCCTGCCCAAAGCGTCTGGCCCATTATTGGTGCTATAGGATTGTTTTTAATTGCCTTTGGCGCAGGACACTTTGTCCATCAGTTAAAATCTGGTGCATCCGGTGGCGGCTATATATTACTCGCAGGCATTGCCGTTATCGTATTTATGCTAGTGGGTTGGTTTAGAACCGTGATCAACGAATCAATGACAGGGCTCTACTCCCACCAAATGGACCGTTCTTTTCGCCAAGGCATGAGCTGGTTTATTTTTTCAGAAATCATGTTTTTTGGTGCATTTTTTGGTGCACTATTTTATGCCCGTATGGTTGCAGTACCTTGGCTCGGCGGTGCCTCCAATAATGCAATGACCCATGAAGTACTATGGCCACATTTTGAAGCCGTTTGGCCACTGCTCACCACACCCGATGGCACTAAAACCGAAGCGATGCCATGGAGCGGCCTCCCCTTAATTAACACCATAGTGCTGCTTACCTCCTCCATCACCCTGCACTTTGCTCAGGTAAGTCTTGAAAAGGGTAAACGCTCAGCTATTAAATTATGGCTGGGGATCACCATACTCTTGGGGATGAGTTTCCTTGCCTTACAAGTCCAAGAGTATATGCACGCTTATCATGAAATGGGGCTCACACTAACGTCTGGAGTTTACGGTAATACCTTTTTCCTATTAACAGGCTTTCACGGTATGCACGTAACGCTCGGGACTCTCTTTTTATTGGTATTGTTTTTCAGAGTGTTAAAGGGTCACTTTAGCGCAGATAAACATTTTGCTTTCCAAGCGGGGAGTTGGTATTGGCACTTTGTAGACGTAGTTTGGTTATGTTTATTTATGTTCGTTTACGTGTTGTAAACATAAACCCTAACGAGGTGTGGGATGAGTGCTGATGAGCCCTGTGCTTAATGCGACTAACAGCAATAAGATAACCAACACAGAAAATATTATTCGGCGACCAAGGTAACGACTCATCGGCACTTGAGTATCGCCTTTCACCATAATAAATAGGGCTCTGGCCAAATTAAAAATGATAAACAGCAATAGCAGAACTAAGACTAACTTAAAAATGAACAGGGCATTCATACAATATCCTTATGTTCTGCTGAATAAATTAACGCTTTTTTTACTGATATTGACTGTGGCGGTATTTATTATTTTGGTCAAGTTAGGATTATGGCAGTTAGCGCGAGGCGAGGAAAAAACTGCGCTTTTAGCTCAAATGGAAGCTAGGCAATCTTTACCAGCATTAAGTTTTGAGCAACTCCAGCATAAAATAAACAAGGAATTGTTAACAGGTTATCGGCTACAAATACATGCCAGCCCTGCCAGCTCGCAGATCTGGCTACTGGATAATCAAATCTATCAAGGTCAAGTCGGATATTTAGCCTTTCAACCTCTCCAAGTCGAAGTTAACCAACCTTGGCTGCTGGTTGAATTAGGTTTTATCACCGCCAGTTCCCACCGCGATGAATTACCTCACATCCCCCCACTGAGTGGTGAATTAAATATCGAAGGCCGGCTTTATCAAAAACACATTAATCCATTAAGTCAGTCACTCATGGCTGAAACAGGGGCAAGTGTTCGTTTTCAAAATCTCAATATGCCCGAAATAGCCAAAATGCTTGGTCACCCTCTGCTACCTGCGGTGTTACAACCTGATGAGTTAGCATCTATCGATTTACCACATCCTTGGCAGCCCTTTCCGCTGTCGGCACAAAAACATTGGGGTTATGCATTGCAATGGTTTTCGATGGCAGCCGTCTTTGCAGGGCTTATGCTGTGGCAGGGAATTAAATATATAAAGCGCTACCGCGGCAAAAAATAACAAAATCAATAAGCAAAGAGGAAAATCCAGACCATACTTACAATGATAAAAAAACTTAATAATAAAAAACAATAAATTAGGGATAATTTGAATGAGAGGAGCAAGCATGAACTCCCAGAATAAATCTAAACACAAGGCATTAGGACTGTTATTGCTGGCATTTATCGCGCCCGTGGTCATCGCCAAGTTAGTACTGAGCCTCAATTTATACCATGGCGGTGCCACTAATCATGGTGAATTAATTAGTCCGGAAACCAACTATGCCAACCTTGGGGTTGAGAATCCCCAGCCCAAAGAATGGCAACTGCTGTATTTATTACCCGCCCACTGTGATGAGGCTTGTCGCGAACGCTTATATATTTTACGTCAAAGTCATACTGCACTCGGGCCAGATCAGGCGCGAGTCGAGCCGCTTATTCTGCTTAATTCCGATAGCGATCTTAGTGCCTTAAAAGACTTTAATTTCAACACTCAGCCTATCAATACAGCCTTAAGCCAGTGGCTAGATGAACAACAGCTAATCATAGTCGATCCCTTAGGCAGTTTAGTGTTGCGCTATCCACAAGTGCTGGGCAAAGAGGCCAATTTGGCTCAAGGTAAGGCACTAATTGCCGATCTGCGCAAGTTGCTAAAACTATCGAGGGTAGATTGATGCAACTCACTTGGCTGCTACGCTTAACCTTAGTTTTTACCTTATTAGTGATTTTAATGGGCGCCTACACTCGCCTATCAGATGCGGGGCTAGGTTGCCCTGACTGGCCAGGATGCTACGGCCATATCAAAGTCCCCACACGAGACCATGAAATCGCCCATGCACAAAACATATTCCCAGATCATGATATCCACCCAGAGAAAGCCTGGTTGGAGATGATCCACAGATACATCGCCGGCGGACTGGGCTTACTGGTGTTATGCATCTTAGTGTTATGTTTAAAAACGCCAGCAGCACCGAAAAAGCTGCCATTGATTATATTATTACTGATCCTCTTTCAAGCCGCTCTCGGCATGTGGACAGTGACGATGAAACTGATGCCCATAGTAGTAATGTCGCATCTCATTGGTGGTTTTGGCTTAATCTCACTGCTGTTACTCCTCTATCTACGCACCCGCCCAAGGCGTATTTTTAATAGCGAAACCTATGCCAAAAACTTAGCACCGCTTGCACTGCTGAGCCTATTTGTCCTTGTTGGTCAAATCATGTTAGGCGCCTGGACATCATCTAACTATGCAGCGCTCGCCTGTACCTCTTTACCTATTTGTGAAGGTAACTGGGTAGATAATTTGACTATAGTAGAAGCCTTTTCACCGTTCCAAGGTGAACATCATAGTTTTGAATTTGGGGTGCTCGATTACCCTGCACGTATGACTATCCATATTGCCCACAGAATTGGCGCTATCGTTACCGCCAGCTTACTACTCGTCCTCGCCTACCGATTATTTGTTGGCGCTACGGGGCTTAGAGCCTTAAGCCTATTATTAGTGGGGCTAGTAATCCTACAAGTGAGCTTAGGTATTTCTAACGTAGTCATGCATTTACCACTTGGCATTGCCGTGTCTCACAACGGCGGAGCTGCACTGTTGCTGCTGACCTTAGTCGCCATCAACTATTTTTTATGGCGTAAAGCATAAGTTCTTATAGCGTAAGACATAAGCGAGGGATCCAAGATGGCAAAACCACTCTCAATCACCAGTAGCCTGCCAACTTTTAGCACGACATGGCGCGCCTATTTTGAAATGACTAAACCAAAAGTGGTCGCACTCATGCTACTCACAGTGTTAGTCGGCATGTGCCTGGCAGTGCCCCATGCGGTGCCCGTTCAACCTTTACTTGTAGGTATGCTTGGCATTGCCATGATGGCCGGCTCGGCAGCGGCATTGAATCATCTGATCGATCGCCGTATCGATGGTTTAATGGCGCGAACTTACAATCGCCCACTGCCAAAAGGACGTATTTCAGCCACACGCGCCCTGATCTTCGCCGCCAGCATAGGTAGCTCTGGTTTTATCATTTTATATTTATGGGTTAATCCACTCACAGCTTGGTTAACATTTGCCAGCCTGATTGGCTACGCCTTGGTTTACACCGCCTATTTAAAACGTGCTACATCGCAAAATATCGTGATCGGCGGTCTTGCAGGTGCTATGCCACCATTATTGGGATGGACAGCCGTCACTAACGAATTGCACGGCCATGCATTATTGCTTGTGATCATTATTTTTACGTGGACGCCGCCACACTTTTGGGCATTGGCCATTCACAGACGCACCGAATATGCCAAAGTAGATATTCCTATGTTACCGGTTACCCACGGGGTCGAATTTACCAAAACCTGTATCTTGCTTTATACAGTATTATTAGCGGTTGCTTGCCTGCTACCCGTGCTGGTTGGTATGTGTGGACCAGTCTACTTTGTATGCTCTAGCTTGCTCAGTACGGGATTTATCTATAAGGCGTGGCAACTTAAATATCGAGACCATGATGGCTTGGCAATGCAGGTGTTTCGCTTTTCTATCTACCATTTAATGTTGTTATTTATGGCATTACTACTTGACCATTATTTGTGGTTCTAGTTTGTAGCACTAACGAGTATTTATGGAGCTTACTTTATGCAAAAAAGAATTTTAGTTGGCGCCATTTTATTGATTGGCCTTGGCGGCCTATTGGCGGTGAAATTTAACTCGCCTAAACCGCTCGAATTAGAGAGTGGTTTGTTATTTCCACAGGCATACGAAATAGCGCCTTTTGAATTAGTTGATCAGCACAAACAGCCTTTTACCAACGCTAACTTACAAGATAAATGGAGCTTATTTTTTATCGGCTTTACGTTTTGCCCCGATGTGTGCCCGACGACCTTAAATAAACTCGCAGCAGCTTATCCTGAACTCAATCAAATAGCGCCATTACAAGTGGTATTTTTATCCGTAGATCCCAAACGGGATACACCGGATAAACTGCTGACCTATGTCAATTTTTTTAATCCAGAATTTAAAGCTGTGACAGGCGAACACACACAATTATTTCCCCTCACCCGCAGCTTAGGGCTAGCTTATGCCATGATCGGTGAGGGAGAGAACTACCAAGTTGACCACAGCGCAGGCTATGTATTGGTGTCACCCCAGGGAACACGAGTCGCAGTATTCAAACCTACGGCAACATTGGGGAAACCACCACAGGTCGTTAATGATGAAATGATTAGCGATTTTAGAAAAATAGTGTCGCAATACAAACCTAGCCGTTAATCACTCTTTGACCCAAGAGCCATCGTCCCTTGGCCTCACCCAAGGCTGAGAAAACCAATAGTAACCATTGCGCGCCTTACTTGGCGCAGTGCAGTTGTAACGCGAACGCCCCGCAGGTAAGGCTAAATCCGCTTGAATACTAAACTTATTTTCACTTAACCAAGTCGGTTTTTTTGAACCTTGGCCTTGGATATAACACATCACTTGTTTGGCAGAGATATCACTCATATCGAGTGTGACGTTAAGCTCTGGGCGCCAACGGCCGCCCGTTAACTCTGGATCGCTAGGACTTTGTGCTATCACAGGCATATTTAAACTGTATAACTTGGCCTTAAGGCTTTTTAAATCTGCATATTGCCCTGCAACCGGAAAGCGTGGCAGTGCGGTTAAGGGTGAATAAGGGCCAGCAGCACCAGACTGTTGTCCAAAAGCGACAAAGCCGTTATCTGTTAACATGTCCTGCAAAGCTTGATTATACTCACCGTAGGGATAGGCCAGCATTTTAAAATTATGCCCTGTCGCATCCAAAATGGCTTTTTCTGTATCCAAAATATTGGTTTTTATGCGTGCTATCCACTGTGCCTGTGATTCATTACTTAACTTACGGATCAAATGTTCATGAGCCCAACTGTGATTAGCGATATCCGCGCCTTCCTTCGCTAACTTAACCAATTCATCCCAGCTCATCATCTCGGTAAACTTTTGTTTAATCGGCTCAATTGCCACAAACAAGGTGTAGGGAAATCCAAATTCCTTTAGGATAGGATGCGCAGTTGTAGCTATGCTGCGATAACCATCATCGAAGGTAATCGCGACTGTTTTTGCAGGTAAATCTTGTTTTTGCTTTATCGCTTCAACCACTTGAGACAGCGGGATCACCTTAAAGCCATCGTCAACGAGAAACTGCATTTGCTCACGAAATTGTGCAGGTGTAACGCTGGTCGCCGCCGGAGTGGTTTCTGACACATGGTGATATTGCAAAATAACCACCCCGTGGGCCGAAAAAGTGATTAGCCCGATGAGTGCCAACAGCGCACGTTTAACCATAATGTGAATACCTCTAAAATTAATGAATACGACTAAATCAACTTGGTATGACCTAATGCTTAACGGCGCGAAAAATCGTCAATTACTGGCGCTCGCGTTGCCGATGATACTCTCCAACATCACTATTCCACTTTTGGGCTTAGTCGATACGGCTGTTATAGGTCATCTGAGTGAAGCCTATTATTTAGGCGGAGTCGCTGTTGGGTCAACAATTATCACATTAATCATTTGGTTATTGGGATTTTTGCGTATGGCAACCACGGGCTTAGTCGCACAAGCATTTGGCGCTGACGATCTGCCCGCCCAGCATAAGCTCTTAGTCCAAGGCGCTATGCTGGCGCTATTATTGGGTGTTGGTGTTATCGCGATGCAAGTCCCGATACTCAATTTAGCACTAGGGTTATCCGAAGCGAGTAGTGAGGTTGAGCGATATTGCCGCGAATATTTTCAGGTAAGAATTTGGTCAACGCCCTTCGCCTTGCTCAATTTGGTGATGTTAGGCTGGCTATTAGGGCGACAACAGCCCAAAGCCGCTATGTGGCAACTTATCTTAGCTAACCTTGCCAATATTATTCTCGATGTCATATTCGTACTCGGTTTAGGCTGGGGCGTAAAAGGCGCAGCACTCGCCTCAGTATTTGCCGATATGACCGCCTTCTCCGTCGCGCTGACTATGGTGTTACAACAACTTAAGCGCGCAACCGATTTTCACTTATCCCAGTTACTTCCCCATATTACATTTACCGGTTATGGCAAATTACTGAGGCTAAATACCGATATTTTTATCCGCAGCCTGTGCCTGCAGACAGCCTTTGCCTTTATGACATTTCATGGTGCTGGTTTAGGCGATAATACCGTTGCCGCCAATGCCGTATTACTGAATTTATTGTTGTTAATTTCTTATGCTCTGGATGGTATTGCCTATTACGCTGAGGCAGAAGTCGGCCGAGCCTACGGACAAAAGCAAGCTAAGCAATTAAGGGAGGCGGTGATCTTAGCGTGGTGCTGGTCCGCGATTACGGCTCTAGGATTTTGTGCCTTTTTCGGCCTTTTTGGTAGCAATATTATCGCATTATTAACCAGCATTAATGAGGTCAGAACTACAGCACAGGCCTATCTTATCTGGCTAATATTCTTACCTTTATGGTCCTTTAGTTCTTATTTATTCGATGGTGTTTATATTGGTGCAGCTAAAGGAAAAGTAATGCGTAACAGCATGATACTTGCTACCTTCGGCGCATTTTTCCCCACTTGGTATTTACTGCAGCAGCTATTATCACCAGAGCAAGGTAACCATGCACTCTGGGCTGCCATTAGCGCCTTTATGATCGTGAGAAGTTTAACGCTTGCTGGGCACTATTATTTCAGCAAAAATTTCTTGGCTTAAACTAATACGGCTCGTACACAACCCTATTCGTGCCACAAAATAATTTACGAACGTAAAACTAAAAACGCGACCCAAAGGTCGCGTTCTTTATTAAAATCAGCAAATAAGATTAAGCGTAAGAATGCTCGCCATGCTGATGATCGGTCACATCACGTACACCCGTTAATTCACCTGGGAACATGTCTAACAGTTGTTTTTCGATACCATCCTTTAAGGTGATATCAACTTGAGAACAACCGTTACATCCACCGCCGAACTGCAATATTGCAACGCCTTCGGTCGTGATTTCAACCAACATAATATTGCCACCGTGACTTGCCAACTGAGGGTTAATCTCAGATTGGATCACATATTCAATACGCTCAACTAAAGGTGCATCACCAGACACTTTACGCATTTTAGCATTGGGGGCTTTAAGCGTAAGTTGAGAACCTAATTGATCCGTCACAAAGTCAATGGTGGCATCTTCAAGGAAAGGCGCGCTTTTTTCATCAACCATAGCTTTGAAACCTGTAAACTCGATTTCAATATCATCACTTTCAACAGCATCTGGAGGACAGTAAGACACACCACACTCAGCTTGCGAGGTTCCTGGACTGATCACAAATACGCGAATATGAGTGCCTTCAGGTTGATCTGCTAACAACTTAACAAAATGGGCTTGAGCCGTATCGGAAATAGTAATCATGAAACCTGCTCCGTCAGGGGATACCTGAGTGTTTTAGTAAGAATTAGCCGTATGATACTCCGACTCACCTTTGCTTTGTAGTCCCTTGGGTAGCAAGTTTATGGATTTTTTGCCATAACGATCACGCTTTAACGCTACTATGTCGCGGGCTCGAGCGGCATGTCTTGGATAAGTTAAAAATAAATAATTATTATAAAACAAATGTTTAATATGATTTTTACGGGAGCTTATAACTCGCCAACTCACTCACTATCAAGCTCATCTAGCAAGCCCGGCGCCTCAGCTCGTGCCAAACACCACACTTGAACATCAACGTAATGCACCTCAAATAAGCGCGCAATTTCAGAAACTGTAGTCCCAGTGGTAACCACATCATCAACCAGTGCAACACGTTGGAAGGCAAAATCATCTGCCAAAATGAAAGCATCGTGTAAATTGCGCCGCCGCTGTGCCCCCGAAAGCCCAGCTTGCGGTCGAGTATCTTGTCTGCGCGTTAATCCTTCGTCAATCAACGGCAACTGCAAGAGTTGCGATAACTCATGGGCAATTAACCATGCTTGATTAAATCCCCGTTGTTGCAGACGTTTAGGATGTAAAGGTACGGGTATTATGGCTTGGGGAAGCGTGATTAATCCTTGTTGTTCTAATGCTTTAATACGCGTGACTAAAGCACGACATAACACAGGTAAAGCGGCAAGCTGGCCTTGATACTTTATCGCGCCAACCCAAGTGCCTAAACCTTGATGATAACTACAAGGCGCAATCACTTTACGCGGCTGGCGTTTTTGGCATTCACCACAATAATCGGCCTCAATTTGCATCGACTTACCGCAGCCTAAACAAATCGGCCCGCGATATAGGCCAGAATGCAGACAAATAGCACAAATGCCGCTCTCGGGAAGTGATATCGATTGGTGGCACAGCAAGCAACGGTTAGGTAAACTGCTCGCTAGCCAAGTAGTACCGAGTTGATATCCTACACGCATTTTCCGCAAAGCGGCTTGCAGCCAAATCCTTTTGACAACGTGCGACATATATTCACCTAATCGATTTTTGAGGCACTCAAATGAGCCAAATGACATCCAACAATTCAGCTAATTTGCATATTGAAATAATAGGCCAAGGGCCTGATCTGGTCATGCTTCATGGTTGGGGCGTAAATAGTGCAGTATTTACACCCTTACACCAGTCACTGTCTCAGTATAGAGTGCACTATGTCGACTTGCCGGGCTTTGGCCATAGTCAGCAAATAGAAGGTGGGCTATCCACTTGGGTTGATGCTCTAGTGACAGCATTACCAGAACACGCCATTTGGGCAGGTTGGTCGCTCGGTGGGCTTGTTGCTACTCAAGCAGCGCTCAGTTATCCACAAAAAATCAAAGGCTTGATTACTATTGCCTCTTCACCCTGCTTTATGGCGAAAGAAGATGAAGCTTGGCCAGGCATCCCACCCCAAGTGCTTAATCAGTTTAGTGAACAACTTGGGCAAAATTTACCGCGCACGATAGAACGATTTCTGGCAATTCAAGCTATGGGCAGCGAAACGGCTAAAGAGGATATCAAACAGCTGCGCGATCTTGTGCTCGCACGCCCTTTACCGACTGTCACAGCGTTATCACAGGGTTTAAGTATGCTGACTGACATTGACTTAAGATCGCAACTTACAGAGCTACAGTTGCCTTGGCTTAGAATCTGGGGACGACTTGATGGACTTGTGCCTAAACGCGTGCAACCTAAAATGCCAATGGCAAGCCACATTGAAGATGCTATGTTAGCCAAAGCCTCCCATGCGCCGTTTATTTCCCATCAACAAGCGTTTTTGCAGATATTTATGCCTTGGTTAGCATTACAGACACGCTAAAGCTTTATCTTTGAGCGATTAATGGCTAGTATTTAACCATTAATGCAGTGAGGAATTTTCCATGTTAGTTGTCAGTAACTACCCCCAAGTTCCACTCGCGACCAGTAATGTCGCAACGGACTCGGCTCGGGTCGACAACCAACTGAAACCTGTGGTCATTCCACCACAAGCAGCAACTAAAGGTCACGAAGAACGTGCCTTTAATCCGCAAAATGAACGCACAGCAGATCATACTCAGCAACAAACCAAAACACTTGAGAGCAATCAGCAGCAAGTTCAAGAAAAACAGCAGCAGCAACAGCAATCCTCGCAGCAACAAAACCAACAACAGCAAGAGAAAAAAGCGACCCTTTTGGTGGCCGAGCGGATTTTACCTAAAACGCTAAAAATAGCAGTAAAAGGCCAAGCGGCGTTACAACGTAAGGATATACGCTTAAAAGTCAGCCAAGGCGCAGTAAGTGATATGGGCAATAGTGCTAAAGCAAACACAGTAAGTAATGCTGCACGACCATCTATCCAAAGCGAGCCAAATCATTTTTATCAACAACTCGGGCAACGCATTAGCCTGTTCTACGAACGGCAAACACGACCAGAACAAGAACCCGCTTTGTCGACATCGATTTAATCTCTTTATTAGTATCAATAAAAAATGCCGCTAAATAGCGGCATTTTTATTCTGTTGAATGTTTATTTCGGTAAGCGATATAGCTCTTGCTGATAGGCTAAACTGCCCCACAATGCCCAACTTAATGCTTTCTTTTCTAAGGCTTTTGCCGCTGGAGCATAAGGCGTCAATTTCTTAGTTTTGATATTATATTGGAAACCTTGAGCAGCTTTTTCTGGCTGAAGAATCACTACGTCACTACCTTCCATTAGGGCAAAGTTTTTATCATATTGCATTAATGCGCGGCCAGGCCAATCGTCACTAACTTGGGTTAAGTCACGGCCAAGCATAGGATAAGAGTCTGAAATACCTATCAATGATAGCAATGTTGGTGGTAAATCAATTTGACTGACAATACGCTGATCGCGCTTTGGCGCTAGATTATCCCCAAGGATTAAACCCGGAATACGAAAACGCGATATCGGTACCAGATCAGCACCAACAACCCGGCTGTCATGGTCAGCAACAATGATAAAAATCGTGTCTTTCCAGTAATCGGCATTTTTCGCTAACTTGAAGAACTCACCAATCGCATAGTCAGCATATTTTGCCGCATTATTGCGGGTTTGTTTAGGTTCTTCGTAAAGCTTAATACGATCATCTGGAAACTCGAATGGGTCGTGGTTGCTCGAGCTAAAAACTAAACTAAAGAAGGGTTTACCTTCGCTGTGCAAGCGTTCAAACTCACTATTAGCTTTACGCATTAAGTCTTCGTCAGATGCCCCCCACGAGCCGACAAAGGCCGGAGACTTGTAATCCTTTTGATCTATGATGTCACTAAAGCCATTACCCAAGAAAAAACTACGCATATTATCAAAATGACTCTCACCACCATAAATAAACTGGGTGGTATAACCATGATTTTTAAGTAGTTCGGCAATACTAAAAAAGCCAACTTGGCTCTTACCCAATTTGACCACCGAGCGAGCTGGCGTTGGTGTAAAACCTGTCGTCACGGCTTCGATACCGCGTACTGAGCGAGTTCCTGTGGCATACAAATTATCGAAATACCAACCCTCTTTAGATAAAGCGTCGATATTAGGAGTGAGGGGTAAACCGCCTAAACTCCCCACAAAACGCGCACCTAAACTCTCTTGCAATAGAATAACTAAATTCTTTGGCTTACCAGTATAACTAGCTTGATTAAAACTCAGCGAAGGTAAATCTGTTGAGGTAAATGCACTTTCAGGACGGCCACTTTCCTGGCGGATAGTAGCAATAATATCCTTATCCTCTAGATCGCCATAAACGTCTGATGCATCTTCTTCACTGCCCATCTGCTTGATTGCAAATACTAATGAATAAGCAGAGTTGATAACCAAAGAATTAACCAACGGATCATCGACAAATGCGACCATCGCAGGATTAATCGGCCTATGGCCTAACGTTGAGCGAGCACCTACGATCGTCAGAGCAATCACAAACAACGCCAACACAGGGCGCCAGTACCAACGTGGAAAGCGAAGATTTTTTGTGAGCTTACCGCTTAATACCCACCCAAGCCAGAGTGTGCCAATTGTTAACAATACCGAGAAAAAGAGTTCGAATTTACGACCCGCCCAGAACATAGATAACACTTCTTTCGGGTAGATAAGGTATTCGACATACAAGCGGTTCGGACGAATACCGTATTCTTCAATAAATGCAGGCGTTGATGCTTCCAAAAATAGAATGATCCACAGGCCAACAGTTAGCCATACTCGTAAAATAAACTGCCATAAACGGCCTACAACATGATCACCAGAAAATAGCGTGGTTCCTAACGCTGCGATACCCCATAACCAACACAAGGTTGCTATATCAACACGCAACCCTTGAATTAATAGGTGTGACCAACCATCAACTGCGGTGACGCGATCGGCCTGCCACAATCCCAAAGCAATACGGCTTAGGGTAGTAATGAAGATGACTAATAATGAAAAAATAAAGATGGCACGAAAAGGCCCATGGACCTTCTTCTGCCCACGAGAAAATAAACTTGCTTGCATGTGTTACCCCAAAACATATAAAAAGCCACTCTGCGTTGGAGTGTCAATTCAAGAAAATCAGTGGATGAGCCATGCTATGACAACTGACTTTGCTTAACGTTGCATTAAATGCCAACGTTATATTCTTTAAAGCAGCATTTATGCAACAAATTTGTGAATAATAAGTAAAAAGATATGACTCGGACACACTTTGTATCCGAGTTTTAACATTGCAGACGTTATTTTTTCAGTTTAGCGAAAGCATCGGCAAATGCATTTCCCATCGCCGCATTGGCAGAGGCTTTAGGTGCCGATTTTTGTGCAGGTTTTGCCGACGTAGGCGTTTTAGCGTTATTACTTCGGCTTTGGCTATTGGGTCGTGATTGAGATTTAGTTTGATCGATAGCTTCATCCAAACGCATACTCAAGCTAATACGGCGGCGCTCGACATCGACTTCCATCACTTTAACTTTCACCACATCACCCGCTTTTACCACGGTATGGGGATCGCTGATAAATTTGTCAGTCAATGAAGATATATGCACTAAACCATCTTGATGTACGCCAATATCGACAAAAGCACCAAAGTTAGTCACGTTGGTCACAACGCCTTCAAGCACCATTTCGGCTTTTAAATGCTTAAGTTCTTCAACGCCATCTTTAAAGGTTGCAGTTTTAAACTCGCCACGGGGATCGCGGCCGGGTTTATCAAGCTCAGCCAAAATATCGGTCACGGTTGGTAAACCAAAATCTGGCGTAATAAAGTCCTGCGCTTTGATGCTACGCAATAGCTCTGAGTTACCTATTAGGCTTGCCAATTCAACTTGCTTAGCCTTAGCGATTGATTCCACCAGCGAATACGCCTCTGGATGCACAGATGACGCATCCAGAGGATTGTCACCAGCGCTGATACGTAAAAAACCTGCCGCTTGTTCGTAAGCTTTGGGTCCTAGACGCGGTACTTTTAATAACTCTTTACGGTTTTTAAACTGACCATTGGCGTCGCGATAATCCACAACATTTTTAGCTAATGTTTTATTTAAACCCGCCACTTGCGACAGCAAAGGCGCAGAAGCCATATTAAGATCGACACCCACACCGTTTACGCAGTCCTCAACCACAGCTTCAAGTGAACCCGATAACTGGCTTTGACTCACATCATGTTGATATTGGCCGACACCTATAGATTTAGGTTCAATTTTAACCAGTTCGGCTAATGGATCTTGTAATCGACGAGCAATCGACACCGCGCCACGAATAGAGACATCAAGATCTGGGAACTCCAGCGCCGCTAATTCAGAGGCTGAATATACCGATGCACCCGCTTCACTGACCATCACTTTGGTCAACTGTGGATGGGCATCTTTCACGCTGGCAATTAACTCAGCGGCTAATTTGTCAGTTTCGCGCGATGCTGTACCGTTACCAATCGCAATCAACTCAACCTTATGCATTTTGACAAGATTAGCCAAAGTACGAATCGACTTTTCCCACAAATTTTGTGGTGCATGGGGGAAAATAGTCGCATGGCACAACATCTTGCCGGTGTTATCCACCACAGCCACTTTCACGCCAGTGCGTAAACCGGGATCCAGTCCCATAGTGGCTTTTGCGCCCGCAGGTGCTGCCATCAGTAAATCACCTAAATTACGGGCAAAGACTTTAATCGCTTCAGCTTCAGCGCGTTCACGCATTTGCGAAATAAACTCGGTTTCCATTTGCAGGGCAATTTTTACGCGCCATGTTGCGGTGACTACGGTTTTCAACCATTGATCGACACTACTTTCGCCCAGTTTAAGGCGTAAGTGATCAGCAATAATCACCTCACAGTAGCTACCTTGGCCCGCTTGCGCGGTTGGATCAGCATTCATCGATAGTGATAGAAAGCCTTCATTACGACCCCGCAACATAGCCAATGCACGATGAGATGGGATTTTAGCTAACGGCTCGGTATGCTCGAAATAGTCGCGAAATTTCGCGCCCTCTTTCTCTTTGCCAGCGATTAAACGGCTTTCTAATACGCTATTTTGGCCTAAATGCTCACGAACTTTACGCAATAACTCAGCATCTTCAGCGTAACGTTCCATCAGAATATAACGCGTACCTTCAAGCACGGCTTTAATGTCAGCAAATCCTGCTTCGCTATTAATATATTCGCTCGCTTTGGCGTCTATATCGGCATTACGGTCAGCCAACAATGCATCGGCTAATGGCTCTAATCCTGCTTCAATCGCGATTTGCCCCTTAGTGCGACGCTTAGGTTTGAAGGGTAAATACAAATCTTCGAGACGTGTTTTACTGTCAGCCTCATCAATAGCCCATTGTAATTCTGGGGTTAACTTACCTTGAGCTTGGATGCTAGACAGGATCACTTGACGCCTGTCATTCAGCTCACGCAGATAACCTAAACGCGTATACAAGGTACGCAATTGCGTATCATCTAAGCCGCCCGTAGCTTCTTTACGGTAACGGGCGACGAAAGGAACCGTGGCACCATCGTCAAGCAGAGCGATAGTTGCGGTGACTTGTTGCTCACGAACATTCAGTTCTTGAGCGATAATTTGAGCGATATTATGAGCATGAGTTTGCATAAATAAAGTGTCGTGCCTAGCTAATAAAGTAAGTCGTTATTGCGCCAAAGATACCACAGGCGCACGGTAAGTTTCATGCTAAAGCCAAGTTGAAATCACAGAGTTTGATCTTCAGCTGAGTTTCTTCGTCGTTGTCTAAAATTAACCAGCACTATCGAGTAGCGACTCTGGCGTACCAGTAAGATTATCTTCAAACGGTGTATAACGTATCTGATTGATATACCATTCTTTTGGTCCTGACGGTGTTTGCACTACCACCTCATCATCCACTTGCTTGCCGATTAACGCACGCGCCATAGGTGAATCAATAGTGATGTAGCCCAATTTAGTATCGAGCTCATCTTTACCCACAATACGGTAACGTACACGCTCACCCGCTTCGTTTTCGAGTTCAAACCACGCGCCAAAGTAAATTTTACCTTCTTGCTGTGGCGAATAATCGACAATTTTCAATTCTTCAAGCCGTTTAACTAGGTATCGAACTCGACCATCTATTTGTCTTAATAAACGCTTGTTATAAGTGTAATCAGCGTTCTCACTACGGTCACCCTGCGCCGCAGCTTCTTGCACTTTAAGGGTGATTTGCGGTCGATATTCTTTCCATAAATACTTCAACTCTTTATCTAAAGCTTGCCAACCCTGACGGGTAATCAAATGTGCTTTCATAACTCTCTTATCCACATATTGAGCAAAAATAGCGGCATCCTATAGGAACGCTAAAAATAATATAAAACGGGTTAACTACAGCGCCAAACCGCAAACGACATTACGACCATTTTGTTTCGCAACATATAATTGCTGATCAGCCGTTTCAATAAGCGTTTGCCAGGTCAAATCACTACGAGGCTGCACGCAGGCCACACCGGCACTAATAGTGACTTCGTTGAAACTCGAATCGATATGCTTAATGTGCAAAGCTTGCACTGCATCGACTATGTTCTGTGCCATATGTTCCGCACCTAGCAATGGGGTGTCAGGTAGAATGCAAATAAATTCTTCACCACCATATCGCGCAACAAAGTCCACCGCGCGTTTTAATGTAGTGCTAATTGCTTTAGCAACCAGACGTAAACATCGATCGCCTTCTTGATGGCCATAACGATCATTGAAATGTTTGAAAAAATCAACGTCTAACATCACCACGGATAAAGGCGATTGGGTTCGGCAACTATGTTTCCAGATTTCAGGTAAACGTTGTTCAAACTGACGTCGGTTAGCCACCCCAGTTAAACTGTCGAGTAATGCGATGGAGTGTAGTAAATCGGTTTGCCGCTTAAGAATGAACTGATTTTTAACCCGCGCGGTAGTAATAATGGGGTTAATAGGCTTATGTATAAAATCAACGGCGCCAAGCTGAAATCCTTTAACCTCCTGAACTTCATCAAAATGTGCCGTAACAAAAATGACCCCAATATTGGCCGTTAGCGGATCGGCTTTAAGTTGTTGGCAGACGTCATAGCCTGACATTATCGGCATTTCAATATCTAACAGCACTAAATCTGGCTGTAACTTTTGACATAATGCTATCGCTTGTTGGCCATTGGTCGCCATAAACATTTCATAATCTTCATGGAAGAGTTGATGCAATATTTTAATATTAAGCGGTTGATCATCAACGACAAGAATTTTACCTCTCTCAGTTTCAAGTGGCACAATTATGTCTGCAACATCCATTATTTATCCTCCAACACGATAATGTGTAGCGTATCTAATGCTTGGGCGAATTCGAGAGCTTGCACTTGCGTATATAGCACTGACCATTGTGGGTGGCCCGATAACGATTCTGCTAACTGCTCCACTCGCGTTATAGCTTCTAAATTATTTTCTGCTAATAACGTCATTAGCGTATTTAGCTCTAATTTTATATTTTGTACCGCTGTGGCTGGCTGACTGAGTTGATTTGTAACATCATTCGCGAAAATACTCGCTTCTGTAGCCTCGCCATAAGTCGCGATTTGTTGGCTACTTTGGTGGATTAACACAGCTAACTTATCAACCCAATGCTCAACTTCAACTTGCTCAAAGGATTTTTGCTTAAATTGTTGCTCTAAATAAGCACTATATGTCGCTAAGCGCCTAGCCCCAAAACTACTGGCCACGCCTTTAATCGCATGGCTTACGGCGGCCGCCTTTTCATAGTCAGCTACCCGAGTCGCTTGGGTCAATTGCGCCAGTTGCTTGTTCATTTCAGGCGTGAAATTCTGCGCTATTTTATGAAAGAACGACTCATTTCCGCCAAAACGCTGCAAGATAAGATCGATATTATCCAGTAATGGCTCATCCTCTAGGCTGACCGCTGCCGTGGAATAATACTCTGCATATTGCTGAGTGGTTGCGACCTCTCGTCCTACTAACTGCAAAATACTGGGTAGCAGTAATGGCATATCAATGGGTTTACTTACATGGTCATTCATCCCGGCATCGAGGCAATCTTGCCTGTCTGACTGAGAGGCGTTAGCCGTCATCGCTAATATGGGTAAAGTAGCAAAGCGTTCATCACTACGGATAAGACGAGTCGCCTCCAAGCCATCCATATCAGGCATTTGCATGTCCATTATGACGATGTCGAATAGGTTTTCATTTTCAAGCACCAGAGCAACTCCTGCCACGCCGCCCTCGGCCAATACTACACTTGCCCCTTCATAACTTAACAACTCATCAATCACTTGTCGGTTTAGCTGATTATCCTCGACTACTAAAATGATGAGTCCGGCTAATAGTCGCTGCGAACGCGGCTTAGGATGGCTATTCATCGTCTTGCCTTCGATGGCATTAATGATTGTTTCAGCTAAGACTTGTGAGGTGACAGGTTTTGTTAAAAAGTTCACAAAAGGTACGTCTTTAATCTGCTGACTTTCTGCAATCACTTCGTGCCCATAGGCGGTTAACATTACCACCAGTGGCGTACGACTATCTGCATGTGAATCACGCAGTATTTCGGCAGTTTGTAAGCCATTTAACTCAGGCATACGCCAGTCCATCAAGATGACGTCAAAGGGATTTAAGGCTTTATCGGCACGGGCTGATTGAGTGAGTGCCGAATAACCTCCCAAGGCTATTTCGACCTCACAACCCAGCCCAGTGAGAACCTTATATAAAATCTCCGCAGTGAGCTGATTATCATCAACCACTAAAACACGGTATCCACTGAGATCTATCTGTTGGCTTTCTCCTGCTGTCATAATCGGAAAAGTCACATCAAACCAAAAACGGCTGCCGATACCGACCTGACTGGTGACTTGTAGCTGGCCGCCCATAAGCTCAACCAGCCTTTTACTGATGGCGAGCCCAAGCCCCGTCCCCCCAAAACGGCGTGATGTTGACGATTCCGCTTGCTCAAATCCGGTAAATATCCGCTCTATTTGCTCATCACTGATGCCTATTCCCGTATCCGTAATCGCAATCTGTAACGTAACCGTATCGGTGTCACGGGCTAAGCAGTTAATCGCAACCGTGACTTGGCCACTAAGGGTAAATTTAAGTGCATTACCCGCTAAATTAATGAGAATTTGCTGCAATCTCAACTGATCGGCTAACAACCAGGGCGGTAAGGCTGAATCAAGGTCAAACATTACCTCAACATCTTGATTGCCATGGTTACCTGATAGCACTACGGCAAGATCGCGCATCAGTAGCTCGATAGAGCATGGCTGTAGATCGAGTGTTAGCTTACCTGCATCGATTTTAGAGAAATCAAGAATGTCATTAAGCAAACCTAACAATGACTTAGCAGCGGTTTGAGTCTTGCTAACATAGTCCTGCTGCTGCGAGGAAAGAGAGGTATGTTGCATGAGTTGCAACATACCAAATACGGCGTTCATCGGTGTGCGAATTTCGTGGCTCATATTTGCTAAAAATGCAGACTTAGCAGCGCTGGCCGCATCGGCCTCTAATTTAGCTTCTCTGAGAGTTGCTTCTAATTGCCGCTGCTCGGTAATATCGATATTAATACCAATCACTCTTACTGCATTACCGTTTTTATCCCGCTCTATGGCAGCTGCCGCTTGTACATAGCAAGTAGAGCCGTCCGCTTTAATCAACCTGAAAATAGGATCATATTGAACGGTTCCCGCTAAAGCCGCTTCTAATTGGGCATTAGCAGACACTAGATCGTCAGGATGGACGCGCATAGACCAATGCTCATAAGTGACGCCCTGCTTTTGTAAGCTTAGGGGGTGATCATAAATAATATACATACGATCGTTCCATTCGAGCGTGTTATCGAGCACATTCCAAGCCCAGATACCCAGTTTAGCGACTTCAGCAGCCTTGCTTAAATGGTTACTGAGAGTAATGAGTGCTTCTTGTTGTTGTAATACCTGCGAAATATCGACTGCCATGCCTAAATAGCCAATAATTTTACCTTCGCTATCGTGCATTGCGGTAACCGAGAGGGATACTTGAAATTGGCTGCCATCTTTACGCACATAAGTCCACTGACGTGTTTCGGAGCCTTGAATTTTCGCTTTATAAATGAGGGCATCAAAACCTTGAATATCTTGGCCATACTCACGGGAGATCTCTGCAGCTTGAGTGAGTAACTCTTCTTTTAGGTGTAAAGGCGTCGGCCGTGATTTACCTACGACCTCTGTAGCTGAGTAGCCCAGCAAACGCTCGGCACCGCGGTTAAAAATGGTCACCACACCCTTGGTATCAGTCGCAATAATCGACATTTCAGAGGCCGCATCGAGCACATTTGTGAGTAATGACCCTAAGTTATTTTTTTCAATCTGTATTAGCTTACGACCAGTGATATCAATTCTTAACGCGACAAAACGCTCAATTTTACCTTGCTCATCAATAACAGGGCCAATAACGGTGTCGAACCATTTTAGTTGCTGGTTTTGATCGCGGTTGCAGATCTCACCATGCCAAGACTCGCCAGAGGTTATTTGCGCCCACATCGCTTGCCAAAATGCAGTATCGTGCTCATTCGACTTCATTATTGCATGGGTACTGCCAACCAGTTGCTCACGGGAATAACCACTGACGAAGCAAAAATGATCATTCACTTCTAGAATAATTCCGTCTGCATCGGTCACAGAATAAAGCAGCTGTTGATTAATCGTATTCAGTAAGGTTTGGTG
Source organism: Shewanella morhuae (assembly GCF_003028295.1). Taxonomy (NCBI): domain Bacteria; kingdom Pseudomonadati; phylum Pseudomonadota; class Gammaproteobacteria; order Alteromonadales; family Shewanellaceae; genus Shewanella; species Shewanella morhuae. The sequence continues at coordinate 564,653 of NZ_PYSG01000003.1, read as the reverse complement.
CTCTAACAATGCTTGCTGCAACGCTTGTGTACGCGTAATCACCTGTTGTTCAAGGCTCGCATTGAGGTTTAATATTTGCTGCTCAGCCTCTTGCTGCTGGCTAATATCGCGGATAGTTTGGCTCAAACCCACAATGGCGCCATACGCATCGTAAATAGGTAGTGCCGTAGTTGATGTCGATAAATGGCTGCTATTTTGTTTTTGATGGCTAGATATCCGATTTAATACAATTTTTCCCGACATCACTTCCGCAAATAATAACTGCTCTTCTAACACTCTATTGGGGGGGATAATTAAATCCCAACTCAATTGGTTTAAGACCTGCTCTTCGGTATAACCAAATAACTGTTCTGCACCTCGGTTCCAACTGGTAATGCTACCGTCTGTGTCATAACTAATAATCGCATCGAGCGAATGATCTAACATGCTAGCGCGCTTTGCTTGCTCTGCGATCACTTGTTGCTTGCGCTGCAAATTCAGCGACCACATCGCAATTAATCCGCCTAAGAGCAAGCTAAATACACTACCACCGATAAATACTAAGCTAGGTTTATTGAGATGGAGCGCCTTAATAAAAGCAGGATATGCAATTGCTTCTATCTGCCACTGGCGACCAAAAACCTCTTTGATCATTTTATGGCGGTAGGACGACAGTGGTGATGCATCATGCTGAGTTTCAAAAAAAGGGATAGGGTCTGAAGCTTGCGTGACGTCGCTCAGTAACAGCTTGGTCATCTTGTGATCTAATGCCAGCCCCGTTAATACTTCGTTGGTCACCAATGGCGCAAAACTCCAGCCATAACCCGCCGAGAGTCTTTCTGCTTCTGTTTTAGGTACTGAAATGGTTCGATAAATTGGCAGTAAGATTAAGAAGGACTGTGAGGTCTTTCCCTCAGCCTGCACTAACGTAATCGGGGCAGATAAACGCGCTTCTCCTGATAATAGTGCCGCATCAGCAGCCTGCTTACGGTACGGCTCAGAGGCAACATCTAAGCCAACTGCAGCTTGATTGCGCGCGATTGGTTCAATATATTCAATAACATATCGCTCACCGTCATTAGGCGCTAGTTGCTGAATCATAAAATCAGGCCAGCTATGTTGTCGAACTCGGGTTAAAAAATTAACCTCATCGGCACGGGCGACTCGGCGAATAAAACCAAATCCACGGGCGCCTGGAAACTCTTGTTCTACATCCCGTATCAAACTATAACGACCAAAACCTGCACGACTGATATTGTGCTCACCCGCTGCGACAATCGTACCGAGTACACCGCGTAAACCGTATTGATATAAGGTCATACGGTTGATGACATTCTCACCGATCTGTTCGGTGTTTTCCTGTAAGGCTTGTGCGATTGTTTGGGTATTCGTTCTCTGTACCCACCATGCCGCTACGGCACTGAGCGTTACCCCAATTAACAGGATAAATAAGCCCAACTTTGAGGCATTTTTATAGCTCATCGACACGCGCATAAACACCTTACAATATAGAATCATAGGGTTATGATTCTGGACTAATACAACCCCTTTTGCCACTAAGGTTATGGCAACACGGTATAAATGTACCAAAAATCTCTAATTTCAATTTAGTTACAATTTCACCTCTAGCGTGAGAAATCACGAGTATTTCCACGCAATTTCATTTGCTTAGCATTAATATTAGCCAATAAATATCAGTATTTATTGTATTCATGCTGTTGAGTAAGCTAGTCGCCTGTGTGGAATGCGGCTATATTAAGCCGATTCATTTTCAATTTCAGTCAGTTGGTTAATCTTAACTACTTCTCAGCAGTAGAATAAACACCAAACTGCGCAATTAAGGGACATTCCATGGGACAAGAAACCTCGAAAATTCTCGTTGTCGATGACGATATGCGCCTACGAGCATTACTCGAGCGTTACCTGATGGAGCAAGGTTATCAGGTGCGCAGCGCAGCTAATGCCGAGCAGATGGATCGTTTATTAGAACGTGAAAACTTCCATCTACTGGTACTCGACCTGATGTTACCCGGTGAAGATGGCTTGTCTATTTGCCGTCGTCTGCGCCAGCAAGAAAACCGGATCCCTATCGTGATGCTGACAGCCAAAGGCGATGAAGTTGACCGAATTATTGGTCTAGAACTCGGCGCCGATGATTATTTACCAAAACCGTTTAACCCACGGGAATTACTCGCGCGAATTAAAGCGGTGATGCGTCGCCAAACCCAAGATGTGCCCGGTGCCCCCGCGCAGCAAGAGGCACAAATCAACTTTGGTGAGTTTTCCTTAGATTTAGCTACCCGCGAGATGTATCACGGTGATGAATCTATCGCACTCACCAGCGGCGAATTTGCTGTACTAAAAGTGCTCGTTACTCATCCGCGCGAACCGTTATCACGGGATAAACTGATGAACCTTGCCCGCGGCCGTGATTATTCAGCATTAGAGCGTTCCATCGACGTACAAGTGTCACGTCTGCGTCGCTTAATAGAAAAGGACCCCGCAAATCCGCGCTATATCCAAACGGTTTGGGGATTGGGTTATGTGTTTGTGCCCGATGGCGCTGCCCGTCGATGAGCCGTATTTTATCTTTAATTTGTCGTGATTAAGCCCGCCATGAAAGCTAAGTTTTGGTGGCGGTTTTTACCTCGCAGCGCTTTTAGTCAAACCGTGATGTTGATTGGTTGTTTACTATTGATCAATCAGTTGGTGTCTTACATCACGGTGGCTGTTTATGTGCTCAAGCCTAGCTACCAGCAAATCAATCAGCTTATCGCTCGTCAAGTCAAACTGCTGTTTGTCGACGGTATCGATATTGGCCGCGAGCACTTAACCATAGTCGATGCCCTCAATGCCAAAGTACGTGACGATGGCATGAAAATTTATAATCAACAGCAGGCGCGCGAAGCGGGCATTGATCAAGCCACTTATTATGGTTTTTGGTCGTCACAGATGTCGGAATATTTGGGTGGTGATGCCGAAGTTCGCGTTACCCACGGCAATGTGCTACAGATTTGGATCCGCCCACCGCAAGCACCTTCAATTTGGATAAAAGTGCCACTTATCGGCCAGAATGTATCCGATCTTTCGCCGCTCACTCTTTATTTACTGGTGATTGGTGCGCTAAGCGTAGCGGGCGGTTGGTGGTTTGCACGCCAGCAAAATCGTCCACTTAGACGACTACAAAAAGCGGCTATCTCGGTCTCCCGTGGTGAATTCCCAGAATCCTTGCCGCTGAAAGGTTCGAGTGAAATTGTTGAAGTAACCAATGCTTTCAATCAGATGGCGCACAGCATGAAACAACTTGAACAAGACAGAGCGCTATTAATGGCGGGGATTTCCCATGATTTGCGTACACCACTGACCCGTATTCGTCTCGCCTCTGAGATGATGGTTGAGGAAGATCAATATCTTAAAGATGGCATAGTGAACGATATTGAAGATATGGACGCCATCATCAGCCAATTTATTGCCTACATACGCCAAGATCAAGACACCAGCCGTGAGTTAGGGCAAATCAATAAACTGATCCAAGATATCGCTCAAGCAGAAGCCAATCGTGCCGGTGAAATTGACCTTGTTCTCACTGATTGCCCTGAAGCACTGTTCCAAACGATTGCCATTAAACGGGTACTGAGTAACTTAGTCGAAAATGCCTTTCGCTATGGTTCAGGCTGGATACGTATAAGCTCGCAGTTTGATGGTAAACAGATTGGCTTTTGCGTCGAAGATAACGGCCCCGGCATTGATGAGTCACAGGTCAGTAAACTCTTTCAACCTTTTACTCAAGGGGATAGCGCCCGTGGTAGCGTTGGCTCAGGCCTCGGTCTCGCTATCATCAAACGGATTATCGATAGACACCAAGGGCAAATTACTCTATCAAACCGTGCTGAAGGTGGGTTAAAAGCGCAAGTGTGGCTACCGTTAGAGTAACGCGAGATCACATATCTGCAAATCAAATAATAACGCTGATATTCAAGTGGGTACTTGTCATATTTATGTCACCTTAAATTCATAAACTCAGAACAGTTAACTGGCTCTGACAATTATGAAGATTGCAAAATGAAAATTTCAACACTGTCGCTCTCTGCTTCTGCCCTGTTGTTATTGCTCGCGGGATTATTAGCGGCCGTAGTGCTATGGAGCAGTGATCAGCGACAAAATATAGAACAGCAAACACTCACACTGCAAAGCATACAAGAAGACTTCCTCGTTGGCGTACGCCGCGATCTCGACGGCTATCTCGCCAGCGGCAACGCTAGCCAACTTGAGCAAGCTAAAACTAAACTCAGCGCCATTAAGAACCAGCTTACAGAGATTAATTTCGCCACCATGGGCGCTACTGATAATGACTTGCAAGCTAGCCTAAGCAGCTTCATTCAAGATTTAGATACCAAGTACCGCGCTGCAGGTAAACTCGCTGGCAACCCTAGGCAATTGCTGGCCCACGCCGAATCTGAAATGCTCGACTATAACCGTCGTTTGGGCAGTTATGTCGATAAAGGCTTAGCCACAAATGCGGCGGTCGCCGAACAATATCTGCAATTGAGCCGCGATTTACCTTCTATCGTCTACCAACTTTCCCAGCTGACCGATGGCTATCTAATCGGCAAAAATCAGCAACTCAAGAGCATTTTAGACAGCACCAGCAAAGAGCTCAATACGTGGCACGACGTCCTTAGTGCACTGCCGTTAATCGGTGTATATGAGCAGCAAGAAGCCGATGAGTTTGCCCTCGGTGCCAGCGAACCAGAACAGATTGAGGTCGGCGAAAGTGATCGTAGTGAACTGCTGAGTCTCGCCAATCGATACAACAAAGAAGTCGCCAATACGCACCAATTGCTGCAAGCCAACCAAGAGATGCAAGATCAACTCATTCAAGCGATTAGCAATGTGGAACAACAGCTTATTGGCTTAGGTGAGGCTCAAGCAGCAAAGAACCAGCTGCTGAAATATGAGCTACAACTAATCCTCTACACTATGGTTTCCATCATGGCCTTGTTTGCCATTGGTTATTTAATTCTGCAGCAAAATCGCGTTGTCAAACCGCTGAAACGGCTTAATCAAGCTTTTATGAAGTTAAGCGAATCGAATAGCCGCGAGCGTTTAGACATTAATCGTCGCTGTGAAACTGGCCAAATAGCCGGCCACTTCAACCAATTGCTACAAAGATTTGAACAAGAAGACGAAGCACAGCGCCAGCAAATCACTAAGGTTTCTCAATCATTAAGCCAACTGGTGGCGCGCATTACTCAGCTATCACAACACACGGAGCACACCCAAACGATTGTGGCCGATACGCAAACACAGACCGAACATATCCGCAGCCTCGCCAATGAGGTGAGCCATACTTCGGCACTCGTGGAAGACAGCGCCGTCGAAACTATGCGCCAAATGCAGTCGAGCCAAACACAAGCTGAAGCGGTATTGAGCGCAACCGAGCAAACACAAACCGCTGTTGGCCTTTGCCATACTTCCCTCGAAAGCCTGAATAACTCAGTGACGGACGTGTCGAAAATCATTGATGTAATTGACAATATCGCCGAACAAACTAACTTACTCGCCCTCAATGCCGCCATTGAAGCTGCGCGGGCGGGTGAGCAAGGTCGCGGCTTTGCCGTGGTCGCCGATGAAGTGCGTAATTTAAGTCAGCGCACCCAAGTGTCTTTAAATGAAATCGTGAAGATTCTGCAGCAACTGACCCAATCGAATCATGCCCTCAGTGAGAGTGTCGATGGCATAGCACAGGCCACCAGCAGCCAAAAACTGCGCGCTCAAAGCCTATGGCAAGTGGCGCAAACGGTGCAAAATCAAGCGAGTGACATGGCCAATACCGCTAAACAAGGCTCGCTCAATGCCAAGGAGCAAGTCGATTATCTCGATCAATTTGTGCGCACTATGGATAGCCTAAAAGAGCAGGCACAAACCAGTTCACAGCAGAGCGAAGTCATCGCCCAAGAAGTGCAGCAAAGCGTCGAAGATATTGAGACCAGTTTAGGTATTGCCGATGCTGGTAACTTACCACCACAGTCGCGGGCCGCTTAACCCATTAAAACATCAATAAAAATGGGAGCTTAGGCTCCCATTTTTATTGATGTCCGATTAAGTTCGGACCCTAATCATTACAGCGCAGCTAAAACCACTTCGGCTTTACTGGCTTCAAACGCATTTGGCGCTTCAACATTCAGCAGTGTCACTACACCATCTTCGATAATCATCGAATAACGTTGTGAGCGTATGCCGCCAAAACCAGCTGTATCCATTTCTAAGCCTAATGCTTTAGTAAAACTGGCATCGCCATCGGCGAGCATCATTAATTCAGAGGCATTTTGTGCTTCGCCCCATGCTTTCATGACGAAGGCATCATTCACAGCCACACAGGCAATTAAATCCACGCCTTTAGCTTTAAACTCGTCAGCAAGCACGACATATCCAGGTAAATGCGCTTCAGAACACGTCGGCGTAAAAGCGCCTGGCACTGCAAACAATACGACTTTTTTACCAGCGAATAATTCAGAAACTTGGTGAGTTACCATGCCATCTTTAGTCAGTTGGTTTAGGGTTACAGCGGGTAATTTTTGACCTTGAGCAATCATGTCTTTCTCCCTTTAGTTAAATTAACCTATCCATACTAGCCCTATTTAACGCAGATAAACACAGAGAGAAATAAGGGTAATTATGCTCGAGTTCGATTTAAGCGTAGCCCCGCGCATAAACTGAGGAATAACAGACCCAATACCGATAAGCTACCACCGCTTTCTTCCACGATGATCACATCGGGCCCACGATCTGTATCTCTATCGCTGCTTTCGAGTGGCAGTGCATATAAACTATCAATTTCATCGGCGCTAATCGTCGCCACTACATCGCTGTAACCCACTTCATATACATCAATTAACACATCATAGTAATCCGTTGCATAACCCGTATAAAGCGTGGTCAGTACTTCATAATCATCCTGTTGCGAGTCACCATAAATAGTAAACACCTCTGTGGTGTAGTAATGCACCCAAGGGCCACCATTACGACTCAAATAAAGCTCAGCAAATAAGTCCGCTCTTTCATTAAGATAATAGCCATTAACATCAACGTCAAAAGTCACGCTAAAGGTTTGATAAAAACCATCATAGTCAAAGTCTTCGAACAAACGGCTGCTGGCATCATAAATTGAAAAACTATGGTACACAGGTGCACGATTGACGTTGTCACTGGCAGCGCTCGAACTGGGTATCCCTTGGCTCGCATGCTTAGCCGTCACTTGCTCACGCGTCATTGGCGCAGTGCCCATCAGCTCTACTCGTTTTACTGCGGGTGCTTTTGTCGACAAAGCTGGCGCTAAGGATTTAACCACTGTTGCCGCCGCTTCAGTAATATTTTTAGCGGGGGCGGCGTGCTGTAACAAAGTGAGAGCTTGCTGCTCCTGTTCGGCGGCTTGCTCACTGCTTTGTTCGGCATTTTTGGCAATACCCACACTGGCAGCTGCAAATGGTGTTAAGTTTTGCGACGATTCTAAGTGTCGAGGCTCTGCACTCACCACGGAAGAGACCATTAATAGCGTGCCAATGGCTACGCCTTTCACTAAGAAGGTATTCATTATGGCTGCCATACCTAGGTTATTGTGTTTGTTCATCTTGAATACCCCATGGATAATCCGTTCAAATTGGAGCTATTAAAGTGCAATGAAGGTGAACATAAGCTGAACATCCAAGTTTATGACTTAATTGATTCGTTCAGCGCCAATTCATCTACATTAGACAACACTAGATACGCTTAAAAATAGAGCGAGTGACTGCCGTTTCATCGCAGTTACCACGGTAAAATAATTGTAACTAAGGTAGTTGAACAAACTATTTGAGTTATTTTTAAGGAATGTTGCTAACCAATTGGCTGATCTCTATATGTTTGTTAAGGTGATGAGGTATTCTTAGTCAACTCGATAACTTATCCACTTCACCCATTAACTCAAGATCGCCAAACATTGCGGATACCCGATATGAAATTTGGTTTGACATTGGCCCTAATCGCTTGCTTATTTGCCTCTTTTGGCAGCACGGCTGGCAATGATAGACGTGATGATCGCAATCAGTCCCGCAATCAAGAGGCAAAGAACGAGCAGCGCCGTCTGGTGGTCAATAATCCGGATCAAGCGGTGGCAATAGCGCAGCGCCAATTTCAAGGAAAAGTACTGAGCGTACAATCTAGTGGTGCAGGTTATCGCATTAAAATTCTCAATAATGATGGCCAAGTATTTTCAGTCTCAGTAGACGCCGCAACGGGCCGAGTATCGAGGAAGTAACGATGCGTTTGTTATTAGTGGAAGACGATTTAGAATTACAAACTAACTTAAAACAGCATTTACTCGAGGCTCATTACAGTGTCGATATTGCCAGCGATGGCGAAGAAGGTCTATTTCAAGCACTCGAAGTTAACTATGATGCGGCCATTATCGATGTAGGTTTACCTAAGCTTGATGGTATAGCCCTGATCCGACAGGTGCGCGAGCAGAAGCGTGGTTTCCCAATTTTAATTTTAACCGCCAGAGACAGTTGGCAAGATAAGGTTGAAGGACTTGACGCCGGCGCCGACGATTACCTCACCAAACCTTTTCATCCCCAAGAACTCATCGCCCGCTTAAAAGCATTAATTCGTCGCTCCGCAGGTAAATCCAGCCCTTTGATTTACAACGGCCCTTTTAGCCTTAACACCAGCAGTTTAGAAATACGCAAAGGCGAAGAATTGGTGAGTCTTAGCAGTTCAGAATACAAGTTATTCGAATTTTTTATGCTGCATCAAGGCGAAGTAAAATCTAAAACGGTACTGACTGAGCATATTTACGATCAAGACTTTGACTTAGATTCCAACGTGATTGAGGTTTTTATCCGCCGTTTACGCAAAAAACTCGATCCCGATAATCAATACAATCTGATTGAAACCCTGCGCGGCCAAGGTTATCGCCTAAAAATCTTAGCACCTGAGCAAAGCGGTGATGAGTAAACGCGCTATGGCGTGGCAAGTTTTAAATTCTCTTAAAGCGCGCTTAGTCGCCAGCGCGCTATTGTTCATCTTAGTGTTATTACCCTTGATTGGCATTGCCTTAAACGATGCTTTTACCGAGCAAGTTAAAAGTGCAACTCAAAATGAACTTAGCGCCTATGTTTATTCGATTCTCGCGGTTACAGAGGTAGACAATCAACAAATTTCCATCCCAGAGTTAGTGCTAGAGAATCGTTTTAACCTCGTTCAATCAGGGCTTTATGCCATTGCCACCACTGAAGATACCAGTGGCAAACAAACCATTGTGTGGCACTCGCAATCTTTTATGGGCATTACGCCACCACCCCATTTTACCATTCCTGTGACAGGTCAAAGCGCATTTGAGCAAATCATACTCGCCGATAAACCTCATTTGATTTATAGCTTTAGCGTGAGTTTTGCCAGCCAAAATCAAAACGTGCCAGTAACCATCCACATCATTAAAGATGAGATCGCGTTCCAGCAACAAATTGATAAATTTAATCAACAGCTTTGGACTTGGCTGCTAATTTTGATGTTAGTTATGTTAGTGTTTCAACTCAGTTGGTTATGGTGGACACTGCGACCGCTGGCGCGCTTTACTCAAGAACTACATCATGTTGAGCAAGGTAAATCGATGCAGCTCAGCAGCCAATATCCCACTGAATTACAAGCTGTGGCACGGCAACTCAATATTTTACTTAATACCGAACAAACCCAGCGTTCACGCTATCGAAATGCCTTAGCCGATCTTGCCCACAGCCTCAAAACCCCGTTAGCAGTCATTAAGAGCCAAGCCGATTTAAGTGCAGCTTCCAGTGAGCAAGTGTCGTTAATCAGCCGAATTATTGGCCACCAGCTGAAACGCGCCCAAACTGCTGCTGCCGCTTCGTGGCATTTAGGGATTAGCACAAATGAAGTCGCAGCTAAACTGTTGCGTACATTGACTAAAATCTATCGAGAACCACAAATAAACCTTAGTAGCGAGGTTGCAGCGCAAGCTGTGTTTAAGGGGGATGAGGCTGATTTAACCGAGATTGTGGGCAACCTGCTCGACAACGCCTGTAAAGCGGCAAAATCCACCGTCAAGTTAACGATAACCGGTGATGCCTATCAGCTACTGATTTGCATCGAAGATGATGGCCCAGGGATCAGTGAAGCGCTACAAACGCAAATCTTTGAACGCGGTATCCGTGCAGACTCTTATCTGCAAGGTAATGGGATTGGGCTTGCTATAGTGCGTGATTTAGTCGATAGCTATAACGGTAGAATTACCGTCTCCCGTTCAACAACGCTAGGTGGTGCCAAATTTAGCATCAGCTTTGTTTACTCAGTTTAATCATTTAATTTCAATATGATGAACTCACTATCTCATTCAATTTATCATTAAATATAAATCCTATACCGTAAGACACTTTCAGCTTATGTTCATATTCAAACGCCTATCATGCCTATAACATCCTCGAATAGGGTTATTGGAGCGAATAATGAACAGAACATCACGATGGAATTGGCTAGTGCTAACGGCAGCGTTAGTCACCTTGCCTTTGACGACTATCGCACAGGCGGCCGGTGTATCAATGAGCCAAGGCTCGAGCGCAACGTCCAGCCAAGCTGAACTTGAACAAATGCTGGCACCCATTGCCCTGTATCCCGATAGCCTATTAACCCACATCTTAATCGCTTCGACTTATCCACTGGAAATCGTGCAGGCACAACGTTGGTTAACGCAGCGCCCTAACTTATCAGTCGACCAGATCATGTCGCAGGCCGACACTCAAGACTGGGACCCAAGTGTAAAAGCACTATTGGCTTTCCCTACGCTGCTACAACGGATGGCGGATGATCTCAACTGGACTCAAGGATTAGGTGAAGCCTTCTTAGAAGATGAAGGCCAAGTGATGGACGGCATTCAATCCTTAAGGCAACAGGCTGATAAGGCTAACAGCTTAGCTAATATGGATAATATGGCCATCACCCGTGCCAATAATCAAATCATCATAGAACCAGCTAAGCGCGAAATAGTCTACGTGCCCTACTATGATCCCCGTGTCGTGTTTGGCTCATGGCGCTGGGGCGCAGCCTATCCACCGGTATATTGGGAATTTAGCGGCTATGCGGGTTATCCCTATCGCCCACGTCATAACCATTTTTACTGGTCACCGGGGATCCACATCTCCTTCAACTACTTCTTTAGCTCTTTTCACTGGCATAGCCACAAAGTGGTCGTACTCGACTATCGTCATTCGCACCGCTATCGTCCACGGGAAAGATACAGTGTTAGCCATGGCGCGCAGCCTTGGCAGCATAAGCCAGAGCATCGCCGTGGCGTGAATTATCACAACCCCATAGTCAAGCAACGCTATTACAACGATAACAAGTATCGTGGTCGTGATTCGCATTCTAATGGCAGTAACAAGCACTACAACAGCCAATATTCAAAATCTAATGAACGCCAAAATCAACATGACAAGAGCCGTGACTATAAAGATAAACAGCATAACTATGATGGTCGTGAGCACGATAAACGTACACCGAGTTACCAAAAAACGCAGGCAGAGTTAAAGGAACGCCGCTCTGCGCCTATGGTGCAATCGCCCACTCATAAGGATCGTAATGAGGCCCAATCAAGACCTACACAGTCAAAGCCGATACCTGTAAAAGAGCCGCAGCAAAGGCAATATCAAACTCGGGAATCGCAACCACGTAATGTTGTTCCGCAAAGGGCGCAGCCACAGAAACAAGAGAACTTACGAACTGTGACGCCCAGAGTTGAAACTCAGCGTCCTGAGGTAAGACGTGCAGAACCACAACGCAGTCAACCACAGCAACGTAATGAGCAACAGCGCATTGAACAGGTAAAACAGTCGGCGCCAAAGCAACGTGAAGAAATGAGAGTAAAACAAAGTGAGCCACGCCAAAATATGCAAGCGACTCGCTCGGTAGATCATAATCAAGGTCGAACAGCTCAAAGCCAAGAGCGACGTCACAGAGAATAGGTTTTACGATTACTAGCAGCAAACGAAGAACGCCATCTATGGCGTTTTTTATTTAGTTGAGCGGTTAAATATCAACACTATGGGTGCGCTACTTTATAGTGGCAAACATTAATAGTCGTTATAAATAGCGCTGAATAAAACGGAAACACTCCTCTGCCACTAAGGGTTTAGAGAAATAAAACCCTTGTGCTAAATCACAACCCATACCCGACAATAATACCAGTTGTACCTCGTTCTCAACGCCTTCAGCGACGACCGTCAAGCCAAGCTCATGGGACATAGAAATCGTGGCCGCACTGATGGCCGCATCGTTAGGATCGTGCTCAATATCCTTCACAAAAGAGCGATCAAGTTTCAGCCTGTCTAGGGGTAAAAGCTTCAAATAGGATAATGACGAATAACCAGTACCAAAATCATCGATAGCAAGCTCAATACCATACTGACGTAGTTCAGCTAATAAGCGCGCATTTTGCTCAGGATGTTGCATTGCCACACTCTCAGTAATTTCGAGCTCCAACGCCCCTTTACCCAGATTATGTTTCAGCAATACATTGGTGATATCACTGACAATCGTGTCTTTTCGTAATTGATGTGCTGATAAATTGACTGCCATTCGCAATTTAGTGGCGCCTGCCGCACGCCAATCCGCAAGCTGCGCCATAGCCGTTTCTAACACCCATTGTCCAATAGGAATAATCATATCAATTTCTTCGGCGATGGGGATAAAACGGTCTGGAGCGACTAAACCAAGCTCTGGATGCTGCCAACGTATCAGCGCTTCAACACTCACTACTTGGCTGCTATGAATATCCATTTGCGGCTGATAATGCAGTAGCAATTCATTATTCGCTAATGCTTGCCTCAACCCGGTTTCAATATGTTGACGCTCAGTGACAGAGGTATTCATTGCTGCTGTAAAAAATTGATAGTTGTTGCGGCCAGCTGCTTTAGCACGGTACATGGCCATATCGGCATTTTTCATTAAGGCTTCAACACTATCACCATCGGCGGGAAACGAGCTTATCCCAATACTCGGTGATGAATGTAGTGCCTGATTATCAATAATATAGGTTTGGCTCAAACCACAACGTAACGCTTCAGCTAAATTAGCGACTTCATCATGATGTGTGTCAGACAACACCACCACAAACTCATCACCACCAAAACGCGCCACAATATCGTGCTCACCTACGGTACTTTTTAAACGTCGAGCAACCTCTAATAACAACTGATCGCCCATATGGTGACCTAAGGTGTCATTAATATTCTTAAAATGATCCATGTCGATAAACATCACCGCTATTTGGCTCTGCGATATTAATGCTTCTCGAAACACTTCTTCGAGGCGCAGCTGCAAACTGAGTCGATTAGGCAACAGGGTTAACGAATCATGATGAGCTAGAAAATGGATCTGTTCCTCAGTGATTTTTCGCGCACTGATATCGGTAAAGCAGCCAATATAGTGGCTGACTGCACCCGATTCATCCCGCACCACTGATATCATTAACCATTTAGGAAAATCATAACCTTGTTTATGCCTATCCCACACCTCGCCCTGCCAAAAACCCGTTTGTTCAAGGGCGACACGTACTTGGGCATCAATCGTTTTGTCAGTGCGTTGTGCCTCTAAATCACGACAATTTTTACCGATAATTTCCTCACGTGTGTAACCGGTAATTTGAGTAAAAGATGTGTTTACGTCGACGATAATATCGTTGGCATCTGTGATGCTAATGCCTTCACCGCTTTGCTGAAATACCTGTGCCAGCAGATGTAATCGTGCGGCGGTGTGCTCTTGCTCGGTAATATCCTCCACAATAAAGAGAATTTGTTGCTCACCATTTGCCGCAGTCACTAAAGTGCCATTCAAACGTACGGCAATCAGTTGACCATTTTTGTGGCGATAGTGTTTCTGGTAAGGGCCATAACGATCAGTCTGCTTTAAGCGTGTTAGTTGCTCGTTTTCACTTAATTGATAGCGCAGCGGCGTCAACTCCCAAGGCTCGAGCTGATTTAACTCAGCAAGGGTGTAGCCAGTGATATCACTAAAAGCTTGGTTTATTGCCACAAATTGACCATCGTCAACACGCTTGAGAGCATGCCCAACGGGAGCCTTATCAAACAGGCTACGATACCTTTGTTCACTTTCAACCAGTGTGCTTTGAAATGCCTGACTGCGGGCAATCTCTTTGGATAATGCCATCGTTTTTTCGGTCACGGTATCTGCAATACGCTGACGTTCACCAGAAGAAACCAGTGTCATACCGCCCACCACAGCACAGGCAATAAAAGCGAGTAATAACACCAGTATCGGTAAGCTAAAATCATCACCCATCAATGCTGCATAAGATTGATAAATCACGATATGCCAATGGCGATCAGCGAGCATGAGGTCGGCTTGAAAATATTGCCCAGTTCTATCACTGAACAGCGACCCAGTAAACTCAGGGAAAAGCATTGGAGTGCTACGATAAAGCAACGCACCACCGTCACTCACATCGGTCAGTTTCCACTCAATTTCCTTTATTATTTCGACATCGTTAATGACTTTTTTAAAGTCGATGACAGCAGAGCAAAAACCCGAAACCTCGCCTAATTTATCCAATGTAGGCACAAGGATTAACGCACCACCTGGACCGTCGGGTTCTTGCATTAATTGAACTTTGGCCGTCATCACTGGAGCTAAGGTTAAGCGCGCTTTAGCAATAGCGGCGGCGCGTATTGGCTCACTATTCAGGTCGACTCCTAATGCGGCCTCATTACCCGCCAGAGGCTGAACATACATGGTTGGCACTAACCATCCATCGCTATTAGCTTGCCAACCTTCTGGACGGCTCACTTTGTAAGCTCTGCCAATGGCCGCACTCGTTAATGCCTCAAAATTTTTCTGCTCGGACGCAGTAACTAACGGTAGCCAAGACCAGACTCTAAATTCATCCTTTGGCGCCATGTTGCGTTTACCAAACTGGGTAAACTCATTTAAAGACACTTGCTCGCTATTATCAAATAAACTAGCTAATGCAATAACTTGCTGAAGGCTCGCGGTTTGTAAGCTTTGAACATTATTAATAACCGCATTAGATTGGATCTGAAACTTATCCTGTAACTCGTGACGCTGATTCAGCTGTGCATAGTAATAAACTCCGACGCACAATAAAAAACCGACCAATAAAGACATTCCAGTTTGCAGGCGGCGTGAGCGCCAAATAGCCCGTTTATCAAACAGCAGCATGGTTAACGGAATAAAAATCACTGCACCCAACAGGTCTCCCGTCCACCAGTAAACTAAATTGCCCCACATATCTGAGCGCTCAATCGCACCACTGAAAAGCAATGAACTGTTACCAATAATCGCCGCTATTGAACACGTTAACGCTACGCTCAAGCTAGATTTAAGGACAACACGAGGATTATCTAAAGTGAATAAAGGATCTATGCGCCTAAGAACATGGGCAGAGAGCACTGCCTGTATACACGAGCCCATTGAGATAGATAATGCCAACCAGCTCCAATGTAGATATCCACCCAGATGAGAATTAATCAACATTGACCCTATGAATATGCCAATCCAAGGTGCATAGGGTTTCCAAAGGAGGCAAGCAGCAATGCCAATGCCTGCAGCAGGCCAAATGGCAGCCGAATATCCAGGCGGCAAAGCAATCATCAAGCCTAGCTTCCCAACCACTAAATAAGCGACGGCAATGAAAAAATTTACCGTAATGTATGGGATAAATGACTTTATAGTTGGTCCCTTCACATTAGTGATATTTAATAGAGTAGAGCATCATGCACTACTGACAGGTTTAATCTCAACCTCATATTAACGTTGAAATGATCACAAAGTAATATAGTCACATAGCCTAATGTACATAAGCAAAGTGATTTAAATCTCATGGCATGCCTCTGTATGTTTTTTCACCGCACATGCTTACGTTAAACACACTCACTATTGGCAGACAAAGCCCAAGTAACACTATGATTGATACTCGAGGATCGATATTCGAGATCGACTCGCAACGTTATGACTATTCAACTGACACTTAAAGCAGCGTGATCACCTAACAAGCAAGGCGCGCAGCAAGTCAACTTTAGCCAAAATAGATGTACCACCATCATCACACATCTTTAGTTTATGAGACATAGGTCAGTTAAATAATGGTTAAATTAGTTATTTTATATGATTAACTATGTTTTTATTAGGGTTTTTTTAATGTTTAAGCCAGTTTAGACAAGAGAACCGCTTTCATTCAATAGCCGCTTATTGGTATCCTCTGTCGCACAAAAAAGTTGCATGCTGAATATTTTTTGCTCAGCCAACTAACTCCCCCTTTCCTGTTCAGCCGGACCCACTCATTGAAATTAGCTATAAGCCAATTCATTGCTGAAAGATTGAGCCTGATAATTAGGTTCTCTCATTTTAGCGTGACAAACTTAACCCTATTATTCGGGTTATTGTTTGTGCTGCCTGTCGCTGAGGTTTTATGCATGTTGATGGGTAGCAGCATCGATGTCAGTGGACTAATTTGTCTAAACGACGGCTTTTTGACCGATTTTGTTGGTGCTAGCCTGCTCAGCTTATTATTACTTAATCCGCTTATTATTCAGCAGTTATGGTATTTGATCGATAGCAACTGCAAATCTATCAATAATATAGATCTAACTAACGCTTCACTTTTTTTAGCTCCTCCAAGGCTAAAATACCTCGAACAAACAGCCCACGGTTGTCGCGCCCCACCATTTTAATCCTTTGTTTATAAAATAAAATTAAGCATTTAGTGCTAAAAGTAGACCCTCGTATTGCTCGAGGCGGCAAAACATTACTGTATTTTGCCTCTGGTTTTTTCGGATCTTCTTGTAGATAACACCACTGAATGCAACTGCCAGTGCTTTTTTGGCAGAGTTGTAAACCTTAGGGTTAGAGGAATCGTCCTTTGTTAATTCGAAAATTAAGTAAAGCAGCATCCGCAGCATTAGTGCTCATGCTTGCGGGTTGTGACGGCGGAGTATTGGACCCTAAGGGTCAAATCGGTATCGATGAAAAGCACCTGATCGTCGTCGCCACCCTACTCATGTTAATTGTGGTTATTCCTGTTATTTTCATGACCTTGTACTTCGCATGGAAATACCGCGACAGTCGCGACCAAGAGATTTATGCGCCTAAATGGGCACATTCAACGGCAATTGAAACCGTGGTGTGGATAGTACCTATTGTGATTGTGATTATACTCGGCGTGATCACTTGGCGTTCAACCCATGATCTTGACCCCTATAAACCACTCGTCCACGAGGCTAAACCTATTACGGTTGAAGTCGTTTCAATGGACTGGAAATGGTTATTCATCTATCCAGAACAAGGTGTTGCATCCGTTAACGAACTAGCATTCCCAGCTAATGTTCCGGTGAACTTTAAGATCACCTCAGACACTGCAATGAACTCCTTCTTCATCCCACAGCTAGGCAGCCAGATTTACTCTATGGCGGGCATGACCACTAAATTGCATTTGATCGCCAACGAGCCAGGTACCTTCGATGGTATTTCAGCGAACTACAGCGGTGCAGGTTTTGCAGGCATGAAATTTAAAGCGATTGCCACTCAAACACCTGCCGACTTCGATGCGTGGATTGCGAAATTAAAACAACAGAAGCACACATTAGACTCAGTATCTTATGCAGCTCTGGCTAAACCAAGCGAATACAACCCGGTGGAATACTTTGGTTCAGTGAGCAAAGGGATGTTTGATCAAATCGTGATGCAATACATGCACATGGACTCACATCAAGACATGAAAGGTCACAAAAAAATGGACATGCACGCAGGTATGGAACATACGGGCACTGAGCACGATATGGCGCATATGGCTGGCGAGCACGCGATGGAAAATACACAGAACATGGCCGACATGGATAGCTCAACACATTCTGCACCGTCATTAACAAAGGATTCATCTACTGAACCTTTATCATTAGAGCACTCATCCACCCAAAAAGTGGAGGCGGAGTAATCATGTCATTTTTAGGTAAATTAAGCTTAGATGCGATCCCGTATCACGAGCCAATCATCATGGTGACCCTCGCGGTCGTCGCGATCGCAGGCCTGTTCATCGCAGCCTTGATCACTAAATATAAGAAATGGAGCGTACTTTGGAACGACTGGTTAACTTCAGTTGACCATAAACGCCTTGGTATCATGTACATCATACTTGCGATGGTGATGCTTATCCGTGGCTTCTCAGATGCCATTATGATGCGTACCCAGCAAGCACTCGCAACCAACGGCGCAGCTGGTTATCTGCCGCCTGAACATTACGACCAAATCTTCACTGCCCACGGCGTGATTATGATTATCTTTATGGCTATGCCATTTATGATCGGTCTAATGAACTTAGTGGTACCGCTACAAATTGGTGCCCGCGACGTTGCCTTCCCTTTCTTGAATAATCTCAGTTTCTGGCTTACCGCTTCGGGTGCTGTGCTGATCAATATTTCATTAGGATTAGGCGAATTCGCTAAAACTGGTTGGGTTGCTTATCCACCACTCTCAGAGCTGGCTTATAGTCCGGGAGTTGGGGTCGATTATTATATTTGGGCACTGCAAATATCGGGTATAGGGACGACCTTAACTGGGGTGAACTTTATCGCCACGGTACTCAAAATGCGCGCTCCAGGTATGAAGCTAATGCAAATGCCAATTTTCACTTGGACTTGTACTTGGGCAAACATACTCATTGTTGCTTCGTTCCCTATTTTGACCGCGGTACTTGGCTTACTGACTCTTGACCGTTACATGGATTTCCACTTTTTCACCAATGAAGGTGGCGGTAACGCCATGATGTATATCAACCTATTTTGGGCGTGGGGACATCCTGAAGTTTACATTTTGGTTCTGCCTGCATTTGGTATATTTTCAGAAGTCATTTCAACCTTTACGTCAAAACGACTCTTTGGTTACACCTCAATGGTGTGGGCAAGTGGGGTTATTTCTGTACTTGGTTTTATTGTTTGGCTACACCACTTCTTTACCATGGGCTCAAGCGCCAACGTTAACGCCTTTTTCGGGGTGATGACTATGGTTATTGCTGTGCCGACAGGGGTAAAACTATTTAACTGGTTGTTCACTATCTACCGTGGCCGTTTGCGTATCACGGTACCCGTATTGTGGACGTTAGGTTTTATGGTGACCTTTACCATAGGCGGGATGACTGGGGTGCTATTGGCCTTACCGGGTGCCGATTATGTCTTGCACAACAGCTTGTTCTTAATCGCGCATTTCCATAACACGATTATTGGTGGTGCAGTGTTTGGTTACTTAGCCGGTTTTGCCTTCTGGTTCCCTAAAGCGACAGGTTTCCACTTAAATGAACGTTTAGGTAAAGCGTCATTCTGGTGCTGGCAAATTGGTTTCTATGTGGCATTTATGCCGTTGTACGTACTGGGCTTTATGGGTATGACACGCCGTATCAACCACATTGATAACCCAGCATGGAACATTTGGATTTACTTAGCCGCTGTGGGCGCTGCCATTATTTTAGTGGGTATTATTCTACAGTTCGTACAACTGTATGTGAGTATTCGTGATCGTGACCAAAACCGTGATACTACGGGCGATCCATGGAATGGCCACACCCTAGAATGGTCAACCGCATCACCACCACAATTTTATAATTTCGCTACGCTGCCACAGGTTGCTGATATTGATGCCTTTACCGATGCCAAAGAAAAAGGCACCGCGTATCAACGTCCAAAGCATTACCAAGCTATCCATATGCCTAAAAATACCCCAAGCGGTATCTTAATGGCTCTGGGCATTACGGCTGTGGGCTTTGCTGCGATTTGGCACATCTTGTGGTTAGCCATTGTGGGCTTAGTAGGCGCGTTCATCGTGTTCCTCTTCCGTGCTTATAACAATGACGTCGACTATTACGTTCAACCCGATGAAGTGGCTCGCATTGAAGATGCTCACTTAAACCATGTAGTAAGGGGCTGATATGAGTATTACAATCCCAGCAGATTTAAATGTTGCTCACAGTGACGAGCACCATGAACACCACGATACCAGTGGCAACACTCTATTTGGTTTCTGGCTTTACTTAATGACCGACTGCATTTTGTTTGCCTCGGTTTTCGCAACCTATGCGGTGCTCTACATGAACACCGATGGTGGCGTTTCAGGTAAAGACATTTTCGAACTCGATTTTGTGTTGATCGAAACTGCCGCTCTGTTAGTCAGTAGTATTACCTACGGCCTAGCGCTGATTTTTGCTAAACGCCATAACAAAGCCGCGACACTAGCTTGGTTAGTTATCACCTTTGCACTTGGTTGTGTGTTTATCGGAATGGAAGTGTATGAATTCCATCACCTGATTGAACACGGTAATGGCCCACAGCGCAGTGCTTTCCTATCATCCTTTTTCGCCCTTGTCGGCATGCACGGTTTGCATGTAACTGCGGGTTTAATTTGGATGGTCATCATGATGGTTGAAGTGGCGAAAACCGGTTTAGGTCCTCGCAGCATCACCCGCTTGAGTTGCCTAAGTTTGTTCTGGCATTTCCTCGATATCGTGTGGATTTGTGTATTCACTGTCGTGTATTTATTGGGAGCACTGTAATGAGCGCACATCTTGATAGCCATAAGACAGACGATCTGGCCGCAAGCATTAAATCTTATTTAATGGGTTTTGTACTGTCGGTGATATTAACCGCTATTCCATTTTGGGCGGTAATGACCCACCACTTCGAGAAATCGACCACACTGAGCTTAGTGCTCGTGATGGCAATAGTGCAGATAGTGGTACATCTTAAGTACTTCTTGCACTTAGACTTCTCCAAGGAAGGAAAAATTAATACCTTCTCCTTCCTGTTTACCGCCTTGATTATTGTCATGGTAGTAGGCTTGTCGGTGTGGATCATCCTCGAAGCTAACACTTTGATGATGTAATGAGAGGCCGCAGATGAATATACAAGACAGATTTATGTCACCGCAATGGAAAGCACGCTTCAAAGGGTATGTACAGGTTACTAAACCTGGCATCATTTTCGGGAATTTGATTTCCGTTGCTGGCGGTTTTTTATTGGCCGCCAAAGGCGATGTAAATCTAGTCTTGATGCTAGCAAGCTTAGTGGGATTGTCTTTGGTCGTGGCATCTGGCTGCGCTATCAACAACTGTATTGATCGCGATATCGACGCCAAAATGCAACGCACCTGTAAACGCGTGACCGTCACGGGTGAAATTGCACTAGTGAATGTGTTTATTTTCGGTGTGATATTAGGCGTTATTGGCTTTGGTATTTTAGCGATATTTACCAATGCATTGGCCCTGCTATTTGCCGTTATTGGTTACCTTGTTTATGTGTGCGTTTATAGCCTCTACATGAAACGTAACTCAGTATATGGCACTTTGGTTGGTAGCTTTTCGGGTGCTGTACCGCCCGTAGTCGGCTATTGCAGCGTGACAGGGCAAATGGACATGGGCGCAGTTATTTTGCTGCTAATGTTCAGTTTATGGCAAATGCCACACTCTTATGCCATCGCGATTTTCCGCTTTAATGACTATGCCGCTGCAAATATTCCGGTATTACCGGTTGCCGAAGGCATGACTAAGGCAAAACTGCATATCGTACTTTATATTGCGGTGTTCGCTTTGGTCAGCGCACTGCTACCACTGGCTGGTTACACTGGTATCGCCTTTATGGCGGTCACCTGCGCGACTAGCCTGTGGTGGCTTGCTATGGCATTAAAAGGTTATCGTCACGGTATTGATATGCACCGCTGGGCTCGCCAAGTGTTTGGTTTTTCAATCATCACTATTACAGCGCTCAGTGTGACTATGGCGCTAGATTTTCAAGTGGTCAGCCAAACACCATTATTGACGTTAACTCAGTAAAGCTCAGTTTATTCTGCTAAAAAAAGCGCTAACTTAGGTTAGCGCTTTTTTATTGATTAATTTAGCACCGATAAAAAGTGCATTTTAGGCAAACAACATTCGCCACCACATGCCTGGCAAGCTAGTAAAGCCTGTAGTGTAGTATTGGAGTTCTCCCGCTTTAAAGACCATTATCGTTGGCGTCGCCTGTAATGACCAATCACGAGCAATAGTATTATCGCTATCGTTAATCGTTTCAAAATCATAGCCTTGATGCTGAAGGTATTTCTTTAGCTTTTCGTCTTCACCCGATCCCATCGCTACTGTTACCACGGGATAATGTTCAGACAGTTGATTAACCGCCGGACTGACAAAATTACACACTGGGCACCATGTCCCCCAAAAATACACCAGTACCGCTTGGTCTTGGCTAAGAGTGGTAATATCGACTTCGGCGCCCGCTAAGGTTATACCTCGTAGTGGGGGTAAATTATCCCGCGGGATGTCTTTACCACGCCAAAGGTCCATCACACTCGTCACCACAAGGGCAATGATCAGCCACAACAGCAACTGTTTGGCAAAATCCCATATGCGCTTAGGCAATGAGATCGAAACCTGTGCGGCGCTCGTCTGTTCGGTTTGCTTTGGCTTCATCTTAACTACTCTTCTGAGTCTTATCTTGCGCTGCTATCGCGGCTTCTAGTTGCTCTTTTAGAACCTCATAGGGAACTAAGCCAGGAATAACCGTATCGGCAATTATCATACTTGGCGTGCCGCCTATGCCTAACTCATTCATTAAGTTAACATTATCATCTACCATTTGAGCAACTCGTGGGTCTGTATTACCAGCCCAACGCTCCGTTTTTGTCAGTTTAGCGACTTTGGTAATAGCGGCAGCATCCAGTCCACGCGGGCTCGACATCAACATGTCCTTCACTTTGAGATACTTTTCAGGTTCGTTTAACCATACGGTTTGAGCAAAGTCGACAGCTAGCTTTGACGCCTCACCCTGCAGTGGCACCATTTTGATAATAACTTTTAACTGCGGGAATTCTTCAATCAATTGGTTCAATGCGGGTTCGATTTTTTTACAATAAGGGCAATTAAAATCGGTGAAATACACCATAGTGACCTCGGGGGTTGCCGCACCTTTCCATGGATCGCTTTTCGTTTCATACATGGCCTCATGATTCATCACTAAGCTCGTCTGCATCGCGGCATCAGCGCCCTGTTGCTCTCGTGATTGCAACGCAATAATGGCTTCTTTCAATAACTCAGGATCATTGATCAAAGCATCCTTAATCATGGCGCGTACTTCTTGCTGCTGTGCAGCGGTTAGGCTGCTAGCATCTGCATGGGCAAAAGTGCTGATTGAGGGTAATGACACGACGAACATCGCCATTGCTACACCCGATACCGCAAACATTTGCAGCTTACGGTGCTTAAGAATTGTGCTTAATTTCGACATGTTTGTGACTCCATTTTCGTGCGTTAATTTATCAGTTTGAACTACATTTTTGACGTGAATCGTTGATTTCGTGATAGGTTTTCCAATGTCATGGACCAGAGCTCGCGTCGTTCCAGTCGTTAACTATCTCTCAGTTAATTAACCAAAAGATCGAGTGTTAATAGCGTTAGTGTTCAGTTGTCGCCTCTTTAGGCATAGATGAGGCTTGTTTAAGCGCATCAATTACCCGTTGGCTAGATAGAATTTCAGGTAATGCAATACCTTGCGGCGCATTAGGGCCATAGATGATATTAAAGGGCACGCCGAAACGATTGTGACTTTGGAGGTAATCAGTAATAGGCTGCGATGCTGTGGTCCAATCGCCTTTCATGGGTAATACATGTGCCTGTTGCAACAAGCTGTAGACGGGTTCTTGTAAGATCACGCCCACTTTATTGGCCTTACAGGTAATACACCAATCTGCAGTTACATCAACAAATACAGTCTTTCCTTGGGCAACCTGTTGGTCAATTAACGCTTGATCCAGTGGCGTCCAAGTAAGGTCTGTTGGTAAGGGTTTTGCCCATTGATTTGAGGTGCTAAACGCGATGACAGCCGATAATAAAATACCCACACCCAAACTGCTGACAATGGCAATAGCGCCGTATTTTTTAGCCATAAAGAACATAAAAATCAGCGCAATGGCAGCACCGAGTGGCCACAGATAAATCACATTAACAAAACTCGCTAATAGGCTGATTAACCACAAACTGGTGAGTAACAACATGGCGGAGAAAAATACTTTTACTATGTTCATCCAGCGGCCGGGTTTAGGGAAATAACCCGCCACTTGTGGAAATGCCGCCACCATTAACCAAGGCAGCGACATCCCCACAGCTAAAGCAGTAAAGATAACCAACAGACTCAGTACATCAGCGCCCAAAGCGAATGCCACTGCGGTGCCTAAAAAAGGTGCACTGCACGGCGTTGCCAACAAAGTCGCAAACATGCCCTGTAAAAAGTGGCCCCGGTTGCTATTGCCGCCGGTTGTCGCCAGCTTGGTTTGTACGTTAGAAGGTAAGTTAATCTCAAACACACCTAACATATTGAAAGCAAACACTGTAGTCACAAGCGCCATAAAGCCGATAAACCACGGATTTTGGAACTGCACGCCCCAGCCAATCGCTTGTCCAGTGAGTTTGAGTATTAAGATGAAGCCAGCCAGTAGCCAAAATGAGACTAAAATACCCAGCGCTGAGGCGATAAACTGTTGGCGGATTTGATTGCGCTGTAAATGAGGCGCTGCGACTACTGAGCTCAACTTCATCCCGAGTACCGGTAATACACAGGGCATTACATTTAAAATCAAGCCACCGATAAGCGCCAACAATATGATGCTGAATATCGAGGTGTTTTCCTGCGTAATCACCTTAGGTTCAACCTTGGCGCTATATTCGAGTGCTCGTTCACCATCAATAACCGTAACATTGAGTGGTTTACCTAATACTTCTGGCTCACCTAGCCAACTCGTGCCATTAAAAATAGCGACTAATTGCTGGCCCTCTAGGGCCGTTTCGCTCTTAGTTAAGCTCACTCGTTTAAATGTAGTATCGGGCTCGCCATCAATAATAATGCTGGGCTGCTGCCAGTTGGTATCATTCAGCCTGACTTCAAGCTGACTTTTAGCGGCATCCCAACCTAATGTCATCACAGGCGGCGCGCCCTCTGCTGCCACTACCTTTTGGGGCACCCGCGATATAGCCTTGTTGTAAGCCAACATGGCATCAGTATTTGCTTGCAGTGCATTAGGGGTGAAATCAAGATTAATTTGATAATCAGTCAGTACACAGATGGTGGTGCAAGTCGATAACGTCACCTTACCGCGCAGCTGAGTTGGCGCGCTAATATCATCAACAGTTAGGAGTAATGGAAAGGTCGTATTACCTTTATAGCCAAAGGTTTGTAGCCCTAATAATGAGAACTCTTCAGGTGCAGGCCATGCCCAATCAACATGTTGTAGATTACGGGACTCATCCCATTTAATCGCCGGGGCAATACCGCCTTCCCCAGGGCTACGCCAATAGGTTTTCCAATCGCCCTCAAGTTGAACCTCGAGTACCGCAGGCAAAGTATTCGATACTGGATCTACTGCGCCAGTCAGCATAAATCGAACCTTGACGGGCAAATGATGTTCATTCACTAACCATGGGGTTGATGCTGCCGATAACGCCGGACTCGCCACGAGCAAAACCAGCATCCACAATCGGATTGAGATGAATTTTAGAATGTGCATTTTATCCCCAAAGTATGCATTAACTGTAAGTTATTCAATTGCATATTAATCTCTTTGATATTTCGTCAGCATAACTACCGAGGTAACACTTAAGCGTGAATCGCCGTTGAGTGTATTTCCAAAGTGCATTTACGTTATGCCTTAGCTCATCTTTTAGCCATCGAAGTGCAGGCTAACGCTATGATCTCGTTATTTAAGTCCTCACGACTTAATAGGAGCGATACGCTAAAAGGTGTAGTTCAAAAAATTTGATAGGGAGATAAAGGTATAAAGCTGATGTTCAGCCGCGACTTAGTTCTGTTTATCAGCAATAAGCTGATGAGATAATTAACGATCCACAGACAAAGTTCACGCTGAAAAAATCACCTATCAAATTGATAAGTAAATTATTTTCATTCTTGAAAGCGGCAATGGGTGAGATGTATTCGCCGAGGTTTGGCTTGATAACGCTGTATAGGCAACAGGGTTATCACGCGGGAGGCGCGGGGGAGTAATGGCAGTAGGAACAATAACGTTAGAAAAGGGATAGAACTCGGTACATCAATACAGGTGCGGATCGACTTTTCAGACAATTCACATTTTTTAGGCTCAGTTTTAGCTAAATCACCCTCGCTAGAAAGGTGACTAACATTCACACCTTTGGCGGTATCGCTCGAAAAAGAGGTGCCAGCAATCGCTTGCGTACTCGATGGATTGAGTAGCAATTTAAGCATTCCACTATTTTGCGTCAAACAAAACAAGGTCAGTATGGTAAAAACCATTACGCCCCATAAATTGCCTGTTTGTTTAGTCAATAACTTAATGATGTGAGTGTCTCTGGTCTTTTTTGCTAGAAAAATATAAACAGCTTGGTATCAAACGTTCGCGGAGTATAAGACCGGAGGATTGTAACAATAGTTCATCGGCAAGCAAACTATTTGAGTATTATCGCTAAACTGGCGGTCTAGTTTACTTTTTACTTACGCATTATTGGAATAAGTAATGATTAATCTCACTACCCCAAAAAATCGCCATGAAATACTTATCCATTGATAAATAAAGTAGAAG
Source organism: Shewanella morhuae (assembly GCF_003028295.1). Taxonomy (NCBI): domain Bacteria; kingdom Pseudomonadati; phylum Pseudomonadota; class Gammaproteobacteria; order Alteromonadales; family Shewanellaceae; genus Shewanella; species Shewanella morhuae. The sequence continues at coordinate 538,016 of NZ_PYSG01000003.1, read as the reverse complement.
GCTATCGTCTGAATATAGGTGTTTATTATCTTACGCCATTAAAGCTGACTTTTTATACGCAAGTGCTGTCGCTGAAACCAAACTATGACATAGCAGTATACCCAGAAACAATTACTTAGCTAAATCATGTAACCATACATCGACATAAAATGTACTCATAGTCTGACAAATAGGAACAACTACAAAATAACTCAAGTGAGAAAATGTAATTTTACTACAAATGACTATTAAACCTTTGCAAACGGACAATTGGACTAAACAGTATTGGTAGTATTACTAATTTAGCCACCAGTGAATCAAAATTGGTATTGAAAAGTTGCTTAATTGAGTATCCAGCATTCGTTACTAGCGACCTATCTTCTTAAATCCTTCCCTAGATCTTGCGCAAATTTTTTAGCGGCCTTTAATGACTCTCTATCTGTGAATTGTTCAGCTGTAACTGTGGGGGAACAATAAGTTTGATACTAAAATGGCAGCGATCGCATAGTTACGCTGCAATTTCTAAATCGAAATTGCCCCATTCCTCGTTAGCAAATGGCATTTAGCTCACTTCAGCATCAGTATGTTGACCAAATTTTAGTAATGCTACAGAGTTCTAGCCTTATTAGTTATCAACCGCAATGACCCTAGTCAATGAGAAAATGTGGTACGAGTGTTAGTCTGAATGCGGAGACAAAATACTGTCAACCAAAGTCAATAATCAGTCGAAAGTGAGCGTAAAAGAATGAGAAAGCTAAAACGATATCAAGTGATTACCCATCAAACTGTATAAAAAACCGCTACCGCAAAAAAGCAAATTCCTATAGCATCATTCATACCCATTTACACAGGGCGAGAGCGAACTAACCTAAAAAATGAACAATTAGCGTAAAACGTCTGTCACTAGAATAAAAAGTAATCATGCCAAGAGTAAAGCTGAGTGCTATTTACTCACGAATTGTACATTTACCGAGCGATAGAGGAATTTGTTACTTGATTTAAAAAGTTGAATCCCGCCCTGCCCATTTACACGGATGTGGCAGCGGCCAAGTCCAACAAGCGATTTATGCCCTGCAAACAGCGCATAAATACTAAGAAGTTATACGCCCAGTCATGGATTTTCTATAAAGGTAGAATATGGACATAAAGAAAGTATTTAGAGGGATAAGCCAAAAGCTTCAAACTGATTTAGAAATATCCTCTGAAATTAATCACCAAGGAAATAAAGGAACTTATCGTGAAAGTGCTTTACGCGATTTTTTGCTTTCAGGTCGCCTCCCAAAGAGATTTGGTATAGGTACAGGTGAAATAATAGGGCCGACGAGAAATGTATCTAAGCAAAGCGATTTAGTCATCTATGATCAACTTGATGGAATGTCTCTAGTCTATGATGATAACGTACAAATATATCCTATTGAGTCCGTTTTTGGCGTCATTGAGGTAAAGTCAAAATTATCAAAGGTAGAACTATTAAAATCTTTGGAAAACATAAAATCTGTTAAATCTTTATGTCCAAATGAATCAGTGACAAAGACTACGAATTCATTCATGAGTATGACTTATCCCAGACCAAAACCTTTTGGTGTTGTTTTTGCCTACTCTTTATCCAACAACTCATTAGAGTTGTAATGGTCAAGTTTTTCTGGAGGGATGTTAAGCCGCTTTTTTTAACTCATTATATTTTTGATGTGGCGTCTTATAATCTATTGCTGAATGCCTACGTTTGTAATTGTAAAACTGGATATATTGCTCAACCACGCTCACTACAGAGCTGTGATTGATAAAGGCTAAATGGTTTAATCGTTCAGTCTTTAAGCTCCTAAAAAATCGTTCCATCACCGCATTATCCCAACAATTTCCTCTACGACTCATACTTTGTTCAATACCTAAGCCCCTTAGCTTTTCTCTGAACACCTTAGCCGAGTACTGGCAACCTTGGTCAGAGTGAAACATCAACGCCTGTGTATTTGGCCTCTGGCGTTGTAGCGCGTTATTTAAGGCCGCTGTCGCTAACGCTGCATTGGGTTGGCTTGATAAGGCATACCCAACAATTTCTTTGGTGCCTAAATCAAGCACACAAGCTAAATAACTCCACCCTTGATGGGATTTTATGTAGGTAATATCACCCACCCAATGAGTATTATACGTCGTAGGGTTAAACTGCCGCTTGAGCAAATTAGGTGCGTAAACTTGCTCATCACCTGAGTTAGGATAGTAATGCTTTTTCTTTGGCCTAATCGCTATTAACCCCATACTTTTCATTATGCTAGCAATAGCGTAAACCCCTACCTTACAATCTAAATCGACTAAGTCTGCCTGTATTCGACGTTTACCATACGTCGAATTTGAGTCAGAGAACGCTTGTTCTACTAATTGTATCCGTGCCTGCTTTTCAGCGCTTTGGGGGATCGGTTTGTAATATAAACTACTGCAACTGAGCTCGAATACTCGGCACAACTCACTCATTCTAAAGCCTAGATTTGCTTTCTTTACTTCGCGGATCATTTTAAGTTTTGATTGTCTCGAATGAAGAAAGCTGCAGCCTTTTTTAGGATGTCATTATCCCTCATTGCTTGTTTTAGTTGAGCTTCTAAGAGTTGAATTTTTCGTTGTTCTTCAGTGAATGCTTTGGCATTTTCTGGGGTTTTACCCGCTAATTCAGCCTGGTACTGGATTTTCCATCGAGACACCGCAGATTTACCTGCACCAGACATATCTTCAATTTGCTTGTTGGTGTAACCCTGTTCGACCATCAGCTTGGCATATTCTAATTTTTGCAGCGGGCTGACAGTGACTTTCGATTTTCTAATCATAATAAATACCTTTAAGATTTGGCTTATTTTAAGCTATAAATCTCTACAGTTTCATTAGACCATTACAACATTGATGGGGAAGATTAAAGCTGTAGAGTCATGCCTTAACGACCTCAAAGGCCTATGACGGTGAAGTTAAGACAATGGCAAAGCCAATGCGTTGATGCGGCGTTGGTACGATACCAAACTCAAAGTCACTTTATGTGTTTAGCCACGCCAGGTGCGGGTAAAACTATTATGGCTGCAGAACTAGCTGCAAGACTGATTGCTATGGGGAAAATTGATTTTGTGCTGTGCTTCTCTCCATCATCAGAGGTGAATGACAGCATTCGCTCAACCTTTTCAAAGCGTCTGAACAAGCGATTTGACGGGCTAATGGGTGCAATTGGTAATGTCTATACCTATCAGTTCATGCCCTCCTTAACTGAGGCGTTTTGGCAGCTCTTACGAACACATAAAGTGTTTGTGATCATGGATGAAGTTCATCATCTAAAGGGCAATCTTCTTAGTAATGCCAATGCATGGGGAGAAGAGGTACTACTAAACATTCAATATCATGCGGCATATACGTTAGCGCTTTCTGGTACACCTTGGCGCTCAGACAAGGCCCCTATTGTGCTTTCACGATTCACTGAACCAGATAATACAATCCACTGTGATTTTAGCTATGGATTAAAGCAGGCAATTGCGGATAACGTCTGTCGTCAGCCTAATATCGTTTTAATTGATAACAACAAAATCAAACTAGAAATTGATCAAGAGATTGAGACATTTGCATCTATAGCTGAGCTCTTGTTAGGCCCAAGATACAGTTATCAAGCGTTAATAAATCATCATCAAATAATGCATTATATGTTGAATCAAAGCGTTAAAAAATTAGCTGAAATACGCCTGAGTAACCCGAATGCCGGCGGTTTAGTTGTCGCGGCATCAATTAAGCATGCGAAACGATTACTCCAAATACTTGTCTCTGATCTTAAACAAAGTGCGTGTATCGTGACATCTAACTCAAAGCATCCTTCCTGTATTATTGATGGATTTCGACAAAGTCACACCCAGTGGATTGTTAGTGTAGGGATGATTTCTGAAGGTACTGATATCCCTCGGCTGCAAGTATGTTGTCATTTGAGCCGAATAAAAACTGAAATGCATTACCGACAAGTGCTAGGTCGAATATTAAGGGTTAATTCAAATGAGGCTCAACAAGCTTGGTTATTCACGTTAGCAGAATCAAGCCTGACAGAGTTTGCTTATAGAATTGACCAAGATTTACCGGAGCAATCTGTGGTTATCGAGCAGACTGGATCACAGGATTTAGACCTAGAGTTACCGCAATTAACATCGAGTGAGGCTACCCAAGGGAATATAGGTAATAAGTTACATGTAGATCTGTCAGGTTTTTCATTATCCAATACTAATGGGCGTGCTAGCGCTTCACATAAGTCAGCCATTGACGAAGAGAACTCTTACAATTTGGCATTGCTAGGTTCATATAAAGAGCAAATCGTCAGAATGTTTGATAATTATTTACTCAGTAGCTGAGCCAAGGTTTGTGGTTTAGAAAATACTCTAGCAATCAGCATTTCTTCTGCTGACAATGCATTTGAGTTATACCTAGAATGCTCAAAAACTTCAGAAATCAGAATATCCTCTATTGGTTGAGTAAATGGATTATTTGAGACAGTCCCTGATGTTCGATTGAAAAGTGTTGTATAAGCGTCCGCAAAATGTTGATTTTCTAGCGTGTTAGCACCTGCGAGTAGCGCATTCTTCAATGCTTCTAAAAGAAAGTGTTTTAGAATCCTATTTTCACCTCTACAGGCTGCAAATAAGGGAATTGCCACATGTTTATCTTCCAGCTTGGGAGGCTCCTCAAAGGGCATGTACTTAGCTAAACCCATCAGATATTGGCGGTAATACTTGCTGTCTTTTTGAAGACTAAAATATTCAAGTTTTCTTCTTCTCACTAAGCGAGATGACCACTGTGGTTCTTCTGCAATTTGTTCGGCCCAAGGCATACCGACTAACACAATAGGAACTCTGGCTTCTTCACTTATATACTTGAACGCATTTGCAATCAGCTGTCTCTCTTGAACTGTTTTGAACTCGATTAATTCTTGAAACTCATTAATGATAAGCAGCTCAACTTTGGCTTTAACCAAGTTATCGACCAGTTTTTTCCTCAAGTCAGTGGCATAGCCATGCTTCTTTCTTTGATGGCTTCCAAACAGTTCAAGATCCATCAACATCTGAGTTAGTGTTGCATCTAATCCTTTGCCACTAGATATACGACTAACTAGAACTGGTATAGATTCACGTCCGTAATTCTGGCTAGCTAATACTTGTTTTTTATAGTGGTTAATTAGATGGCTTTTGCCTACTCCGGTATCTCCCGTTAAGAGCATACATTGCTGATCTGATTGAAAAGTTCGATTAAACCTTAGTTCATCAAAATCATTGAAAATGGTTATCAACTGAGGATGCATGACAATACAGTCGCTAAATTTACCCAGTTGTTCAATTTGAGTAGGACTTAATGTCTTCATTCAAAAGCCTCTAAATCGTCGTCCCAGTTTTCGAAAATATGGATTTGTTTAGCTGCTGATTTATTAGGTAAAAGTAAGCTCTGATCATCACTTTTCATTTTTATCGTATTTTGGCCTGTGCTACTCACATCAGCCAACTGAGCCTGTTTCTTAACCGCTGTAATTTTTGCTTTGGTTTTGGATGCTATAAATGCTTCTTGCTCTTGTTTAACTCGAGCATGAATAGCCATACGCGCTTTAGCTAATCCCAAATCATCCTTCCCTTCTCGAATAATCTCACGATTAATTTTCTTAATCACTTTATGCTCATGAAGGCTCAAACCGTGGGTATAATCACTATTATCAGTACAGGGGACTTTAAGATAACCGCCTAATTCCTCGAGGTAAACATGGATACTCGATAGATCATCAGGGTCGACTTTAATGATTTTTTTGATGGTTTCTTTGGTTTGTGGGTAATGCTTTCTGTAATCGGCCAAAGCAGTAGAGTCATACATTAACTCTTCAAATTTGAAACCATTTCTGGTTAATGTTCGCTCATCTGAAATACCCATCAGCACAGTAAACCGTTGTTCGTCCTCTGCACTCATCTTTAGTGGCGGGTAAATATCAAAGCCACGCTGCCACTGTTTTATAGGAATTCGTGTTTCACGTGAGTTTGAATCTTGATGATAAATATCAACAACCCAGCGATGGAATTCTTCAACAAAAGTAGAAAAGCGCATAATGGCGTCTTTTTCCGGTTTATAGTCTTCTTTTGCTAGGATATTCGAGAAGGTTTTACCTGGCATTTCGGCTAAAAAGCATTCGTTAATCATCCCGAAAAAACGTTCTACAAAAGGCTTTAACCAAGGTTTACGAACTGGGTTATATTGAATGTTTATTCCTGCCTCTTTACAGGCATGCTCTAAACTTTTCGACCAAAATTCAGCTCCGTTATCCACAACTAGGTTTTCAAATTTACCATAGCAAGGCCACTCATTTTGAAGCTCTATATCAAGACCTTCAAGTGATTTAGGTTTTATTGCATGTACGATTGCCTTGGCAGCTGAAACATATGAAGGCGACCGATAGCTTAAGTGAAATCCCAAAACACAACCGCTGAAAACATCAACAATCAAAGTTAAATAAGGTCTACCAATTGGGATAGATAATTCATCGTCAATCAGGATTAGATCTAGTGGAGTGTGATCGATTTCTACCCGTTCTAATATTCGCGTTGGGGGAATATGGGATGAGCAATATGCAAACCATTGATCTGCTTTAAATTTACCATGCCGCGCTACTGCAACAGGATAAGGAGGTAATGACTTTATTCTTTGGTTAAAGCTTTTATAAGAAATGATAGGAATTTGTCCATCAACAATGCTCTCATTTTCAATTGTGATAGCGTCTCTATAGTATTGATATGCTGTAGATACTCTAGGTCTTTTGGCATCTAGAAAACGAGTTAGTGCTTGCTCAAAAAAAACTTCATCCCCCTTAACTCGACTTGTTCTATTACCCATTTTGTGTCGCTTAACGACTAATGATGCAAGGTCACCATCACTTTCAATGTAGCTTTTACGCCAACGGACTAACGTTCGCCAGTTAGGCCGCTTGTCCATGGCTGTAGTAAAAAGAACATCAAGAATTGGATCTAGATTTTTTTGAGTCCATCCACCAGAAATTTTTTTGTCTATGAAGACAATGAGTTGATATTTGTTTAACGCATTGTCTCTTAAAAATTCAGGGAAGGTATCTAAGTCTCTTTTGACTAATGCTGTATCTTCTAACTTCACATATTGAATCGGGGTATCTGGTTTTTTAACTAATTCAGACTCACTAAATTCATCCTCAAAATCCATCATTCAATGCACCATACCGCTGGATTACAACCAAGATCATCCTGGCTTAAGTTCGCCTTAACCAATCCTTTATGCATAAGGGAATACAAGTGTGAACGGATTTCCCCTAATGCTAATGATTGCTTTGCAGCCACATCGTTAACACTAATTTTTCCTGTTTTTTTTATAAGATTGAGCAGTTCAACTTGAATGTCGCTCAAGCCGTAAACTCCCGAATATCGATGCAAAATTTTAAGATTATTTAGAATCGGGTTTACACGGATTTGACGTTCAGTGACCAAGATAAGATCTGCACCTAAAGACTGAGCAGCCGCTTTCTTTGCTAGAAATCTAGCCCTAAAGATTGGATCGAATGTTTTACTATAAGGTTTATATTCATGGAACTTTACTGTCCCATCAAAAAACTGAATTATCGCATCAGGAGTATAGGGCAATCTTTTGCCCTCAAAAGCGTAATAGAACCCTTCAGGCTGGCTACCAAACACCTCTATACAATCATTGTATTCATGATGAAAGCACGCATCAAACTCCAATGAACTTTCACACATTATCGTTTCGCTAACTTTTGCGCTAGCGAATTTAAATACGTTTTTGTTCGGTGATGGTTTACGTAAGCTTCTTATATACATAAGTATAATTCGAACGAATAATGTACATTTAGCATACTGACATGCAGTTTATTGTCAACCTATGGGTTATTAATTGTTCAACATACTAATATTAAAGAAAATGGCTTTTGTAACATGATTACAAAAGCCATTTTTATGTCATTGAATGAGTTAATTTTGTCAGACTATGGGTACATTATGTCAGTGTATGGGTTCAGCGACAAGTGCTTATACGTAAGTATTTATACTTGGGTGATTGTTATTTCATCGCAGCTTTTACATACACATCGAAACGGTTTTTCTTAGTTTTAATAACGGTATTAGGCTTCACGCCGTCTAAATCTTCAGCATAATCGGGACGCTTAACCACCACACGCTTAGTTGCTAAAGCGAGCGCTGGCGCAAGCAGGCCATCAGCATCTAAATCGGCGCCAACTAAGGATTGAAATACACGCATTTCCTTTTTCACTAAGGCCGATTTATCACGGTGTGGATACATAGGATCAAGATAAACCACGTCAACGTCTTGCTCCAGTTTCGCGAGTGCTTCTAGGCTAGAACCAGGGAACAAACGCATCCGCTCACGCATCCAATCACCGATTTCGGCATCTTGATAGGCGCGGCGCAGACCATCTTCAAGCAATGCCGCAACCACAGGATGACGCTCAACCATAGTGACTGTACAACCTAGGCTCGCAAGCACGAAGGCATCGCGCCCTAAACCTGCAGTACCATCAACCACACTCGGCGTGACGCCTTGCTTTAATCCCACCGCTTTAGCGATCGATTGCCCACGACCACCACCAAATTTACGTCGATGCGCTACGGCGCCAGTGACAAAATCGACCACTATGCCATCGAGCTTAGGTTCATCACGTTTATACAGTGATAAGGTATTTGATTCAAAACGCAATTCGAAGGGAGCATTCGCATCATAGACAAGTTGCCAACGCACACAAATCTCCACAAGTGTCGGGTATTGCTGATTGAAAAAGACTGGAATAGGCAAAGGGACCACTGTTTATACAATTAAAAACTGCGGTCATTATGCCAAAAGCAATCTTAGCTGAATACTGTCTTGGCTTGGCCAATTTACCCTAAGGACTATTATCCCTATAATTGCCCTTATGAATGCGGGTATTCCACCTGCACCACTCACCTTGGAAGATTCCATGTTAAGTTACCGCCATGGTTATCACGCAGGCAATTATGCCGATGTGTTGAAACACGCCATCTTGCTTCAAACCTTTCAGCTGATGCACAAGAAAGACAAACCACTTGTGTATATCGATACCCATGCGGGTGCAGGTGGTTATGCTTTAAGCGATGAATTTGCACAAAAAACCGGTGAATACCTCGAAGGCGTAGCTAAGCTTTGGGATAAAACGGATTTGCCGCAATCGCTGCAGGACTATGTCGCCGCAGTGCGTCATTTTAATGAAGAAAACCCTGATGAACTCAACTTCTACCCGGGTTCGCCCGCCATTATAGACATGGAATTAGGGCCTAAAGATCGCATGGTGCTACACGAGCTGCACAGCACTGATTATGTGTTACTGGACGATTACTTTTGCGAAGATAGACAAGTTAAAGTACTTAATGGTGATGGTTTACAAGGTCTTATCGCCGCAGTGCCGCCACTAGAGCGCCGCGCTTTGGTACTGGTTGATCCAAGTTATGAGATGAAAACCGACTATCAAGATGTGGCCGAAACACTGATAAAAGCGCACAAACGCTTTGCCACTGGGGTTTTCCTATTATGGTATCCAGTCGTGAATCGTGCTCAAACCGAGGGCATGTTATCGCGCCTTGCTAACAGTGGTATTAAACGCCAACTACGCATAGAACAAGCAATCAAGCCCGATTCTGATGAGTTTGGTATGACAGCAGCTGGCTTATGGGTCATCAACCCGCCTTGGCAGTTAGATGAAATTGCAACTGAGTTAATGGATTACTTAGGTAAGACACTCGGACAAGCTGGCGGTAACATTACTGTGAAATGGGAAGTGGGCGAATAACGCTCTATTTTAATGGCAGCAAAAAATTAAATTTTAGCTGCCATTAACCTGCTATTTAGGATCTAATATCCAGCCGTTAAGCCCCCGCCTGCTCACGATAACGTTTCAATAAAATCTTTACTCGCTCAACATAGGCTTGAGTTTCAGGATAAGGTGGAATGCCATTGTACTGCACTACCGTTGTCGGCCCCGCATTGTAGGCGGCACAAGCCAATGCCACATCACCGTTAAACTGTTTTAGCATTTGTGCCAAATATCGACTGCCCCCTAAAATATTTTCTTCAGGCAAAAAAGCATTTGCCACGCCCATCTCTTTGGCTGTGTTTGGCATCAATTGCATTAAGCCCATCGCACCGGTACGCGAAACGGCACGCGCATTAAAAGCAGACTCGGCATGGATCACTGCGCGGATTAGGGCGGGGTCAAGCTGATGTTTATGCGCTGCATGGGTGATAACTGCATCATAATTAGCTGTAAATAGACGGATACCATTCCAATCAATGGTTGAGTCTGGGCGGCAGGCAAAACAGTCATAGAGTAAGATTTGATAGGTGCTATTAACGGGAGCTTTGTCGGTAAAGACAGTGACACCATTAGTTTGCTGATATTGGTAAATCTTAAGTTTCTCTAGGCCTTCACGGCTGACGATACCATTATCGGAGTAACGCGCAACAATACGTGGTTTTGAGTTCTCGCTAGCCTCTTGCGCATAAGCACTTGGTAATAGTAGTAAACTCAAGCCCAGCGCGACTAGGCTGCGAGACGATAAACAAGATGCTACAGTCCATCTACGGGTAAGTGGTGAACGAATAGGCAACATCAGAGTCCCGTATGCTGGTTAAGTTTAAGTACTTCAATAATAGCAAAGAGTTGTTTCATCTCGCGGTTTATCTGACTAAATTCAGCGGAAAAAGTCGCCCCATTGAAAATAGACTGCATATTAAAATGGATACTGCGATTCGGTAAAAACATCATTAGCTTATTACGAAAAAAAGCACATTGGATATCCCTGCCAAAATGTTTGGCAAGTTGCTGTAAGCGTTCCATAAATGCCGTGTTTAGCAAGTAACGTGACTCCACTTGATCCGTTGAAAACACATCAAACTCTTTTTCAAATTGCGGATCTTCAAGCTTTACTCGTGTCAGCCCTGCATAGTTATCGGATACAAAGTTAACTAACCCGCCACGGTCTCGCAGCACTACTGTGTGGCCGGTAAACGCCTTATGGCTACTCAGCTCAACCACTAAGCCGCGAAATAGGGTGTGAGTGCGCGTAACGGTTCTTCGTTTATTGCTATTGATACCCTGCGTTTCAACTGTCACTTTTTTAGTCAAGGTCAGCTCATTAATCATCAAGTCAACGCCTTGATAGCAGCCTTGAATATAGTTGCCAAAGCGTACTTTATCAAAATGTGGCAATACCTTAGCCGCAACTAACCGATTCATGTCGAGACGCATTTCGCGGTTATAAACAAAATCATCACCAAAATATTTAAACATCAGTGGATAAACATATTGTTGCACCGACTGTTTAAAATCGCGAACTGGGGAAAAACTCCACCAACCCAATCCAAGTAACGCAAGCAATGGCAAAGGAGGAAAATAAGCCGCTCCGCTGCGATAGCCAATAACAGTGAGCAAGGTGAGCCCAAGCACTATTATAAAGCTCAAATACAAGCGTTTGCGCGCAGCCTTAAGGCAGGCCACGCGTTGAGTTTCATATTTGCGACTGATGGGGGCGATATTTTTATCGTAATACGCTTGTAGCTGAGGCAAAGCCTCTAAATCTGCTGACAAACTTACCGGGCCGCGAACAGCGCGAATCGGGACACCTAAAATAAAAGTTAATATATTCATATTGATGTCATCGTATTGCAGGGTGATCAATCACCCGTCGCGATAAAGTTACAAATATTCGGCTGCATCAACGGGCGCTTTTGCCGACTCACTGACTTCATAAAATGGCATTACTTTAATGTTCGCCATAGAAGCGATGATAGAACCGGGGAAAATTTCGACGGCAGTGTTTAGCTCAGAAACCGCCGAATTATAAAAACGCCTCGCAGCGGAAATATGGGCCTCGACCTCGTTATAGGTCTGCATCGCCTGCAGCATAGTGTTGTCGGACTTGAGCTCAGGATAGTTTTCTACATTGACCATCAATGTGCCCATTTTATCATTCAACCGTTCAGCCTGAGCTAAGTGCTCTTTAACCGCCTTAGGATCGGTCTTGGTATAGCTGCTGCTCAGTTGAGTTCGTAATTCGGTGATTTCAGTTAGCAGCGATTTTTCATGATCCATAAATCGTTTGGCTATTTTTAGAATATTAGGCACAAGATCAGCACGCTTGGCTAACTGCACATCAATACCCGATAGAGCTTCGAGCGCGGTATTACGCTTTTTGACTAGGCTGACGTACCAAAGATAGGCCACGATAAAAATCAGCGTTAATCCCAATAATAATTTTTCCATCTTCCATCCTTAGGTTTCTTATTCTTATTAGCAGAATACAGCTAATCATAAATGAGTGGAAATTTCACCTACAGTACAGATTAAGACGATCAAATGCTGTGCTGGTCAGAGCTGATGAGGGGATTACGGCTATTTAGCATCCAATATCCCCACTAAATGCCGTAACTGGGACGACAACAAATAGTGATCCTGACGATTAAAAAAGCGTAATCAAAATATAAATTTAACGATATTCAGCTCCGATACAGCAAATAACGACTATAGTGATATGGCACAACATTAGGGCATCCAATTTTGCTCGTGAATACTGGACTCTCCGAGAGTCCATTTTTTTTATACTATTTTTGCCTCATCACTTCCGCAAAACCAATCGCAACATTTAAGTTTCAATTAAACCTTAACAATCATACTTCTTGGCTAATTTTTTAACTTTCACCTTGATGTTTATCCAGCATTCTATATCCGCAATCATCTCTCTGCGGTCTTATTGGCTAATGGCGTATTTAGAGTCAAGGGAATAGCACTGCGTCAAGGTCGATATAAAGGAAAGATAATGAGTGTTAACTCCAGTGATATCACCAATAAAAAAGCTTCAGGCCCACAACATAGTGATATCAGCGCCAGTGGTTGGTTTGTACGCTTGCTCAATGTTGTCGAACGCTTAGGTAATCTACTGCCACATCCAATCACCCTATTTGCACTTTTCTGTATCGCAGTCATTATTGCTTCAGGTATTGCTGGCTACTTTGGACTGACCGTTATCGATCCTAGGCCCATAGGATCTCACGGTCGTAGCGCCGACGGTTTAATCCATGTTGTAAGCCTGATGAATGCTGAAGGCTTACGGATGATTGTCTCGAATCTTGTGACTAATTTTACCGGTTTTACACCGCTCGGTACTGTGCTGGTGGCACTACTGGGCGTTGGGATTGCTGAGCGTTCTGGCTTATTATCTGCAGCCATGCGCACCTTGGTCATAGGCGCTTCAAAGCGATTGGTCACTGTAACCACAGTGTTTGCTGGCATTATGTCTAACACGGCAGCGGAACTTGGTTATGTCGTATTGATCCCTATGGCGGCAATGATTTTTCATTCTCTTGGCCGTCATCCTCTCGCGGGTTTAGCTGCCGCATTTGCTGGGGTTTCTGGCGGCTATAGTGCCAACTTGTTACTGGGTACTGTCGATCCTTTATTATCGGGTATTACCGAAGTTGCCGCACGTATGATAGATCCTGATTATAACGTCGGCCCAGAAGTAAACTGGTACTTCATGTTTGTCTCAACTTTTGTAATCACTTTTCTTGGCGCCTTTGTCACCGAGAAAATTGTCGAGCCTAAGTTAGGTAAATATCAAGATGATGATGCGGATGAAACCGTACTGCAATCGATGGAAAGTGTCAGTGCCATTGAAATACGCGGCCTAAAATGGGCAGGATTGTCTATGTTAGTGCTCACTGCCATCTTAGCACTTTCAGTCGTACCAGAAGGTGCACCACTGCGACATCCAGAAACAGGACTTATATCAGGCTCACCATTCCTTAAGGGGATAGTCGCCTTTATCTTTATCTGCTTTGCTATTCCGGGTTTTATTTACGGTAAAATTGTGGGCAGTATTAAAAATGATAAAGATGTCATTAATGCCATGTCCCACAGTATGAGCACTATGGGAATGTATATTGTGCTAGTGTTCTTTGCAGCGCAGTTTGTTGCCTTCTTCAACTGGAGTAATTTAGGCGCGGTGCTAGCTGTATTAGGCGCTGATGGCCTGCAATCTATTGGACTTACTGGCCCAATCGTATTTCTATTTTTTATTGTGCTCTGCGGCTTTATCAACCTAATGCTGGGCAGCGCCTCGGCTCAATGGGCTATTACGGCACCGATTTTTGTACCTATGCTGATGCTGGTGGGTTATGCGCCCGAAACAATTCAAGCGGCATACCGTATTGGAGATTCAGTGACTAACTTAATCACACCTATGATGAGTTACTTCGGTTTAATTTTAGCGGTGGCTTGCCATTACCAAAAGAACCTAGGTATCGGCACACTGATTGCGACTATGTTGCCGTACACTTTAGTGTTTTTTGTAGGCTGGACAGCGTTTTTCTTCCTATGGGTATTTGGTTTTGGCCTACCAGTAGGACCAGGCGCAGCGACTTACTATACACCTTAGATACACATAAAAATCGTAATAAAAAGGGCGACGATGATGAAGTCGACGCCCTTACTTTATCAGGTCGATTCTAATCGTATAACCATTCCATCAACAGGCTGCAAATCATCAAAAAAATACCTAGATTAAACACATAGGTCTGCAATGCAGATTTTTCTGTCGTGTTCTCGGCTTGTGACACTATCTGGCTGACAGGCATAAAAAACAGCTTAGGCGCTAACCCCATAGCCACAAATAATACCGCGCCACCGACGCAACGGGTTAACTCAGGCAGAATAAGCTCAAGCCAATAAAACGTATAAACACCATAAGCCAAAATAGCCAGTGCTATGATATGGCATACCATTCCTACGATAAGTTGCTTAGTTGCAAGATTACCCCACGAAAATACCATGTCACTCCTATACTCGCTTTTACGCTAACGATTGCTGATATTCGCGCGCAGTTTATCTCGTCTGTGATTAATCTGCACCCACGCAGACCAACCAAATAAAATACCACAAATGGGGTAAATACAGAGTGCTTTTTGCAGTTCTACCCCAAATGAATCGTCCCATATAAAATAATTTATCAAAGCGACGATAAGCGATGTCAGCATGCCCCAATAAAGTACACCAACAACTAAAATACTGTGCAACTTACCCTTAGCGATTCGCGCATCTAATTCTTGTAATTCCAACGTAGAATCGTGCATATTTTCCCTGTCAGTAATGATGACCTAAATCTAATATGCCACAGCTGACTGACTATCAATATCGTTATTTATACTGATACGCTCATATGTAAATAACAAAAAGCCCTGCTATTGCAGGGCTTTAGTGTAGAGAAAACTAAGCTTATTCTGTTGGGGTTGGTTTCTCTTCTTGACCTTTCTTCTCGCGCTTACTGAAGATGCGCTCCACTATCACAAAGAATAATGGTACAAAGAAAATACCTAAGAAAGTCGAGCTCAACATACCACCAAGTACCGCAGTACCGATGGCATTTTGGCTACCAGAACCCACACCCGAGCTAATGGCTAATGGCACAACACCAAGGCCAAAGGCGAGAGACGTCATTAAGATAGGACGTAAACGCACACGAACCGCGTGTAACGTTGCCTCGACCAAGCCAGAGCCTTTCTCGTAGAACTCTTTAGCAAACTCTACAATCAAGATGGCGTTCTTGGTTGCTAAGCCCACCGTAGTTAACAACCCTACTTGGAAGAACACGTCATTGGGTAGCCCGCGACCATTCATCGCTATCAATGCGCCGATAATCCCGAGCGGAACCACAAGCACAACGGCAAACGGGACTGACCAGCTCTCATAAAGTGCTGCCAATACTAAAAAGACCACTAAGATAGATAGCGCATACAGAGCTGGCGCTTGGTTACCCGACAGACGTTCTTCGTACGACAAGCCATTCCACTCAATACCAAAGCCTGGCGGTAACTGCTTTACCAAATCTTCCATAATAGTCATCGCAGCACCCGTACTGAACCCTGGTGCGGTTGCCCCTTGAATGTTCATCGCTGGTAAACCATCGAAGCGTTCTAAACGTGGAGAACCATATTCCCATGCCCCTGTTGCGAAGGCAGAGAAAGGTACCATGTCACCGCTATTATTGCGTACGTACCACTTATCTATGTCGCCTGGTTGCATCCGATATTGCGCATCACCTTGCACATACACTTTTTTCACCCGGCCACGGTCAATAAAGTCGTTCACATAAGAACCACCCCAAGCCGTAGCGAGCACGCTGTTGACACTGGCAATTTCAATACCTAATGCACTCAGCTTAGCGTGATCAACGTGTAGCTGATAGATTGGTGCATCTTCTTGACCGTTAGGACGTACGCCAACCAAATTAGGATTCTGCGCCGCCATACCGAGCAGCTGATTACGTGCCGCCAGTAACTTATCGTGACCTTGGCCGTTCTTATCCTGCAGGTACATATCGAAACCGTTAGCAGTACCTAATTCGATTACTGCTGGCGGCACGAAAGCGAAGACTAAGGCATCTTTCATCTGGCTAAATGCACCCATGGCGCGACCAGCGATAGACTGAACATCCATCCCAGGCTCTGAACGCTCAGACCAATCTTTAAGGCCAACGAAAGCTAGACCCATGTTTTGCCCTTGACCGGCAAAACTAAAGCCCGCCACGCTAAACACTGAGTTTACGCCCTCTTCAGCCATAAAATGATCAGAGACTTTTTCCAATACTTTTAACGTGCTTTCTTGCGTAGAGTTAGTCGGCAAAATCGCTTGGGTAAACAAAATACCTTGGTCTTCATCGGGCAAGAATGCGGTAGGCATGCGGATAAAAATCCAACCTACGGCAATAACTAGCACCACATAAATCGCCATTACTCTAAAACCGCGCTTAATGATACTTGCAACGCTAGATTCATAACGGTTAGTTAAGTTGTCAAATGTGCGGTTAAACCAACCGAAGAACCCAGTTTCAATATGACCATGGCCCTTTTTAAGCGGTTTAAGCATAGTCGCACACAGTGCCGGTGTTAACACCACTGCGACCAGTACCGAAAGCGCCATTGCAGAGACAATAGTGATCGAGAATTGACGATAAATCACACCCGTTGAACCCGACATAAATGCCATAGGGACAAATACGGCCGACAACGTCAGACCAATACCCACTAAAGCTCCGGTGATTTGATCCATCGATTTACGGGTGGCCTCAAGTGGACTCAAGCCTTCTTCTGCCATCACCCGTTCGACGTTTTCCACCACCACAATCGCATCATCCACCAACAGACCGATAGCAAGCACCATAGCAAACATGGTTAAGGTATTAATCGAAAAACCAGTTATCGACAGAATCGCAAAGGTACCTAAGAGTACAACAGGTACTGCAATAGTCGGGATCAGCGTTGCGCGGAAATTTTGCAGGAACAGGTACATGATGATAAACACCAGTACAATCGCTTCAAGCAGAGTATGCACCACACCTTCAATCGATTGCTCAACGAAAGGCGTTGTATCATATGGATAAACAACATCTAGTCCCTGCGGGAAGAACGGCTTCAACTCGGCAACTTTTTCACGTACCGCAGCAGCCGTGTCTAACGCGTTAGCGCCCGTTGCGAGCTTAATTGCTAATCCTGCTGCAGGTTTACCGTTATACAACGACACTACTGCATAACTTTCAGAACCTAACTCAACACGTGCTACATCACTTAAATAGACGTTTGCGCCTGACGTATCTGATTTAAGGATAATCTTGCGAAACTGTTCAGGTGTTTGTAATCGGCTTTGAGCCGATACGGTCGCGTTTAACTCTTGGCCAGGCAATGATGGCGAACCACCTAATTGTCCCGCTGATACCTGAGCATTCTGCGAACGAATTGCCGACATGACATCTAAGCTGGTTAAATTATATTGGGTTAATTTCAGCGGATCTAGCCATATGCGCATCGCGTACTGGGCACCAAACAGCTGAATTTCACCTACACCCGCAACACGGCTCATAGGGTCTTGAATGTTTGCACCAACGTAGTCAGCAATATCGCCTTTATCTAACGAACCATCAGACGATACAAAGGCCAAAACCATTAGGAAGCCTGAACTCGATTTGTTAACGTTAACGCCTTGAGACTGCACTTCTTGCGGTAACAGGGTCATAGCACCCTGTAACTTATTTTGCACTTGAACCTGTGCAATATCAGGATCCGCCTCCGCATTAAACGTTAGCTTGATCTCTGCATTACCAAAACTATCACTGGTTGAGGCAATATAACGCAGGTGGTCAATCCCTTTCATCCGTTGCTCAATTACCTGAGTCACTGAGTCTTCTACAATTTTTGCAGACGCACCGGGATAGTTAGCAGTGATTACCACGGTTGGGGGGGCAATACTTGGATATTGGGATACCGGCAACGAGCGGATCGAGAGGATCCCCGCCAGCATAATCATCAAAGCGATCACCCATGCAAAGATGGGGCGATCAATAAAAAAACGTGCCATAGCTATGCCCTATTGTGCTTTCGTTTCAGAAATAACTTTGGTAGTTACTGGAGCGCCGGGACGAATTTTTTGTAATCCTTCCACAATCAGCTTGTCACCAACTACTAAACCCGAAGTCACGCGCCACTGATTATCGATGACTTCCGCAGTTGTCACAGTTCTCGCTTCAACTATACCTTGCTCATTAACCACCATAGCCACAGCATCGCCCTTAGAGTTACGAGAGATCGCTTTTTGTGGTACTAAAATGGCCTGTGGATCGGTGCCCGCATTCAACATAGCGCGCACATACATACCAGGTAATAAAATACCTTCAGGATTAGGAAACTCTGCACGCAAAATAACCGAACCTGTATTTTGATCAACACTCACTTCAGCAAACTGCAACTTACCTGGATGACTGTATTGTGTGCCGTCTTCGAGTAATAATTGCACATCAGCATTATCAGATGCTTGCAGCTTACCTTGCTTCAATTTAGCTTTAAGGCGTAGTAACTGTGCGCTCGATTGAGCGATATCCACATTGATAGGATCAAGCTGCTGAATCGTCGCCAGCGTTTGGCTTTGATTTGCGGTAACTAACGCACCTGCAGTAACACTTGATTTACCAATACGCCCAGAGATAGGCGCTAGCACTTCGGTATATTGCAAATTGATTTTTGCGGTATTAATGGCAGCTTCCGCAACAGTTACACCCGCTAAGGCTTCTTTATATGCCGCTTCTGCGTCATCAAAATCTTGCTGACTGATAGCGTTAGTTTTGACTAACTGCTTATAGCGAGCTGCTTTTGCTTTTGCTGAGGCCAAACTCGCGTTTGCTCTAGCTAAATCTGCATTAGCGCTCACTAGAGCGGCTTTATAGGTTGCGGAGTCGATTTGATAAAGTGAATCACCTTGTTTCACGTTACTCCCTTCGATAAAGCTACGTTTAGTAATGATACCGCTAACCTGTGGTCGAACTTCCGCCTCAAGAAAAGCCTTACTACGGCCAGGTAACTCCACCAGAATCGCTTGAGTCTGGGCAACAACATTAAGGATTCCCACTTCCGTACTCTGTGGACCCGCACTCGCCGGAGCTTTATCTTCCTGAGGGCTGCAAGCTGCCATCCATAACGCTACGCTTATAACTGAGGCAAGTTTAATTGTCTGCCGCATGAGAACTCCTTCAAATATTAACTGCCCACATACCAGTACACTTATTGCGCTGACACGAGCGGTAATGGTAACTAAATCCGTTATTTATCTCATAGTCTATTGGGAGCAACAAGGGAGATAACGAAACTAAATTGTAAACTAATAAAAATTTTCACTGTTCAGGTATGGCTCAACTCAACGAATTGTTATTCGATTTAAAAAGTCTATTAAAGATGAGTCATTTTGTTAGCAGAGTGTGCCATAAAAAATTAATCGGCCGACTCCACATGTTGAATTTGTAACCTATGCATACACTGTAAATCGGTTACTAATGGCTTAACCGTGAATCAAATGAATTCTCTTCGACATAATGTGAGCATATTTCTCATAATCATTTATTTAGATGACAAGAACAGCCTTATAAATAGTCTTTATAATCTATTTTTAATTGGTTTAACCGTTAAAAACAGCAGATTTACATAAGATATTAGCAGAAAAAGCTCATACCGTTTATAGCTTAATTATAAATAGAGCGCGAATGAGTGCTGTGCATCATATCAAGTACTTTCCTGCGTTTAATGACAACTTTACATCATCAATCTACAGCAATCGAATCAGTACAAATATTACTGAGCGGGATATCTTAGTGATTCATCCAAAGCGGATCAAATAGCAAAGCCAAATTAGTGCCTCATAAAATGAGACTAAGACTCCCACAAATAAGACTTCTATAATGCAGGCAATTGTTCACAAACCTATTAACTCTAAGGCTAAAACTGATTTTTCATATTTATTCATATCTTTTCGTGATTGGTTCATCCTCAGTAACACCGCTATTCACAACTTACTTTTATGATAAAGGTGCGCTAACAACTCCCTTGATTAAACATAATGTTGAGATGATAACCATGACAACTCGCACCACACTCCTGCTCAGCGGAGCATTACTTACCTTTGCCATAAATGCTCAAGCAGCTGATGATAATCAACTCTTGGGTGGCACGATTAATGGTAAACTCAATTTTACCTCCGATTATGTATTTCGTGGTGAATCTGAAACTTTAGATGGTGATATCCCCGCAGTACAAGGCACTTTGAGCTGGAGCCACAATGAAGGCTGGTATGCTGGGGTGTTTAGTTCCAACATTAAATTTGCCGATCCCAATTTAGAAATCGTCACCGCTCCCTTTGTCGGTAAAGCGGGCGAATTTGGCAACTCTGGCTTCACCTATGATGTCATGTTGTTTTCATACCTTTATCCAGGTGCATCCTATTCAAATTACACCGAACTCTGGCTAAAAGTCGGTAAGCAGTTTGGCAGTGCTAATTTACAATTAGAAGTAACCCCAACACTTGATGACTGGTTTGGGGTAGATGGCTGGCAAGGCGTAAACTACGCGCTGCACCCAAGTTATCACTTCACCAATGGTGTAAAAATGTCGGGTTCTGTCGGTTACCAAGATTTAAGCGGTGAAGGTGCCGAAGGTTGGGGGCACTGGAACCTAGGTCTTAGCAAAGAGTTCTACGGACTGAGTTTTGATGTTCGTTACCACGGCAGCACAGTTAATAACGATCATAAAGTTTATGGCACTCAGACTGAAATCTTCGATGACAGATTTGTAGTTAGCATAAGCAAAAGCTTTTAAGATTAGCGCGGTTAGCCTGTCTAGGATACAACGTCTCAACAAGCGTATAATCATTTGATACATAAAGCTTTGACCAGCCATCGGCTGGTCAGTTTGCATTAACATCAGGCGTATTACACTAAATCCGATTATCACCCACGCTACAAGCCAATATGCGGCTAATATCGGCCAAACAACGACCTGACTGCTGTTGCCACTGATTAAACACCGCTTGTACTTGTTTAAGTGCAGT
Organism: Shewanella morhuae; assembly: GCF_003028295.1. NCBI lineage: Bacteria > Pseudomonadati > Pseudomonadota > Gammaproteobacteria > Alteromonadales > Shewanellaceae > Shewanella > Shewanella morhuae. The sequence goes on along the minus strand of NZ_PYSG01000003.1, from coordinate 516,580 downwards.
CTGTGATGTAAAGCCAGCATCCACGAGCTTATGTGTTTTAAAATACCCCTTTACATCATCGGTTAACAAGAAAGTATCTTTCCCAATACCGCGCAAAAAATATGGCCCCGTATTACCACCTAATCGCGTACCGCGTTTCTTTAACAATGCCCATAAACCGATAATATCTTGCGTTGGCCAATCGGCAATTAGCTGCGCTAAACTGCCATGATCACGCGCAATATCGTGGATCATTAACGCATTATCATAAATAGCTTGGGTCTTTTTTAAATGACGAATTAAAGTTGCATCACTCGCGCGAGTTTGAATTTGCTCAGGTGATAACATCAATACCTTGTGTGGTTCAAATCCAAAAAAAGACTTCTCATACTCAGGCCATTTGTTAACAACTACCCGCCACACAAAACCACTTTGAAATACCTGTCGACTCATCGCAGACAATAACTCGGCATCACGATACCGGCGGATCTCATCATCAGTTAAACAACCTGACAGCAAAGCTTCGAGCCCAGCGGAACCACCTTTGCGATCACTGGCTCTGGCATAAATGGATGAGAAACGCTCTAACTGATTCATATAACTACCTTTAAACTGATTAAATTCTGACACTTTAAATACAGCATTAATAATACCGATTTTAATCCCCAATAGATCATTTAGCCTCATTACAAAAATGGGATTCTCTCGAGCATTTTTAAAACAAACTCTTATAACAAACGCCTCAATTACGACTAAAGTTAAAGCGTGAAATCAAAAAAAGACTGGTTTTGGAGCCTGTATCTATGGAGTTTTTTTATCACCCTTTATCACGCTATTCGCAAAAGGTACTAATTGCACTTTATGAGAAGCAGGCCAACTTTGACGCCATAACTGTCGATTTACGCGATCCGTTCTCACGCCAAAAATTCTATCAACTGTATCCACAAGCAAGAGTGCCTTTACTTAAAACCCAAGATGAACAGCTAATCCCCGAATCCAGCATTATTATTGAATACTTAGACAGGCATTTTTATAGCAGTACCCAACTTCTACCTACGGAGCCAATGCATAATTTACAGGTCAGACTATTTGATCGCATTATCGATAATGATATTAGTAACCCATTACTTCAATTAGAAAAAATGAAAGATATCGACAACAGTAACGAATTTGAAATTAAGAAAATAGAGAAGCAATTACTATTACAATTTCAACACTTAGATGCACAACTCGCACTGCATCATTGGATCTGTGGCGACAGTTTTACACTCGCTGACTGCGCTCTAATACCATGTTTAAACTATGCTTTTAAAAATTTAAACCTGTTAGATTTTGACCAAGTAGTACGCTATTGGCAACAAGCACAACTGCGCGGGGCTTGGATGTTAGTACAGGAGGAAATACTATTGATTGAGCAGGAGGATAATAGAGAGAAAAGAGGCATCCCCTAGGCGAGCATGCCTCTGTAAAATCAAATGTTACGCTCTTTCTTTAACTGTAAAAATGCCTTCCACTTAATTACTTCGGGTGGCAACTCAGGCGCGGGTTCGTTATACCCCGCCTCTTTCACGAGTACATCCAGCGGTATTTGCTTACGCTTACACACAAACACTCCACGCACATGCACGATACAATGCAGGCCACGCTCACTTACGAAGCGCTGTTCAATATAGAAATATTTCTCATCCCAACCGACAACCTTGGTTTCAATCTCAAACTGTTGAAAAGGCTTAATATCACGAATATAGGTAAATTCGGCGGCATTGACGATTGGCATCCACTTCAACTTTATAAAGCGCTTTAGCAAACCCATCTCAGCCAACATATAAGTCCGCGCGAGATCCATAAAGGCGGGATAACGGGAGTTAGTCAAATGAAAATTGATATCACAATCGCTCGGCAAAGCACGATAAGTGATGCGACTGGTGCCGAGAAAGTCGATCTCACGGCAGTGGCGCATACGCCAAAATAATAACCAAAACAAACGAAAATACAGATTCATAGCCAGTCACCCTTGAAATAAGAGCCACAGGCTAACAGAGGTCATACCACAGGGCAAGCGAGATCTAGGTCACAAAAAAGGCGCTATCAGGCGCCTTCTTACTGTGTAACTCAGATTATTTTGAGCTCATTACATCAACATAATTAACGGATTAAATATGTTGATATGATTGACTAACAATGACTTATCTAGCCTGTTTATGCAGCAATGCCTGAGTGTCTTAACAGAGCATCGATATTTGGCTCACGCCCCATAAACTGCTTGAATAAGTCCATAGGTTCAGCTGAGCCGCCCATTTCGAGGATATTATGCAAGAAACGACGACCGGTTTCAGGATTGAAAATACCTTCATCCTCAAAGCGCGAAAACGCATCCGCCGACAGCACTTCGGCCCATTTATAGCTGTAATATCCTGCGGCATAACCGCCCGCAAAAATGTGGGCAAAACCATGTTGGAAACGGTTAAAGTCTGGTGGTGTTAATACGGCCACCTGACGACGCACTTCATCTAAGGTTTCTTGAATGCGCGCCCCCTTAACAGGATCGTATTCATGGTGCATTCTAAAATCAAACAACGAGAACTCAAGTTGACGCAGCATCGTCATACCAGATTGGAAGTTTTTCGCCGCCAACATTTTATCTAACAATGCTTTAGGTAATGGCTCGCCCGTTTCGAAGTGGCCAGAAATTTCAGCTAACGCTTCTTCCTGCCAGCACCAGTTTTCCATAAATTGGCTTGGTAATTCGACCGCATCCCAAGGCACACCGTTGATACCCGACACGCCAGCAACATCGATTTTGGTCAGCATATGGTGGATACCGTGGCCAAACTCGTGAAATAGGGTCGTCACTTCATCGTGGGTAAACAACGCAGGTTTACCATCGACCGGACCATTAAAGTTACAGGTCAAATAAGCCACTGGCTTTTGTAAACCATGGGCAGTTTGACGGCGCACACGGCAATCATCCATCCAAGCACCGCCACGTTTACCGGTGCGAGCATATAAGTCGAGGTAGAAACTGCCTCTGTGTTCACCTGTTTCATCAAAAATATCGAAGAAACGAACATCTTTATGCCAACGATCAAACTCTGTTTGCTCAACGATTTTAAGGCCAAACAAACGCGATACTGTGTAGAACAATCCCGAGAGCACTTTATCTTCTGGGAAATAGGGGCGCAGAATTTCCTGTGAAATCTCATACTTATGCTGCTGTAGCTTCTCGGCGTAGAAACTTAAGTCCCAAGATGCCATCTCAGTCACGCCATATTCAGCCTCGGCAAAAGCTCTTAACTCAACCAGTTCAGCTTTAGCTTGATCCTTTGAGCGCAGTGCTAATTCATTTAAAAATGCCATTACCTGCGCTGGCGTTTCGGCCATTTTAGTCGCCAGAGATTTATCAGCAAAACTGTCAAAGCCTAGTAGCTGCGCGAGTTCATGGCGCAGCGCTAAAATTTCGTCCATTAACGGGCTGTTATCGAATTCACCGGCATTAGGACCTTGATCGGAGGCGCGGGTGACAAAAGCGCGGTAGCACTCTTCCCGAAGACTGCGGTTTTCGCTGTAGGTCATAACGGGTAAATATGAAGGGAAATCTAAGGTAAATAACCAACCTGTTAACTCACGCGTCTGCGCCATTGCCTTAGCAGCAGCTTTAGCTGAATCGGGTAAACCTGCTAGTTCAGTTTCATCGGTGATTAATTTAGTCCAAGCTTGGGTCGCATCTAATAATTGATTTGAAAAGCCACTGGTAAGCTCAGACAGACGTTTTACAATTTCGCCATAACGCACTTTTTGCCCGTCATCTAAACCAATCCCTGAGAGTTCAAAATCGCGCAGGCTGTGCTCAATCACTTTCTGCTGCGCTTGGCTCAATTGTGCAAATTGATCCGATGCACGTAGGGCTTTATAGGCTTCATATAAACCTTGATGCTGACCAACATAAGTGCCGTACTCTGACAATAATGGCAAGCAAGCATCGTGGGCAGTGCGCCATTCATCTGTGCTAGTGACTGAATTCATGTGAGAAATAGGTGACCAAATTTGGCTCAGTTCATCGTCAACCTGTTCGAGTGGCGCGACTAAATTGTCCCAAGTAAAAGGCCCTTGATGTTGTAATACCTCATCAATCTTAGCGCGAGACTGAGCAATAGCATGCTCAACAGCGACTTGAATATGCTCCGGTTTAATTTGTGAAAAAAGCGGTAATTTTGCGCCGCTAAGCAAAGGGTTACTCATAATGATTCCTCAACAATCTGTATAGGGTATAAATAAGGGCTAATGTCCCATTTATCAAGGCGAGAAAACCGATTGCCCACTTCGATAATCTTTACCTAGCGATTTTTTATTCGGAAAAATGCGAGTTGGTTCGCACTTTTTATTTACGCTTAATTTACTTAAGCATTGTTGCAAACCAGATCGCAAATGGAATCAATTCGCATTAACGTTTAATCATTAGAGAGTTATTCTCTGCTGTATAAATACACTCGACCTAAATCTATAAAAATATGGTAATACACTCAGCAAAAATGATGGCAAGCATCCTCTGTATTTTAGGCATCAATAGCCTTAGCCACAGTGCATTCGCCAATGAGAACTTAGAACACATCGAGAGTAAATCATACAATTTAATGCCCAGCGAGATGACTGAACCTTTGGCGGTAACAATCGATTTAGGTTGGGACAGTCAATATATCTCACAGGGCCGCGATAACTTACAAAATGGCGGTATTTATTGGCTGAATACATCAGTCCAATATGGCAACTTGACCAGCTACGCATTAGTTGGTCGTGGCGATAGCCAAGTCTATACCGAGTGGAATCTTGGCCTTGAATATGGATTTAACTTGGCCGAAAATCTCGAAGCGAATCTGGGATATCAACGCATTGAAGGCTACGGCAGTAGTCGCTGCCAAGATAATGAGCTATTCGCTGAACTCGCCTACACCGCCACACCTTGGTTAATTCCATCAATAAATTATGTTTATTCGACCGAAGCTAACGGCTATTTTGTGGAAATGAGTCTACACAGTTTTTGGAATATTACCGACCATTTGAGTCTCACGCCCTACATCACCCAAGGGTTTGATTTTAAATACCGAACAGCTGAGCACAATGGTAAGAACAACCTGCAGTTTGGTCTCGAAAGCAATTATCAATTATCACCCAACATGAGTGTCAGCGGCCATATTAGCCATAGCATTGCCCAAGGGGATATTGAACAAGAAGCTGCGGCCAATGGCGATACGAGCTCGCAGGATCAAACTTATGCAGGCATCCACTTTGCAATGACGTTTTAGTTAATTTAGACACTAAATTTGGCAAGACGACATTCCACTCACTAAACTCAAAATGTCGACGGAGCGACTTTACCGTTTATATCCAATTATGCTGAGGGACAGGGAATGTTAGCGCATCAACTTTATTTTATTCGTATTGTGCTTATGGCATTAATGATGCTGTTTATGCAGAGCATAATTCCCGTAAGTGCACAGCTGGTATCCGAACCTGAATCCGAGCCTAGTGTAACATCTTTATCTAAACTGAAAAAAACCGAACCTTTACCTTTAGGTACCTTGCTCGACAGCCATGGACAACCGATAAATATTCCCCACCAAACACAGAGTGCATTAGAGTATTCCACTCCAGTGACCGTCCCTATCAATCCATCAAAAACCAAAACAACTCAGTCTGTTAAAACCTCTAAAGCAAAGAAACTTAACCGTAAACAACAACTCGCCAGTCGTAACCACGTTGCGAACGATCCCAACTGTCGCTGGCTCGATCAGCGTATTGGCCAACTTGAAGCACAACTCAACGGAAAACAAAGCAATAACTTGCAACATGTTAGTGATGAAGCCAGCATCCGTAACAAGGAATGGCAATGCCTTAAATGTGGTGCCGAAGGGCCAGACCAAAACGATCATTCCAATTGCCAATATCGCCGCGAAACAAACACGAAGTGATCGCTCTCTTTAACAGGAAATCTTTGATATCTAGGTGCATAACTAACCTAATGGGCTGGTCTGTTACCATAAACATCCCTACAATGACCTTCTGCTGTAAAGCATCTCATCCTTGAAGTAAGACGGAGAAACTCATGGCTCAACATTTTGACTATATCTGCCTAGGCGCAGGCAGCGGCGGTATCGCCTCAGCAAACCGAGCTGCAATGCGTGGCGCAAAAGTACTACTCATCGAAGCCAAGCATGTGGGTGGCACCTGTGTTAACGTAGGTTGCGTACCGAAAAAAGTCATGTGGTATGGCGCCCATGTTGCCGAAGCGATGAACCTTTACGCTAAAGATTATGGTTTTGACGTCACGGTTAATAAATTCGATTGGAACACCTTAGTTGAAAACCGCGAAGCCTATATTGGCCGCATTCACGATGCCTATGGCCGTGGTTTTGCCAGTAATAAAGTCACTTTGCTAAATGGCTATGGCCGCTTTGTCGATGGCAACACTATTGAAGTAAACGGTGAACATTACACTGCCGATCATATCCTTATCGCCACTGGCGGCGCGCCGACGATCCCGAATATTCCTGGTGCCGAATACGGTATCGATTCCGATGGTTTCTTTGCCCTGCGTGAGCAACCTAAGCGTGTTGCCGTTGTAGGTGCTGGCTATATTGCCGTTGAAGTCGCTGGCGTTTTGCATGCACTTGGTAGTGAAACTCACTTATTAGTGCGTAAACATGCACCATTGCGTAACTTTGACCCTATCTTAGTCGATGCCCTCGTCGATGCCATGGCGAGTGAAGGTCCAACATTGCATACGCATAGCGTGCCAAAAGCGGTCATTAAAAATGCCGATAACAGCCTAACCTTAAGCTTAGAAAACGGTGAAAGCGTAACGGTTGATTGCCTAATTTGGGCGATTGGCCGCTCACCCGCAACCGGTAATATTGGCTTAGAAAACACTAAAGTCGAATTAGATAACAAAGGCTATGTGATCACTGACGAACAGCAAAATACCACTCACAAAGGGATTTACTGTGTCGGCGATATTATGGCGGGCGGCGTAGAGCTCACCCCAGTTGCAGTTAAAGCAGGCCGTTTGTTATCCGAGCGTTTATTTAACGGCATGACAGATGCCAAAATGGATTACAACCTGATCCCAACGGTGGTGTTTAGTCATCCGCCGATTGGCACTATGGGTCTAACAGAGCCAGAAGCGCGTACCCAATATGGCGATGATAACGTCAAAGTGTATACGTCAACTTTTACCTCAATGTACACCGCCGTCACGGCCCATCGTCAAGCCTGTAAGATGAAGTTAGTCTGCGCGGGTAAGGACGAAAAAGTCGTCGGTATTCATGGTATTGGTTTTGGTATGGACGAAATCCTTCAAGGTTTTGGCGTGGCCATGAAAATGGGTGCAACTAAGGCTGATTTCGATGCTGTGGTTGCTATTCACCCAACGGGCGCCGAAGAATTTGTTACTATGAGATAACTGCGGTTTTGACTTTATTCTCATAATAATTAGGGCTAGCTTATGCTGGCCCTAATTGATCCGATATATGATAAAAACATTAACTCTTACGCGACTTTACTATAACCTCGGCTGAGTACTGTGCATTTTTAAATTGACTGCGCTGTTATTATTGCACCGCAGCAATCGGGATAAGAGAGTTATGCTTAAAGAGCTCGCGTTCAATAGTTTGCTATTCAGCCCATTAATTATCTTTATTCCCTTGGCTTTTCTGCTTTCCTGCATCACTCGTTTGGTACTGTATCAAACAGGGCTCTATCACCGGCTTTGGCGCTCCGCTTGGTTCGAGGTAGGGCTATTTATCTGCTATCTGGCTTTCGTTATTTACTTGCTTGGGAGTTGATTTTCATGGGCAAAATCTTACGTATCATGCTGACATTAATAGTGGTCGCGGTTGCAGGTATCGCAGGGCACTGGATATGGTCACACTATCTTTATTCTCCTTGGACCCGTGACGGTCGAGTACGCGCCGATATCATCACCATTACGCCCGATGTCTCTGGTTGGGTAAACCAACTAAACGTGGCAGATAATCAGCTCGTCAATAAGGGAGATGTGTTATTCACTGTGGACGATACCCGCTACAAGGCCACCATTGCCGAATTGAATGCGAAAGCAGAAAGCCAAAAATTTGCATGGGAGCTTGCCAAGCATAAGTACAAACGGCGTATCGCATTAACTAATGGCAACTTAGTCAGCAAAGAGACTATCGATGAGGCTTTTATTAATACTGAACTGGCAAGGACCAGTTATGACCTTGCGCTGGCACAATTAAATACTGCCAAAATTGACTTAGAACGAACTCAAATTCTCGCCCCTGAAGACGGCACTCTGATCAATTTAAACCTTAGGTATGGCAACTACGTCAGCAAAGGTAATGCGGTATTTTCACTTGTCCAAAAAAACTCCCTCTATGTTACCGGCTATTTTGAAGAGACTAAAATCCCCTTAATTCACTTAGGTCAAGGTGCCGATATCAATCTAATGAGCGGTGGTCATGTATTGCATGGCAAAGTCATCAGCATTGGTAAAGCCATTGCTAACACTAATGTCACCACCAACGGACAGCTGTTACCACAGATAAATCAGACCTTTAACTGGGTAAGACTCGCACAGCGTATTCCTGTCGATATTCAACTAGAGGCTATTCCACCTGACGTTGAATTAAGCGTGGGCATGACAGCATCTATCCAGTTACATACTGATAAATAAAATTAAGATGCTGTTATTACAGAGCTTATTTTTCCCAGATAGACGCACCATTATATTCGCGGTTAAAGGCGTAATATCGATGACGCTCGCCTTATATGTGGCGATGTTCTTGAATTTAGAGCGACCCTATTGGGCACTGGTATCAGCCATTTTTCTGCAAGTTCGCCCAGAAAGTGGCTTAGTTATCGAAAAGGGCTTATGCCAGATCGGCGGCAATTTAGTTGGCGCACTGGTTGGGATCATGATACTCAACGGATTTGCTCCATATCCTACACTCGCCTTAGGGCTACTCGCCTGCTGGATAGGGCTCAATTCAGGGCTATCGGCCATGATGCGCCAACAAAACTTTGTATACGCCTTCGCCATGGCCGGTATGACCGCCTGTTTGGTGGTGTTAATAGTCATGGCCAGCCCGACTACGGCCGATAGTGCAAAAATATTTGATGTGGCGCAGGCAAGGATCAGCGAAATAATTGTTGGTGCGATTTGTGCCGTATTAGTCAGCCAGCTGCTGTGGCCAGTAAAAGTAAAACATAGCTTGCAACTACGCGCTAAAAACACCATTAATCAAACGCTGAATTATCTTGCATTAGAGCTCGACCCCGCAGGATTACATGCCAGTCGCCATGAGCATATTGATACTATTTTAGAGTCTATATCCACCCTCAGTGATGACGCAAGCGCGGTAATTTATGAAGGACCGCAAGGGCGGGGACAAAATCATGCCGTGAATTTGCTCTGTAATAAAACCCTTTCATTACTGGCAGCAATCCAAATATTCGGCCGCCTACAGCGTAATCACCCTCAACTGGTTAGCGAGCCACTGGCGAAAATATTAGAGAATATGCGCAGTTGTTTTACCCTAATGGCACACTCAAGTGATTACCAAGAATGCTATAAAATGGCGCGTAGCCTTCGCCATCAAGTGCAGCAAAACCTGCTGCAATATCAGAGTAAAACCCCCTTAGAAACCCGCTTACTCAAGGCCACGATGGAATTAAGCGCCGACCTGATTATGGTACTCAAAAGCTATAATGTACTGACAAGTAATAGCGCTGCTAACCTCAATGCGCCGCCAATGGAGTTTCACCGTGATCCGCTTATTGGTCTGACTACTGGCCTGCGCAGTATGGCCGTATTTGTGATTGGGGCTTCGTTGTGGATAGGTACAGGTTCTAATGCGGTGCTGATGATGATCCTTTTGCCTGTGGTCTTTTCTATTATGATGGCACGCCAGCCACTGCCGACGTTAACAACGGGGTTACGCCATATTCTTGTCGGCATTATCATCATAGTGCCAGTTACCATATTTTATGCCTTGCCCCTATTGGCACAAAGTAGCGGCGATTTTGAAATCCTCATTCTAGTGCTAGCTGGTCCGTTTTTTATCGGCTTATTAGCATTAGCAAATCGACCGACCTTACCCTATGGTTTAGGCATTTGCGTACCGTTTGCTGTACTTGTGCAGCCCAGCAATAATATTTCTTTTGCAATAGAAAACACGGTCAGTAATGCACTGGCTATTTTTGTAGGCGTTACCGTACTGTATTGGTTATTTAAGCTAATCACTCAACCCAGCGAACGCTTAATGCAATATCGATTGCTGCAATCCATCCAAAAAGATCTGGTTAATCTGGCTAAACGTCCCGACCCAACCTCTTGGTTTAATGCCCGTATGGGTGATCGATTGCTGCGGATTGCCACTTACGAAAAAGGCTCGGGTCATAGCTCTCGGGTCTTTACCGACTTGGCGTTTACCGCACTCAATCTTGGCCATGTATCTATTCGTCTAATGCGCATTTTACAGGGAATACCTGCAGCCCATTTAGAGTCCGCATTACACCTTTGGCAACTCAGTTTAGGTAAAGCTTTTATTACTTGCGCTCAAGGCAAAGTCGCCAAAGAGTTTGCACTTAGCTGCGACACGTTACTGCAAGAACTCGCCACATCGCCACTCCCACCAGAAGAACTTACGATGATCGAAGGGATGTTTGAACGCGTTAATTTAACCTTTGAACGCACCGCCCACACCATCGCTGAGCAGAAAGAAGCCACTGAAAAATAATCATACATCAAACTATTTTCCGTCTAAAAACCCCACCACGTTACAGCCACTAACCCTATTAAAATCCAATGAAAGCTTGAAGTTTAGCCAATAAAATGTCTTAATATAATTAGATCACTAACTATATTGGTGATATTAATTCAATTATCAACCAAGGAGAGACTATGTCATCGGGGAACCCATCAGAGGAAAATCTCATCTCACAGGCAACACGTTTTACCCTAGTACACGCCAAAGAATCAATGCAGTTTATGTGTTTGCTCGCCGTATTAAGCACCTATCTCTTTGTCATTTTGAAACCGAGTATTATTCAAAATAACAAAGCGTTAGGAGATAAATAATCCATGAACTATCTCGCTTACGTTTCCTTAGCGGTCTATTTTATTGCTATGCTTGCCATTGGCTTATTTGCCTATAAAAATTCCACCAGCGATGTATCTGGCTATATTCTCGGCGGGCGTAAAGTCAGCCCACAGGTCACGGCACTCTCAGCGGGTGCATCAGACATGAGTGGTTGGATGCTGATGGGCCTACCAGGCGCTATGTTTTTGGTTGGATTTGAAACCATTTACATCGCCCTTGGCCTATTGATTGGTGCTCTAATCAATTACTTGATTGTGGCCCCTAAACTGCGTGTTTATACCGAAGTGGCCGACAACGCACTGACCATTCCAGAGTTTTTTGCTAAACGTTTTGGTAACGCTAATAGCAGCATCCGTATTATCGCTGCTGTAATTATTGTTATTTTCTTTACCTTGTATACCTCAGCAGGACTGGTTGCTGGCGGTAAATTGTTTGAGTCAGCATTTGGTTTGAACTATGACATTGGCCTAATTGTGACGCTTAGCGTGGTGGTTTCTTACACCTTGTTAGGTGGTTTCTTGGCCGTGAGCCTGACTGACTTTGTTCAAGGCTGCATTATGTTTATCGCACTAGTCTTAGTGCCTGTAGTGGCTTACCAAGAGTTTAACAGTGCCGACAAGATGATGAATTTTGCGTATCAGTCGATTCCACATTTCTCTGATGCCATGCAAAACGTCACTATGTTAGGGCTTATCTCGAGCTTATCTTGGGGACTGGGTTATTTTGGTCAACCGCATATTATTGTGCGCTTTATGGCGATTCGTTCAGTAGCAGACATAAAAACTGCAAGACGCATTGGTATGGGTTGGATGACAGTAACCATTGTTGGTGCGCTGGCAACGGGACTGGTTGGTATTGCATACGCCAATAAATTTGGTATGAAGTTGAGCGATCCTGAAACCATCTTTATCGTGTTCTCAGAATTGTTATTCCATCCGATTATTAGTGGCTTCTTACTGGCCGCGATTCTAGCGGCGATTATGAGTACCATTTCATCGCAGCTATTAGTGTCATCAAGCTCACTCACGGAAGATATCTATCGTGTTATTTCGAAGAAAGAATCTACCGAGAAAGACATGGTTAAAATGGGACGCTATGGCGTCGCAGGTGTGGCCATTGTTGCGAGTCTACTGGCGCTCGACCGCTCTAGCAGTGTGTTATCACTGGTGAGTAATGCCTGGGCAGGATTTGGTGCCGCTTTTGGTCCGTTAGTTTTGTTTAGTTTGTATAAAGCTAACCTAACCCACAAAGCCGCGATAGCCGGCATAGTGTCAGGCGCTCTCACTGTCCTGTTTTGGATTTATGCACCAGTATTAGCAGATGGCAAAGCCTTAACCACAGTGGTGTATGAAATGATCCCCGGCTTTGCCGTGAGCAGTATGGTGATTTGGGTAGTGTCGTTACTCGATGCCGACCCTTGTGCCAAAACCACTAAATTATTCCACAAGGCTGGCCGTGTTTTAGCCGAAGACAGATAAGGCATTAAGGTATGACTGACTTACCCTGGAAACGCATTGTCGTTAAGGTAGGTAGTGCCCTGATTGCTCCCCAAAAACAAGGTTGCAGCAGCCACTACTTACTCGGCATTGCCCAATTTATTACTTATTGTCGTGCCCAAGGGATCCAAGTTGTCTTGGTCTCTTCGGGCTCAGTCGCCGCGGGATGGCATCACTTTGGCGAGGTTGATAAACCCAGCGTCACAGTGAAAAAAGCCATGGCAGCAGCGGGTCAGGCCGATATGATGGCCACATGGAACAAGTTATTTGATTTCCCAACCGCCCAGCTACTGTTAACTCACGGCGATTTACGTAATCGTGATCGTTACATCAGCATTAAAGATACGATTTTTAGCCTACTCGAACACGGGCTACTGCCGATTATCAACGAGAACGATGCCGTGACCGCCGACAAGCTCAAAGTCGGCGATAACGATAATCTCTCGGCCATGGTCGCCGCGGCGGCCGATGCCGATACATTGATTATCTGTTCGGATGTGAATGGGCTTTACACGCAAAACCCCCATGAAAATCCCGATGCAACGTTGATAAAACAAGTCACCGAAATTACTGCCGAGATTTACGCTATGGCCGGCGGTGCCAGTAGCGCCGTCGGTACCGGTGGCATGCGAACTAAGATCCAAGCCGCCAAAAAGGCAATATCTCACGGGATTGAAACCTTTATTATCAATGGCTTTGATGCTGACTCCTTCAACCAATTATTGAAGGGTCAAAATCCCGGTACGCTGTTCACTTCCCACGAGAAACCCATGCAGGAACATTTGCATTGGATGACACATACCTCGCAGGCTCAGGGCGAAGTCATTGTCGAAAATGATTTTGATATTGACCTTGATGCCCATAGCGAGCAATTGACCAGTGACGATGTGGTCGCCATTAATGGTGATTTTTCAGTGGGTGACACTATTTTAGTACGCAAAGGTGACGGTACTAAGTTGGCAAAAGCCAAATCCAATTACAGCAGTTGTTTACTTAGCTTTATTACGGACCAAGACGATCGCGAGTTTGCCAGTGAATTTCAGCAAAAGACTGGACCGATCATTTCCGAGAAAAACATCGCCATTCTCGAATAAGCATCAGCCGAATAAATATGAGCGAGTAAACATCTAAGCGGAGTAAATATGACTTTAATCAAAAATTTATCTGAAGAAGCTGCCAAAGCGGCTCTTATCCTCGCCCAAGTTGACGAACAGCTTAAAAATACTGTGCTCCTCGATATGGCGCGCTCAATACGCGAAAAAGCCTATGAAATCCAAAGCGCTAATCTAATCGACTTGAACAGAGCAACAGCCGATAACGTTGCCCCAGCGATGCTAGACCGCTTAACGCTAACACCTGAACGCATTGAAGCCATGGCAGTAGGCATTGAAACCATCGCTGCTCTGCCCGATCCCATTGGTAACGAGCGCTATATTGGCAAGCGACCTAACGGTTTATCCATCAGTAAAATGCGTGTGCCTTTAGGTGTGGTTTGTATGATTTATGAAGCGCGCCCCAATGTTACCGCCGATGCGGGCGCCCTGTGCTTTAAATCTGGTAATGCGGTGATCCTGCGCGGTGGGAAAGAAGCGCTGACGAGCAGCAAAGTTATCGCTACTATTTTGCAAAACGTATTAACACAATACGCTTTACCAACCGCGTTAATCACTGTGGTCCCTGATCCTGATCGCGCGCTGTTACTAGAGTTGATGCAGCAGCGTGACTATATCGATGTGATCATTCCCCGTGGCGGCGAAGGTTTAATTAACTTTGTCACTGATAATAGTAGAATCCCAGTGATCCAGCATTTTAAAGGTGTGTGCCATTTATACGTTGATAAGGATGCCGATTTAGATAACGCACTAGCCTTATTGCTCAACGGTAAAACGCAGCGCACAGGCGTATGTAATGCCCTCGAAGCCCTATTAGTACATCAAGATATCGCGGCGCAATTTTTGCCTAAAGTCGCCAAAGCGCTGGCAGAGCACAAGGTTAAAATCAACGCTTGTACTCAGGCCGGTGGCTACTTTGAACACTGTACTTACATGGAAGAAAACGATTTCGGCCAAGAGTATTTAGATCTCGAAATCGCCATTCGTCAAGTCGACAGCTTCGACCATGCAATCCAACATATTGCCCGTTTTGGTAGCCAACATACTGAAGTGATTTGCACCGAAAACGAAGTCACGGCCGCCCGCTTTCAGCGTAGTGTCGATGCGTCTGTCGTCATGGTGAATGCCTCATCGCGCTTCTCTGACGGCAGCGAACTCGGCCTTGGCGCCGAAATTGGTATTGCCACCACTAAGCTACATGCCTACGGCCCAATGGGGCTCGAGTCTTTAACTGCTGAAAAGTATTTAGTCTCAGGAACCGGCCAAGTGCGCGCTTAATTAGTTGGGTCCCGATTCAATTGTAAAGATTAAAGGCTGCAATCGATAACGACTGCGGCCTTTTTTTTTAGCTAAAGGAACTTGAGTTACAACTAATTGTATTCCAAGGCTAACCCATAAAACCGAGTGATAGTAAGGTATACACTCGAACTGCTAACCCATTAATAACTCCCCCGCTAAAGACCGCCGACAAGATATTCACCAATAAGTCACCACTTCGCTGAAATAATTTACACATTCAGCATGTTGCATTTATTTTCAACAAACATACAATGCGAGTAATTCTCATTTACAAGTAAGATTTACTAGTAACATGGATGTGTGCCCGGAATAACTCATCATCATTTAATTTAAATATCGCCTGAAAGGATTGAAATACCATGCCTCCCCCATTTGTTTTAACGTCATGGCGTTCGCCATTGATTCCTGTACTTCTCAGCACGCTTACTCTGACGGTTCAAGCCAACACCGCCCCTACACAAGATGAAAAAGATGAAACAAAACAGATAGAAAGGTTAAATGTGGTGGGCACTTACACTCGAGCAGCAATGAATAGCGCTACGGGTTTGTCTATGTCGCTCAAAGAAACCCCGCAAAGCGTCACTTTGATTACCGAAGAGATGATCAGTGACAAAGGTTTGGTCACTATGGAGTCAGTGTTAAACCATACTCCGGGCGTCACTATGGTGGGCGATGCCTCTGAAAATAGTCAGATTTTTGTGCGCGGTTATGCACTCGATAGCGGTGTCCAAATTGACGGCCTAATCACGACCTCTTCATCCCATGTTTACAGCGGTTCAATTGATCAAGGTTTAGATCCTGTGATTGCCGAACGGGTTGAAGTGTTAAAAGGTGCCGCCGGGATTTTAAGCGGTTTAGGTGAACCTTCTGCCACAGTTAACTTTATTCGCAAACGCCCAACCGATGACACCCGCGCCACCGCAAGTGTCAGTTATGGCTCATGGAATACCTATAGATTAGAGGCCGATGTTTCTGGCTGGCTAACGGATTCGGGCAATGTTAAAGGCCGATTCGTCAGTGCAGTGAAAAAAGGCGATTCTTTTATCGACCGCTATCAACGCGATACAGCGGTGCTTTATGGCGTAGTTGAAACAAGTCTCGGCACAGATACTAGCTTGTCACTGTTTGCGGACTATCAAAAATCACAAACCGACGGCGTGTATAACTGGAACTCTAATCCTGCATTCTATACCGATGGCACACCTGTCGAGTTCGGCCGCAGTTATTCCAGCTCACAGGACTGGACCCATTGGGACGTGACCCAAAAAAGTCTCATGGCCGAGTTTAAACATAGATTCGATAACGACTGGTCACTCGTCAGTGCCTATCGTATTGCTAATGCCACCATAGACGCATTGGCGTTTTACCCTGGTGACTACATAGTGAAATCAACCGGCGAATTTGTCGGTCCTTGGGGCGATACCTATGCCGCCCAGCATGATAGAGAATCCGATACCAACAGTTTCAACCTGTACGCCACGGGTAACTTTGACTTACTCGGACGTGAACATAGCGCTGTGATTGGTTTTAACTACGGTGACAACGAGTTTGACAACATCAATACTGAATCTGATCGCCAACGTCGCTATAACGTCGCCGATCAAGGCAATTACCCCAAGCCTAATCTGCCTAATTCACCCACCAATGGCCAAACGAATGAACAAAGTCAATCAGGTGTTTACGGTACAGTCCGTATCAATGTATTGGATTCGCTAAAGTTAATGGTCGGTGGGCGCGTGAGTGATTGGTCCTACGAAAAACATGATCTCGTAGGCAATAGCACAGATGCAAGCATGGAAAAAACCGGCATTTTCATTCCTTACTATGGCCTAGTCTACGATGTGACCGAGCAGATCTCTGTCTACGCCAGCCGTACTGAAATCTTCAAGCCCGGCACTTATTTTGGTGAAGATGGCCAACTGCTCGAACCCGCAGAAGGCACCAACGTTGAAGGTGGCATCAAGGTCGCATTGTTCGATGACACCCTCAATATGTCAGCGGCAATCTACGAAACCAACAAAGACAACGAACCCGAATATGCGGGTAAAGGCCAGCTACCTTCAGGGGATTCTATCTACGAAAGTGTCGATGGCATTACCACCAAGGGCTACGAGCTTGAAATCGCTGGGCGACTTACCGACCTTTGGGATATTAGTGGCGGTTATACCCATAACGACGCGGAAGATGCAGATGGCCTACGTCGCCAAACCTATCTACCCGAAGATATTTTCAAACTAACCACTAAGTACAACTTTGAAGACATCCTTCCAGGTGTTACTGCGGGCGCAAGCTGGCGCTGGCAGAGCAGCACCTTCTATGATGGCACCATCTATGGCGTCGATGGCGCGCCGAATGTGGCTTACCGTCAAACACAGGCTGCCTACTCGCTGGTTGACTTCATGTTTGGCTACGAAATAACACCGTCAATTTCGATGCAATTGAATATCAACAATATTTTCGACAAAAACTATAACCGCTCTCTTTGGGGTTACGCAGACTTTGGCGAGCCACGTAATGCCACCCTGTCATTACGTTGGACACTGTAAAATTTTCTACTAAACCCTAAATAACATTAAGGATAATCAAATGAAACAAGCACTTGTACTACTCACTTTACTCGGCGGTATCGCTTTTTCGGCTCAAGCACATGAAGTATGGCTTGAGCGCAGCAGCGATGGTTCGGTCAAAGTGCAATTTGGTGAACCTGGTTCAGAGTACGCCACCGCCGAAGAGTTAGCGTCGTTAAGCGCAGCACGAATTTTCGATGCCAATGCCAAAGCACCGTTGACCGCCACAGCGCAGGCCGATCATTTGCTGGTTAAAACACAAGATGGCAAGAGTGATGTCAGTTTCTATGCCGATACCGCATGGCAGCCATGGAAAACTGAGACCGGGCTGCAGGCCGCAATCCTCTACGCCCGCACGGGACAAGAGCACACCAAAGCGCTGCAAGATTTTGAATTTACACCAGTAAAGGCAGGCGCTTCCGAGTTTGTGCTTAGTTACAAAGGCGCGCCACTGGTTAATCATCCCGTGCAAGTGTATCGCCCCGGTTTTTGGAGCAAGTCTTTCACTACCGATGCCCAAGGTAAATTCGCCCTAGACACCCCAGATGCAGGCCGCTATTTACTCGTCAGCAACCACACCACTGATGGTAAACAAACACTGGCTGGCAACGAGGTTGATAGCGTTTTACACATCACCACCACGAGTTTTATCACTCAGTAATAATCTTAATAGTCAGATGGAGTTAACGTGCGGTATTTAATGATAGGTTTATATCTGCTGAGTTTTGCAGTCCACGCAAGCGCAGTACCTGTAACAGTCGCCTTGCCACAAACAGGCAACACCAATGAACTGTTGCCACTCAGTGGCTCAATTAAATCCGCACGGGTGGCCCGCTTATCGGCACGCACCGATGGCCTAGTGGCTAAAGTGCTGGTCGATGCAGGCTCGCAAGTCAGCGCAGGCCAGCCTTTGCTCGCACTCGATGACACCTTAGCCGTACACCAATTAGCACAGCGCCAAGCCGATGTCATGGCCGCTAAAACCATGCTGGCAGAAAAACAGCGCCTCCTTACAGAGGCGCAAACACTCAGCTCTCAGCAGTTATTTCCCGAAACGGAGCGCGCGATACGCCAAGCGGCGTTAACCGAGGCCGAAGCTAATCTACAAAGTTTAACGGCGGCACTGGCACACCAAAAAGAGCTAGTTGCCCGCCACCAATTAATGGCGCCGTTTGCGGGAGTCATTTCAAGTAAACAAACTGAAACCGGTGAATGGGTCAATGTCGGCACTGAAATCTTCACCTTAGTGTCTCAAGAGCAGCTTTGGCTCGACATTCAAGTGCCGCAAGAAATGTTCCAAAGCGTAGCCACGGCGACTCACGTGGACATTACCGCCGACATGCTGCCTGAACAACAGTTTAGCGGCCATGTAAGTGCCCTTGTCCCTGTGAGCGACCATAATGCTCGCAGCTTTTTAGTGCGCTTAACCATTCCCGAGGCGGATAGACTTTTGATGCCCGGCACCTCGGCCACCGCGACCTTCCACTTACTGCGAGCAAAACACAGTGTTGTGGTGCCGCAAGATGCCTTAATCCGTCATCCCGACGGCCAGTTCAGCGTCTTTACCGTGCAAAACAACATAGCCCAACGTCATAGCGTGCAAATTGGCCATACGAGCGCCATCGGAATTGAAATTCTTAGTCCGTTACCCAAAGACGCGCCTGTGGTTATCCGCGGTAACGAAAGCCTACAAGACCAACAGTCAGTCTCTGTACTCAACCCTGTCATAGGAGGTTAGTAGGATGCTGAAGTTTGGTATTAAACATGGCACCTTACTGTCGGTCATAGTATTGATATTTTGCGTGTTGGGCACCGCTGCCGCACTGCGTATCCCAATCCAAATGATCCCCGACTTAGATGTGCGCACCATCAGTGTCGCCACAGGTTGGCCGGGAGCAACGCCACAAGACGTAGAAAAAGAAATTCTACTTGAGCAGGAACGCTACCTACGCACCCTGCCCAACTTACAACGTATGACATCTTGGGCCGATACAGGTTCGGCATGGGTAGAACTCGAATTCCCCCAAAGTACTGAGATCAGCGACGCGCTTATTCGTGTTAGCAATGCGCTCAGTCAAGTGTCGTCTTATCCAGAAAACGTCGACCAACCAAGGCTTTATAGCAGTTCATATTCAGATAACGCTTTCATGTATTTCCGTCTCGTGCCTGTCGCTGGCAACCCGCTGAATCTAGATATAGACATGATGCGTGATTTCGCTAACGACTTCATTCGCCCACAAATGGAGCGCGTCAAAGGCGTTTCCTCCGTCACTATTCAAGGCGGCGCTGAACGGCAAATCCAAATATTACTCGACCCCGCCAAACTCGCCCAACGCGGCATCAGCATTATGGATGTGCGCCAAGCCATTAGAGATCGCAACAAAGACACGTCTGCGGGCGATATCGATAGTGGTAAAAAACGTTATTTACTGCGGGTGATTGGCCGTTTCGAGGATTTAAATCAACTTAAGCAACTGATTTTAAAACGCCAAGGTGATACGAATATTCTGCTGCAAGACGTTGCCGAGATAAAACTCGACCACGCCGAAATCCGTGAGCTGTCCTTTGCCGAACAAGAACGTACCCTCAGCTTAGCGGTTAAGCGAGACGTGGGTTCTAACGTCATCGCCATCAAAGCCGCCATGATGCCTGTGGTAGCACAGATCAATCAAAGTCAACTCGCCCAGCACGCCATGCAGTTAGAGTTATTCAGTGATGATGTGCGCTATGTGCAAGATTCGGTTGCAAATGTGTGGGTGAATTTAGGCCTAGGTGCATTGCTGGCAACCTTGGTCATGTACCTCTTTTTACGATCGAGTCGAGCCACACTGATTGGTGTTATCGGTATTCCGCTGTGTACCTTAGCCGCCTTCGTCGGGCTGCTGGTGTTTAATCGCACCATTAATGTTATTTCGCTGGCGGGTGTAGCCTTTGCCATAGGCATGACAGTCGATAACAGCATTGTGGTGCTCGAAAGCATTGAACAAGCGCGCAGGCGCGGATTAGATCGTCTCGAAGCCGCCATAAGTGGCATTTACGATGTGTGGCCTGCGGTACTGGCCTCGACACTCACCACAGTGCTGGTGTTTGTGCCCATTCTATTTATCAAACAAGAAGCAGGACAACTGTACTCGGATATCGCGATTGCCATCGCGTCCTCCATTGTCGCCTCTATGTTGGTCGCGGTGTTCATCGTACCCGCCGCCATTGCCCGTTTTGGCTTTGGTAAAATGCGCTCGGCAAGCACAAACCAAAGTGAACCGCCCAAAGCATCACGCATATTGAGCTTAGTCAGCCAGTTGGTACTGTCGGCCAAACGCCGCGCCGCAGTGATTGTGCTGTCACTCGTCTTAACGATTGGGCTTGCGGCTTGGCTGATGCCTCCGGCCGAATATTTACCCGAAGGCGAAGAGCCAAAAGCCTTTACCTCAATGGTCGCGCCGCCGGGTTATAACCTTTCGGAAATGGCTAAGATTGCACAAGAGTTAACCACCAAGCTATCTGCAAGAGTCAATGCCGAGGCGGCATCCTTTGAACGTGGTGAGCAAAAAATCCCGCCGCTAAAATACTATACTCTCAGCGTAGGTGTCGGCAGTATTTGGGTAATGAGCGAACCCGTTCGCAGCCAAGATATGGATGCCATGATGAGCTCACTCACCGCTTTATTTGAGCAATATCCGGGCATGCGCGCCTATTCATCGCGGGGGTCGATTATTTCCAGCAACGATGGCGGCACCCGCGCTGTCGCCTTGGATATTTCTGGTCCGAATCAAGCCAGCCTCTATCGCGCTGCCGAAGCGGCATATCAAGCGGCAGAAAAAGTGTTTGCCGATCCACAGTTGTATTCAGATCCATCGAGCTTGTCGCTCGATCAACCGCTGTGGCAGATTTCCCCTCGTTGGCAACGTCTTGTAGAACAAGATTTTAGTGGCAGCGAGTTTGGCTATGCCGTTTCGGCACTGAGTGATGGCGCCTATGTCGATGAGTTTTTCCTCAATGATAACAAAGTAGATATTTTTCTCTTTAGCCTTGCTGGCAATCAACAGAGCCTGTCGCAATTAGCACTCGCACCGATAGTCACACCTAAGGGCAATGTGTTGCCACTGCAAGCCTTGGCCGATATTAGCGAGCAGATGGATAGCGACAGTTTACGCCGCGTCGATGGCCGCAGAACCGTGACTCTTTACATTATTCCGCCGCGCGCCATTGCGCTGGAAACCGCTGTAGCTAAAGTGCGGGAAGAATTAGTCCCTATCCTCTATCAACAAGGTGCTGTCGGCAAAGATGTCAGTTTGGATATTTCAGGCGCTGCCGATCAGCTCGAAGCAACAAAAGCGGCACTCTCTAGTAATTTTCTGGTCGCAGTGCTGATCATCTACTTGTTATTAGTGGCGATTTTTAATCACTGGGGTTATCCGTTATTTGTGCTGATCACTATTCCACTCGGGCTCGCAGGCGGTTTAGTCGGTTTACAAACGCTCAATTATACCGGTAGCTTGTTTGCGTATCTTGGCGGCCAAGGTTGGCACCAACCCTTTGATATGATTACCATGCTTGGATTTTTAATCCTGCTCGGCACTGTCGTTAATAACCCGATTTTGATCGTGGAACAGAGCCGTAAAAACCTGCAATCTGGTCTGTTTAGTGTCGTTGATGCCGTAAAGTCTGCCATCGCTAATCGATTACGGCCGATTTTAATGTCTACCGCGACAACCTTATTTGGCCTATTGCCGCTAGTGCTATTCCCGGGTGCAGGCAGCGAACTCTACCGCGGCGTTGGCATAGTCGTGCTGGCTGGCCTTGTAGTCGCAACGCTACTCAGCTTAACCTTTTTACCCGCCCTTCTAATCTCTGTGTTGTCTTACACCAACAGGGCTAACCTAACAGCCAGTTCAGCAAAAGTGGCACATCATCATGACTGAAAAAATCGAAATGACTCGGCCGTTAACACAAAGATTAACGCGTTGGAAAACGTCTACTATTTGGCGCGATAGCCTACACGTAGGTAGTCGCTGTCTCGCGGCCATATTCGGTGGCTATTTGTTAGCTGCTGTCGCCACCATTTTACTGGCGCAAATCCTACCGTTATCTCAGGTTGATCGAGTATTAACCGCCATGATGCTGTCATTCACTGTGTATACCTGCACTGTGTTATGGGTTTTTAGCGTTAAATCAATGTGGCGATTCTGGTTGGATATATTAGCGCTGAGCGGCCTGCTGTATTTAGCCTATCTTGCGACTAAAGCATTGGATATCAATCCTATTCAAGGTGGCGGATTATGAAAGACTCCTTTTTTCGCTCTATGACTTGGCTGCATACTTGGGTAGGATTACTCACCTGTTGGGTGTTGTTTCTAGTATTTTTTGCCGGAACAGCGGCCTATTACCGTGCTGAAATTAACCTGTGGATGCAACCCGAAAACCACATCAGCCAATATGATACCAACGCGGATAACCAACAACTGATACTTAAGGGCCTAACGTCCTTGGCACAACAAGCGCCCAACGCTGAGTCATGGTGGGTTTACCTGCCCACACAACGGATGCCATTACTGACCTATGCGTGGAGTGAGCCCGCCACTGAAGGTCAGCGATTTGGTGATTATCATCAAGGATTTATTAACCCTTCGACGGGTGACACCCTACCCAAAGCCCGGGAAAGCCGAGGTGGCGATTTCCTCTATCGGCTGCATTTCGACTTGTACTATATGAGCGCATTAACGGCGCGTTGGATTGTTGGATTTTGCACTATGTTCATGCTGGTCGCCATCATCAGTGGAATAGTGATCCACAAGCGGATTTTTAAGGATTTTTTTAGTTTTAGACCAGCAAAAGGCCCGCGTTCTTGGCTCGATGCCCATGCCGCCAGCTCAGTTCTCGCATTACCCTTTCATCTTATGATCACTTACACAGGTTTAGTGACGCTGATGTTTATGTATATGCCATGGGGACTGAGCACACAATATGGTGATGAAACTCAAGCCTTTTACTCACAATTGAGACCTATTTTCAACTCAAGCACTCCCAGCGGCGAAGCAGCAACCATGCTAAGCCCGCAGCAACTGCTTGCTAGCCTTAGTGCTGTCATCCCCATGAATGATGAAACGGCAAGTCCAATAGAGATGCTGCAGGTCGAGCACTTGAATGATGCCAACGCCAGCGTAACGGTACGAGTGAGTCCAGAGCACAGCTTAAACCAGCAAGCACCTTGGTATCGCTTCAGCGCAGTAACTGGGAAATTAACAGAAGAATCAACGGCTACATCGGCAGCAAATAAAACCCAAAGCACTATGATAGCGCTCCACAGCGGCCGCTTTGCAGGCCAAGGTTTGAGGTTATTGTACTTATTAGCAGGGATTACAGGCTGCGTGATGATTGCGACAGGCGCCATCATGTGGGCAGAAAAACTTGCTCAGAAACAACAAAAAAGCGGCCAGTTCAAACCCGGTTTAGCCTTAGTGCAAATGCTAAATCTGGCAACCTTTGCAGGCCTGCCCATAGCGTTAGCCAGTTATTTCTACGCCAACCGACTGTTACCTGTCACCTTTGCGGATAGAGAGTATTGGGAAATCCAGTGTTTCTTTATCAGTTGGGCGTTAGTCGCGCTACTCGCCTGCTTCAAACGAGATAGACAAATATGGCAACGACTCTTTTTATTCACCGCCTTGCTTTATGGTCTGCTGCCCCTGCTCAATGCTATAACTTCGCAATATCAGCTGATTAGCAACCTACAGCGCCAAGCCTATGTTCTGGCAGGATTTGATTTGATGATGCTCGCACTTGCAGCGCTGTTTTACATGGCAGCTAAGCGCTTACGTAGCCCTAAAAAAGTGCGAGCTACGCAGGCAACCAAAGCGACAACAGAATTAGGAATCGAAGCATGACAGCCACAAGCGAGTTATTAACCTGTTTTATCGCCATGGGGCTGTTGGCCTTGTCTTATTTCAGCCACCACCGAGCCGTGCGTAATCGTCCGCTAACTGATACACAAGCCCGTGGGTTTCGCATCGCCGGCACTGCAATGCTAGCCTTGTGCTATTGGCTTGCTAGTCATCATTATGGCCCCGCCTACGCCAGCGTATTACTGCTCGGTTGGGTGTGCTTTAGCTCAATAATCCTAGTGATTTTAATCAGCTATAAGCCGCGCTGGTTGCAACCCCTATTACCCGCCAGCGCTTTAGTGTGCTTGCTCGGACTACTGTATTAAGCCACTACCAGCGCCAAACTACACCAATCTGCACACATAATAGGTATGCTCAGTTAAGTGGCTCTCATCATGCTCATTTATCCCACAATTCTGATAATCATGAGATCCTGCATGTGCAAATTAAACGGGCATGGTTTTAACCCCGACACTTTGTCAGCCCACCATATTAGCCACTGATTATAATGGAAATTTTTGCACCGTAACGGTTTAACAACTTAGCTTTATCATTTGCACTATTTAAACTCTATTTGTGGCTCAGGGTAGATTACGCGACTAAATAATATGGAAAATGGACGTTAAGGTTATAATCGCCGGCAAATAACACTAAAGACTGCGGTAATGGGGAGTTTCGCACGGATGAAAAGCAAAAATTTATTAGGCAATATTGGTGTGCAAGTGGTTATTGCCATGATTTTAGGCGCGTTAGTGGGTTTTATTATGGGCGACAGTGCAAGCGTATTTGCACCACTGGGCACCATTTTCATTCATTTAGTTAAGATGCTCGTGATCCCACTGGTACTGGTTTCTATCATCAGCGGTGCCGCGAGTTTAGGTGATAGCCCTTCTGCGGGAAAAATTGGCATTGGTACTTTCGGCTTCTTTATTGTCACTTCTGGTATCGCCGTAGCATTGGCCTTGGTAATGGGAAATTTATTCCAACCTGGTGCGGGAGTGGATTTTACCGCCCATAGCAGCACAGGTTTGATGGAAGTGACTAAAGATCAAGGGGCGTTACCTGGGGTAGTCGAGACCTTTATTGGTATGATCCCAACCAATGTGTTCGAGTCGTTGAACGGCGGGAATATCTTACAAATTCTGGTCTTTAGTATCTTCTTTGGTATTGCACTGACGAAGGTGAAAGGCGATGGCGCTAAACCTATTTTGGCGGCGCTGAATACCATAGTTGATGCCTTTGTGTGGATGATCAACTGCGTAATGATCATTGCGCCCATTGGCGTATTTGGCTTAATGGCAGATTCGGTCGGCTCCTTCGGTTTTGATGCCTTAGAAGTGGTATTTAAGCTGTTTGTCGTGTTTGTGGCGGCGATTTTGATCTACGGCTTTATCTTCTTTCCATTGGTGGTACATCTGTTCTCAAAAGTATCAGCGCGCCAGTTTATTTCGGCAATGAAAAAACCACAGGTGATGGCGTTATCAACCGCATCCTCTATGGCTACACTACCGGTGAATATGGAAACCTGCGAAGAAGATCTTAAAGTTTCTAAAGCTACCACCGCTTTCGTATTACCGTTAGGTGCCACCATTAATATGAGCGGCAACGCGATTTATTATGGTTTAGTGGCCATGTTTTTTGCGCAAATGTATCAGGTTGATCTATCGATGATGGCTTATGCCGCCATCATATTCACCTCAACCTTGGGCGCTATCGGCCAAGCGGGTGTACCCGGCCCCTCCTTTTTAGTGGTAGCCGTACTATTAGCAGCGGGGATCCCAATCGATGGTTTACCTTTATTGTTTGCCTTAGATCGGATTTTTGACATGATCCGCACAGCACTCAATATCACAGGTGATGCGGCTTGCGCATTAATTATGGATAAATACGCTGAGGTAAAAACGGACAACATAAGCTAACCGTAAAACATCAACAAAGGCTTGAATAGGCAGTGCTTATTCAAGCCTTTTTTATCCCCTAAAGCCGATAATGCTCAGTTTTCCACTCATACGTAAGCTCAGTAATTCAACTATATGAATGTTAATGTGATCTCTAACATTCATATCGCGCAGAGTAAGCGGTTAAATTTCGCAATTTACATTTCTTTCTCACCTATAAACGGCAAGTCATAGGATTTTTCTGCGATAATAACATTAAGTTAACGTGTAAAAGGAATCCTGCCCTATGTCTGTATTTGCCCCTGCTACACCCTTTGCACCAGCAACACCCTTTGCCGACTTTATCTACCGTCATTTTCGCGCGGTCCATGCTTTAAAGCTGGGCTTGGCTCTGCTGATTGCTGTCACCATCAATGCTATTTGGGCGCCGCCACACTTTATTTGGAGCATGGTAACCATTGTGGTCATTATGATGAGTTTGCCGCAGGTGGGCGGCGCGATTGAAAAATCATTGCAACGGGCGGTCGGCACCTGTTTAGGCTCGATTTATGGAATAATGTTGGTGGCGACCATCGACAGTTATTGGTTGATCATGAGCCTGCTTATTTTGGCCGTTAGTTTGATTTGCTTTATCTCGGCCGGACGTTATAGCTACGCCTATTTAGTGGCAGGATTTACCATCATCATAGTGGTCGGCGATGCCAATCACGGTACCTCTGAGGCGCTGTGGCGAACAGCGAATATTCTCTCCGGTTGCGTGATTGCTATTTTAGTATCACTGTTTATTTTCCCGATTAAGGCTAAGCAGGATTGGCGTTCACAACTAACTAATACTATTGGGAATATGGCCAATGTATTAACGCAACACCTTCAAGCGCCCGCAAATCATAATCTTGATTTTCGCACTGAACTTGAAACCGCAATGAAGGCCGTACTCACTCAAAAGAAGTTATTTTTCTCTTTGGAGTGGGAAAGCCAAACACTCAAAAAACATAAAATATTACTGTCGCAGTTAGTGAATAAACAAGTGCGCTTAATCACCCTACTTGAACTCTTGCCCTTAACCCGCTGGCAGGAAAAAGATAAAGATGCCTACAACCAAATCAATAGCATTGCCGCTGAACTCGCACTTTATCTGCAAAAACTGGCCGCATTTACTGGCGGAAA
This sequence comes from Shewanella morhuae, assembly GCF_003028295.1. Classification (NCBI taxonomy): domain Bacteria; kingdom Pseudomonadati; phylum Pseudomonadota; class Gammaproteobacteria; order Alteromonadales; family Shewanellaceae; genus Shewanella; species Shewanella morhuae. The sequence goes on along the minus strand of NZ_PYSG01000003.1, from coordinate 489,046 downwards.
AACACCGCAGCGCCCCCATTTACCTGAAAATTTAGAGTCACAATTACAACACAGATTACAACTCGCGTTAGTTTCATCCTCCGAGTCGAGCCTAGCCACCAGTGCAACTTCGCTACACAGTTATGATGCCCAGCAGGGCTTTGCACTTACGGGATATAGCTGGCTTATTTACCAACTGGCGATTGCCGTTGAAGCACTTTATGATGACATTGCCGTTATCGACATTGCCTACCATAAACCACCAGCAGCTGAGATAAAGCCAGACCAAACAGATTAAGTTATTCGACCGTTAGCTTATGGGTTAAATCTATGCCCTAAAAGTCAGATAAACCCTTGACCGCCCTTGCGTTAGCGGGGCGTTTAATGAAAAGATACCGTCCTAATAAAAACTCGATAGATGGACTCTTTTTATGCGCGTATTTCCCCTCTCCGTTATCGCGATTGCCTGCATCTCCACTGGTAGTCTCTCCGTTGGTAATACCTTTGCCAACGATGCAAAAACCTTAGCTCAAACAACTCAGGTACAGGCGACTGCAGTCGCGACTCCTCACACAACTGCCCCTGAAAAAACGCTAGTTGATACTCCTGTTGTTGTGCCACAAGTCGTAAACTCCGCTGAGAATACGACAATCACTGCGCCTGCGGCCGATGTAATAACCGAGCCCGTAGTTGTCACTGCAGAAGCTCAGCCAGCGGCCACTCCTGAGCGAGCCAATACTTTTGTTAACGATGCCATTTTACCGCCCAGTATCACTTGGCATGGCGCCAGTGAATCACTGATACTCAGTGTCGACAACGAGTGGGCAACGCCCTTCGAGCAAAGTCGCGGCCTTGAGAGCCCAAGCTACGATGCCACTATCGCTTGGCTTGATAAACTCGCACTAGAAACCAATAAGTTACAAAAGGTTAGTCTAGGTAAAAGCCCACAAGGGCGCGATATGTGGATGTATATCGCCAGTAGCGAAGGCATTAATGAATCAGCTCGCCTCAAGCAAAACACTAAACCAACGGTTTTAGTACAGGCGGGTATTCATGCCGGAGAAATCGACGGTAAAGATGCCAGCATGATGCTATTGCGCGACATCATCAAAGGCGATAAAAGTGGTTTACTCGATAAAGCCAACCTATTGTTTGTGCCTATGTTTAGTGTTGATGCCCATGAGCGCAGCAGCGAATTTAATCGAGTGAATCAACGTGGCCCAGTGAATATGGGCTGGCGCACTACTGCAAATAATCTCAACCTGAACCGCGATTATGCCAAGGCCGACACCTTAGAAATGCAGCACATGCTGCGTGCCATTAATGTGTGGCAGCCAGACTTGTATATCGACGTGCATGTCACCGACGGCATCGATTACCAATACGATGTCACCTTTGGTTATAACCTTGCCCAAGGGTTAAGCCCTGCCAGTTTCCGCTGGCTCGAAAACAGTTACAGACCCGCGGTTGAAGCGGCATTAACCGAGCAAGGCCATATTCCCGGCCCGCTGATTTTTGCCGTAGATAATACCGATATCACTAAAGGTATGTCGCTGTGGAATCCTAGCCCACGCTTCTCCAACGGTTATGGTGATGCGCGCCATTTACCGACTATTTTGATTGAGAACCACAGCTTAAAACCCTTTAAACAAAGGGTGCTCGGCACCTATGTGATGCTTGAGCAAACCCTTAAAACCGTAGGGGAACAGGCAACTAAGCTCAAAAGTGCAATTCAAGAGGATAAATACCGCGCCTCGCCGCTCATTACCCTAACGTGGAAATCGGCGCCATTAGCAACAGGCTGGGACTTTAAAGGCATCGATTATGCCCTTGAAACTAGCCCAATCAGTGGCACAGAGGTAGTGCGCTGGAACGGTCAACCTAAGCTGTACCCGAACTTACCTGTGATGGCTGAAACTGTGCCCGATATTAAAGTCACTCGCCCGAGTGCTTACTATATTCCGGCGCAGTGGACGCAAGTGATTGATCGCCTTAACGTACATGGCATTCGCATGACGCGCCTGACTAAACCGACAGAGCTTAAATTACAGCAATATAAGCTCAGTAACCCAGTGTTTAATACTCAGGATCTTGAGGGGCGCCAAACGGTTAAAGCCGAGTCTGAATTGACGAAAGTCAGCACCACTCTGCCCGTGGGCACGGTTAAAATCAGCACAGAGCAACCGCTGGGCGATCTGGCAATCTTGCTGCTTGAGCCGCAATCGCCAGATTCTCTGTTGCAATGGGGTTTCTTTAATCCTATCTTCACCAACACTGAATACATTGAAGATTATGCCGTAGAGCCACTAGCGGCCAAGATGCTAAAAGAGGATCCTAAGTTACAGGCACAGTTCGATAAAGCACTGACCAACGCCGAATTTGCCGCCGATCCCGAAGCGCGCCTGCGCTGGTTCTATGAACGCAGCCCTTACTACGATAACCAATACCTTAAGTATCCGGTTTACCGTAGTCGTTAATCCTCGCCATCACAAACGGCTAGGATTACGCGGGCTTACGGGCACTGATGCTATACACCAAGGGCACATTCTGCCCTTGGTGTGTTAACACATAACGACCATCGGCTTGGGCTTCGAGCCCTTCGAAACAGTTGTACGGGCTGAAATCAAATTCGTGGAAGAACTCCAACACTAAGCCCGCCTGCAATAACGCATTGATCACTTCAGATAGACTGTGTGACCAACACATTAAGGTTTGCTGGTCATCACCGGCATTTTCGGTATAAGTGCCTTCCAGCTCTATGTCTGGCTCACCCCGATTAAAATAGCTGTAACCATCGAACAACTGCTGCACCGGATGAAACTCGGCCATGTAAAACTGTCCGCCGGGCTTTAAACAAGCAGCAACCGTCTGCGCCCACAGGGTTAAATCCGGCAGCCACACAATGGCACCATAGGACGTAAACACAATATCTTGCGGCTCAATCTTGCTCGCCACACTGTAAACATCGCTACAGATAAACTCGGCGGACAATTGTGTCTGCTGCGCCAGCTTTTGTGCTTCATCAATCGCCACCTCAGACAAATCAACGCCCAGTACTTTAGCGCCCATGCGCGCCCACGACAGGGTATCTAAGCCAAAATGGCATTGCAGATGCAGCAAACTTTTTCCTGCCACATCCAGCTCGCTCAGCTCTATTTCCCGTAATGAAGTATTTCCACGCAGGAAGCCCGCCACATCGTAAAAATCCGAAGTTAAATGTACCCGAGTGCGCGCATCCCAAGCCGTCTTGTTCGTCGTTAAATAATCCATCTGCATCCCTTCTTATGTTTTTTGTATTTTTTGTATTGTCTGTATGTTTGCCCAGCCAGACCTATGAGGCTCAAGCTAACTTAATAAATGAGCAATTTCACTAATCTGTGAGTAAATCCCTCATTCGGCGGACATGTCCGCACAACCAAGCGCGGACACTTTCAGCTTAAACAATTGATTATAAATGAAACTTAAAATTGGCATGGGCTGTGCAATATCTTGTCTATCGCAAGACGACTCAGCACTCACACGAAAAATGAGTGCCAGATAAACAAGGAAGCTAACATGTCACTACGTCCATTTATGTTCACCCTCGCTTTTATATTGCTGTTTACCGTAGGGGTATCGCTTACTGGCGGCATTATTAATGTCAACGCCGCTGGCATGTCCGATTTAGACCAGCAGCAACGCGAACTCACACTTGATAGCCAAGACTTACAAAGCCTAATTGCCGAGACGGGCGCTGGTAGTCTTGAAATTATCGGCGTCGAAGGCCTAACCCAAATTAAACTCGTCGCCGATATCTATAGCAATAAGGACAGCAAAGTCATTCTCACCCTTGAGAAAAAGGCCAATAAAGCCAAGCTCAAAGCTGATTTTGAGCAAAGCGGTTTTAATCATGACTCGCCCTATATCGATCTAAAACTGCGAGTACCTGCGAATTTAGCACTGGATATCGATGACGGCTCAGGCGCCATTTTGATCAGCAAGATGACAGCAGACATCAATGTCAAAGACGGTTCAGGCGAACTCACCATCAACGGCGGTAACAATGTCAGCATAGAAGATGGTTCAGGTGATATTGAGGTCAGCCAAATCAATGGCAACCTCACGATCGACGACGGCTCTGGCGATATTGAAGTCAGACAACACAACGGCAACCTAACCATTAAAGATGGCTCTGGCGCAATCAAGGTGACTGATGTTAGCGGCAATATCACTATCGATGATGGTTCAGGCGACATCGAAGTCGCCAATGTGCAAAGTGCTGTGACTATCACCGATGGCTCAGGCGACATTAATGTGTTTAACACTAAGGGATTAACGATTCTTGCAGCAGGCTCTGGCGATGTGAAATTTAACAAAATCGACGGCCCAGTAAGCATGAAATAACGCGCTGCTTTACCACCCTACACCCAAAGGTTTTACCCACTTCCCGGCGTAGAGACTGATGTTGCAACGGTTCCCAGCCAAGATGTCAGTCTTCTACCCACCCTTTGCAGTTATTGCAATTTTGCCGCGACTCCCTGGTAGCGGCATTTTTTTCATCGCCTGAGACTTTCTCTGCCTCAATTCATGACAGTCGTTGGTAACGTTTTACCTATTTGTCTTTTCGAAGCAAAGTTTGACAATGTGTGTCTCGGTAAACTCACTCGGTAACCCAGTAGCTTCGGTAATGGTTCGAGGGGCTAATCAGCGGCAACATGGCTTTTGGCTATCGTATTCCCTAATTGCCTGCCGCAGGCTTTCGCACTGTTACACCAGTGACTCGCCGTAAATACGTCCCTGTAGGCTCTACTAAAACATCCATGTTTTAGAAGGTCACTGGCGCAACAATGCTTGATTTGGTGTAACCATTGATAACCGAGTAATGCTGGGCCTGACTTTTTGCTGATCCCTAGGTACTGGCTGTTCATCCCAAAAGAGTTATGCCAGTTCCATAATTACCGATTAAGGTTGGAAGTCCAATTTTTAACCGTTAGTTTTATTTTCTCGAAGTAATAATGGTGATAGAATCGCTAGCGTCCTGTGCGTGCCAATATTTTTGGCCACTCTGTATTTAATTCAGAGTGATACTAATTATGAAGAGCTTTTGCTCTTAGGTGTAAAAGCCTTGCCCGTATATAACGGGTGTTCACTTATCATTACTAAAATCAACGCACAGGACATCAATAATAAGAAGGAATTAATGGCGCTATCTAACGATATTTGGTGGACTAGGAAAGCTAAAATCCAAACAGAGAAAAGATTGCTTTCAAATGCATATCAGTCTCAGTTGATAATGTTATGGTATGCATTTTTTGGGGTTGCGGTATCCATATATTATTTAAAGTTTAATACAAACAGTGAATATGCTAACGTCGCTTGGGTAATCTATTCAGTTTTATCACTTACCATGTCAGGGTTCCTAACTGGTAGATCATTTAAAGAACGTTCCTCACAAATAAAAGAATGCTATGAGGCACTTAAAGGAATTCAGCATAAAGCAAAGCTTTTGGAAGACTCCTCAAATTCTAGCGGAGAAAGTTGGAAGAGTGTTCGTGAAGAGTATGAAAAATTATTGGGCCTTTGTGAAAATCATACTGATTCTGATATGGTAAAAGCGCTTTGTATAGAACATCTCTCTGCTCACGGAGAATCTGATGAAAAGACAGGCTTGAAACCTGAGATGACAAAATGCCCAACATATTTTCACTGGTTTGTTTTTTGTAAAGACACCTTTAAACAAGCAGCCATTCTCTTGGTTATGTATATCCTGCCAATAGCTATATTCTTTATTTTATGGAGCTTCAATGAATGTCAGGCATCAGTTTGAGAAGCACTTTTCAATTGAAAATTTGGCGCGCATTTTCAAAGAGAACGTTGCTCTTTCAGGGGCCACTGGAATAGATAATCTGGACCCCACAGCATTTATTAAACAGCTAGAAGAACAATTAGAAATATTGTCTCGAAAATCTCTTGCTGGTACATATAGGTTTAGCAAATATAAGTTGAAGTTAGTTACTAAAGGAAAAGGCCAGGCTCCTAGAGAGATATCTATCCCCACAGTAAGAGATCGGATTGCTCTTCGTGCCCTAAATGATTTTTTATCAGAACGCTACAATGATTCAGTAAACTTTGTACTTCCACAAGATGTGATAGCTAAAGTAAAAAGTGATCTTGATAATAAGGTTTTTAATGGTTTTATTAAACTTGATGTAACTCAGTTTTATCCATCAATACTTCATACCGAACTCGATTCTCGTTTACGCAAGCGGATTCATGGTGAGAATGAACATATTCTAGAATTAATCCAATCAGCTATTTCGTCTTCAACTGTCGTTAAATCATTTAAAAATGATGTTCTAGAAACTAAAGGCGTTCCCCAAGGATTAGCAGTATCAAACATATTGGCAGCCATTTATATGGCTAACATTGATCGTGCTCTAAAACAGTATAAAGGAATTAGCTATTTTCGCTATGTTGATGATGTTTTAATATTATGTGACTTCAATAATGCGCAAGAGTTAGCCAGAGACATCATAAAGAGATTCAAGAAAATTGGTTTAATTGTTCATAAACCAGATCCAGATTCTGAAAAATCAGTGATCGAGAAAATAGGATATCCCTTTAGCTATCTAGGTTATTATTTCAAAGGTGAACTAGTGACTGCTAGACAAGGCACTATTGATCGACTCAAAGACTCACTTGCCGCCATATTCACCGCTAGTAAATATTCAAAATACAGCAATGAAGAATTTCTTTTATGGCGTTTAGATATGCGTATTACCGGTTGTGTATTTGAGAAAAAAAGTAAAGGCTGGTTGTTTTTCTTTTCAATGATTAATGATGAAACTCTACTACATGAACTAGACCACTATGTAGATAAGCTTATCAAAAGGTTCAAAATTTCTGGTGTACCTAAACGATTCTCGCGAGCATTTAAGGAGTTAACACATAATCGTTTCCAAACAAATTACATACCAAATTTTGATCAATAACAACGCCATCAGAAATTAACTCTGCTCAATAGATATTTCCCAAAAGATGTAGAAGGAAAGACACTTACCGATTCCCAGATTGACTATCATTTTAGAAGACGAATTAAAAAACAAACAAAGGATTTACTTGAAGATATTAAAGACTTTAGGTCTTAAAGATAGTGTTTATCGAGACACTCGCTGTTAAATTTTGCAACGTAACGACAGAATTGGAACATGTACAGGCTAACAGGATACTCTGTGGTTAACTAGATTAAGCACTGTCATGGAAGTGACCGTTGGCGGCATGGATGCCGCCGTCGAGCCTATAGGGACATATTTACGGCGAGTCACTGGAATGACAGTGCTTAATCATTCCTACTGTCGCTGAATAACTAAAAGATCAACGTAACCCGTGATGCAATTCTAGCAGAGCAAAGGTAACTCACATCCAGACTCAATCAACGCCAGCTTTTGACTACGGCTTAGCTTTTTAACTGCTATCTCACGCCGCAGTGCATCGCCCTGACAGCCAACCATTTCTTGATACATCAGCGTTAATGGACCTTTACCGCGCAGATACTTAGCGGATTTGATGCCACCCGATTGATGCTCACTAAAGCGCCTTGCTACATCAGTGGTGACACCTGTGTATAAATGCCCGTTGGCGCAGCGGACTAAATATAAATACCAGAGGGATGCTGACTTTATGGGTGTAGGCTTCAGAGGTGCAGAATTTAATGGTGCGGGATTCAGCGCTTCTTTAGTCACGCCATCTTTGGTAGCCACAACGCTAGTCACTGGGGCAAGAGTATCTGCCACCAGTGACTCATGTCGCTGTAAAACTTCTTTGTCAGTATTACCTAAACTGACGGCTGATTCAGTCACTTGCGAATGACCTACTTCGCCATACCTAACAGACTCAAGAAGAACGCATATTCTTGGGCTGTATCTTGGTATTGGCGATAACGACCACTCTTACCGCCGTGGCCGGCTTCCATATCCACGTTAAGTAACAAGACTTTATCGTCGCTCTTGTACCATTTATTTTTAATATCGCGCAGCTTAGCGACCCACTTGGCGGGTTCAAAATACTGCACTTGTGAGTCATGCAAACCTGTCGTCACTAACATATGGGGGTATTCTTGCTCAGTGACATTGTCGTAGGGCGAGTAACTCAACATGTAATCGAAATAGGTTTTCTCGTTCGGGTTGCCCCACTCGTCGTACTCGTTAGTTGTTAGCGGAATCGACTCATCGAGCATAGTGGTAACCACATCTACAAACGGCACATGAGCGGCGATAGCAAAATATTTATCTGGCGCTTGGTTAGCAATTGCGCCCATTAGCAAACCACCCGCGCTGCCACCAGAGGCGACAACCTTGTTTTTATCGCCATAACCTTGTGCGGTTAACGCCGTAGTCACGTCGATAAAATCATTGAAGGTGTTTTGCTTATTCAACAGTTTACCGTCGTCATACCAAGGGCGACCGAGCATTTCTGAGCCGCGCACATGAGCGATGGCATATACAAAACCGCGATCGAGCAGGCTGATAACGGATGAAGAAAAATCAGGCTCAACTGTGTAACCGTAAGATCCATAACCGTATTGATACAGAGGGTTAGTGCCATCTTTCTTGAATTTATCTTTACGATACACCAAAGACACAGGCACCTTTACGCCATCACGGGCGGTAATAAACACCCGCTCAGAACGATATTGGTTAGCATCAAAACCACCTAATACTTGGTCTTGCTTCAATAAATCCCGTCTATCTGGATTAATCAGCGAATATTCGTATACGGCTTCTGGCGTTGTCAGGCTAGAGTAGAAAATTCGTAACTTATTGCTGTCTTGCTGGGCGTTAACATCTAAACCCATCACATAGGCTGGTTCATCAAAACTCAGCTCAAAGGGCTTTTGACCATTGAACGGCATCACTTTAATCCGGCTCAGGCCATTTTCACGGGTCTGAATAATCAGATAATCCTTGAGCACTAACTCGTCTTCGATACGGGCATTGGGGTTGTGCGCAACCACTTCTTGCCACTTAGATTTGTCTGCCGCATCTTTAATGGCGACTTTCATCAAACGGAAGTTAGTCGCCTGCCAGTTGGTAAGAATGTAATAGCTATCGCCCAGCTTAGACACGCTGTACTCATGGCCTTCTTCCCGCGCTAATACTGGCTTAAATAAACCTAGTGGATCCTTGGCATCAAGCACAGAGACTTCGCTGGTTGTGGTGTTTTCTTGAAACAGCACAATTTGCGATTCATCTAAGGTTTTACCCAGCGAGATATAAAAAGAATCGTCTTGTTCTTCATACACTAAAACATCGCTCGATTGCTTAGTGCCCAACTCGTGGCGATACACTTGGTAGCCCAGTAAGGTTTTAAGATCTTTAGCGATATAAAATACATGCCTATTATCGTTCGCCCATACCACTCGACCTTCGGTGTTTTCGAGCACATCGACAATCATGTCACCGGAGGCTAAATCTTTAAAATAGATGTTATATACGCGGCGGCTTAATACATCTTCGCCAAAGGCCAACATAGTTTCATCAGGGCTGACACTCGCGCCGCCTAAACCATAAAACTCATGGCCCTTAGCTCGCTCGTTCACATCAAGCATCACTTGCTCAACGCCATCACTACCCTTACGGCTGATCAGCGGATATTCGCCGCCCTCTTGGTAACGACTGTAATAACTATGCTGGTGCCATTGGTACGGCACGCTCGACTCATCGGCGACTAAACGCTCGGTTAACTCTGTAAATAAACGGTCTTGCAGCGGCTTTAAGGGTTTGAAATAAGCTGCTGTGTAGCGATTCTCAGCTTCGAGATAGGCAATCACCTTAGGATCTTTGCGCTCATCATCGCGCAGCCAATAGTAATCATCGGTGCGGGTAACGCCATGCAAAGTCATCACATGGGGAATTTTTTCAGCAATTGGGGCGGGTACTTGCCCTTTTGAGGTCGAACAACCGGATAACAGCATGGCAATACCTAAAGTTAGCAGCAGAGATCGCATTTATACGTCCTTGTGACGTTGATACCAACCTTCGAATAACTCAAAGGCTAAACATTTTCAGTATGATAGTAGTCAGGTGTGCACTAGCGCAAACATTGCGCGCGAGAAGTTGCCATTCGGGGTAAATAAGGGCAACATAACCGCGTTTTTGAGTGTTAATGGCTCAAAAGCAAATTCTCAGGGCGGGGTGAAACTCCCCACCGGCGGTAAATGGTAACGGTAAGTAATTATTCTACTTAACGTCATCAAAGCCCGCGAGCGCCCGAATATATTTTCGGGGTCAGCAGATCTGGTGATTTAGGCTTTGCCAAGTGCAAACCTGACGATTCCAGAGCCGACGGTAATGGACTGTTTGCTTTAATGGCGACAGTGCTGAGTCCGGATGGAAGAGAATGTAAGACAACATTGTGGTATCTCAGTGCAACGCGCTTGTGTATCGCAGTGTTAGCCTCATGTTTTGTAATAATGTCACTCAAAAGTGAATGTTATTGCTACAACAAAATCGAACCACAGGGTTAGATTACGTTGTATTTCTGCACGCCCTGATTCTGGATATTCCAATGTCGTTTATTTAAGGATATTAACCATGAATCAGTCTTTACTTGCTCCTTTTGGTACTGCTATCGAACGCGTTGAAGCGGGTCTTAATGCCCTGCGTCAAGGCCAAGGTGTGTTAGTGGTCGATGACGAAGATAGAGAAAACGAAGGCGATTTAATTTTCGCAGCCGAGACTCTCACTAACGCTCAAATGGCCATGCTCATTCGTGAATGTAGCGGTATTGTTTGCCTATGTTTACCCGATGAAAAAATCAAAGCCCTCGAACTGCCAGCGATGGTCGAGCACAACTCAAGCCAATACGGCACCGCATTTACGGTCAGTATCGAAGCAACTGTTGGTGTAACAACAGGGGTTTCAGCCGCTGATCGCGTCACTACCATTAAAGCGGCAATTAGCGACAACGCTAAACCAAGCGATCTCGCTCGCCCTGGCCATGTGTATCCACTTCGCGCCCAACCGGGCGGCGTGTTAACCCGCCGCGGCCACACCGAAGGCACTATTGATTTAGTGCAACTCGCTGGCTTAAAACCCGCTGGGGTATTGTGTGAAGTCACTAATCCCGATGGCACTATGGCGCGCTTGCCTGAAATTATTGCCTTTGGTGCACTGCACAATATGCCCGTGTTAACGATTGAAGATATCGTGGTTTATCGTAAGTCGTTACTGGCGAATGTAGGTTAAGTGAGATGACAGCATCCTCGCTTGAGGATGTTAACTAACAAAAAAGGACGTTTAGCTGCGGCAAACGTCCTTTTTGTTTTAGCGAAAAAGGCAGCGTACACACGTTCATTCCATCATTTTTGCTACTGCAAAATGTGTCGCACTAAAAAATTAGAATCGAGCCCTGAGTCAAAGTAAGGGCAAAAACTGGCTGGCATATCACATAAACTCGCATGCAGATCATAGCCATCCTTAATCACCATGGCATAATGTTACGCAATAACCTTAAAATTCGGCATCAGTATGTTGATGTCACTTGGGTATCACCCCAAGGTCAGGTAAAAATTCATTTCGCGTCATCATGACCCATTGCATATAAGGTAGACCCTATGTCCGTAAAAGCCGATCCTTGTTCGCAACCTAGCTTAATGCACCCAGATCAAGCTATTCCCCTGTTGCTCGAACAAGTGAGCCCAGTGTCAGACACTGAAGTTGTGTTACTTCCCTATGCTCTTGGCCGCGTTCTTGCCGAAGATTTAGCGGCTTGCATCGATCTGCCGCCGTTTGACAATTCGTCTATGGACGGTTACGCCCTACGCTTTGCCGACTTAAATACACAAACGAATCAGACCTCATTGCGACTCATCGGCAGTTCATTTGCAGGTCATGGTTTTCAAGGCGAAGCTAAACCTAATACCTGTGTGCGGATCATGACGGGCGCGCCATTACCTGTCGGTTATGACACAGTGCAAATGCAAGAAGAAGCCGAAGTAGACTGTGAAATTGTGCATATTCGTCACCCTAAAGCACAGGGCGCTAATGTACGTTGTCGCGGTGAAGAACTGACCCAAGGCACTAAGGTGCTCAATGCTGGCATTCAAATCGGCGCCGCTGAACTGGGCGTACTTGCGACCATTGGCGCTAGCCAAGTACGTGTATACCGTCAGCTTAAAGTGGCTTTTTTCTCTACCGGTGATGAACTGCGCCCCGTTGGCAGTGAATTAGCTCCGGGGCAAATTTACGATTCAAACCGCTATTCAATCCAAGGCTTACTCAAGCGTGCCAATGTCGAATGGTTAGATTTAGGCGTCATCGCCGACGATCCTGAAGCGATACGGCAGGCATTTCGCCATGCTGCCAGCCAAGCAGATATGGTATTAACCTCAGGCGGCGTTTCAGTCGGCGAAGCCGATTTTACTAAGCAAGTTCTCGATGAAGAAGGCCAAATCACCTTCTGGAAATTGGCGATTAAACCGGGTAAACCCTTTGCCATGGGAAAAATAGATAAGGCGGTGTTCTGTGGTTTACCAGGAAACCCCGTATCATCGATGGTGACGTTTTATAAACTTGTTTGGCCAATACTTCAAAAGATGCAGGGCTTAACCCCTGTCGCACCTTTAATGTTAAATGCCACACTCAGCACGCCAATACGTAAAAGCCCAGGCCGTGTCGAGTATCAACGCGGTATTTTAAGCCGCAATGCACAAGGTGAGCTCGAAGTTACCATTACTGGTAGCCAAGGTTCAGGCATGTTGACCTCAATGAGCCTAGCAAACTGCTTTGTGTTATTAGAGCAATTTCAAGGTGATACCGCGGTAGGCACTCAAGTAACGGTTGAACCCTTTAACAGCGTACTGTGCTAGGAAAATCTCGATGAATGTTTCAGAAGATATTCTTAGCGACAGCGAGCTATTGCGGTACAGCCGCCAGATATCCATTAAAGCCATGGATATCGACGGTCAAGAATGCTTAAAAACAGCAAAAGTGTTGATGATAGGCGCAGGCGGTTTAGGCTGCGCCGCCAGCCAGTACCTAACCGTTGCAGGTATTGGCGAACTGACCTTAGTGGATTTTGATCGGGTCGAATTGTCTAATCTACAACGCCAAGTGCTGCATCAAGATGGCAATATCGGTCAGCCGAAGGTTGAATCGGCTAAGCAAAGTCTTAGTCAGCTGAACCCCTATATCAAAATCAAAACTATTGATGCCGTGTTAGATGACCATGAGATTGATGCCCTCGTTGCCGAGCACCATTTGGTACTGGACTGCAGCGATAATGTCAGCGTGCGCGAACAGCTCAATCTCAGCTGTTTTAAGCACAAAATTCCTTTGGTATCCGCCGCCGCTATTCGCATGGAAGGCATGATCACCGTATTTGACTACCACAACGAAACGCCTTGTTATCATTGCTTTAGCGCTTTATTTGGTGAGCAACAACTCAGTTGTGTCGAATCGGGCATTCTCGCACCAGTAGTGGGTATGATCGGTTGCTTGCAAGCGATTGAAGCCATCAAAGTGATCACTGGCATGGGTAAAACCTTAGCGGGACGTATTTTGATGATCGATGCGATGACGATGGAGTTTCGCGAGATGAAATTACCCAAACAAACCCGTTGTAGCGTCTGTAGTACACAGGATGCTAATACTTGATAAACAAGTTTATTTACCTTAACTTAACGCGACATTGTAGAGACTAAACGAATAGTTAACATAAAGGAATGACAAGGAAACCTATGGACTCTGAAAATAGTGTATTTGATCGCGTAACCACTGACGGTACTCTCGTTGGTGCGGGTATTTATAACCTCGTGATTGGCCTTACGCTGATTTGGGGATTTGCCGTTAACTATTGGATGGTCACCAATATCGACCCAGAAGCGATTGCCAGCGTTAATTCGTGGGTGTTCTTTATCGGCTATTTTGCCTGCTGTTTTCTGGGGATTTATCTGTTTCAAAAATCGAGTAATCCACTCATCAGTTTTATTGGTTATAACTTTGTGGTCGTACCCTTCGGTTTGATTATCAATATGGTGGTTAGCCAATACGACCCTGAATTAGTGACTGAAGCCATTCGTATTACCGGCTTAGTGACTATTGCCATGATGTGTTTAGGTACGCTTTTCCCTGCATTTTTCCAGAAAATTGTGGGCGCACTGACTATCGCCTTGTTGCTCGTTATTGTTGTCGAACTGATTGAAGTGTTTGTGTTTAATACTCATCACGGCATTTTAGATTGGATAGTGGTGCTTATTTTTTGCGGTTATATTGGTTACGACTGGGGACGGGCGAATCAAATCCCCAAAACTATAGATAATGCTATCGATAGCGCAGCCGCTTTATATATGGATATCATCAACTTATTTCTACGGATCCTGCGAATTTTAGGCCGCAAGTAAGCAAGACAATGAGTCAAAGGCTGTTTATGAAGTTCAGTTTAACGTTTGTGACCACCCTGCTATTGGGTGTGGCATTAGCGGGTTGTGGTGAAGCCAAACAACCTGCTGCGAAAGTGAGCATAGCCAATCCCGCTTCAGAGTATTGCATCTCCCTCAATGGCAGCTTAATAATTGAGATGACTGCTGAGGGTGAACATGGCATCTGTACCTTGCCCAATGGCGAAACCATTGAAGAGTGGGCGTTATTTCTCCGCGATCACAAGGCAGAGAAACCACAATAAAGAGTATTTTTAATTTGATGGCAAAACAGGCGCTTATGCGCCTTTTTTTATTTTAAATCAAAAGCTTAACGTGACAACCGTTCACTGCGCCAGATTTTGCGCTTATCCACCGACTGAAAACTCCATGCTAAAACTCGGGTAATTTTATTACCCTGCTGCATCTCGATAGTCTTTACTGTGTCCACTTTTAGCTGCGCCAAAGCTTGATAGCAAGGTTTTAAGTTTTCCTTCTTCGATACTAGGCTAGTGAACCACAAGCATTGTTCGGCAAACGCTTGGCTTTCACTGATCATCGTCGCCAAGAACTGCCGTTCACCGCCTTGGCACCAAAGCTCTGCCGCTTGACCACCGAAATTTAACGTAGTTGCAGTCTTTACCGCACTACGACGATTAAGCTGTAGATTGTTCACCTTACGTTTTGCCCCCTCATTGGCCTCTGCCATAGAGGCATGAAAGGGTGGGTTACACAGCGTTAACTCAAAACGTTCTTCGGTTTGAATAATACCCTTAAAAACAGCCTTTTCATTCGACTGTAGCCTTAAGTGTAAACGCCCCTGCAATGGCGGATTAAGCTCGATAATACGTTGCACATTGCTAAGGGAATCAACATTGATATCCGTGGCGACAAATTGCCAGCCGTATACTTGGCTACCCAGTATCGGATAAATACCATTCGCACCAGTGCCAATATCTAACACACGCACGTTATCCATCGCGCATGATTTATCGCCTTCGGCTAAGAGATCGGCTACATAATGCAAATAATCGACTCGGCCAGGAATGGGGGGACATAAAGCTCCCGCAGGAATATCCCAAAATTCAATCCCATAGTGGTGTTTAAGCAAGGCGGTATTGAGCATTTTAACCGCCTGATGGTCGGCAAAATCTATTGATAAAGCGCCATAGGCGGTGGGGCGAACAAAGGTTTTTAGTTTAGGCAAGGCGTTTATCAGCGCCGGAAAATCATAACCGTGCAAATGGGCATTACGCGGATGTAGAGTTTTTTTGATTTCGGCACTGGCGCGGTTTTTAATTGGCGCCTTACTCACCTTTGCCTTGGCGCCAGCCTTCTTTGCCCGGTTGGTTTTGGTATTTATTGGGCTAGCGGCTATTTTGAGCGGTGCTGAAGCAGTCGGTTTTACGGCAGGTTTTGACATAGTCACTCTTGTAGCGCAGTGGGTGTAATGCAGTGGGCCGACATGCATCAGCCCTTAAAGTGGGGCAGTAAATTAATCGTACAAATAAGAGGTAAACAGTAAGTTGACTATCAATGGCTTACCCGCCTCTTGAGTGATCAAATTATTGACGATGTCGAAGCATTCACGGCGAATCTCTTCACGTCCTATCAGCGATTTAACTTTGTCTTCCGATTGGTTGCCTAACACTTCAACAATGGCGGCGCGCAATAACGGATCATGTCGCTCAATAGTAATGAGGTCGTCGGGGCTTTTAACCATCAGTTCAATACTGATTTTAACAAACCCTAGTTTTTTACGGGTTGAAATGTAATTGGTGACGATTTCTGGATCAAAAGCATAATAAGCGTACTCAGGTGCGGTCGCGGCAGCGGTATCTGCAGGCGCCACTTCTTTCTCATCGGCGGCGTAAACACTAAAAATACCAGTGAATAAAATCAGACAGGTTGAGAGTAATTTTTTCATAGTGACTTACGGCCCCCTAAAACAATAATGGTAATGGAAGAAACTTCCCAATCTATCTGCTCGCGCCATGACATGCTAAACTGCCGACGTTTGCTTATATTGTAACGAGTATTTAATGAATGTGACTAGCTTAAGCTTCCCTTATGGTGAATCTATTCAGTGGTTTTGTGCCGATAGCGCCAACAAACTCCCCCTTTCACCCTTAAAAGAATGGTTGCTCGCCACTGGCAGCCTAACGCAAAAGCTCAAAACCTGCTGCACTCAATTTGAGGTCAAAGTCTTAGGTGAAGGGCACTATGCGCCATTAAACGGTGAATATCCTCAACAGGGTTCAGTCTGGATCCGCGAAGTATTACTCTGCCTCGACACTGTGCCTTGGGTATTTGCCAGAACCTTGATCCCCGAAAGTTTGATGTCTGAACGACAAGGCGATTTTCTTAGCCTTGGCTCTCGCCCCTTAGGCGAATTGCTATTTAGCCAAGATAACTTTATCCCCGGTAGAATAGAAGTCGCTAGCTTTGAAACCTGTAGTCGCCTTGCCCACTTAGCTGAAAGTTTACAGCAAACTGTCGAACATGATCTTTGGGGACGCCGCCGCTACTTTCATCACGGTGAGCATGAAATGATCGTCAGTGAGTTTTTTTTGCCCGCGGCCGAACAAGCTATTAATAAGATGTAATGTGATTTACGGTTTGAGAGCCAATAAAAAACGCCTCTTATCAGAGGCATTTTTATTGAGTAATACTAAATTTTTATTGAGTAATAATAATAGTTTAACGCCACTTTAACTGACGACGCCACGCAAATACTCCGAGGATGGCAAGGTTTAGCCAAGCTAAACTACCACCGCCTGAACCCTCAGTTGCCGCTGCAACCGTGACTGTAGCATTGCTCGTTACCTGAGTATTTGCCATATCAGTTACTGTGAGCTCTACGTTATAAGTGCCAGCCGCAGCATAAGTATGGTTTGGCGCCTCAGCAGTGCTTGTCGCGCCATCGCCAAAACGCCATGCATAGGTTAGTTGCCCCATACCACCATCAACATTACTGGTGAAATTCACTGCTAATTGAGTCACTTGTTTAGTAAAACTGACCGTTAATGGTGTAATGGCATTCGCATTCGCCAAACGAATAACCGCAGTGCTGTTATTACGGGACTGAGACAATACCTGCATCGTTAATCCGAGCGGTTGTAAAACCATACCAGATTGCGGCTGCAGCGGTGCGCTGTAGTCTAAGCTGTCATCAAATAGACTCACTGCATCGAGATGATTATCACCTAAATAAAAGCTTTGTTTCACAGTGCTAAAGGCAGCGTCACGGATTTGTTCACCGGTAGACGTCAAGCCTACGCCAAGCATATTTTGGTCGGCATCAATCACGCCAATTAAACTATGGCCAGCATGATCTGATACGTTGTTGTCGGTATAACCCACATCTTCTAACCAGAGCAATACTCCGGGGTCAAAACCGACTGATTTTAAGCCGACATCAACGCCATTATGACTACGTAACTGAATAAGATAGCGAGATGCGGCGCCTGGACGAGAATCCTGAATACGGCTATAACCGTTGAGTTTCACTTTATCCGCCACTTCGGCATTATCGCTATATAACTCAGTGGTATTTTGTTTAATGCTGATGCTATCCAGCGTTATCCCCGCTAGGGTTGTCGCCTCATCGGTGACATAGTTGATTTCAATCGTCACTGCATTGCCAGCAAATGCGGTTAAATCGTATTCCAAAGCCACCCAAGCATCGCTTCCTTCTGCCTGAGAGTTGGCAGACGACTCACCGGTAATAATATGGCGCGCATTATTTATCGCGTTATCGGACAAAGTGTGATTACCCTCAATCGCCACACCATTCACGTTAACTTGCATATAGTCATAGTCGGTCTCGATGCTCCAACTGGCCTGCATACTCAGAATAAGTTTTTCCGTGGTTACCTTAGGTAAATCAAGATTAAAACTCATGCTGTTATTCAGCATATTGCCTTGGCCAGAATAGTATTGGTAACTGCCCTGATATGGCATTTTAAAAGGAATTGGCGCAGGAGGAAGAGGAATAGAAATCTGGTTTACCGCCTGATGATTAACCGCCTCATTCAAGGTTATATTGATGCCTGACTTAGGAATGCTATCCAAGCTAATTTCACGCTCATTTAACCACTTACCTTTATATCTTTCCTGCAGATAAGAGCGAGCATAAGGGCTAAAACCACTCGGTTGTGCACCCGCAATGTCACCAGTCCAACTCCCACCAGACATCAATGACCATGCGCCTACTGGTGAGCCATCTTTACTCGTATTATCACTGGTATCGTATTCATCAGGCAGGCCGAGATCATGACCAAACTCGTGGGTACAAACCCCGGTTGCTGCGTCGATAGGTTGAATGGTGTAACCAAATACTTTTTTCACCGTACCAGGTAGCGCATAACCTTGCGTGCCTTGGTCGACAAAATAGCGATGGGACCAAATAGCGCTCGTTCCTAATGCTCCGCCACCGGTTTCTTCACCTATGCTGGAGTGAAATATCATCACGTGGTCGATGATGCCATCGGGTTCGTTATAGTTACCGTTATTATTAATATCATAAGGATCTTCAACATCATAACTGGCTAACTCTGCTATGGACATACTTGCGACAGCCTGAGACACCGCCTCTTTAACCAGTTGACTTACCTGTGCATCACTACCAGATTGAGGATCATTAGCGCCATAGTATTCCGCATTCTGATTAGCGGTATACCACCCCTTAACCTCGCCTGTAAAAGAAAAGGTTTGCCCAGAAACCGCTTGATAATATTGATACCCTGATGTGAGGTTCTGTCCCTGTGGACCGTTAAATCCAGTCTTCGAAAAGAGTAAATTTTGATAATGCGATAGTGGATAACTGGGATAATACATGGCGGTATCATCGGCTTTTAAACCATTGTTATCATGTTTTAAATTAGGAAAATCAATTAATACGGTCAACACTTTCACGGTTTTTTTTACATCAGCATCAACTTGTAGGCGCTGTGCTGGTGAGCGCATCATGTGCGATGATTGGGCTCTTTGTACGCGCGCATGTTCAGCTTCAACTTCAATGCGCGGGGTTTTAGGTTGAGCCAATGTCGCGCGGTAGATATAAGCCTCAATTGCTGCCTGCTTTACGCTATCACTGGCATCCGTTGTCACTTCGCCCCGTTTAATAAGCCAATATAAAATTCGATCTTTATTAATCACACCCGCATCTGCAGGGGTATGATTTGAAGCCGCCATACTCGCGCCACTAATCAATGCCAACAAGAGGCCAAACGCTATAGCGCTTTTTGTACTTCGCATTTTTAATCCTTTAAGTAACTGCTAACTCCGCCTTGGAGAGTGTTTTTATAAGGCGAATGTCTCTTCGTATTTAAATAACTCTGCCCGTGGGGCAATTTATTCAGGGTATCCATCTCCCAAATTGAGAGACGGGTTGTGGACGTTAGCAGCACGACAGAGATGTAACAACTTGATACAATGGTTAATTCGCAGAATTTGCCATTTTGTCAGCATTAATTCAGCAAACTCTCAATATAAACCTTACTCTAGACGGTATCTGAGGCATAAAAAAACCGCATTCACTGGGTGAATACGGTTTTTACGCTGGGATTTTAGGCAGCTTACTTGGTCTGCTTACATAGCTGTTTTCATATAATTTGAAATACCATCGAGGAACATTTGTACCGAAATCATCACCAATACCATGCCCATTAAACGCTCAACCGCAGTAAGACCTTTCTCTCCCAGTATTCGAGTAAAAAGCTTATAGAACATCAAAATTACCGCACTGGCGCCCCAAGCAGAAACAAGCGCAATCGTCCAATCACCCATCCGCGAACTATCGGTATGCGCCAGTAAAATCAAGGCAGCAAGAATCGACGGGCCAGCCATCAAAGGAATCGCCATAGGTACGATAAAGGGCTCTTCTCCCGCGGCTAAACCAACCACACCGCCAGGCTGAGGGAAAATCATTTTAATCGCGATCAAAAACAGAATAATCCCGCCCGCAATACTGACCGATTCAGAACGGAGATTTAAGAAACTTAAGATAGCTTCGCCCGCATAAAGAAAAGACAGCATAATAACTAACGCAAAGAGCAATTCGCGGATCAATACCTTACGACGTTTTTTAGGATCGATATGCCGAAGAATCGATGCAAAAATCGGCAAATTACCTAGGGGATCCATAATAAGAAACAACATTACTGCAGCAGAAAATATATCCATTTAACTTATCAACATCCAAGCCAACATAGATCGCTATTGTATAACTTTTCGCGGCTTAGATCTGAAAATTTATATAAAAATAACCACAGTGAATAAAAGTATCCGCTTAAAAACAGGCTAAAAAATGGCAACCGTTAAGTAAATTACCAGCAAGTTTCTGCTCACTTTGCCTTGTAGCTGATATACTACAGCGTTTTTTCAGCCAATTTCCCGTGGAATCCATGCTCTATCTTCTTGCTAGCTGTATCGCACTATTAATCGGGCCACTTTTTTACCGTTATTTCTCATCGGGAAGCGGATTACAAAAAGCGCTCGACGGTTTTATATTCGTCTCATTGGGCGGATTAGTGCTGATCCATATTTTGCCTGAGCTATTAGAACATGGTGGAGTGCTGGCGATTGTGTTTGTATTGCTTGGTATCTGGGGGCCAACGGCTAGTGAGCGACTATTTCATCGTTATTCAGAAATAACCCATAATCTCACCCTGTCCTTAGGCATCGGCGGTTTATTGTTACACACCATCACCGATGGTGGGGCTATGGTATTAGCACAACAAGAAGGCAGTTCTATCTTACTTGCGCTCGGGGTCATTATGCATCGACTCCCTGTCGGATTGGCTATTTGGTGGCTACTTAAACCACAAGTCGGCACGCGCTGGGCCAGTTTAGTGCTGGTCGCGATGATGATTCTTACAGCTGTGGGTTACTTCGCAGGTGAACAGTTATTATCTCAACTAAGCTTAGATAATACCGTTTATTTACAAGCGTTTGTTACGGGCTCAATTTTACATGTTGTACTACATCAACCCCATGGCCAGCACGATACTAACGTACAGGGTAAATACGAATACCAAGCTGGAATTGGTAGTTTATTGGGTATAGGTCTACTGGTGATGCTACTGATGATTGATTCTGGTGGCCACGAGCATACTCACCACGATCACAGCACCGAACAGTTAGTCACTTGGTTACTGACACTCGCCCCAGTACTGTTGCTGAGCTACGCTGCGGCGGCGCTTCGCTTTAAATGTGGCCTAACACCGCAGGATAGCAGTTTAGCTCGCCGCTGGTTCCAACGTTTAGTGGGGCCAGAAGCGCTAGTTATCACCGCTTTGCTACTGGGTCCTTGGTTGGCACTATTTCAGCTATTTATTGTGTTTATCTTGAGTGCTTACTTAAGCCATGCCAAGGTCAACATTACCGATCCACACACAACATTACCCACTAAATCTTTACGTTTTGGCTTTGCGCATTTGGTCGATCGCAGTGCACCGTGGATTTTGCTCAGCTTAGTGCTCGTGAACCTGATTGGTCACCCTTCAGTACCATTAAGCAATCCATTATTACAAGTCATAGTGCTGTTATTGGTATTTTTACCGATGCGTTTCTGTAATTTAGGCGCAGCGGTGCTCGCGTTAGCACTGGCTTACAGCGGCTGGAGTTCTGTTGCTGTGATGATGCCATTGATTGCTGCCCCCGTACTTAACCTAGCGCAACTGAAATTAATGACCTGGCCACAAAAGGCTATATTACTGAGTATTATTGCCTTAGGGTTAATGGCGGCATTACGTCTACCTTTGTGGTTCTCGTTAATCTCTTTACCGGAAATACTCAACTTAATTGCACTCTTAGCGCTGTCAGGGTTATTTGCCGCCAGCCTACTACGCTTAGGTCCACGTAAATTTTTACGTCGTTTGATGCTCAGCAAGCCTGCGGGTCATACACATAACCACGCTCACAGCCATGCCGAAATGCCCAACCCAGTCAGTCCACATTCTGACAAACATGCACACGAGCACACAAAGACAGATAAACATTCACATCACTAACACTGTTCATTTATGTGCAGACAGGCTAAATTAATCTACCTTTGGATTAATTTAGCCTGTTATGTGCATACTCTTTGTCGCTATTAATGCCCATCCTAAGTACCCCTTAATCATCTGTGCTAACCGCGATGAGTTTCATCATCGACCCACAGCGCCAGCACACTTCTGGCTACCTGAAGAAAACATACTCGCAGGAAAAGATCTGCAAGCGGGCGGCACTTGGTTTGGTGTAAATAAGCAAGGGCAAATAGCAGGCGTTACTAATTTGCGAGTGGCGCAAAAGAGTTCTGCTGCGATGCGTACTCGTGGTGAGTTAGTCACGAATACACTTAGTTCTGGCTCACTGGTGTGCCCAAATTGGCTTATTGAACATAGCGATAATTATCAGCCATTTAATTTTATTTTTGGCCAAGGAACGGACTTATTTTGTTTTAATAGCATAAATAAAAACACCGTAAAACTAGCCAATGGATTTCATGCGATATGTAATGGCACTCTTGATGATATTTGGCCCAAAATGGCCAAAGGACAACAAGCACTAGAAGCCCTAATTAATCAATCTACTGATATTGATGTGCAAGCGTTGATCCAACTGATGAAAGATGATTCTCAGCCGCAAGATCATGAGTTGCCCAATACGGGCGTGGGGCTTGAATGGGAACGGCGCTTAGCAGCAATTTATATTCAGCATCCCGACTACGGCACGCGCTCCACCAGTATTTTGCTTGAAGATACCCAAGGTAGAATGCATTTCACCGAGGTGAGATACGATGGCAAAGGCCGACAGCTCGGGCAACAGGATTTCGATATAATCCTGCCATCCGAGCCTCCCGCAACACCAGAATGTTTAATTCTTTCTTAATTTTTATCACGTGATTAATCTGAGCTGTGATCCATAGTGATCACCCAATTATCATCTATTTTCTCAACTAGCAGAGTAAACACGCCTGTAGGCGCATCTTTTTGGCGACGTAAATCCCAGCGACCAACCACCATAGCCGCGTAATTACTCAGCATTTTGATTTCTTTTATAGTGAATTTAAGTTCACCAAGAGCTTCTTTATTAGGATAATTCTTTTTATAGGTGGCGAGAGTTTCATCCCATCCAAAACGAAATTTACCATTAGAAACAAAACGTAATCGATCGCTCTTCCAATAACCTTGCATATAAGCATCAAGATCGCCGCGATTCCACGCGTCCTGCTGGCCTTTAAGCATTTGCGTAATTTCATCCGTAGGTACAGCGCTCACATGACAAGTGACCAACAGCAATAATGTCGCCAATACTCTTGGCCACATACCTTTATTCCACAGTCCATTTTTCAACACAGTATTGTTCCCCCTCACAATCAGGCTAAACTATACTATAGCGAAATCATCACAGGCTCGCTCGTTAAAGTCAGCACAAAACCTAAAAAGTAGATGATATAATTCATTTTTTATTTAACAGATTTAGAGCGTTACTTATGCAAACAGATACTTGGCTACTTTATTTTATTGCCATTATGTTAATCGGAATATCTCCTGGGCCCATCGCCGTTTTGTCCATGTCTCATGGCATACATTTTGGCAAAATGCGTAGCCTTGCTACGGCCTTAGGTAGTGTCAGTGCAGCCTTAATATTAATGATGGCTTCTGCCGCGGGTCTTGGGGCGTTGATTAGCGCCTCTGAGTATGGTTTTACCGTACTTAAATGGGGAGGCGCTGCATATTTAGTTTTTTTAGGTATCAAGTTATTGCTGACAAAGAACCAAGGGCAAACGATTGAAATGTGCCATTTACAAGGTAAAGGTACGCCTCAACAACTTGCTAAGCAGGCTTTTTTGGTGGGTATTAGTAACCCGAAAGATTTACTATTTTTTGCGGCTTTATTTCCACAATTTATCGACTTATCAGCACCGCAATTACCACAACTCACCATTTTGGCGCTCACTTGGGTAGTGGTCGATTTTAGTTTTGTGATGTTCTATTCCTGCATGGCCAACGTGCTTGCTCCCAGTTTAAAAACCAGTAACAAGCTACATTGGTTTGACAGAATCAGCGGCGGTGTCTTTTTAACGTTAGCCGCAATTCTAGTATCGAGAGATTAATCGACCTTAGCCGACTTTAAGCTACGAATGTCATTACCTGTGGGGGCTTGGAATGACACTAGACCAAACTCAGGTAATATTGCAAAAATATGATCAAAAATATCCGCTTGTATTGCTTCATAAAAAGCCCAGCGAGTATCGTTGGTAAAAACATAAATCTCGATGGGTAATCCCTCTGTGGTCGGCGCTAATTGGCGCACCATTAGGGTCATTTCTTTATGGATTTTATCATGGCGCTGTAAGTATTCTTGCAAATAAGCGCGGAAGGTGCCGACATTAGTCAAATGACGACCATTCACTTTTATATCCAGATCTGAAATTCTCGCATTAGACTCTTGAATTTCATGAATTTTGGCAGGGAAATATTCTTTCAAACAATGAACCTTGCTCAGGCGTTCACGCTCTTCCTCAGTTAAAAATGCAATGCTATTGATATCAATATTGATTGCACGCTTTATTCTACGGCCACCCGATTCAGACATGCCGCGCCAATTACGAAACGCATCTGACACCAGAGCATAAGCGGGGATCATAGTAATAGTTTTGTCCCAGTTGCGCACTTTGACCGTGGTCAGTGACACTTCTTCTACCGCACCGTCGGCGCCGTATTTGTCCATCTGGATCCAGTCGCCTTTACTTACCATACGGTTAGCCGCTAACTGAATCCCCGCCACAAAACCTAAAATAGTGTCGCGGAACACTAACATCACAAAACCGGTCGCCACACCTAAGCCGCTGAGGAAATACACCGGCGATTGATTGGCCAAGATTGAGATAGAAACGATAATCCCAACAAAGAATAAAAATAGTTTAGTTAACTGCACAAAGCTTTTAACGGGTAAACGCCGACTCACCAAATTAACATCTGAAATTTCATCAATCGCATCTAAACCAGCATAAATAGCACGGATCATCAGCACTACGATCCAAATACTTAACAAACGGCTAACTAAAGTATTTAAAATTTGATACTCAGTGAGTGCAATGGGCACTAAAAGACTTAGTACGATTGCAGGCACCAACATAGCTAACTTTTCGAGCACTTTATAACGCATAAACACATCATCCCACGTTGCTTTAGAACGTAAGATCACCATGTTGACCGCACGCACAACCACGCGCAGAACAATAAAATAAGCTATGCCCGCTATCAGCATGAAAGCAATAATCATAATGCTGGTTGATATGCCGTCCGAAGGCTGGCTATCAATTCCAAAGCTCGCTAACCATGCCGAAATCTTGAGTTTTATTTCCTGATCCACAATTCACTCCAATTTTTAGCCGCTAGCGCAATAAATCTATACAAAGGTAACGATTGAGTTACTCAGAGTTATACCTACTCACTATAAATACAGTTTATTTACAATTACTTATTCTTAAATAGATATTAGCATTTTGAACATACCGAACACAAAAGCCAATGAACATCTTTAAGCCGATACGAAGGCACAATGCCGTTTATGATTCATTGATTAGCTTGGGTTTATGGCCACATAAATACTCACCACTTAATACATCGAATATGCCTGTCAGAGGTAATGAGTTACATCTGTCATCAAACTTAGCAGATCATAAAACAGTTAAGGCTAGGCGAGAACACTCACGCCTAGCCTTAACAACCATATCGAATGGGTGATGTAGAGTTAGTTAAGCGAGTACGCCGCATGATTAATGGGC
The DNA here is from genome assembly GCF_003028295.1 of Shewanella morhuae. NCBI lineage: Bacteria > Pseudomonadati > Pseudomonadota > Gammaproteobacteria > Alteromonadales > Shewanellaceae > Shewanella > Shewanella morhuae. The sequence continues at coordinate 462,890 of NZ_PYSG01000003.1, read as the reverse complement.
TAACTCAGCTCGAGCTTGAGCCAGCTCCGCCTCAGCCTGTGCCACTTTCTCACGTTTCTTAGTGATTTTTTCCATAGATTTACCTTCAGCGATAGCTTCAGCCAACTCATCTTGGCGCTCAGTTAACTTTTCTTCTAATTTCTCAACTTTAGCTAGTCGCTCAGCGTATAGACTGTCGTTGTCACAGTGGGCAGAGACTTCGCTATAGGCCTTTTCAAGCCCAGCAACTCTATGCTTATTACCCGCCGCTTTCGCCTGCGCAAGCTGTGCGCTAATGGCGTCTAACTTTGCCGCGCAACCGGTTTTAGGTGCATCAGCAGCCCAGCTTGTTGTGCTAAAAACTAAACCAATGACCAAGCTATAAATTCCGTACTTCATTTGCATACTATTATCTCCTCACGTTCTTTATTGATAATGCTGCTATGTGACTGTGCTATGTGATGGTGTCATGCCACTGCGCTATCAATATAGTGACACAATCTGTTAGTTCAATCTGTGTTAGCGTTAGAATCTTCTCTTTAAACCTGATTTTTAGTTAAAACAACACTTAGGCAGTGATTAACATGCGCTAAATTGTTTAGGTTAAGGCAGAATATTGACTTAGACAGATACTGGAGCCCAAAAATCAATGCAAACCTCATTACGCCTTAGCGCACTTAGCTCATTATTGTGGCTATCATCATCGGTTATGGCCGCCGACGTAGCCAATATCACCCTCGAAAACGGTGCCCAAGTCAGACTTAAAGACGACTTTACTTGGGAATATGTGCTTACGCAGACCCAAGCGGCACCCAATGTTTTAGCCACTGACGCCGTTATTGACAGCTCCAGCAGTGTTACCAGCCTTCCGAGTACTGCCGAAGCAAGTCAGGCTATTGCAGCGCCCGTCACCACACTAACAGCCACAGCCATTGCCCAGCCAGAATTATTAGGCTCAACCGCTAAAGACGGCATTAAAGTCAGCTTTACAACAGCACAATGGAAAGAGAATAAACTCGGACTTAGCTTTGAGCTGGCGAGTACGAGTAATAAACATGTCACATTAGTGGAAGTTGAAGCCAGCTTTTTTGCCGATAATGGCACGTTACTCAAGACTGAAAAACTGGCAGTGTGGGAAGCGATATTCCGCATGCCTGAAACCTATTTACGCAAAGGCGAGCAGCGTAACAGCAGCGTGATTTGGGTCGAAGGTATAGATAAAGCACAATGGCAAAAGCAGTTAATCAACCTCAAGATCACTGAGATCAACTCTCGCTAACACGGCGAATGAATAAGGGATTGCGAGACAGTGTTCAATCCCTTATCAATACTTTTAGCGAATGTTATTGCTTTGTAGTGCTACAGTTCGGGTAGAATAACCACACACTAACGCCCCTTATTTTGAGCTCACAGCAAGATGCATAATCTGATACCCAATCCAGCATTGTACCTTGTTGCCACACTCTTTAGTCTCAGCCCATTGTGCTTGGCCGATACGGTTTTCTTGCTCAATGGCGATAAAATTAGCGGTGAAATCAAAGAATTCAACGAGCAAGATCTAATCATCAAAACCAGCTATGCACCTAAGATTGCCATTGAACGCAGTGCTATTCTCAGTTTTGAAGTCTCAACGCCTAAACCTTGGAGTGTCGGCCGCTCAATACAGGACATAAGTATTCAGGCTTCTGAACAACATGGCATGGTATTGATTAATCACCAACAAACCCCAGTGGATGAGCTTAGATTTTCCCAGCATTATGCGGACTCAGATTGGGATTATAGCGGCAGCGTAGAAACCTCACTCGATGTAACTAAAAACAAGAAAAATAACCAGAAACTGCATATCAAAGGTGATATCACAGCCGAAACCTTGCAATGGCGGCATAATATCAAGACTGAAGTACGCTACGAAACCGAAGATGATTTAACTAAGCGCAATACCCTCGAAGGATACTACTCCCTAGACTATCTACTCAATGAGCATTGGCTGTTACGGCAGGAAGATTTTTATCAAGAAGACAAACTCGGCACAGATACCCATAGCTACTATGCCGCACTCGGTCCAGGCTATCGTTTTTGGGGGCGGGCCGCGACAAACTCGATTTCGTCGTGACCTACAACCATTTTTGGCTTAGACAAGAGTCTTTTAAGCTAGAACTTAACGCTTGGGCAGCATCGCTTAACTATAAACAATATTGGTTTGATGGCATTTTAGAGTCCTACGCCGATCTGCAAATTGCCTTCCCAGATATGCCAGCGATTGATTACATCTCAAACTCGACCGTAGGGCTTAAGTATCTGCTCACTCAGCGGATTTATTTATCATTTAAATATGACTTTAACGACACTAAAACCGTCGAAGGTAATACGAGAGACTCTAGCTACACCTTAGGATTGGGAGTGAGTTTCTAACCATCATTCCCGATACGCTAACCTGTGCGCCATAGGATGCTCATCATTCAATTGCAGTAAATCCCATAAATTGCCGTAGAGATCTTTAAACACCGCGACTGTGCCGTAGTCTTGTTCTTGCGGCTCGCGCGCAAACTCGACACCATCGGCGACCATACGGTGATAATCACGCCAAAAATCATCGGTATTTAAAAATAAGAACACCCGACCACCGGCCTGATTACCAATAAAATCGAACTGCTCTGGCTTAGAAGCCTGTGCTAACAAAATAGCTGCGCCCTTAGAACCCGGCGGTGCAACCACAACCCAGCGCTTATCTTGCTCGGCTTGATAGCTATCCTCCACTAATTCAAATTTTAACTTATTCACATAAAAATCAATTGCCTCATCGTAATCTTTTACGACTAACGCAATATGCACCAGTGCTTGTTTCATTCTGACCCCCTACTCGACAAAGATTGGGCTGCAGTTTACCGCCCATTTTGGGTGCTTAGTAGTTCCATCAACTTGTTTTGTATAATACGGATTGTACTTATACCACTCGTATTAACTACTGTTCATTCAGCGGGAGTTCAACGCGCTTTAGACAAGGCAAAGGCTTGAAGGCTTAGTGGTGCTCTGTCGAAAGCCTTAAACGCAGTCTAAAGCGCGTTACTATACAGTTAAATCAGCCGCCCTTTCGGAGCCTCACAGGCATCCCACTCCTGTGTTGCATTGACTTAAAAGGGAATAACCATTTCTGCATCAATACGCCTCGGATTGAAATACCTGTGAGGCTCTGAACTGATTAGATAGTTAATGTGACTGGTATTAATCACAGAATGATTCATTTTTTACATTACGCGATAATGACAATAGCCAGTATAGGGTTGAGCTACTATTACATTAACCCTGTATAACAAATCGAGTTGGATATTTAGTGCTGACGGATGTGCAGAGAATACATTTTATTTGTACATCGATGACATACTCTGTTTGGTAGCGGATGAAGTACTTGGCAATGAGCAAAGTGATAAAGCGGTATCGGTTACCTCCAGCTGACGAGAAAAATAATATCATTTGGGTATGCTGTAGCCTCATTCTCGAGTAGCACGTCCTCGTATGCCAAAGCTAACTCATAAAAAAGCGCTGCCGTAACAGCGCAATAAATTTCAATGACTTAACCTTTTTGTATCGTCATTGTCCATGCTGCATCACCCTTTTGCGCAAAATGAACAACGTCATGGCCAGCCTCTGCAGCCCAACGAGGAATATTTTCAGTGGCTTGCGCACAGTCATAATCCAATATCACTTTGTCGCCAGAAGTAATGTTAATAATAAGCTTTTGTAATTCAATTAATGGAAACGGGCAAAGCTTACCTGTTGTGTCGAGAAAATGTTCCATGTAAAGCTCCTTCATAGCTTTATAGACATTAAATTTTGGCAAGCCGGATTGGCCTAACCAGTGCAAAATAATTAAAGAACCAGCTGCCCAATAAAATCGCTGGAATGAATAACCACCCCTGCCATGATAGAACAGCCGTCCCGACGACAGCGTTGCCTAACATACAACCTCCAGCAATCCCGCTGCCAAACCCCATCAGTAAGCCACCGACTAAACCCCATAACACCACTTTGTGACCGGGGTAACGCCAACGTTGTTCTGCACTTCCGCGTGCCGCGATAAATGCCCCAGTAAACAAACCGATAAGGAAATAACCTGGCCAACTAAAAAACTTAGTATTACCCGTTGTCACAAAATCCCATAGCTGTGCACTCGGACCACTTATCCCAACACCACCCACACGACCGCTTTCCAAACTAGCAGGCCATGCTAACAATGCCAGAATGCCAATGAACAAGGCACTCATGAAAGGGTGCCAACGACTTTCGAACAACCAATGAGTCAACCCCGACTTTCTTGGTGACATTAATGCCACAGGTCGTCTGCGTCCCTTGAGATAATTCATCGCTAGCCAAAAAGTCAGCAGAGAAAGTGCGGCCACCACTGCCCAAGGAGAAACCCCCAGTGTTTCATACACGGTTTGGTCTTCAAACTGCTGTTGTGTCAATGGTTTTAGCAAACCTTTGACCTCATCAATCCGCACCAATTTACTACCGGCAATAAAGCCAAAAACAGCCATAACACTTGCAGCGAGTCCTTCGGCTGCACGGTAATAAGCCCCAGTAGAGCAACTTCCAGCAGCAGCCATTCCTAAACCAAATATCACGCCACCAACTAACGTTGCTAGCCATGGGAAATGGCCTACAGGCAATTTAACCCAACCCAAATCATAAAATAAAAATAAGCCAATACTTTGGATGCTGATGACAATCAAAATAGCGATCACCATGGTAAAATCCCGTTGCAGGTAGGTATCGCGGATCCCGCCCGCCATACAAAACCTGCCCCTTTGCATCACAAACCCCATCGCTAAGCCAATACCTAAGCCACTGATAATAGTCAACATTGTCCTATCCTCAACGCTGAATCAAGTAGCGAATCGTTGGGCCATTTTGCTCAATTCCTAGCACGGTATAACCATGATTTTTGGCATCAAGAGGAATATTATTAATCGATTGTGGACAATCACTAATGACCTCTAAAATTTCACCTTTTTTTAATTTAGGCATTGCCTCTAAGGTCGCGACTGCCGGATATGGACAAGGTTCGCCGACCATATCAAGTTGATAATCTGGAATATATTGTGTCATTACACGGCCTCCGCAAGCAGTTGTTCATCACGCTTCGCTTTACGGGCAAAGAAACGTTTTTCCCACAGTAACATTGAACCAAAAGACAGCGCGAGCAGCGCATAAGTCACTAATAAACCGCCCTCATTACCTAAGCTAGTGAGTAGATTCACTTTGTTCCAGTTAGTTGCTAATGGTTGAGCGATATCATCCCAGTAATAAGCCAGCAAAGTCGAACCTAATACGTTACCTAAACCGACCCACCAAAAATGCACTTGCCCCTCAACCGCGCGGTACATCCAACCCGTTTCACAGCCGCCCGCCAGCACAATACCAAAACCAAATAGTAAGCCACCGATCACCGCATTAGGGCCCGCCCACATGATTTTTGGCGACACACCTAATTGCACATAGCTGTAAATACCAATAGCACTCACGGCCATACCTAAAATAATCGCCTTCGCCATATGGGTTCGGCCCGTGATCCACATATCGCGAAAGGCCGAGGTAAAACAGATTTGAGCTCGTTCGATAAGTAGCCCAAAACCTACACCAAATAGCATCGCTATACCCAATTTTGGCGCATCGAACATAGTCAATAAACCCCAGCCGACAATACCAATAAACACCAACATTCCGATACGAAAACGCCGTTTAGCCTGATTTTCGTCCTGCTTGATTGAGGTGGCTTTACTGACTTTTTTTAATGTAACCGGAATACGAAACATCGGCAGTAAAGTAAATCTTGCACCGAAATAAGAGCCCGCTGCCGTTGCTAAGGCAAAAAACCAAGCATGCAAAGAGAACTGAGGAATACCGGTGAAAAAAGCAGCTAAGTTACATCCCATCGCCAAGCGAGCACCAAAACCGGCAATAATGCCGCCAATCAGCGCCTGTGCAATCCGAATACGACTCTGCGGCATACGCAGTTTGACGTTATTAGCCCAAAGCGCAGCGGCAATACAACCACCAAACATACCAATAATCATCATGCCATCGACGCGATCTAAGGGAGAACCCTCTAAACCGATCACTTTAAAATACCCCCAAGATTCAGGGTTTGCGCCTAAAAACTGCAGCAAATGCCCACCCCAACGAGTGAACTCCCCCGTTACGGCCCAGAAGGTACCTGTTAAACCAAAATAGTAAGTAGAAAGGATACCCGCAGCGATCACCGCAGGCATTGGTGCCCAAAATCGTATTAAATAGGCTTGCTTAAATTGTTGCCATGTCATGTCATTATCCTAATGAACGAGACTGTAAAAAAATAAGCGCAATGCGCTTATAACCGTTATGCCACTGCTGCACTCAAACCCAATACACGATTGATATTTCAGTGTGACAGTCGCTTCACGCTTAAATGGCTTTGGCTAAACGGGCAGTATTTTGTCCCAGCAGTCGATAACCGTGGGTATAAAGCGTTGCCCTGCCATTGCGACAAAAACCGATGAGCGTGATGTTGCTTTTCTCTGCTAATTCCAACGCCAGTGAGGTCACGGCGGACATAGCAAACAGAATTTGGATATTGGCGCTTGCCGCTTTCTGAACCATTTCAAAACTGGCTCGGCTCGTCAGCAGTACGGCGACAGGCCGTTCAGCTTGGCGCAGCGAAAAAGCACCAATTAATTTATCAAGTGCGATATGGCGGCCAATATCTTCATAAGCCGCAGTAACTTGTCCTTCAAGGTTTAGTCCCATCGCAGCATGAGTTGCTCCGGTGAGCTTGAAGTGATGTTGATTACTTTTAATGTGTTCAAGTGCGTTCTGCAGATGTTGAATATCAAACCGAATATCGGAGTCGACGCGCATAACGGGTTTTACCGCTTCTTCAAGTTGCGCTACGCCACATAAACCGCAGCCCGTACGACCCGCCATATTGCGTCTTTGTTGCTTTAGCTCCATGAAACAGCGCTGCGTAATCTCAACTTGAATGAGTATGCCTTCAGGCGTGAACTCTAATTCAACGCCCTTAATCTCATTAATATGCGAAACGATGCGCTCAGACAGCGTAAAACCGACGGCGAACTCCTCTAGGTTTTCCGGGCTGGCCAACATAACAGTATGTGAAATGCCGTTATAAACCAGTGCAACCCGTACTTCATTCGCTAAATAGTCAGTTAATTCTGACGCTTGTCCGTGCTCTAAAAGGGTCACTTTTTTTTCAGTAACCACAGCATGTGAATGGTATTCCATAGCGCCCCTCTTAACCTGTTAAAAACAAGTAAAAACAATTAGTTTGATGATAATTTAAGACTTACATCACAAAGTGATTAACTAAATAAAAATCGAGTTGAATCATCTCGAAGCTTTTTCTATTATCCCTAGGTCTTCATTGGAAGAACGTCGTCTCCGGTGAGGCGTCCGGATTTCAAATCCGGGTAGGGCTGCCAGCAGTCCTGGGTAGGTTCGACTCCTATGTTCTTCCGCCAATCCTCGTGAGAGAAAAACAGCTCTGCATCCCTAATTTCCCGGCTATTACTGCGATACTTTCTGCGGGTAAAGCCACTGCGGTCAAAAAACTCCAGTAATTGAATGCTCGCCTTACGTCCAAGTCCAATCATGTCCTTAAATTCACTCGTTTCAATTTTGCCCTCTGCAGCTACATGCTGACGCACTAAATTGGCATACTGACAAAGCTGCTCGCTGAGCAAATATCGGTCTTTCACGACAGCGGTAATAAAACCCTGCTGCACTAATTGAAAACACAATAAGCGCAACTTAGCTGGGTCAAGCTCGAGGTATTCGCCCATTTCGGTCACCCATATCGGTGTAGTTTGTTGCGCTAACCAAGGTGCTAACCTTTGCCAACATTGCTGCGCATCGGCATCTAGTACTATTTTGTGTTCAGCAAGCTGCAACAAAGCGCCGCGCAGCACCATTCGGCCTTCTTGGCATAGCGTGTCGAGCACTTTATTGGCTAATTCTGGCGGTAAAACACTGTGGATCATCCGCTGTAGACGACTACGGCCTAACCCAAGTTGATCAGGATGTTGTTGATGGTATTCGCCCAGTAAATGCAGAAATTGCTGTTTTTCTTGTTCGAGTAAACTTACGGCAATAGCATAACCGCCAAGTCGCACTAGGCCTGCTTGAGCCAGTAACGTGGCAAGGCCTTCATCGGTCAGTTGCCAACGCCAAGCGAGTTCAGCTTCGGGCAATGCTTGGCTTTGGCCTAATAATGCCAAAGCCGAGACAGCCTGATTCATGTTGGCTAGTTGCTGCAGCGCATTGACTCGTTCAGGCGTGCGCTTTTTACGATTAGGCACCTTGAGTGACAGCACTCGTCCTGCACCTAAGGTTTGTTTACCGCCTATATGACGCAGCACAATACGGTCATCTTGACAGAGCAATAACGGTTTTTCAAGCACGAGCTCCGCCAGACAAAACCCTTGTTCATCCACTTCATTGAGTAGCGAGACGCGGCCTAAGGTATGATCGCCGCCGTGATGACAACTGACATTTTGCCAATGTACTAGACCATCGATACCTGAACAATCAAACGTGCGGATATGCACCACGGGACGAGCACAGGGCTCAGCTTGGAGTAAGCTGCTCAGCCAATCACCGCGTTCTGGCGCGCGATGGCTATCGACTCCGGCTAAATTAAGTGCGACGCGCGTACCCGTCACTGCGCTTTGCGCTTCTTGTCCTTGGCAATGAATGCCACGCACCCTGAGTTTGCCTTTTTGTGCTGAGCTGTAGAGACTATCGCCGATGCACACTCTGCCGCTAATGACGGTGCCAGTCACCACGCAGCCAGCACCTTTAACATTAAAGGCGCGATCGAGTGTCATTCTAAAACTGCTTACATCTTCGCTGCGTAATGACTCTTGTGCTGCAATATCAAGGATATGAGCGCGCAGTGCTGCGATACCGTTAGTCTGCTGCTCATCAAATTGACTGGCCGCAACCTCAAAAATGCGACTGGCATTCATCGCATAGTCTGCCAACAGAGCCTGACCTTGCGCGGCAACTTGCGCAGCTCTTTCGCTATCGACTAAATCTCGCTTGGTTAACACTAAGGTCAAGCTAGTTAGAGGTAAAAGGGCCAGAATCTGTAAATGTTCGCGGGTTTGCGGCATCACACCATCATCACAGGCTAATACCAATAATGCGTGGCGAGCATGACTGACGCCCACCAGCATATTGTTGATAAATTTTTCATGGCCAGGGACATCAATAAAAGCGAGGCGTGAGCCATCATTCAATGGCATAAAGGCATAACCCAAATCAATAGTCATACCGCGGCGTTTTTCTTCTGGTAAGCGGTCGGTGCCCATGCCTGTTAATGCTTGAATGAGTGTACTTTTACCGTGATCAACATGGCCTGCCGTGACAATAATCATAACTGCACCCCTAGAGTACTTAGCTCAGCAAGCAGCTCCGCCTCATTGTCGATTCCACGTAAATCTAATCTGAGTTGATCGTTACTCATGCGGCCAATCACGGGTCGTTCGGCTTGCTTAAAATGCTGTTCTAACAAGCTTAAACTGCCGCCCTTTAAGGCGGTAAAACACAAGGCGACGGATGGCAAAAAGGTATCGGGTTGCGAGCCACTACCCACCTGAGTTTGGCAGTCTTGTAATTCAATGCCATAAGCAGGCTGAAACAGTGGTATCAGTGCCTGCTGTAATCGCTGGCCTATTTGCCTGAGCGTATCTTGGCTACGGGCAAATTTCGCCATAATCGGCAATTCAGTATCTAAGGTTTCTGGCGTGAGGTAATGGATTAAGGTGGCTTCTAGCGCCGCTAAAATCAGCTTGTCGCAGCGTAATGCGCGTTTAAGAGGATGACTTTGCAATTGATTAATCAACGACTGTTTGCCGACAATTAAGCCTGACTGAGGCCCACCTAATAATTTGTCACCCGAAAAACTCACTAAATCAACCCCGTCCAGTAGCATGGCCTGCGGGGTAGGTTCTTGTTTAAGACCAAAACGGCGTAAATCGGTGAGTGAGCCACTGCCCAGATCTGAGATTAATGCAATACCGCGCTCGCGACATAACTCACCCAGCTTGGCCTCTTCTACCGCCGCGGTAAAACCACTGATGTGATAGTTACTGGTATGAACCTTCATGATGGCGGCGGTATTTTCAGTAATGGCTTGCTCGTAATCTTTAAGATGAGTGCGGTTGGTACTGCCTACTTCCACTAAGGTACAACCTGCTTGACGCATGATGTCGGGGATACGAAATGCTCCGCCAATTTCCACCAGCTCACCGCGAGAAACGATGACTTCTTTCCCCGCCGTTACCGCAGATAACATCAACAATACAGCGGCAGCATTATTGTTAACCACACAACAGGCCTCTGCTCCAGTAAGGCGATGGATCAAACCACTAATGGCATTATCGCGATGGCCACGTTCTCCTGCGGCTAATTCAAATTCTAGCGGTGTTGGGTAACGCATTACCGAGCTGACCGCTTTAATGGCGGCTTCCGACTGCTGGGCACGGCCAAGATTGGTATGCAAAATCGTACCCGTAAGGTTCCACACCGGTTTTAGGCTGTGGCAATAGTCTCTTGACAGTTGATCAACCAAGCATCCGTGCAATTGCGCGGGGTCAGAACACCAATTTGGTAAGCGGTGTTCCTGACTAATTAACGTGCGCGCAGCATGTAAATGCCCATCCAACGCCGCCTTTACCGCCGCCTTACCGTAGGTCTGCTGCAATTGTGCAAAGCTCGGCTTTGCCAATAGGCTGTCCATTGAAGGTAAAGCGCGATACAGGGCTTGTGGCGTGTCGGGTGCTTGGGTCATCATCTGTGTCATCTTTAGTGTGCTAAAAAAGGAAGGACTTGCATTATCACAAGCCCCTCCCACATTCACTTGAACTACTCGGTTTCATGGGCCAGTAGGAGTGGATTGACGGTTGTCGCCCCAAACCCTTTGGCATTAAGCTCTTTATCCAGTATCAAGGTTGCCAGATCGTCAGCCGCCACATCCATTAAGGGTGACTTTTCGATAAACATCATTTTGGTATAGCCATGACATTCATCGCAGCTTTCAATCCGCACTTGCGCTTGTGCATCGTCGAGCGACCAAATTGTCATTTCTTTATCTTGGCCACAACTCGTGCAATGGGCGCGAATGTAATGCCATTCGCTCTCACACAAACTGCAATGTAGATAACGTAAGCCTGCTCGAGGCTCATCGACAATAACGCTCGCCACCGGATGACTGCCGCAAATGGGACACAAGCTTTGTTGTTTCAGCTTGCGTTGATCCATACGCTTGATCACCATGGGTGCCCAATGGGACCAATAAAGCCCCATCGCCGCCCACAGGAACAGGCTAAAACGCGCGGGAGCATCACTCATGCGCCCTTCGCGTAATGCGCGTCCCCACGTACTTAACTGCTCAGGAGATTGCTGCATCAGCAAACGCACTACCCGTGCAACGGATTCATCCACCTGCGGTAGCAGATCGCTTAACAGTTGCTGTAGTAGTCCTTGCCAGTAGCTATCCACCTCTGAGCCCAAATGAGAAAGCGGAATGGCCCCTTCTTTCCCCCAAGAGAGTAGCTGACCGAAATCAGCCTCCTTTGCCAGTCTGGCTTGTATAGACACCACACGGCGGCATAGCTCAAAGTAGTCAGCCAGCGGCGAGTCCTTGGCCAGCGTCAGCAAACGTTGGGCCCTTCTGTGATACACAGCATGGGGATCCACCGCTTTAATATGTTTCAGTTCCAGCGGCGATTCGCTGCCGGGGACCATAGGTATCTCGGCTGTTTGACTCATTAGTGTTTTTTCTCCACGTCTGAATGTTCATCTAACATCAAAGGGTGATGCTTACGACACCAAGCTTTAGAAACTTTGCCGTAAAGCATGCCCGCGACCGAACCTTCCACCCACGTTGCCATCCAAAAGTGCACTATCACGAATATCATCATGATCAAGGCACAAATCGCATGTAACAGAATGGCCCAGCCCACTACTACGCCCGAAAAATACGGTGCAAAGTAAGGCTGCCACATCATGATCCCAGTCACGGTTAAGACGATTGAGGTCACCACAAAGGTACGAAATAATACCTTTTGACCCGGGTTGTAATGGCCGATAGGCGGGATACCCTCCTCGTTCTCGAACATCACATCCTTAATCGCCAACATCCATTTGAGATCGTTCTTTTCCCATTTGTTGTGATGGTAATAACGCGCCAACAGCAACATTAAGGGTAAACACATCATCAAACCGGCAATGGGGTGAATGAAGCGCGCCAATTGGGGTGTTCCTGCTATCGCTCCCATCCATTGAAAGGAAGGAAAAAAGATAGAGAAGCCAGTGAGAAAGGTCACTAAGCCCACGGCAACAATGAACCAATGACAAATGCGATCAAACAGCTTATGACGCACTATCATTTCTTGCTTATCATGCTTGCTCATTGGTCATCCTCCTCTTTGTCCTTCACCTCTTCCTCTGGAGGCTGATAACCCGGCTGATCCTCTTCCACTATGTTTCGACCCACAGTGATCTTGTGTAAACAAGCCACGGCAGCCGTTGCAATTAGGCCCGCTGCACCGAGCGGTTTCACCCAGTCTTGCCACAAGGTGACAGACAATGGGATCTGTGGATCAACAGGCATGTTATAGCTATCAGGCTGAGTGATATCATGTAATATCATCATCATCGCCGTGCCGCCCACGCCTTCTGGGTTGTAGAGTCCGGCTTTTGGAAAGCCTTTTTCTTTCAGTTCAGCCACGCGCTTCTCGGAATAGAACAACATGTCCTCACGGGAGCCAAAACGCAGGGCTCCGGTGGTGCATGACTTCACACAGGAAGGTTCTAATCCGACCGCTAAACGGTCAGAACACATAGTGCACTTGTAAGCTTTGTTGTCCTTAGGGTCGATTTTTGGCACATCGAAGGGACACGCACTGGCGCAATAACCGCAACCAATACATTTGTCTGAATCAAAGTCCACCACGCCATTGGCATGTTGAATAATCGCTCCTGAAGTCGAACAGGCTTTTAAACAAGCCGGATCAGCACAGTGCATACAAGCTGAGTGGGTAAATTGCCAGCGTAGCTTGTTACTTTCCATCACCTCATGAAACTCCATCAGGGTCCAACACTGGCCTGATAGTGACATGGGGTTTTGGTAACTACCCTGGAACGTACCCACTTCTTCCCGTAGATCATTCCACTCTGAACACGAGACTTGGCAGGCTTTACAGCCATTACACTTAGTGGCGTCAAACAGCTTGGCGACCTGCTCCGACGAGTTACGACCTTTCGCTGCTGGCGTCATCCCTGAAGTTCCAGAGCGGCGGATAATGTCTTGTGATGCCATAATCAGATCCCCTCAGCTTTAGTGATGTTAACCAAAAATGCTTTGAACTCAGGCACCTGTGTATTTGCATCACCGACTTCTGTGGTAAGCACGTTACAGGAGTAACTTTTACGAGTTAACGCATTATGGCTGCCGTGACGGGGTAACCCGACTGTATGAACTAACTGGCCATTCACCTTTAACGGTTGCAGACGTTTAGTCACTAACGCTTTGGTTTGTATACTGCCGCGCTTAGAGCTGACAGTGACCCAATCACCGTTAGCAATCCCTTTCTCGGCCGCTAACACTTCGTCCATTTCGACAAAGGTTTCAGGCATAGAAATCGCCGCTAAACGAGCATGGGTTGACCAGAAGTTAAAGTGCTCAGTCACACAATAAGTCGTCGCCACATAGGGGAAGTCTTTATGTGAACCTAAGGTTTCTTTTACGCCCGGTAACATACGCACCGCTGGGTTACTGGTCACTTTGTGCAGAGGGTTCACCCCAATAGGTGACTCCATCGGCTCGTAGTGCTCAGGGAACGGACCTTCGGCCAACAGTTTGAGGGCAAAGAATCGACCCACACCTTCCGGCTGCATGATGAAAGGACCCGCCGATTGCTGTGGCGTTAACTTCATATTGAAGTCGCCCACATCAATGCCGTGCCACTTGCCATCAACCCATTCAACGATTGTGCGTTTAGGATCCCAAGGTTTACCGTTGAGGTCACATGATGCACGGTTGTACAGCACGCGGCGGTTAGCTGGCCATGCAAATGCCCAACCCGGTGTTACCCCTTTACCTGACGGATCATGGTTATCGCGTCGGGCCATTAAGTTGCCTTCTTCGGTCCAAGAACCCGCATAAATCCAACAAGCACTTGCCGTGCTGCCATCATCTTTAAGCTCTGCAAAACTACTAATTTGACGGTTAGTCAGCAGATCTTTACCGTTAAGCTCACGGGCCACTTCTTCAGCATGTGGTGACAATGGGTTATGGTAATCCCAGCTAATGGCATTTAATGGTTCAGGCAATTTACCGCCTTCTTGCTTGTACAGCTTGCGCATTTCCATCAACACACCAGAGAGGATTTCCGCATCTGGTTTAGCTTCACCCGGTGGGTTAGCCCCTTTCCAATGCCACTGCATCCAACGACCAGAGTTCACAATCGAACCCTCTTCTTCGGCAAAACAGGTTGTCGGTAGACGGAACACTTCAGTCATGATTTCAGCAGGATTAACCTCGTTGAAACCATCGGCGTTTTGCCAGAAGGTTGCGGTTTCCGTTGCCAGAGCATCAAGTACCACCATATATTTAAGATTACTCAATGCTTTGAGTACCTTATTACGGTTTGGCATAGAGTTAATGGCGTTAACACCTTGGATAATGTAACCATTTACTTCACCGTGATAGGCCATATCTAAGTGTTTAGTAAAGTCGTACTGTTTATCCCATTTAGGTACCCAGTCATAACCAAAATCATTGGCTGCTGTCGCGTTATCACCCCAGTAACTCTTCATTTGTGAAATAAAGAATTTAGGATAATTTTGCCAGTAGTTGGTCTGATCGGGACGCAATGCAATCGGCGTATTATGCTTAAGATAAGTCTTAAGATCGGTGTCTTTATCACTTGGTAACTTAAGGTAGCCAGGTAAGCTTTGACACAGTAATCCCATGTCTGTCGCGCCTTGCACGTTAGAGTGACCACGTAGTGCGTTAACACCACCACCCAGCACACCAATGTTACCCAGCAGTAATTGCACCATCGCCATAGAGCGAATGTTTTGTGAGCCTTTAGTGTGGTGAGTCCAACCTAAGGCATACATAAACGTCGCCGCTCGGTCGTGGGTATGCGTGCTACCAATTTGTTGGCAAACCACTTCATAATCCGCAATCGGCGTACCGGTAATATTGCTTACTGTTTCAAAATCGTAACGATCCACATGCTGCTTCATTAAATTCCACACACAACGTGGATTTTCAAAGCTAGGATCGATTTTAGCGTGACCTTCTTCGTCTAATTCGTAATACCAAGACTCTTTATCGTAGCTATCGGTTTCTTCATTAAAACCACTGAACAGACCTTCATTGAAGGAGAAGTCTTCACGGACTATGTAACCTGCGTTGGTATACGCTTTTACGTAATCGTAGTTAACCTGTTTAGTTTCAATCAGATAACGGATCACCCCTAATAAGAAGGCAATATCGGTACCTGAGCGTAAAGGTGCGTAGTAATCAGCTACCGCAGCACTACGGGTAAAGCGTGGATCAACCACTATTAATTTGGCGTTGTTATGTTGCATTGCTTCCGTTACCCAGCCGAATCCGACAGGGTGAGCCTCTGCAGCGTTACCGCCCATAATAATAATGACGTTAGAGTTTTTAATATCGATCCAGTGGTTGGTCATGGCACCACGTCCAAATGTCGGAGCAAGACTTGCTACCGTTGGAGAGTGTCAGTTACGCGCAATAGTATCGATTGCAACTAGGCCCAATGCCCGTGCAAATTTTTGGGTGATATAGCCACCTTCGTTCGGCATCGCCGACGAGGTCATCATCCCGGTGCTTAGCCAACGGTTAACCGTCGTCCCAGCGGAGTTCTTTTCAATTAAATTCGCATCACGATCATTTTTTAGCAGGCGAGCAATACGCTGAAACGCATCATCCCAACTAATACGCGTCCATACATTACTGCCTGGCGCACGATATTCTGGGTATTTAAGACGGTTCGGACTATTAACATAATCCACCAAACCAGCACCCTTAGGACATAAAGCCCCACGGTTCACTGGATGATCTGCATCCCCTTCGATATGGAAAATAGTTTGCTCGGCATTCTTGCCATTACTACCCTTGCTATACATCAACAATCCACAACCCACTGAGCAATAACAGCAGTTATTGCGGGTTTCTTTCGCGCTAATGAGTTTGAACTCGCGAACGGCCGCATAGGCCTTTTCGGACATCAATCCCAACGCTGAAATTGCTGAAGTGGCAGCTCCGGCAGCACACAGTTTAAAAAACTGGCGTCTGTTCATAGCGTCCTCTCACACTCTTGTCGTTATGAGTCTGGTGATTGCAATGGTAAAATTTGCAACCGACTGAGTGAGCCTCGTTAAAGACCACACTTAATTTGAGATTATCCTAAAATAGAAATTAGATAACAAATAATGACACGAGATCTAGATCGCAAATCACTAACCACAAAACTAAAGACTAAAAACAAGACAGAAACACACTACAAATAGAATTTAAAACCAATTTAAACCAACAAAACAAGATTAAAACCCAAAATAAGCACATAGACATATTGTCACACACCAAGAGTACAAATAGTCCCGCTGGTGATGCATTTGGTTATTAAAACGATTGGTAACCATCAAATAATGAATATGTGAACACTTGGAAAGGTTGTTTTTTGTACAGAAGCAAAATCAAAAACTGACAATGTAAAGAAAAGTGAAAAAAATAACCTGTCCGCGGTGTTAAAAGCCCTCAAAGTACAAAGTTAAAAATCCTTAAAAATGGACAGAAAGCATAAAAAAAGGCTCAAGCTAATTGCTTGAGCCCACACTTTCAGTATTTTTATGCGCTGCTACAGGTTAATAATTTCCCGTATCGAACCATTTAAACACTGGGTAATGTTCCTGCTGGCAAATACAGGTTAAAGCTGGCGCAATAAAGTAAATCAGTAGCCGCCTCGATATCGGGGGCAAAGTATCTGTCTTTATCGTAATAAGCGACTACTTCACGTAATTCGGCTTTGGCCTTAGCCACGGCTGAACTTGGCGCTAACGGCGCACGAAAATCCAACCCCTGCGCTGCCGCTAACCATTCAATCGCCAATACGCCGCGGGTATTTTCGCTCATATCACGTAAACGGCGCGCCGCAAAGGTCGCCATAGACACATGATCTTCTTGGTTGGCCGAGGTAGGTAAACTATCTACCGACGCGGGATGGGCGTAAGTTTTATTCTCTGACGCCAATGCCGCGGCCGTCACTTGGGCAATCATAAAGCCTGAGTTCACCCCACCATTTTTCACTAAAAATGGTGGTAGTTTCGACAGGCTCGAATCGATTAATAGTGCGATACGACGCTCGGCAATGGAGCCTAGTTCAGCAATCGCAATCGCTAAGTTATCCGCCGCCATAGCAACAGGTTCGGCGTGGAAGTTACCGCCCGAAATAATATCGCCCGTGTCTTGGAATACTAATGGATTATCGGTGACACCATTGGCCTCAGTGCCTAACACATCGGCCGCGTGGCGGATTTGTGTTAAACAAGCACCCAATACTTGCGGTTGGCAGCGAAGTGAATAGGGATCTTGCACCTTTTCGCAGTTAGCATGACTGATGCTGATCTCTGACGCTTCACCCAGCAAATGACGAAATACCCTAGCTGAATCAATTTGACCTTTTTGGCCGCGCGCCGCATGAATACGCGCATCGAACGGGCTACGGCTGCCCATAGCGGCTTCAACGCTCATCGCACCAATCACACTGCTTGCGGCAAACAAGTCTTCGGCATGGAATAACCCTTCGAGCGCCAGTGCGGTAGATGCCTGCGTGCCGTTAAGCAGTGCTAGCCCTTCTTTGGCGGCTAAATCGATAGGCTTAAGGCCGGCGATGGCTAAACCTTCGGCAGCCGAAATTAACTCGCCCTGATAGCTCATCTCGCCTTCACCTAGCATAGGCAAACACATGTGCGCCAGTGGCGCTAGGTCGCCCGAAGCGCCGACTGAGCCTTTTTCTGGCACGCAGGGGTAGACCTGTGCGTTGACTAAACGGATTAAAAAGTTAATCACTTCTAAGCGAATACCTGAAAAACCACGGCTTAATGAGTTAATTTTTAACACCATCATCAAGCGCACCGTAGCATCTTGCATATATTGCCCCGTTCCTGCTGCGTGCGACAACACGATAGAGCGTTGTAATAGTTGCAAATCTTCAGGTGCAATTTTGGTATTGGCTAATAAACCAAAGCCAGTATTGATACCGTAAACAGTACGGCCTTCATCCAATACTTTTTGCACGATTTGCGCGCTGGTATTGATGTCGGTAATGGCCTCTGGTGCCAATTCAAGCGTCAGCTTATGGCGGCTGATTTCGCGTAATTGCGCTAGGCTCAAACTGCCCGGTGTTAACACTAAGTGGTTCACTGATTTCATATTTTGTATTCCCGTTTTTATTCTAGTTATTATTTCCGGTGAGCATAGGTAAGTCTAAGCCCTGATCAACGGCGCAATTTTTGGCCATCTCATAACCCGCATCGGCATGGCGCATCACGCCTGTCGCTGGGTCATTCCACAGTACGCGGCCGACACGTTTTGCCGCCGCATCGGTACCGTCACACACAATCACTACGCCCGAATGTTGGCTAAAGCCCATACCCACGCCGCCACCGTGATGCAATGAAACCCAAGTTGCGCCGCTGGCGGTGTTAAGTAGCGCATTGAGTAATGGCCAATCGGACACTGCATCTGAGCCATCGAGCATAGATTCGGTTTCGCGGTTAGGGCTGGCAACAGAGCCAGAATCTAAGTGATCACGGCCAATAACGATGGGCGCCGACAACTCACCATTTTTGACCATTTCGTTAAACGCCAACGCCAAGCGAGCACGATCTTTTAAGCCCACCCAACAAATACGCGCTGGCAAACCTTGAAAGGCAATACGCTCACGCGCCATGTCTAACCAATTGTGTAGGTGTGGGTTATCAGGAATGAGCTGTTTAACTTTAGCGTCGGTCTTGTAGATATCTTCAGGATCGCCAGATAGCGCTACCCAACGGAATGGGCCAATACCTTCGCAGAACAGCGGACGAATATAAGCGGGTACAAAACCAGGAAAATCAAAGGCGTTTTCAACGCCCATTTCAAACGCCATTTGACGAATATTGTTACCGTAATCCAGCGTGGCCGCGCCCGCAGTTTGTAAGTCGAGCATCGCTTGTACTTGCACTGCCATCGAGGCTTTAGCGGCTTTGACGACGCCCGCTTCGTCGGTTTTGCGCATGGCTGACACTTGCGCCATAGTCCACCCCTGCGGCAGATAACCGTTGAGTGGATCGTGGGCAGAGGTTTGGTCGGTCACAACATCGGGCGTAACGCCGCGCTTAACTAGCTCGGCAAACACATCGGCGGCGTTTGCCAGCAAGCCCACAGATACAGGCTTGCCTGCGGCATTGGCCGCATCAATCATGGCTAATGCTTCATCAAGTGTGGTGGCTTTTTTATCGACATAGCGAGTACGTAAGCGAAAATCGATACGGGTTTCGTCGACTTCACAGGCTAACACCGAGAAGCCCGCCATAGTGCCCGCTAAAGTTTGTGCGCCGCCCATGCCACCTAACCCGCCAGTGAGGATCCATTTGCCTTTCGCTATGCCGTCAAAATGCTGTTTTGCCACCGACACAAAGGTCTCGTATGTGCCTTGAACTATGCCTTGAGTGCCAATGTAAATCCAAGAACCCGCCGTCATCTGGCCGTACATTGCCAAACCTAGCTTATCTAACTCGTTGAAATGCTCCCAGTTCGCCCAATGTGGCACTAGGTTTGAGTTAGCGATTAACACCCGCGGCGCATCGCTATGAGTACGAAACACGCCTACCGGTTTACCCGATTGCACTAACAAGGTTTCGTCATCTTCGAGGCGTTGTAAGACCTCGATGATTTTGTCGTAACAATCCCAATCGCGGGCAGCACGGCCGATACCACCATAGACAACTAAGTCCTCAGGCCGCTCGGCGACATCGGGATGTAAGTTATTCATTAGCATGCGCATTGGCGCTTCAGTTAGCCAGCTTTTGCAGCTTAATGTTGTTCCATGCGGCGCAATAATACGGCGGCTAGGGTCGTGTCGCTTGTCCATAAATATCCTCTTCAACCTGTGGTGTTCATCCGTTAACGCGGTAGAACTATTTATAATTGTATTGTTTTTATTGTGTATTTTTTAATAAGGGTACAACGTGTTATTGATATGAAATCTACTTACTAAAGGTTAAATGGCCGCCAAGCTTAAAGCGGCTTCCGGGGTGAACTAATCGTGCAAAACTGACAACGCCTTGGCGTGACCAAGTGCGGCGTAAAATCTGTAAACAAGGTTCTGTCGCTGGAATCGCTAACCTTTGTTGTAATTCGCTATTGGCAATAACCGCCTCAATCGTATGGTGTGCTTCGGTGAGCGGCGCTACCTGTGATAAATATTCGTGTGGTGTTTGCAGGCTAAAATCTTGCAATAAATAGTCCGGCACTAACACGGGATTCACATAGCGTTCTTCAACTTGCAGCGGTAAGTCTTGCTCGCAATGCACTAATATTGAATGAAAAATAAGGCTATCTAAATCAACTTCGAGCGCTATAGCGATAGCTGCTGAAGCATTCACTTGCTGTAATAAAAGTTGCTGCACGCTGTAGCCATGGCCGCGGTCTTTGATCTCGTCGGCAATATTGCGAATTACCAGCATGGACGATTGCGATTTACGCCCCGCCACAAAGGTGCCCAGCCCTTGCGAGCGTTCAAGTACGCCGTTATCGGTTAGTTCAGTCAGCGCACGCCGCGCCGTCATCCGGCTACAGGTAAACAATTCAGCGAGTTGATTCTCAGACGGTACACGGGCATTTTCTTCCCACTCGCCCGACTCGATACAACCGATAATGTATTGCTTAATTTCGGCAAACTTAGGAATAGCCAAGACATTTCCTTTAAACTGAGATAATAAATGCGAGCGAATAAGCTCACGCTAGCGAATGTAACGACGCTTTCAAACGATAAAAATAGCGGCTACAATCCTAGCTTGTATATACAAGCAAATACAAGCTAGCTCACATAATTTTCAATGATAACGACTGCGCAGGGCAAAATGTCAACGCAGCGAGGGGAACACATGTCTTGGGATCAGGTTTGGATTGACGTTAACTTAGCCACTATGGACCCTTCCATATCAGCACCTTATGGCGCGATTACCAATGCAGCAATCGCAGTCAAACAGGGCAAAATTGCTTGGCTTGGCCCACGTAGCGAATTGCCCGCCTTTGATGTATTGGCAACCCCCGTTTACCGAGGTAAAGGTGGCTGGATAACCCCTGGATTGATTGACGCCCACACCCACTTAATTTTTGCCGGTAATCGCGCCAATGAATTTGAATTACGCTTACAGGGCGCCAGTTATGAGGACATAGCCCGCGCCGGTGGCGGTATTATTTCTACGGTTAAAGCCTGCCGTGAAGCCGATGAAGCAGAATTGTTTGAGCTCGGCCGCCAGCGTTTAAACGCGCTTGCTAAAGAAGGGGTAACTACGGTTGAAATTAAGTCAGGCTATGGCTTAGATACTGAAACTGAATTAAAAATCCTCCGCGTTGCCCGAGAATTAGGTGAACATCACCATGTGGATGTCAAAACGACTTTTCTCGGCGCCCATGCTATTCCGCCAGAATATAAAGACAATAGCGATGGCTATGTTGACTTGATTATCAACGAGATGCTGCCAGCCGTGATCGCCGAGAATCTGGCCGATGCGGTAGATGTATTCTGCGAAAACATCGCTTTTAATCTCGAACAAACTGAGCGTGTACTCAGCGCAGCTAAAGCGGCGGGATTAGAGATTAAACTCCATGCAGAGCAGTTAACCAATATGGGCGGCTCAGCATTGGCGGCGCGGCTTGGCGCTAAGTCTGTAGATCATATTGAATATTTAGATGAAGCAGGCGTTAAAGCCTTAAGTGAAAGTGGCACCTGCGCTGTGCTACTACCGGGCGCATTTTACTTTTTACGCGAAACGCAAAAACCACCTATCGATTTACTGCGCCAATACGGTGTACCTATGGTGCTCGCCAGCGACTTTAACCCAGGCTCATCGCCTATTTGCTCAACCCTGCTGATGCTGAATATGGGCTGCACCTTATTCCGCTTAACCCCAGAAGAAGCCTTGAAAGGGCTCACCTTGAACGCCGCTAAAGCCCTAGGGATTGAAGATAGAGTTGGCAGTTTAATGGTTGGCAAACAAGCCGATTTTTGCCTGTGGGATATCGCCACTCCTGCGCAGTTAGCCTACAGCTACGGCGTAAACCCCTGCAAAGATGTAGTGAAAAATGGCGTGTTAGTACATCAGTAACATAAAAGAACTCGCCACAAATACAGGATAAACCGCAAGTAAGATAAGGTCGCTAAATCAAATATAGTGACCTTATTTTTATTAAGAATTTATAGCACTTTCGTGCTGCTCATCTTCTTGTTTTACCAACTTGTGCTCACCCTCATTACAACCGATTTTCCAGTAGCTTGATGTATAAAAATGACTTTTAGGTAATGTATGCGCTTGCTTAAAATGTCTTCTTAGCGCGCGCATGCTGTTAAATTCGCAGGCAATCCACACGGCTGGCTCACCAGCAAGCCAAGGTAATTGGGCTATTTTCTCAACCAAAGGGCGACCTTCAGGATCAGCTTCTGGGTTTATTACCCAATGCAGCTCAACATTTTCAGGGTGTATTAAAGGCTGAATGTCGGCTTCATTTAGCACTTCAATCACGGCGTAACCGACGGCATCTGTTGGTAAAAGTGCCAAATTGACACTAATGGCCGGCAACGCAGTCATATCACCGGCGAGTAAAAACCAATCAGCCTCAAGATTGATCAGTTTTTTAAGCCCAGGACCACCAATTTGAATCATATCGCCCACTTGCGCTGTTTTTGCCCAACCTGATGCGGGTCCGTCGGTATCGTGTAGTACAAAATCCACATCAATTTCATTATCGCGTTGCTGACGAATAGTGTAGGTGCGCATCAATGGACGCTCATCTGCCTGTGGGAATAACAACTTAATATAAGCACTCTCTTGATTGATTGGAAAACCCGCTAATCCGGCGCCACCTAAACTGATGCGTAGCATATGCGGAGTAATATAAGTGCGGCGGATAACTTGTAACTCACGTGGCGGCGGCTTATTCATTGCGATTCTCCTCAATTGAAGGCTCTACAGCTGCGTGTTCTGCCATTAACTGTGATGCAATACTTACTTTTTCCACAGAGCTTTTACGCTCAGTAGACAATCTTTTTTGCGTTACGCTATTCGCGCTAAATGTCTCGTCGACACTCTTACTTATTCTATTGGCAAGTTGAATAAAAGTAGCAACTTCATCGGGGCTGAGAGCCTGTGTCATGTGCGCGACTGTTTTGCGCTCAGCGATATTGACCTGCCTCATGATTTTTTCCCCCTCAGCCGTTGGGCGCAGTAACTGGCTACGACCATCTTTAGGGTTATCCACTTTAGTGATTAAGCCACTGTGCTGCAGCTCATTGAGCACTCGAGTGATTTGTGCTTTATCCCGTTGCATCCGCAGGGCAATAGACTGAGCCGTTGATTCTGGATTACGACAAATCCCTTTTAATGCACGGATATGAGTGACGGGTAAATCAACCTCTTGTGCGGCAATATCACTACGTAGTTGTTTTTTATAAGCGTGGACTAAGGTGTGCAAGGTTTCGCTAAGTGACAATAACGGCATAACAAGCCCTCTAAATAGTTGACTATATCAACAATATTGCATTTGATTGACCAAGTCAACTATCTCGAGTGGTTGAGAATGGCATATCGCTTAACATTTAAGGCAAAGCTTGTACGCCCTAAGTGATGTACAGCAAATAAGCATATTTTTATGATTAAATCGGAAAAATGTCCGTTTTTTTATAGAAAAAATCCTCAATGATTCATCTACAACAAAAATGATCTTCTACAAAAATGATGGATTGACCTATGTCTACACTAATGAGCTGTATCGGTGTTGCTGTTCTGATTTTGATTGGTTACTTATTCTCTGAGAATAAACGCCATGTAAAATTTAAAACGATTGGAGGTGCATTAACACTGCAAATTTTACTGGGTGCATTTGTAATGTTTGTACCAGTAGGCGTCACCATTATTGAAGCCATGAGTAGTGGCGTCAACAGTGTTATCGCTTTCTCAAATGCGGGATTAAGCTTTGTTTTTGGCGACTTAGCCAATTATAAGGTGGGGTTCGTTTTTGTAATCAACGTCCTATGTGTCGTGATATTTATCTCTGCATTAATCTCTGTTCTGTACTATTTAAAGGTGATGCAGTTTGTCATCAACATTATTGGTGGCGCGCTTGCCAAAGTATTAGGCACCAGTAAAGCAGAATCACTCTCGGCCACAGCCAATATCTTCGTCGGCCCGATTGAAGCGCCTTCGATGGTGCGTCCACTGGTAAAAAATATGACTCGTTCAGAGTTATTTGCCGTGATGACGGGCGGATTAGCCAGTGTTGCCGGTGGCACTATGGTGGGTTACATCAACTTAGGTATTGATCCTAAATACATTCTCACCGCTTGTTTTATGACCGCACCAGCGGGTCTGTTATTTGCCAAGTTACTGTGTCCGCAAACGGAACAACATTTAGTCAAAGATGAAATCGAAATCGATGCGGCTGAGCAACCTAAAGGTTTACTCGAAGCCATTACCGATGGTTCATTAATGGGGATGAATCAAGTCATCACTGTTACCGCATTATTAGTGTCATTTGTCGCGCTTATCGCTTTATTAAACGGACTCCTTGGCGGTTTTGGTCACTTGTTCAGTATCGATAATCTTACGCTAGAAATGATCATTGGTTACCTACTGTCACCACTGGCATTTTTAATGGGTGTACCTTGGTCAGAGGCAATACAAGCGGGTTCAATTATTGGCCAAAAGATTGCCATTAATGAGTTTGTTGCTTACATCCACTTTTTAGAAATCTCCAGCACCCTTTCAGATAAAACACAGGCAATTGTCGTGTTCAGTCTGTGTGGATTTGCCAATATTGGCTCCCTTGCCATGGTCGTCGGTGGTATCGCTGCTATGTGTCCAGATAAAAGAGAAATTATCTCTCAAATTGGTCCAAAAGTTCTGTTAGCAGCGATTTTAGCCAATTTAATGTCTGGCACGATTGCTGGCGGCCTAGTGTCTTTAATATAAATTTTGAGGTAAAACATGTCGACTCCACATATCAATGCAAATCCAGGTGATTTTGCAGAAACCATTATCATGTCAGGCGATCCACTACGAGCAAAGCTCATTGCGGAAACCTATTTAGAAGACGTTAGAGAAGTCACGAATATTCGTGGAATGCTAGGCTTTACAGGCAAATATAAATCTAAAGCTATTTCTGTTATGGGCCATGGTATGGGTGCACCTTCAGCCTCTATCTACTTTCATGAACTCATGACCACTTTTGGCGTGAAAAACTTTATTAGAGTCGGTAGTTGCGGTGCGATATCAGATAATATCCACTTAAAAGATTTAATTGTGGCTATGGGCGCCTCAACGGATTCTAAAACAAATCGAATTCGATTTTTAGACCATGACCTTGCCGCTATTGCAAACTTTGAGCTATTACAAGCGTGTTATGAGGTATTAAAAACAACCTCAGTTACGTTTAAAGTCGGTAATGTATTTTCATCGGATCTCTTTTATCGCCCTAATGAAGATGATTACACTGTAATGGCAAAATATGGCGTGCTCGGTGTTGAGATGGAAGTGAATGCGCTTTATACACTTGCTGCTGAACATCAATGCCGCGCGCTCGCACTGTGCACAGTAACAGACCATATTACTCGCCATGAATATTTAACCGCTGATGAACGCAGAACCGATCTGCACGAAATGGTTAAAGTCGCATTAGAAACCGCACTTAAAATATAACTACCTTCATGTAGCTATATAAAATGAATATTAATAAGTGGCTAATATCTTTAGCCACTTATTAAATATAAATAACGTCAAACCGCTCAACTAACAGCC
This sequence comes from Shewanella morhuae, assembly GCF_003028295.1. Classification (NCBI taxonomy): domain Bacteria; kingdom Pseudomonadati; phylum Pseudomonadota; class Gammaproteobacteria; order Alteromonadales; family Shewanellaceae; genus Shewanella; species Shewanella morhuae. The sequence goes on along the minus strand of NZ_PYSG01000003.1, from coordinate 436,757 downwards.
AAAATGTTACATCTATAAGTATAGATTGCTATTCAATACCGCAAGCGTATAATTAAATGTTAAATTACACATTATTGAATATAATACAGATACTTATGGAAGACATTACGACTATTGTTAAGGCTATGGGTATTGCAGAGATTAAGTACAGTAAGAATACCTACTTACTTAGACAATCTAAGCAAGTGTCAGAACTATTATTTTGTGAGAATGCGAGTTTAACAATATCGTATATCAACTCAAGTGGTAATGAATTTATTCTAAAAGTGGAAGATGACTATACTGGTTTTTTAGGCGAGATGGAGTTTTTCCAAGAAAACAATAGTTCTTTATTTAGTGTAAGATCTAATAAATCAGGTTCTTTATATCGAATATCAAAAGCTAGCTTCATAAAAATTGTAGAAAAAAATTCAGATATGTTTATGTATATTACTTCTTTAATTACTAAACGATACAATAGAAATATGCACGAACTTATTAGTAACCTCACACAACCCACTAAAGCCAGCATTATCAATCAAATATTAGAAGCGAAAAACTTAGCTAACGAAGATCAGTTTAAATTATCTTCCACATTAGGCGCTAAAAAACTCGGTATTACAACGCGCTCATATCGACGTATTATTAATGAGTTAATTCAAGAAGGGAAGATCATAAAAAATAAACCTTTTTACCAAATAATAGATCTTTAATCGCAAGCCTAGTTTATTACCACGCCTTACCCTCTATCTTCTGCAATATAAAGACTCTGTCATTCAATCTATATAACGTTAATGATTAATATCTGACAGAACAGCTATCTTATGTTCTACTCACAAAATACGATTTCAACAGCGACATTCATATCACTTTGATGCTGAGTCTAATTTCACGAGTAACCCTATGAAAAAAATAATAAATATCTTAATGATAAGTTTATTAGTCACCGCCTGTGGTGAACCAAGCGCCACCAACACTGAAACGCCCGCAACGAAGCTAGGCGAAAACACCACCACAGCTGGGCACAGCCTAAATTTAAAACAGCAATTAACCGTAATCACTCAACACTATTTTGCCCTCAGACCAGAAATTGCCACCTATTTTGGCGTCTCTGATATTGATGCGGGTAAAAACATCATGTCTAAACTCACAGACTACAGTCCATCTGGTGAAAACCACCGGCGCAAAGGCCTTAACGCAATATTAAATGAGCTAAATGCCATTGATACTGCGACACTCAACACTTCAGAAAATATCAGTCTTAATGCTATAAAGTCAGAGATTAAAGGCGCACTGTTACCTGCCAAGGCCGTGGCTTACGGTACTGTACTAGGTGAATACGGCGTATGGTTTTTACCTTATACAGTTAGCCATTTATCAGGGCTGCATATTGAATTTCCTGGTTATATGGAAGATAAGTTTGCTGTAAACAATAGTGCTGAAGCGAAGGCGTATTTAACCCGTTTAAGCATGTATCCTGCGGCGATGGGCACGTTGATCGATAAATTAAATTTAGATGCACAAATGGGAGTGATCCCACCTGATTTTGTCATCGATAAAACGATTGCCAGCTTACAGCAACAACTCAATGGCATGGCCGCTGAGCATCCACTTGTCACCAGTTTTAACGAAAAATTACTGACTGCAGAGGTAACAGACCGTGAAGCACTAGGGCAATCGGCCGCCGAATTGGTCGAAAGCAAATACTATCCTGCTACGCGCCAACTGATTTCCGCACTCAACAATATACGCCCGAAGGCATCACATAATGCTGGTATCGGACACTTGCCCCAAGGCAAAAAACTATATCAAACCATGATTCAGCATCTGGCGAACTCAGATAAAACTGCCGAACAAATTCATCAACTTGGTCTGTCTGAAGTGGCACGCATTTGCACAGAAATGGACGGTTTACTAAAAAAGGTCGGCTATAACGAAGGTACTGTAGGCGAGCGCATGCAGGTGCTATTAAACGACCCTCAATATTTATACCCAGATACGGCTGAAGGTAAACAACAGTTACTGGCCGATATTCATGCCGATCTTGCACAGGTAAACGCCAAACTGCCGCTGTGGTTTAGCCATTTACCAGCTCAAGAAGTCGCAGTAGAAGCCGTGCCGGATAGTCGTGCAGCATCAACTAGCGGTGCACTTTACGATGCCCCATCGCAAGATGGCTCACGTAAAGGAACATTTTGGATAAGCTTGTACGATATGGCCGCATTACCCTCTTACTCGCTGCAAACTTTAACCTACCACGAAACTAACCCTGGCCATCATTTGCAAACACTCATAGGTTTGTCAGACCAGTTACCACTACTCAGTAGCATTTTTTACTCTAATGCCGCTGGCGAAGGCTGGGCTTTGTACGCCGAACGCTTAGCATCCGAAATGGGTATTTACGCTGACAATCCCATCAACGATATTGGCCGCTTACAATCGGAACTACATCGCGCGGTGCGTTTAGTGGTCGATACAGGTATACACGCTAAAGACTGGAGCCGTGAACAAGCAATTGATTACATGGTAACAACTGAAGGTATTCATCTTTCCGAGGCTACGGCTGAAATCGAACGCTACGTGGTTTGGCCTGCTCAAGCACTGGGTTACAAACTCGGCGAGCTAAAAATTATCGAGCTACGTGAAAAAGCTAAACAAGCTTTGGGGGATAAGTTTGATATCAAAGTGTTCCACGACCGCCTGCTTGAAAACGGCGCTTTACCATTAGATTTGATGGAACAAAAAATTAATCAGTGGCTAGCTTCGGTTAAAGCAGTCTAAGCGTAATTAGCTGACACCTAGCACGCCGCTCATAACTCATCGCACCGCAATGGCATGCATCAATATTGACGCTGTGCATACAAAAAAGGGGCAACCGCTATCTCGGTTGACCCTTTTTTATCGTGCTGCCAGATACTCATATTCACGTTTTGAAGGTTTGAGAAGACTTATTCTTGCTCCAGCGCGTTTATTTCTGTTAGCGATAAATAGGCGATGAAAAACAACTTATCGCTCGTGCACAATAAAAGCGCTAAACAAGTACATCTATCAATAATGAATAAAATTACCCAAGAAAAAATGGAAATCCAACAACAATCTAGCACTGTTACCAGTGACTCAAACGCACTGTTTCTAGGTGATATTTTATAACTTTAAGCTCATTAACTATGACTAACCTGCAAGCGTTTTGCTTTGCGCTGCAATAACCAAAATATGATTAACACCCCAAAAGAGGCAGTAAAGGTGGTCAACGTCAGTGCAAAACCTTTAAATGACAGTAAGTTGAAGTTAATACCATCAAGTACCAGCACGGCTAAACCAAGTGGCATTTGGATAAACACAGCGGCAAACCAATCGAAGGGAAGTGTAGGAAATATCCTGTGGTAAGCATAAAGCACTAGGCCCGCAAGCAATATCAGTAAACCCGCATCATGAGCCGCTAACAAAAGATACGCCACACTGTTTTGGGTAATATCAGGTGCGCCGCTCAGCATGTCTAACATATAACCCGCACTAGCGACTAATGAGAAGCTGATAAAACTCAATAAAGCTAATAAAATACCAAAACCAACAGCAGGTAAATATTTCATTTAATCTCTCTCTTATTGCCCATAAAATTTCCTCGCATTACCCAAAAAAACGACGGTCTACGCAACATAAGGTAGAAACGAGGCGCTAACTACAATAGCAGCCTAAATTTCCCTTAGCTATTAAGACCATAGTCTTATGTTCGTCACAAAATAGGGCGCGAAAAAACAGATCAAATGCAGTATCAAGCGCGGGCTTTCTCAGATGTTCAGCAGATAAGCTTTTAAAATTATTAGATTAATCAAATTTCAATTTTACCGCTTAGTGATATCGACCACAATTTGCCCATCTACTTGGGCGAAATAGACTAGCCAATATTGCCAATAACGCTTAGGATCGAGGTAGCACTTTTTTAGCCAACATATTGTGGAGTATCAAAACATTATGGGTATCAGAGCCATAGTCGTAGACACAGCAGGCACCACGACAGACCTAAACTTTATCCAAGATGTACTATTCCCCTATTCTGTCAAAGCCTTGCCAGACTTTTTAGCGCAGAACCAACACAATGTATTGGTTGAAAACTGTATTTGTGACACCCGAGAGATCGCATTAGAACCCAATGCCGACTTAGCCCGCGTCACTGAGATTTTACAGCTGTGGGTTAATGAAGATCGTAAGGCTACACCGCTCAAAACCCTGCAAGGGTTAATCTGGAAGCAAGGCTACGCACATGGTGAATTTACTGGGCATATTTTCCCCGACTTTATTGAAGCCATAAAACGTTATAGCGCGCAAAATTTGCGTATTTACAGCTTTTCATCCGGCTCTGTTGAAGCGCAAAAACTATTATTCAGCCATAGTGACGGCGGCGATTTAACCGAGATGTTTAACGGCCATTTTGATACCCGAACGGGCCATAAATCAGACAAACAGGCATACTGCAATATCCTCAACACCATTAGTTTAAGCCCCAAGCAAGTGCTGTTTGTGTCTGATGTGATTGAAGAATTAAAGGCCGCTGAAGCCGCGGGCATGATGACCTGCCAAATGGTTCGCGATAGCCATCAACGTACTGGCGAGTGCTACAAAATCAGCAGCTTCGATGAACTGATCATTGACTAATTCAGCCCTGCTGGGGTTTAGCTCATAACGCATATAAATAAAAGCGACCTCAAGGTCGCTTTTATTTTCTTGCGAATTATTTACCCGCCGATTCACGCGGAAATGCGGCCGAGATACACTTTTTTACCTCAAAACGATAACCGTAGTCTGCATTTTTGTCTGGCGTGATTTGCAGAATCTCGTAATCATTCAATTCGACCACATTCGACTCTGCAGGTTTCTCACAACGTGAGCGACTATTAGCCTCAAGCGCAAAAGCAAAGGTTGCCAGCCACTGCCGCATCAGATATTGATATTGTGCTCGCAGTGACGCATAGGTTTGCTTGCGCTCCTCTTCTTCGCGTTTTTCTTCAATTACTTCAGTATTTTGCGGCGTTGATATACGGTCTAACTTATCATCCTCTTGCTCAGGCTTTATTTTAGCTAGCTCAGCAATCGGCGCGGTGAGTACATCGGTCGCATTGGGCAACAGCTCTAATGTTGGATCGCTAGGGTTATGTTCTGAGACTTGTTGAGCTGTACTAATAAAATCAGTCAACGTCGCCTGAATGCGGGTTTCAAGATCAATTAATAGGCTCAAATGGTATAGCACCACCGTTGCCAACACGATACGGATCAAAAAAGTCGTTTTACGAAATGAAGTATGCGAGGTGATGTGTAATGATTTAATTCCCAAAGGCTTGAGCAAAAAAATCATCACTAAATAGGCTGGAATAATCAACTGCAATGCCAGCAGCACAACCGCACTCACCATCAAAAACCACGCGGGCATATAAAGTAAAATCGCTAAGTTATGGGTATAGTTGAGGTCACTTGCCGACACACCAACCACTTCGTTCACGATTGCGCCAGACCAACCTAAAGCAAAGTTGGCAATAATGGCATAAAACAGCAGTAACACCGCTTTGCCCGCCAAGCTGTGCCAGACTCGCTCAAACACAGGCCAAAATTCAACGGCCATCGCTATCACGGCAATCACAGCGACCATGCCCATCAAATCGCCACTGAAAGCTAATATCAAGGCAATAAGATATAACTTTTGTGCAAAGGATAGCCGAGCAATGCCTTGGCTGATGTAACGCCATAGCTTGCTCAATCCTAATTGGAGCTTACTCGGTGACGGAAAAGTCACTTGCCGCAAATATTCGCGAACAGATTCAGCATAACCACTCAAATTCATAATTAATTTTTTGCTCCACTAACGATTAAGGCGCGCATCAATGGCCACTGTAATAAACCAGACCAGTGACGATCGTTATCCCAACGGCTCTAGTAAATGGCTAACAACGACTCACATTTAGTCTAAAACACAATACGATAAACAAGACTATTTCATGACGCTATTCAAGGCAATTTAGATAGGCTTAATAATAGGTAACCTGGTTTCTTTTATCGCCAAACAAATTGGCACCATCACCTCTCAATAAAGGTAACTTACCATAACCATTTAAAAACATTATTAATATTTATTAAACTCACCATTATTAATAGTAGTTGCGGTACGGGACAAACCTTGTCGTTGCTATTTTATACTGCTAGTCTGGCTGCCTTAAACGAACGTTTTAACTAGAGATTTTCATCATGGAACAGATACAAGAACACCCACAAAAAGGTGCACAACAGCAGGCAATGGAAAAGTTTCTTGCAATCAATCCCATCGTCACTCAAATCCCCGTGGCATGGGGCGAAATGGATGCTCTGCAACATGTGAATAATGTGGTTTATTTCCGCTATTTTGAGACGGCGCGTATCGACTTTTTTAATCGCCTCTTTCCGTTAGATAGCTTATATAAATCAGGTATTGGCCCTGTGATCAGCGAAAATCAGGCCCGCTATAAACGCCCAGTGACCTTCCCCGATACTCTATTAGTGAGTGTCAGCATTAGCGATATTCACAGCGATAGATTTACCATGCATTATCAGGCTTTTAGTAAACAGCAACAGGTTGTGACAACCCTAGGGACTTCTGTCGCGGTGATGTTCAACTTTAAAACTGGCAAAAAGGCCGAGTTACCCGCAGAACTGCAGGCGATCCTCAAGCAGCACGAACTTGCTTAAGCGCTAAGCTATCTGCGCCCATAGATAAATTATCTATCACACTTTAAGCCATACCTTGAGGGCAGCATATATGTCAGATAACGAAAATATCGAAATAGCCGTTGAGCATCAAATAGATAAACAGCGCTTTATTATTCCTGTCGATGGCTATGAAGCCGTGTTGGAATACCAATTATCAGGCAAGGATATCGATTTTAGCCGCACTTTTGTCCCTAACGAATTGCGCGGTAAAGGACTTGCCGAACGCTTAGTTCGCCACGGACTTAAATGGGCCAAAAGCCAAGATTTGGCTATCCAAGCCAGCTGCTGGTATGTGCAGAAATTTTTGAAATAACCCGTTTACAGTAACGTGGCTAAATCCAATAAACAGGGTAATGGCGCTTAGGATCGGTGGAGAGGTTATTGACCACCAGCGCGACCAATAAAAGTAATACTGAGCCGAGGAACACTGGCATTAGCGCGTAGAGAAAACCGAGTTGATGCACGTTTTCACCACCAATCACGGCAATCAATGCCGTTGCGCCGCCCGGTGGATGAAGAGTACGTGTGAGGTACATTAACGCGATAGATAGTGATACCGCTAAAGCACAGGCAAGCACCATATAATCTGTAAACAGCTGATAAACCGCAACCCCGATTAATGCTGACAACACACTGCCACCGATTAAATTACGTGGCTGTGAAAACTCTGCCAGTGGTGCGCCATACACCAGTACTGCCGATGCTCCGAACGAGCCAATCACAAACATAGTACCCATCGGGTTTACACTGATATAGAAAGCAAGGCTAGCAACTAGGTAGATACCACAAAATGCGCCAACCCATGACCACACTATTTTCTTAAGTGGTTGTCTAGGTGGGCAAATATCTTTAGAGCGCATGCGGGTAAAGTAAAATCTCATTATGTTAATCCGGGCTGAATATCATCAATGCATTACAGATGAGTGATCTGCATCACAGTTCGCGGGCGCCAAATTAACGTTAAATAAGCGCAATTGCAATTGCGCTTAACCAAGATTAGCGAAACATTAAATAATTTCACCTTGCAAGCCCGCTAGTACTGCGCGGATATCCTCTGAGATAGGACAACTTTTTTCGCTGCTGTAGTCGTAATGCACTAGAGTCGTCTTGACCTCTGCCGTCTTATTTCCCGCCTGCCAACAGGTTTGTGTCACTTCAAAGCTACTATTACCGATACGACTCACATAGGTTTTCACCGTCACGTCTTTACCGTAATAAGTCGGGGCAATAAACGCGACAGTAAACCCAGCAACAATAAGATTCCAATGCTGTAAATCCAACTCAGGATTAAATATCTCAAAGATAGGTTGACGCGCCGCTTCACACCACACAGGAATGACCGTATTGTTGATATGACCGAGTCCATCGGTTTCGGTAAATCTTGGGGATATTTCGAGGCTGTATTCAGTAACTGACATGCACACTTCCTTTTTTATTGTTATTTATAAATCAACTACAGGGTAATTTAAGTTTGACGGGTGACCCCTGATGGCTGAACAGGGTTTGGTACAATGTTATCTATCGTGAAAAATATTGGCGACTTTAACTAAGTAGCCACAGCCATATTTATACATAGCCTAACAGACCCAAACGTCCAAACAAACCCAAAACAGGCCTATCTCAGCGCTTAAAATGAAAAACAAAAAGGCCGCATAGCGGCCTTTAGTAACAACAACTTAAGGATCAGTTGTTGTACATTGCATTAATTTCGTGAGCATATTTATGGTAAATCATCTTACGCCGTAACTTAAGTGTTGGGGTGATTAACCCTGCTTCCATCGAAAACGCATCGGGCAATAGAGTGAACTTTTTGATCTGCTCAAAACCTGCTAACTCATGCTGTAACTGCTTCAGACGTTGCTCAAAATGCGCGACTACGTGGCTGTGGCGTAGTAATTCTAAAGGTGATTCATACTTAAGGCCCTTGTCTTTTGCCCACGTTTCCAGAGACTCAAACGCAGGCACAATCAAGGCAGTCACATAGTTACGAGCATCGGCAATAATGGCCACTTGTTCGATAAAAGGACAACAGCCGACAGCACCTTCAATTCTTTGTGGCGCAATGTATTTACCGTTGGAGGTTTTCATCAGCTCTTTAATGCGGTCGGTAATAAATAGGTTACCGTTAGCATCTAAACGCCCTGCATCACCGGTTTTTAACCAACCATCCTCAAAGGCGGCGGCGGTATCTTCTGGGCGATTATAATAGCCACGCATCACAGCGGCGCCGCGCACGAGGATCTCGTCATCTTTACCCAGTTTGATTTCAGTTTCCAGCAAAGGTTGGCCATTTGAACCTGGCACTCGATTGTCTAAAGTGTTGCAGGTCACTGTAGCGTTGGTTTCTGTCATGCCATAACCACATAGCACTGGAATATTGATAGCGTGGAAGAAATTACCCACATTAATATCTAAGGCCGCACCGCCGCAGGGCATAAACTTCAGCCGGCCGCCAAGCACTGTGTGCAACTTGCTAAATACGAGTTTATGCGCCACACGCCCTTGTAGTGATAGCCACAATCCACCTTTGGCGCGACCCTGAGCAACTTCAAACTGCCGTTGACCGATACGCATTGCCCAAGCAAACAGCTTTTTACGGCTAATTGGTGATTTGGTGACTTTATCTTGTACGGCGCTGTAAACTTTTTCGAGGAAACGCGGCACTACACACAAAGTATGTGGACGTACTGCGCTAATTGCCTCTTTTACTCTTTGGGTATTTTGCAAATAGACGTTATGACCGCCGCGGCACAAAACGTAGAAACTCCAACTGCGTTCAAACACATGACTCAAAGGTAAAAATGCCAAAGATACATCACCACTCTGAAAAGCCAGTTTTTGATCGTGTTGGCGTATAGTCGAAGCCATGTTGCGGTAATCCAGCATCACGCCCTTTGGATCGCCCGTCGTGCCAGAGGTATAAATTAGGGTGAGTAAATCGTCGAGATTAGTCGCTTGTAGACGTTGATTTAGTTCGGCCTTCTGTTCAGCCTCCAGCTCATCGTTAGCTGCTAGTAAAGTGTCTAAATGCCAGTGTTGCTCAACCGTATTAGCCGCAAGAGCCACACTGGCATCGAATACAATGACATGCTCTATACTGGGACATAATTTTTGTAGTTCACAGGCCATCGCATATTGCTTAGCATCATCCACAAAGATGACTTTTGCGGCGGCATCGTTAACGATAAAACTCGCCTGCTCAAGGGTACTGGTGGGATAAATGGGCACCACAACGGCACGGCTTTTGAGTGTACCAATATCGGCACAGGTCCACTGCGGGCAGTTTTGTGCCAAAATAATACAGCGGTCTTGCACTTGTACGCCGAGTTGAATCAACACTTGTGCAATTTTACTGCTAATGTGATCGAATGCTTGCCAGCTTACCTGATACCAAGGCGCAGCCATTTCGAAACCTTCCAGCGCAATCGCCTCCTTTAAAGACTGACTCTGCTGCTGTAATAGTCGAATAACATGATATTGTTCGAGAGACATAGGTGACTCACCTTTTAGCTTACAAGTGTACCGCTTTTTTCGCATTCTACCTGAAGGCTAAATAAAACCTAAGAGTTTTTGCTCTAATCTTGTGCAAATGCAACCTAAATCACGCTATAAACATTCAGTTAGGTTTGTATCACGCCTGCCTTTTAATGCCTTTTCTTGCCCCAAATCAACACAATCCTTCCTATTAACATCAAAAATCTATCCGATATAAAGTAACTATTCAGTGAACCATTACGCCACAAAAACAGCACAGATAGACACTCACCATAATCGTACGCTTTGGTTCGTATAATGGTTTGTAGGTAAATTATCCACGACTAACGTTGACATTTAAAAGCGCTAACATTAGCTTCACACACTATATTAATGCATTGATATAGTTATAATTAAACAAAAGTTCCTCCTGAACAGCAAAAAGGAAAGCGCTTATGATTCGCGGCACGACATATAGGAAGTCCCACCAAGCCGTTCAGCGTCTTGCGCCAATGAGGTTAAAGCCTCGCGATATATTAAGTGTCCTTGTGCTGACTATCGCCAGTACAGCCACTTGGGCGAGTGATGTAATCAGCCAAGATAAAAAAACAACAAGTAAGACAGACACTTGTTATGTTGAGGGCGTATCAGACCGTTTAAATTGCGGCTTTGTGACTGTGCCAGAAAATCCTAACAAACCCGATGGCAAACAGATCCAAGTGCATTATGTAGTATTGCCCGCGGTAAAAAACGTCAACCATGAAGAAGCCTTACTCGCCATTGCTGGCGGCCCGGGGCAATCGGCTATCGACAACGCCGCTGGTTTTGATGCCATGCTCAGTAAAGTACGCCAGCAGCGGGATATTTTACTGATTGATCAACGGGGCACTGGCCGTTCGAATCTATTGACCTGTGATGAAGGGGCGCAATCTCCACTGTCATTTGATGATGACAATGTTGATACCTTAGTTGAGGCACAAAAATGCCTTGAGCAACTCGACGCCGACGTAACCCAATACGGTAGCCTTAATGCGATTAAAGACTTTGAAGTGGTGCGCCAACATTTAGGCTATAAAAAATTGCATGTGTATGGCATTTCCTACGGCACGCGTATGGCACAACTTTACATGCGTTTGTATCCAGAACACTTAGCCACAGTCACCTTAGACGGCATAGTGCCAATGCAGCAAAGTGTATTAGAAATCGGCGCGGCAATTGATCGTGGTTTTGATTTACTGTTTAAAGATTGCCAAGAAACCGCCGCTTGTCATACGCAATTCCCAGAGCTTAAAACTGAATTCGACCAAGTGGCCGCATCACTCGCTAAGGCGCCTGTGATGGAAAATGTTTACGATCCTGTCAGCGGTGAAAAAACCATGCTGACGATGACGCGCGGTAAATTCTATGGCTCGATTCGCATGGCGCTGTATCAGGCTAACGTGCGCGCCTTAGTACCCCATGCGATTCACCAAGCCGCGAAACATAATTTCCAACCCATTCTTGGTCTATACGCCCTTACCCTAGAAAATGGCGGTATGGCGATGGGCATGCACGCATCGGTGGTCTGTGGTGAAGATATGCACCGTATTACGCCAGCCATGCGCGAGCAGGCCCAGCAATCCTTTATGGGTAAGACTATGCTCGAAGGCTTAGAAGCCACTTGTGCAGTATGGAAAGTCCCCGCGGTCGCTGACAGCTTTAGCGAACCTATCAGCAGCAATATCCCAACCTTGTTGTTATCTGGTGAAATAGACCCTGCCACACCACCCAGTTGGGGCGAGTTAGCAATGGAAAAACTCAGTAATGCCAAGCACTTTATTGCGCCCTACGCGACCCACGGCGTCGCTTATCAATCCTGCGCCAACACGCTTATCGCCGATCTTGTTCGCTCAGGTTCCGTTAGCGATCTTGACGGCGAATGTTTGCAAAAAGATGTGCGCCGCAGCTTTTATTTAAATGCCAGCTCGGTAGAGCCACTTAATGCGACCAGCGCAAAAACTACGACAACGGATGATAACGCCAGCACTGAGGCCAAGGAGTAAGCCATGATCAAAGTATCCCATCTTTCCAAGCGCATCGGTGACGTGCAGGCGCTCAATGACTTAAGCTTCGTCGCCAAAAATGGCCAAATTACCGGTTTACTCGGCCCCAATGGTGCGGGTAAAACCACCTGTTTACGCACTATTTTTGGTTTACTGAAACCTGATACCGGCAAAGCTGAAATAGAAGGTATCGACGTCGCCATCGACCCTATCGGTGCTAAGCAGCAACTCGGGTTATTTCCCGATCCTTTTGGCTTGTATGAGCGCTTAACACCACGGGAATATATCCGCTATTTTGCCGAGCTGAGCGGCTTATCATCTAAAGACGCTAAAGAGGCCACCAGCCAAGTGATTGCTAAATTGCGCCTTGAAGATATTAGCGATCGCCGCTGCAAAGGTTTCTCGCAAGGGCAAAGGATGAAAACCGCACTCGCACAGGCCATTGTCCACCGCCCAAGTAATATTATCCTCGACGAGCCGACCCGTGGGCTCGACGTAATGAGCACTCGTCTGCTGCGCGATATTCTTATCGACCTTAAAAATCAAGGCCATTGCGTACTTTTCTCTAGCCATGTGATGCAAGAAGTTGCCGCTCTGTGTGACCAAGTCATTGTGATGGCGCAAGGTCGAGTGGTAGCCATTGGTAGCCCAAACGAGCTTTGTATCCAAACGGGCAAAGATTCACTCGAAGAAGCCTTTATCCAACTTATCGGTACCGATGAAGGAATTGCAGCATGAATAAAATACTCGCAATGGTACGCAAGGAACTCATTGATGCAGCCCGTGATAAGCGCTCGGTGATGGCAGGACTCTACTACGCCATCGGCACGCCGCTGATTATGTGCGGCTTATTTATGGTGCTGATTGGCCAGCTTACCAGCCCTGATGACTTAAAAATTACCATCACCAATCCCGATAATGCCCCAGATTTAGTGCGTTTTTTATCAAATAAAGGTATTACTCAAGGCAATATTAAAGCGGCTAACGTTAAAGACAGCACGGCTAAAGCATCGACGGAAAATGGAGCTGACACACAAGACCTTAAAGCCATTGAAATGATTATTAGCACCGACTATGCCGCGCAAATGAACCAAGGCAAAGGCGCCGAGATAACGATTATTGCCGATAACTCAGACGAGAAACTACAAAACTCGATTCGTAGACTCGAAAGACAACTGCAAGCCTACAGTACAGAAATGGGCAGCCTACGCTTGATTGCCCGCGGTATCGATCCCCGCGTAATGCAGCCACTTAAGGTCAATATCCACGACCAAGCGACGACAGACTCTAAGGGTGGAATGATCTTAGGTATCGCGATTTTCACTATGATTTACTCGGTATTTATCTCGGGCATGAACCTCGCTATCGATACCAGCGCCGGCGAGCGTGAGCGTAACTCTTTGGCGCTATTACTAAGCCATCCGCTCACGACACGCCAGTTAGTGTTATCAAAAATCATCGCCGTTAGTCTGTTTGCCCTCTTGGGATTAGTGCTGATTTTGCTGGTATCCAAAATTGCCTATACCTTTGTACCTTGGCAAGAATTAGGTTTTAGCGTCAACATCACCAGTGAATTTATGGCACTGATGTTAGTGGTGGGTATCCCTGTAGCGTTGATGGCAGCTTGCTTACAACTATTTGTGTCTTTTATGGCAAAGTCTTTTAAGGAGGCCCAATCCTACCTAACGATAGTGTTGTTTGTGCCCTTAGCTTTATCGATGGCCGCCAGTTACAACATAGCGCCAGATATGCTGCAGTGGTTGCCCGTATCGGGCCAGCAACAGGCATTAATGGACTTTATTAAAGGTAAGGACTTGCCCATGTTGCAGTTATTAGTTTCGACCCTCAGCACCTTAGCCATTGCAGTATTACTCGCCTTGGGCATGGAAAGGTCGCTCAAGAGTGAAAAGGTAATTTTTGGGCTTTAAAGGAGCTATATCAACGATAGAGACTAAAAAAAGCAATTAAAACAAAAAGCCATTGAATATTCAGTGGCTTTTTGTTATTGACCTAACATTACTTTGCCTTAGGTCTAAAGGGTTTAATCACCGCTTCGTTACACTCTAAATACGGCCCTTCCATCAAGTCGATACAATAAGGGATAGCGGGGAATACCGCATCTAAACACTCGCGAATCGACTTAGGTTTACCCGGCAAGTTCACAATTAAAGAATCGCCACGCAATCCTGCGGTTTGGCGCGATAAAATTGCTGTCGGTACAAATTTTAATGACTCAGCGCGCATCAATTCGCCAAAGCCTGGCATCATACGATCGCATACCGCTTCAGTGGCTTCAGGGGTAACATCGCGTTTAGCTGGGCCAGTGCCGCCAGTGGTGACAATTAAGCAGCAATCTTGCTCATCGGCCATCTTGATCAGCGTCGCTTCAATTACATGCTGCTCATCGGGGATCACTTGATAAATCGGCTCCCACTCGCTGGTGAGGTAGTCGTTGAGCGTGTCGATAATCGCCTTGCCTGAGATATCTTCATAAATCCCCGCGCTAGCACGATCACTTACCGTCACAATACCGATTTTTGCTTTGCTCATAATCCCATTCCCCAAACGTCAATGTATGACTTGCCCATTGTATAAATAACAACGGCTTCTGCTATATTCTCTGCGGCTAAAATAACATAAATATGCGGTTCAATGTGCTGCAGCAAGTCGACATTCGTCACGTATTGGCGCTTAAACTCAGCTTGCTCGCATTTAATGCGCCGTTTCGCTATCGTGATCTTTTAATGCAGTCGCTGGTGATAAAAAACCGACGATCGCGGCACAAAGCGCCACCCCTGCAGCGGCCATAAATCCATACTGGAAGGCGTGATGCACTGTCTCTATTGGCAATTTTCTTATTGCATCGATACCAAATTCAGCATCCGTTAGCGGTAACAAACTATAAAGCAGCACACTAAATAGTGCAGTACCAATGGCGGCGCCCATCGAGCGACACAGTGACACCATAGCGGTTATCTGGCTGAGCCGCGCTTTGCCAGACACGCTCTGTACTACTAGCTGTACGCTCGGCATTACTGTACCTAAACCAATGCCAACTAACACACCTAAACCGCCAATCACATTGGCATTTGGCGGTACAAAACTGATTAATAACAATCCAATACAAGCTAATCCCATACCAAAAGTCGGTAACCATTTAGGTGCCACATCTTTGCTTAACAAGCGGCCTGTCATCGTCGACCCCATTACAATACCGAACGTCATAGGCAATAGCAGTAAACCGGTTTGGGCGGGATTAATATGTAACCCCACTTGCAAATAAATCGGTAAAAAGAAGATCATCGCAAATAAGCAGGCCGCAAACAGTGCTGCAGTCAGCAGCGGCATATACACCGCCTTATTGGCGAGTAAATCTAACGGCAAAAATGGGCTCGCCCGTCGCCGCTCCCACACGATCAATCCTAAAGAGCTTAAAACGATAAATACGGCAAAGCCTAAACTGGTCACTGAAAGCCACGCAAACTCCTGTCCCGCAACCGATAACCAATATAATAGTGCTGTGATAATGAGCGGAAATAACACCACGCCCACTAAGTCAAACTGGCCTTGGCGTATGGGTTTAACACTGCGTTTATGCAAACTATTGAGCCGCCATACTGCCAGTATGGACAGTGGAATATTCGCCAAAAATAGCCAGTGCCATGAATAAGCGTGCACCACTAAGCCGCCAATAACAGGGCCGCCAACGCTAGCGAGAGTAAACATAGCGGCAAAATAGCCTTGAAAACGCGCCCGTTGACGAATAGGCACTAACTCACCAATCAATGACTGAGACAAACTCATTAAGCCGCCACCGCCCATACCCTGCAAGATGCGTCCGGCGATCATATGGTCCATCGTGCTCGCACTTGCGGAAACGATAGAACCCAAGGCAAAAACCACGATGGCGATCATCAAGATTTTTGCGCGGCCAAAGTTATCCCCTAACCAGCCATAAATCGGCACCGAAGCCGCCATCGCGAGCATATAACCAATAGTGATCCACGAGGCTTGGCGCAGGCCGCCAAGATCTTCAACAATCGCAGGTGTGGCTGTGGCGAGTAAGGTTTGATCGACCGCTGCCAGAAACATAGGCAAAAAAACCGCCGAAAAAATAGCAAGGAAAACGGAAGTGGGTAAAGGCTCGCTCTGGGGTAACGTAGGCTCTAGTGGCATGCTTCTCTACTTATCGTAAGGCTATAGTGGAATTAAATACGCCGTGCATTCCAATACTTAGACGCCCAATAACTGTTATGTAAACTTGAAATTTTCACCCCTTGGCTAGTAGACACATGCAGAAAACTGTCATCGCCGACGTAAATACCGACGTGGTGCGAACTCCAACCTGTCTTGAAAAATACTAAATCACCTTTGCGTAACTGACTTCGTGGTATCGGTTTACCAAGGGCTTGCTGTTCTTCGACCGTACGTGGCAGTGTTAGACCTAGCATCTTTTGATAAGCAACAGAAACAAAAGCCGAGCAATCTATGCCCTTTTTAGTGCCGCCGCCCATACGATAAGGTACACCGCGCCACTCCGAATGCAGTGCAGAGATGTTGTTATCGTTCCAAACCGAAACCGGTTCAACTTGCTTTACTACAGGCTTAGGCTCTGGCGCGCTAGCACAAGCACCAAGTCCTAAGGCTAAGATAACTATCAGTAATTGTTTCATTAGCATTAACTCATTGCAGGCAGATTTCACAGTAAAGTCATTTAGTTTCTATCAGAAAATTCAGCTTAAGAGTCGCTCAAACACTAAAATAACCCAATACCGCAGCACTCTACACTCAAATATCACAGCACTTTAGCAGACTTAGATAACCTAAAGCTTAAATTTAGAATGCCGTCCATAATAAACGCACCCCCACCAGCACCATTAAAATCAAAATGATGCGCTTAAATAACCTATCAGAAATTTTATGCTGAATAAATAATCCCAGTTTTACGCCTAACCACGCGAGTGGCGCGAGTAACAATGAGACGATAATATTCTCTTGGGTTATCTGCCCAAGTAAGCTGTAGGGAATGAGTTTAACCACATTCACTACTGCAAAAAACACCACCGCTGTGGCTAAAAATTCAGATTTAGCTAAGCGTAATGGCAGTAAATACGCATTGAGTGGTGGGCCGCCCGCATGGGCAACAAAACTGGTAAATCCTGCGATTAAACCACAAAGCCGCCCAACCAAGGAGGAAGGGGTTGCTTGAGTTTTATCCCCAAGAATCAAACCATACAAACCAAATCCCAGTGACACGCAACCCAAAATAGCCCGCAAATAGTCTTCATTCAAGCGTTCAAACAGCAAATAACCGATAATGATACCCGCAATTGCCGCAGGTAATAATATCCGTAAATGATGCGGATTATGTTGTCCCCACCATGAACGTACACTTAAAAAATCCATATAGATTAGTAACGGCAACATAATAGCGACCGCTGTAGTTGGGCTAATCGTTAATGCCAATAGTGGGACAGTTAACCCGCCGACTCCACCCGCAAAACCCGATTTAGAAATACCCGTAATTAATACAGCGGGTATCGCGATTAACCAAAAAAGCGCGTCCGTAAACATCACCACACCCTGAATAATGCCTTAAGGCTAACAAGTTATTGTTGCAGTGATAAAAACTATCGAGCAAACATGGCTGGGTCAATATTTAACCCGAAATAAAAAACCCGAAGCTATGTGGCTTCGGGTTTTGCTAAGGCTTAACTATCTGTGCCTAGACATCATTTGAGATGCTGACACTAAGGTGAGAGCTGGTTGTTATAGTAATGATTCAAATAATAAATCATTAGAAAACTTCTATCTGCCTTAATGACCTAATAACCAAACTTAGCCACGGGATGCCAGTTTTTATTGATTTTTTCTTCGATAAACTTTTGTTTTTCTTTAACTAAGTCAGCCTCAACTATGCCTATCGCTTGCTGGGCCTTTTGTTTAGTACTGATATCTGGATAACTCACTTGAGTAACATTCAATTTTTTTAATATCCCTGCGAGTTGCTGACGCGCATCACTTGCTTGCTCAAAAGCTTTATCTAACAACTGCTTACCTTCAGTGGGATTATGGGCATATAAACCATGTGAAGACATGGCAAAATCCCATCGCCATTGGCCGTGGCGTATCGCCATAATAGGCGCATTCATTTGCTCCCATTTAGCGCCAGCATCCCATGCCGCTTTGGCCTCGTAATGAGCCTTAACTAACAAGCCTTCTACTTCACGGGCCTTGGTTTCAATGGTTAATTTATTAGCCGCAAGCTTAGCTTCAATTTTAGTTTTGCTGCTATGGCAGCTGCTGCAACTACTATCAAAATGCGGTAAGGCTTTATCCACTTTATGGCTAGTAAACTCAACGCCTTTGGCATCTTGCTGAGTTGGCATGTGGCAAGTAATACAAGTTACGCCCACTTCAGCATGTTTACTACGGCTCCAGTGCTCAAAGTCTGGATGACGCGCTTTAAGTATAGGCGTTCTTGATATGGGATGGATCCATTCGAAGAAGCGACGAGTATCATAGTATTTTTCAATATCATCGGCAGTGCTACCAAAAATCCACGGAATATTAACCACATTACTTTTTTCTGGACGGAAATAATAAGTCACATGGCACTGACCACATACCTGAGCACCCTGCATGTTGGTATCTTGTTTGTCAAAAGGTAGCTGAATTTTAGCCATTGCATCTTGGGCATGAGGACGCGGTAAGGCTAATTTTTTAGAACCAGACTCATGACAATCACTGCAATAAACAACGCTTTGGATCTCTTTACCGAGATCGGTAAAATTTTTGGCTGAGTATCCTTCAAAACCCAGTTCCTCAATTAGTCGAGGTGCGTCAGGCGTTTTACAGGTCCAGCAACTGGCAGATAAACCTTTTTCACCGGGTTCTGGTGCCACACCCGTGCGTAAGGTGTGTGCTACATCGGCAACAGCAAATTGATGTCCACGTGGGCTGTGATACTCTTTTGCAAAAGAAGATCCTGCCCAAAGTATGATGCTGGCGGGATAATTGGCGAGCATATCCTCGCGCTCAACCTGCTCGGATGTTGCCTGCCAAGATTGATATTGATTAGGAAATTGTTGTTGATTGCTCGCATCAGATGCGGCCAAAGTGGTAAATGTCGCCATGGCCAGCGAGCCAATAAAATAAATCTTTATTTTTGACAATGTGACTGTTTTAAAATGAATTTCCACTATATCTCCTTTATCCTAATCTCAATTTTAACCTGGTCGCCCATCAATACGGGGGCGGGTGAGTATGGGTATGTAATGCCATACAAACATAGCAAATGTGATAAACCAGCAACTAGCAGCTAACCATAACCAGACTTGGGTGTCAGCCGGAAACCAGATAGGCATTAATGCTCTGAATACTGCCGCTAAAGGCAAACAAATAAAGGCCAATATCATTTTGGGGCCCTCATAAATATTTCGGCTCGTATGCCCAAGTGACACCCTAGAAATCATTGAAAGACACAAAGTAGCCATACAACCTATCGCAAATAGGTGCAGTAAACTGCGATAAGCATACTCATTATCGAGATACCAACTCATGGCTAATAAACTGACGGGAAGCATAAAATAGGCAACATGTAAGGACCACAACATAGGTTCATTTAGTGTTTTATGAGGTAGCCAACGGGCAAATCGGATTAACTGTAATAGCCCTGCGATCAGCAATAAACTTCGCTCTATTTCCAACGAAAGTGGTTCAAAAAGTGCTTGGATCACCAGTAAAACCATCACCGCAAGCAGCGGATATTCAACCCAAGGTAATGGTTCGGCTTTTGTCGCCTTAATGCGCATTGCGGTAAAAAAGGGGATCACGCGTCCACCCACTATGGTGATCAGTAACGCAAACCACCACAACATTGCCTGCCAAATCTGATGGGCAAAGATAAAATCTCGCTCAAATAGAGCGTAGTAACTAACATTGTTAATCACTAACGCGACTAACAACATGATAGGAAAGCCAATATTACGCCATTGCTTTACTTTATAAATACTGCGCCACAAGGCAAGACTTGCCATACCAAGAAATAACGAATCAAACAATGCTGGTAAAATCAGTGGTACTTGCATTGGAAGTAACAGTAACAATCGAGCCAATAACCAGCAGCTAAACGTCAGCGCAAGTGGCCAGCCTTTTAATGCCAGTTGATTAGTCCAGCTTTGAACGGCCGTCAGTAAAAAACCACACACAATCGCCATTGCAAAACCAAATAGCAGCTCGTGTGGATGCCACCATAACGGCAAGATAATGGCCCAGAAATTGGGCGGAAAAAAACTATATTGCGGAGTAAACCAAGTTAATAACCACAGCGGAATATAGAGTGCGGCTAATATGGCGCCTCCCAAAAAAAAGGGTCTAAAGGCTAATCGCCACAGCGCGGGAATACGTTCAATTTGTTGGGGATCATCAATATTTAGCATCATAATTAACTCAGTGGCTTAATTATCGCGAGCACACTTAAGATGTTTTTTATATGATTCTTATACTGTACTGAAATCTTATTTAATTCAAACTAGGTCTTAGATTTTGGAACCCATGTCCCAAAGTTCAACGTTTTCAATTTGAAGATAGCTACATTGTGCAAGGGTATAACTCTCGTTAAGCACTTTTACCGCGCAACAATGGACGGTAGAGTTTTTGTATTATTAACGGCTGAGTTTAGGGATGCGCAATACAAACTTATAAAGTCAGCATCCTAAAAATTTTACGACTTTTTTACGCGCTATCTTAAAATAGCTTTGTTAGAGTAAAACTAACTTCTATTACACCATTATCAACTCCATGACATTGTTAACAAAGGCAGCTTTGACCCAGTACTGGCGTGCCCGCCCCACTTTATTTACCTTCATTGTGTTAGTGATTGCGATTTTTAGCAGTGTGTTTATCGACTATTTTTCGGCTTCTACCATCGCTGTGTTGCTCGTTTTACAATTGGCCGTGGTCGCCATAGCCTTGCAGTGTAATGCCAACTTTGCCTATTTTGCGGCAGTGTTTGAGGCAACTAGTTTTAATTTTCTGTTTACCACGCCGCGCTATTCGCTACAGATGTTCAATCTTGAGGACATTCTCAATCTAACGGTGTTTTTACTGGTCGCCCTCACTACCAGCAAATTGGCTGAACATTACCGCCGCCAGCAAGCAGCACTCGAACAGGCTCAGTTACGCAACAGCATTTTATTGTCAGTTTCACATGATTTACGTACACCACTGGCAACCATAATCGGCACGCTGACAACACTGAAGGAATACATGCCTAAGCTCAGTGCGTCGCAAAAGGATGAATTAATTGATAGTGCCGCCAGTGAAAGCCATCGTCTGCATCAATATATCGAAAACCTGTTACAAGCCACTAAGTTACAACACGGTGCGCTTAAATTTAGCCTCAGTGAAAACACGATTATCAATGTCTTACACCAAGCAATTGGTCGCTTTCCCGCCGCCCAGCCGCGAATCATTATCGACAGCACGGCTGAACTGCCGCCACTGATGATCAGCAGCTCATTGATTGAACAGGCCATTTTTAATGTACTGGATAACGCACTGCGCTATTCGCCCTTAGATAAACCCGTCACAGTAACAGCTTACCAACAGGGCAGTGTGTTGCAGTTAGATATTCAAGATGAGGGCGTAGGCATCGCCCCCGCAGAGGCGCAAGCTATTTTTGAACTGTTTTATCGCCAGCATCCTTCAACTGATGGCGGCGCAGGCCTTGGGTTGGCTGTCGCTAAAGGCATTATTACTGCCCATGGCGGCCAGATCAGCGCCGAGCTCGCCTCCAAGGGCAGCCTTATTCGCATCGCTTTACCGATTAAAAAAAGAGAGCAATAAATGGCTTATAAGGTGCTAGTTGTTGATGACGAAGCGCAAATCCACACTTTTATGCGCATATCTTTAGAAGCGGAAGGCTTTGAATATTTCGGCGCGGCGTCGATTGCCTCTGCCTTAGCGCAATATCAAGCGCAGCAGCCACACGTATTGGTACTAGACCTTGGTTTACCCGACGGCGACGGCATCACCTTACTGCAAACCCTACGTCAGAGTAACAAAGTGCCCGTGCTTATCTTAACCGCCCGCGATCAAGAGGAAGAGAAAATCCGCCTATTGGAAGCAGGCGCCAATGATTATCTCAGTAAGCCATTTGGGATCAGAGAGTTAATCGCACGCATCAAGGTATTAGTTCGCGACTTAGTGGATGAATCCCCCCTGAGTGATGTACTACTGTTTGGCGCACTTAAGCTGCAAAAAAGCACCCACCAGCTTTGGTTCAATGAACAAGAAATCGCCTTAACAAAAAAAGAATTTGCGCTGATTGAGACCTTAATGTCCCGCCCGAGTCAGTTAGTTAAACAAACCGAATTATTACGGGATATTTGGGGTGAAACCCATCAACAAGACAGCCACTATCTGCGGATTTTAGTCAGTCAGTTACGTAAAAAACTCAACGATAGCACTGAACAACAACTCATAAAGACTGAAGCAGGCTTAGGGTATCGCTTAACTGACACGAGTCAGTCATAAACATTTTTTCATCAAAACTTTCAAAAAATCTTAAAAGGATGTTTGTATGGCACACTTTACCGTTATTGGCTTAGGGCGATTTGGCGTCGCGGCAAGCCATGAGTTGATCCACTTAGGTCACACAGTCACAGGCGTAGACAGTGACCCCAAGATGGTCGAAAAGTACGTTGAAAGTCTAACCGAAGCGGTTATTTGCGACTGCTCCGACGAAACGGCGCTACGGGAGTTAGACCTTGCCAGCAGTGACGTGGTGCTTGTCGCCATTGGCAAAGATATGCAATCTAGCTTGCTATGCACTTTGGCACTTAAGAATTTGGGCGTAAATGTCATTTGGGTCAAAGCCAGCACTAAAGCGCACCATACAATTGTGTCTAAACTCGGCGTAGATCGCATCATACACCCAGAAGAAGAAATGGGTATACGCGTTGCCCAGTCGCTCAATTATCCTATGGTAAGTAATTTCTTGCCGATCGGTGATGGTCTTTATGTGGTTGAAATCCATATTAAAGCGCACCTTGACCAAACTGTTCTATCCAAGTTACTGGGGACGACCCTCGATGACAGTACCGATGATAGCCAAACGAATGTAGAGCGTAATCCTAAGGGCAAAGTGACGGCCGTGATGGTGAAGCGAGATCTGGCAGTATTTAGTAAGCTTGATGGCAATTTTGTGTTACAAACCAACGACGCTTTGCTACTTTGTGGCAGCCGCAGTGAACTTAAATACCTCGCACCAAGGTTGGTGTAAGGTGGTTCAATGGCATCCCTCAATCACGGCAATTGAGCACAAACCTAAAGCGGGCAAAAAGCTTTTAGGTGCGCCGCCGTTTATTTTAAGCATCAGTTTTGCCCTGTTGATCATGCTCGGCACGTGTTTACTCAAACTGCCGATAGCGACTGAATCACCGATTACTTGGCTACAAAGCCTGTTCACGGCAACCTCAGCAGTCACAGTAACAGGGCTGGTTGTTGTCGATACTGGCAGCGTTTTTACGCCCTTTGGTCAAATCGTCATTGCACTGCTAATCCAATGCGGCGGGCTGGGGCTGATGACCTTTGCCATTGTCACCCTTATCGCCCTTGGCGGTAAGATTGGCTTTCTACAACAAACAGTCGCAAAAGAGGCTTTTAATCAAACCGATACATCAACATTAGTCTCAACTGCCAAAGCAGTATTAGTGTTTTCGCTGCTGGTTGAAGCCATAGGCATGCTGATTTTATCAGCGCATTGGAGCCATGAACTTGGCTGGAAAACCAGCTTATTCCACGGTTTTTTCTATACAATTAGTGCCTTTAATAACGCAGGTTTTGCCCTCAGTGCCGACAGCCTGATGCCTTACGTAGCCGATCCCGTTATCAATCTAACGATCACAGCTTTGCTTATTATCGGTGGTTTAGGATTTTCGGTGTGGATAGATCTGCGTAGGAACAAACGTTGGTCAAAACTCAGCGTTTACAGCCGCATGATGATCACCGGCACTATTGTCATCAACGCGGTCGCCGTGATTGCGCTTTACTTTATTGAGTACAACAACCCCAATACCTTGGCTCCCTTAAGCGAACTAGGTAAATGGTTAGCCTCATGGTTTCAAGCCGTTACACCGCGCACCGCAGGCTTTAATACCCTAGCGATTGACCAACTCGAAGACGCCAGCACCTTACTTATACTCGTGCTGATGTTTATCGGCGGCGGCTCATTAAGCACCGCCAGCGGCATTAAAGTCGTCACTTTTATGGTACTGATTTTGGCCACTTATGGTTATTTACGTCGCGACGAAGCCATCTATGTATTTAAGCGCGAGATCCCCAAAGACACCGTCAGCAAAGCCTTAGCGCTGACCATCATCTCTCTGGTCGTATCTTGGCTGGCCATCTTCATACTGGTATTAAGCGAGAAAGCGCCGTTAATCGATATCGTTTTCGAGGCCATATCCGCACTGGGCACTGTCGGATTATCGCGCGGATTAACCGGTAACTTAACCACTCTAGGCCAAGCCATCATCATCTTTATGATGTTCATGGGTCGCCTCGGCCCACTGATGCTCGCCTATTTCCTCGCGAATCCAAGGGTGAAAAAACTGCGCTACGCAGAAACCAAACTGGCGATTGGTTGACTAAGTGCTCTAACGATATGACAGAAAATATTTTGTAAAAATCACAGGAACAGAAGCTGAGATAAATGAGCATCCCTTAAAAAATAAATTCACAATCAATAATTCACTAAACATGTCACATATCACTTCACAGGTGATGACTGAAAAATCAAAACAATCGACAATGAGTAACCAAAAAGCAATGTAAGCACCTATTATCAATAGTTTTCATGAGCAATGCATACATTCAAAATCTCGCTTTGAGCCACTATTCTGTGGATGAGCGGCATCACTATCCTAGTGAAAACTCATTGCCTAAAAAGGGTAAAATGTTGGAAAGTCGAACTAAACACGGTAATTAGCGATTGATTGGTAGCGATAAGACTGTATTAAAGTGGATAATAGACGCTATCAAACATCAGATAACCATACCTGTCTAGGCATTGAAATTTTGGGTTATTGTGTGAAGTGAGTTTAAGATTTCAAACTGGATGATATAAATGAAAAAAGAACAACAAATTGAAAACGAGTTAATCGCCAAGCTTGAAGATCTCAAATACAGCTACCGTGCAGATATTCGCAATAAGGCCGCACTTGAACAAAATTTCCGTGAAAAATTCGAAGCCTTAAACCGGGTAAACTTAACCGACAACGAGTTCAAGCGCCTACTGCAAGAAATTATCACCAGTGATGTATTCAGCGCCGCTAAAACCCTGCGTGAACGGGGCTATTTTCAGCGTGAAGATGGTACGCCTTTACATTACACCTTAGTTAATATCAAAGACTGGTGTAAAAACGAATTTGAAGTGATCAACCAGCTTCGCATTAACCATGATGACAGCCACCATCGCTTCGACGTGATCTTGCTGATCAACGGTGTACCCGTAGTGCAAATTGAACTGAAAAATCACACTATTGTAACTCGCCGCGCTATGGAGCAAATCGTTAGCTATAAAAACGATGCAGGTAACGG
Organism: Shewanella morhuae; assembly: GCF_003028295.1. Classification (NCBI taxonomy): domain Bacteria; kingdom Pseudomonadati; phylum Pseudomonadota; class Gammaproteobacteria; order Alteromonadales; family Shewanellaceae; genus Shewanella; species Shewanella morhuae. The sequence continues at coordinate 410,925 of NZ_PYSG01000003.1, read as the reverse complement.
CTACGGCAATACTCTAATGTGCTTTATGCAGCTCTTTATTGTCAGCAATGAAAACCAAACCTATTACTTTGCCAATAACCGTAACGAGCATTTCAGTTTTAATGCCGATGAACGCTTTTTGCCGGTCTATCAATTAGCCAATGAAAACAACAGAAAAATTGCCCATCTTCACGACTTCTCTGACTATTTTTTAGCTAAATGCACGTTAGGAGAAATGATCAGCCGCTACATGGTATTAGTGCAATCCGAACAAAAATTGCTGATGATGCGTCCGTACCAAATTTATGCGGTGCAAGCGATTGTTGATTGTATTCACGACAATCGTGGCAACGGCTATATTTGGCATACCACTGGCTCAGGCAAAACTTTAACCTCCTTTAAAGCCTCGACCTTACTCAAAGACAACCCCGAGGTTGATAAGTGTTTGTTTGTGGTTGACCGTAAAGATCTCGACCGCCAAACCCGTGAAGAATTTAACAAATTTCAAGACGGCTGCGTAGAAGAAAACACCAATACCGAAACCTTAGTGCGCCGGATGCTGTCAGAAGACTACGCCGACAAAGTCATCGTCACCACCATCCAAAAGCTTGGCCTAGCACTGGATGAAAACAGCAAGCGCAACCTTAGTAAAATCAAAGATGGCCAACAAACCTTTAAAGAACGTTTAGAGCCACTGCGCGATAAACGTGTCGTGTTTATTTTTGACGAATGTCATCGTTCTCAGTTTGGCGATAACCATAAAGCGATTAAAAACTTCTTTCCAAAATCACAGCTATTTGGCTTTACCGGCACTCCCATTTTTGATGAAAACTCTAATTACACTCAAATCGACGGTACGGTAGGTTCATTTAAAACCACCAAAGACATATTTGAAAAAGAACTGCATCCATACACTATTACTAACGCCATTGAAGATAAAAACGTACTGAGTTTTCACATTGATTATTTTGGTAAAAACAACAAAAATTCAGACGGCGACAGTAAAGTGGACACCGTCACGCCACCGCCAGAAGCCGTGGTAAAAGAAATTTTAGCCAAACATGATGCCGCCACCAATCAGCGCCGTTTTAACGCCGTGCTCGCTACCGCTAAAATTAATGACGCAATACATTATTTTGAGCAATTCAAAATACAACAGGCACAAAAACAAGCCCAAGATGAAAGCTATATTCCGCTTAATATTGCCTGTGTGTTTTCTCCACCCGCGCAGCCTTCAAAAAATAGCGATGAAACTCAAGCCTACAACGCAGATAAAAACGTCAAAGACATAAAACAACTGCAAGAAGACTTACCGCAAGAGCAGCTCGACAACCAACAAGAGCCTGAGCAAAAAAAGGCTGCGCTGATTGCCATTATAAAAAGCTATAACCAGCAATTTGGCACCAACCACAACATTAATGAATTTGACTTGTACTACCAAGACGTACAGCAGCGCATTAAAGACCAAAAATACAGTAATGCCGACTACCTACACAAAAACAAAATCGACATCGTTATCGTGGTCGATATGCTGCTCACGGGGTTTGACTCGAAATACCTCAATACCTTATATGTCGATAAAAACCTTAAATATCATGGTTTAATTCAAGCATTTTCGCGTACCAACCGTGTACTCAACGACAGCAAACCTTGGGGCAACATTCTTGACTTTCGCGGTCAAGAGAAACAAGTTAACCAAGCAATTAAACTATTCTCGGGTGCAGATAAAGATCGCGCCAAAGAGATTTGGCTCGTAGAGCCAGCCCCCGTCGTCGTTGCAAAATACCAGCAAGCAATTACAGACTTGCAAACCTTTATGCAAAGTAAAGGGTTAGATTGCACGCCGTCGGACGTTGCTAACTTAAACGGCGACACCGCCAAAGCCGAGTTTATTAACCACTTTAAAGAAGTACAAAAGCTCAAAACGCAAATAGAGCAATATACTGAACTCGACGATCAACAGCTGCAAACCGTTGAAGCCGCCATGCCTATCGACAACCTGCGAGGCTTTAAAGGCGCTTACCTCGAAACCGCCAAAGGCTTAAAACGCAAGCAAGACCAAAATAATCCTGAGTTAGACGCAAGCATTGAACAGCTCGAATTTGAGTTTGTCTTATTTGCCTCAGCCTTAATTGATTACGATTACATCATGGGGTTAATCGCCCAATCAACTCAAGCAGCAGGCCAAGGTGCCAGCAAGCATAAAATGACTCGCCAAGAGCTAATGGATTTAATCAGCTCACAGGCCAATTTAATGGAAGACCGCGACGATATCATCGCCTACATCGAAAACCTGCCCACAGGTGTCGCGTTAAATGTTGAGCAAATTAAAATTGGCTTTCAAAAATTTAAAGCGGCTAAAGCCGCCAGCGAATTAAACCAATTAGCACTCACTCACGGCCTTACGCCCCAAAGCTTGCAAGACTTTGTTGATGGCATAATGCAGCACATGATTTTTGATGGTGAGCAGTTAAGTGACTTACTTGCCCCGCTAGACTTAGGTTGGAAAGCGCGCACCCAAAAAGAGCTTGCACTAATGGAAGACTTAATCCCCTATTTACATAAACTCTCCCAAGGGCGCGAAATATCAGGGCTTGCTGCCTATGAATAAGCCAAAAGAGCCGCTAAATACCACAAAAATACTCACTGAACAGCCAAATGAGCAAACCTTTGCCCATCTGCTCGCGCATATTCAGCAAACCCGCCAGCAAGTGTTTGCTCAGGTAAATACCGCGTTAATTGAGCTGTATTGGTCGGTAGGTCAAACCATTAGCGAAAAAGTCGCCTCACAAGCTTGGGGCAAAGGCGTGGTAAAGCAACTCGCCGCCTACATTGCTAGCCAAGACTCAGACATAAAAGGTTTTAGCGATAAAAACCTCTGGCGCATGAAGCAGTTTTACGATATTTATCAAAACGATACAAAACTCGCACCACTGGTGAGAGTGTTACCTTGGACTCACAACACCATTATCTTTTCCCGCTGTAAAAGCAGCCTTGAGCGCGAATATTATTTAACCTTAGTGCAAAGCGACAAACTCAGCCGCCGCGAGCTTGAGCGCCACATTAACGCCGCCCATTTTGAGCGCAGCTTGAGTGAGCCACCAAAACTCTCAGCAGCGCTGAGACAATCGCACCCAACTAGCCCAAGCATCTTTAAAGACAACTACACCTTAGCGTTTTTAGGCCTGCCCAGCAGCCACAGCGAAAACGATCTGCAAAAGGCCATTATCAACAACCTCAAAAGCTTTATTTTAGAGCTAGGTAAAGACTTTATTTTTATTGGTGAGGAATACCGCCTGCAAGTCGGTAACCAAGACTTTTACATCGACTTACTGTTTTTTCACCGTGGCCTCGCCGCACTAGTGGCCTTTGAGCTAAAAATCGGTAAATTTAGCCCGCAGCACCTAGGCCAGCTCGACTTTTACCTCGAAGCCCTCGACCGCGATGTGAAAAAGCCCCACGAAAATCCCAGCATAGGTGTATTGCTGTGCCGCGACAAAGACGACGAAGTGGTCGAATATGCGCTGTCGCGTAACTTGTCCCCAACACTAGTAGCACAATACCAATGCCAACTGCCCGACAAACAGCTGCTGCAAGCCAAGCTGCATCAATTATTACAACACCTGCCAGCGCAAAACGAATTAGATATTGAGCAAATAGCTGAGCCAGCGCCAAGGCAAGGAGAAAGCAATGAATAAGTCAGCTGAAAAAGGTCTAGTGCCAGAATTGAGATTTCCTGAGTTTCAAAGTGACGGCTATTGGTGTTTTAACGAGCTAGGCAGCAAAACCAACAAAGTGGGTAGTGGTATCACACCCAAGGGTGGGGATAAGAACTATAAATCAGCCGGAGTACCATTTGTACGAAGTCAGAATATTGGATGGGGCGATTTGATCCTTGAAAATATTGCTTTTATTGAGGAAGAGGTACATCAATCTTTTTTAGGCACAGTAATTAAAGAAAATGACGTGCTTCTGAATATTACAGGTGCATCAATAGGCCGTACTGCGATTGCGGATCAACGTGTTGCCAGTGGAAACGTAAATCAGCATGTCTGTATTATCAGAACAAAACTAAAAGAACTTAACCCAGTTTATCTCTGCCAATTTATTCTATCTCCAAATGGACAGCAGCAAATTGATAGCTTTCAGGCTGGGGGGAATAGAGAGGGACTTAATTTCGCTCAAATACGCTCATTTTCAATCCCGATCCCACCAAACGTTGAAGAACAACAAAAAATTGCTGATTGCCTTTCGTCCCTCGACGAGCTACTAAGCGCGCACAACCAAAAACTGGACACCTTAAAAGCCCATAAAACAGGCCTAATGCAGCAACTCTTCCCTGCCGAAGGTGAAACCGTCCCCAGACTCAGATTTCCCGCATTTAGAGACCAAAGTGAATGGGTTGAATTTAAACTAATTGATTTAGTTGATAAAAATGTAAAATGGAGCTTTATCGGTGGGCCATTTGGTTCTAACTTGAAATCATCAGATTATGTTGAAAAAGGTATACGCATAATTCAGCTGCAAAATATAGGTGATGCACAATTTAACGATACTTATCAAATTTTCACTTCTAAAGAAAAAGCAGATGAACTTTTGGCTAACAATATATATCCGGGAGATATAATCATTTCAAAAATGGGTGATCCTGTTGGTAGAGCCTGCCTTATTCCTGAGACCCATCATAGGTACGTAATGTGTTCTGATGGTATACGCTTAGTTGTTAATGAAGAATTGCATAATAAATACTTTATATATTCTCTAATTAATGACATAAAGTTTCGCTCTTCGATTGAAAGATCAGCTACTGGTTCGACAAGAAAACGTATTGGCCTTGATGACTTGAAAAAGCTAACAATGCTAGTGCCTAAACTAGATGAGCAACAAAAAATCGCTAATTTATTTTTTCCAGTAGACGCACTCATTGCCGCACAAATTCAAAAAATTGAATCGCTTAAAACACACAAAAAAGGGTTGATGCAGCAATTATTCCCATCGATTGATGGCGACAAAATGGATGCCAAAGCTGAGGTAGGCGCATGAGTGAATCAACCTTTGCGACGCTCGATGAAGTGGCAGCACATTTACGCCATGTGTTAAAAAACGGCATACCACAGAAAAATACCAATCCAAAAACCGTTAAGCAAACCTTATTATTTGCCTATAACGGCACAGGTAAAACACGCTTGTCTATGGCATTTAAAGAGCAAGGAAAAAAAGAGGGAAAACGCGATACCTTGTATTTTAATGCTTTTACTGAAGATTTATTTAGTTGGGATAACGACCTTGAAGACGATGCAACTCGAGTATTGAAACTCAATAAAACCTCCAGTTTTTTTGATGCGCTCAAAGATGAAGACTTAGATTTAGAAAATCAAATTAGACCACTAGTGCAGCGCTACGGTGATTTTAATTTTTTGATTGATTATGAAAAAGGCCATGTCAATTTTATCCGCGAAGTATTAATTGATGATAAAGCTGAAAACATCGAGCATATCAAAGTATCACGTGGTGAAGAAAATATTTTTATTTGGTGTTTTTTCCTCGCTATTGCACAACTAGCAGCAGATAAACAAGTCACGTATAGCTGGGTTGAATATCTATATATTGATGACCCTATTTCATCTCTAGATGATAATAACGCCATTGCAGTAGCAAGCCACCTTGCACAGTTGCTGAAGAACAACTCCATTAAAGCGGTAATTTCAACCCACCACACTTTATTTTTTAATGTGATGTGGAATGAGCTCAATGAGAAGAAAAAGCTTCAACCTTATTTTTTAAGTTACGATAAGGAAGCGCAACTCTATAAGCTGCGCTACACCAATAGCACACCATTTTTTCACCATGTAGCGCTGTTAGAACAACTGCATAAAGCGGCCCAATCTGGTGATTTATTTACCTATCACTTTAATATTTTACGCAGTATTTTAGAAAAAACGGCTACCTTTCATGGCTTCAAAAACTTTTCTGCCTGTATTGAACAGGAAAAAGATGACTCAGACGGTATTTTACATGCGCGTATGATTAATATTTTAAGTCACGGCAATTATTCGCTATTTGAGCCAATGGAAATGACCGATGAAAATAAAGGGCATTTTCGCCGCATATTACGCAATTTTATGAAAAACTACCGTTTTGACCCTGCACTGTTTCCTGAGCTTTTAATACAACAAAAGCCTTCAATATACCAAGCACCAACTGTACAGCAAGCGCAAGCCGAACAACTCGAAGAGATCAATTAACATGACCCAAGAACAACTCAAAGATTTAGGCAAAACCCTGTGGGATATAGCCGACAGCCTACGCGGTGCGATGAACGCCGATGACTTTCGCGACTATATGTTGTCGTTTTTATTTTTACGCTATTTATCAGACAACTACGAAACGGCCGCACAAAAAGAACTCGGCCGTGATTACCCTGCACTGGCTAAAGACGATAAAACCGCGCCATTGAGCCTGTGGTATACAGACAATAGTGAGGATGTGGCCGAGTTTGAAAAACAGATGCGCCGCAAACTGCATTATGTGATTGAGCCGCGCCACCTGTGGACCAGCATTGCCGAACTGGCACGCATGCAAAGCAACGAATTACTGCAAACCTTAGAGGCGGGCTTTAAATACATCGAAGAGCAAAGCTTTGACAGCAGCTTTAAAGGCTTATTTTCTGAAATTAATTTAAACTCTGAAAAGTTAGGCAAAACCCCCGCTGATCGTAATAAAAAGCTCTGCACTATCATTCAAAAAATCTCCGAAGGTATTGCCGAGTTTTCTACCAATAGCGATATTTTGGGCGATGCCTATGAATATCTCATCGGTGAATTTGCCGCGGGTTCGGGTAAAAAAGCCGGTGAGTTTTATACCCCACAGCCTATTTCGACTATTTTGTCCGAAATTGTCACCCTCGACAGCCAAGAGCCCAAAACAGGCAAAAAGAAAAAGCTCGACAAGGTATTAGACTTTGCCTGCGGTTCTGGCTCGTTATTGCTCAATGTGCGTAAGCATATTGTCGATGCGGGCGGCAGTGTCGGTAAAATTTACGGCCAAGAAAAAAACATCACCACCTTTAACCTTGCGCGCATGAATATGTTATTGCATGGGGTAAAAGATACCGAGTTTGACATCCACCACGGTGATACCTTGTTAAACGACTGGGACATACTCAGTGAGAGGAATCCCGCAAAAAAACTTAAATGCGATGCAGTAGTGGCTAACCCACCCTTTAGTTATCGCTGGGATCCGAGTGAAGCACAGGGTGAAGATTTCCGTTTTAAAAGCCATGGGTTAGCACCAAAATCTGCTGCCGATTTTGCCTTTTTACTGCATGGTTTTCACTTTTTAAGTGATGAAGGCACCATGGCGATTATTTTGCCCCATGGCGTATTATTTAGAGGCGGCGCAGAGCAACGTATTCGCACGAAATTACTCAACGATGGCCATATCGATACTGTCATTGGTTTGCCTGCCAACTTGTTTTTCTCTACGGGTATCCCCGTTTGCATAATAGTGCTGAAAAAATGCAAAAAGTACGACGATGTATTGTTTATTAATGCCAGCGAACATTATGAAAAAGGTAAACGTCAGAATAGGTTACGCGAAGGCAAAGGTGATGAACCCAACGATATTAAAAAAATCGTTGAGACCTATCAATTCCGCAGTGAAGAAGAGCGTTATTCGCGCCGCGTGTCGATGGCAGAGATTGAAAAAAACGATTTCAACCTTAATATTTCTCGTTACGTCAGTACCGCTAAAGATGCGGTAAAAATTGATCTCGCGAAAGAGCAGCAAAAACTGGTTGAGATAGAAAATTCAATAGAGGTTGCGCTGAAAAAGCATAATGCGTTTTTATCTGAATTAGGTTTATCGTTATTACCAGGTGAGCCTAAAAAAAACTAACCACAAATTCGCATTAACAACGAAGACAATCTTTTAATTTAACTATCAAAGAGTTATTTTCATTATGAGTTTTTACCTCAAAAGATTGTCTTCGTTGAATTCAAATAGTCTTCGTTTTAATTTCATCACTCTTATGCAAGATATGGGCTACACCGCTTGCCCTGCGGCGACGCCGGATGCCCAGGCCCATTGAAAATTAAACCCGCCTAACCAACCACTTACGTCCATGACTTCCCCGATAAAGTAGAGTCCTGCGACTTTGCTGGCTTCCATGGTTTTAGATGACAACTCATGACTATCAATACCACCTAAGGTCACTTCGGCGGTGCGGTAGCCTTCGGTGCCATTCATCAATAATGTCCAGCGGTGTATATCATCAACCAATTTTGCCCGTTCAGCGTGCACAAGCTGATTTAACGCTTTGTTTAGCAAGGCTTCATCGAATAGCACTTCAACCAGCCGTTTAGGCAACCATTGGCTGAGAGTGTTACGCAGGCTTTGTTTTGGATGCGCGGCGAATTGTTGCTCTAGCAATTGTGCCAAATCCATATTCGGCAAGAGATCGATTTCTATGGTTTCGCCCGCTTTCCAATAGTTGGAAATCTGCAAAATTGCAGGGCCAGATAAGCCGCGGTGAGTGAATAGCAACGCTTCGCTAAATGCAGTGCCATCTTTGGCGGTAATGCGGCTCGGTACGGCTATGCCCGACAAAGGTTCGAAGCGAATTTTATCTTCACTGTGCCATGTAAAAGGCACTAAACCCGCGTGAGTTGGCAATACTTTGAGACCAAACTGCTCGGCCAGTTGATAACCGTAAGGCGTAGCGCCGAGTTTAGGCATGGATAAACCGCCGGTGGCGATAACCAGTGAGTCACAGCTCAATTCGCCGTTAGAAGTATTGAGCTCAAAGCGCCCTGCCTCGGTCTTTTTAACGGCCAGAATATCGGTGCGCAGCTTAATGGTAACGCCCGCCCATTCGCACTCGGTCAATAGCATAGTGACTATCTCTTTGGCCGAGTCATTACAGAACAATTGGCCGTGGTCGCGTTCGTGGTATTCAATGCCGTGGCGCTCGACCAGTTCAATAAACTGCTGCGACGGATAACGTGCGAGTGCCGACTTAACAAAGTGGGGATTACCACAAAGGAAATTAGCGGGCTCGACTTTAAGGTTGGTGAAGTTACAACGCCCGCCGCCGCTGATGAGAATTTTACGCCCAGCTTGCTTGGCATTATCCAGTACGAGTACATCACGGCCTCGGTAACCCGCTGTCGCTGCACACATCAATCCCGCGGCGCCGGCTCCGATAATAATGACATCATGATGTTTCACGCTATTACTCCACACAGATAAATTGATTGATATTGGCAAACCACACTCAGTTTATACGGCAACCTGAACAACCGTTGAAACGATAAACCTTAAATCCAAGTTCGCACGATAAACCTAAGCGCACGAATAACTAACAAAGCAAGATAGTGGCCAAACGCTAGGCAACAAATGCCCTATTTGCCCTTTAACCTTCATGGATGCAGGAAATATCGCCTGATATCGGCAACATCAGAAGCTAACATTTAAAGGCTATGCGAACAGACACAAAAAAGGGCGCTATTTTAGCACCCTTTCTTTTATTCAGCATCATCACGGCTCGCGGTTTATTGCGTCGGCGTTTCTGATTTTTTCTCTCTGCTGAGCAATTCTTTAGCAGCATCGACGGGCGATTTACCTTGGTACAAGACTTGGTAAATTTGCTCAGTGATTGGCATTTCAACCCCAAGACGTTTCGCAAGCGTAAACACTTCTTTGGTATTGCGATAACCTTCAACCACTTGGCCGATTTCAGCCTGCGCTGTCATCACATCGCTGCCTTTACCTAAAGCTAAACCGAAACGACGGTTACGGGATTGGTTGTCGGTACAGGTCAACACTAAGTCGCCTAATCCCGCCATTCCCATAAAGGTGGCCGCATTGGCCCCTAAGGCTTCGCCTAAACGCGTTAATTCGACTAAACCACGGGTGATCAGGGCTGTTCTGGCATTGGCACCAAAGCCGATACCGTCGGACATGCCCGCACCAATCGCGATTACGTTCTTTACTGCGCCACCCAGTTGGATGCCGGTAAAGTCGTCGTTGGCGTAAACCCGCAAATGTTTTGGACTATGTAATAGTTCAATTAATTCGTGGGTAAACTTAGGGCAAGTGCCTGCAACTGCAATAGCAGTGGGTAATCCCATGGCCAATTCTTTCGCAAATGTTGGCCCAGATAACACCGCTAGCGGATATTGCTCACCTAAGACATCACGGGCCACATCTTGCAACAAACGTCCGGTTTCAGGCTCAAGCCCTTTCGTCGCCCATACAATGCGTGCATCACTACGGAGCAAAGGTTGAGCTTGTTTTAGCACAGTGCCAAACACATGGCTTGGCACTACCACTAACACATTGTTACTGGCAGCTAAGGCGGTCGCTAAATCGGCTTCGATGTGCAGACATTCAGGAAATGCAATGCCTGGCAAAAATGCTTGGTTACATCTATCTTGCGCCAGCGTTTGCATGTGGGCAGGGTTATGCCCCCATAACAAGGTCTTATGACCATTGCTAGCCAAAGAAATGGCAAGGGCGGTGCCATAAGAGCCCGCCCCTAATACCGTGATATCAGCAGTATTTTTCATGTGATTAAGCGTTAGCTTCTTCAGTCGCTGGTGCAGTCGCAGCGGTTTGGCGTTGCTGCACATATTGAGCAAACAGCGCATCGAAGTTAACTGGTGCTAAGTTAAGTTGTGGGAAAGTACCACGACCGACTAAGCTGCCCACGGTTTCGCGAGCATATGGGAATAGGATGTTAGGGCAATATGCGCCTAATGAGTGGGCCAATTGTGGCTCAGTCAGACCTGTGATAGAGAAGATACCCGCTTGCTGTACTTCACATAGGAAAGCAGTTTCGCCTTCATTTTGTGCCGTCACAGTTAAAGACAGGATAACTTCATACACGTCATCAGCTAGCTTAGCGCTGCGAGTGTCTAAATCTAACTTAACTTCTGGGTTCCATTCTTTTTGGAATACCGCAGGGCTGTTAGGTGTTTCGAAAGACACATCTTTAGTGTAAACACGTTGGATATTGAATTGTGGGGCTTGTTGTTCGTTGTTTGCTACTTCAGCCATAATTTCCTACTTATCCTATCAATGTTGTTTCAGCTTTTCGTTGAAAGCCAATTATTATTTGAAAGCCAATTATTACTTAAATATAAATTGGCTCGTGGCTTATCTTATCCAAGAACTGTATTAGTGCTTAGTATCATGCCAATTTGTACCCAGATTCGGGTATCGATCAAACCTGTCCAACAACTTATTTAAGCCATTAGTCACTGTAGGATCAGTATGCCAAACATTGATGATTCAATACTGCGATATCCAAAATAACATGCAGTTTAAATTATCAATGCCGCCGACAACTTATCTTTTGCTTTTTGAAACAGGCATATTAGCTGCCTGCCATTCACCCATACCACCTTTTAAGTTATACAGGTTTTCAAAACCTTGCTGACCCAAAAGCTGAGCGGCTTGAGACGAGGTCATGCCAGCATTGCATACTAATATAATGGGACTGGCTTTATACTTTTCAAGGGCGGATATCTGATTATTTTTAATATCCGCTAGCGTAACGTTAAGTGCATCAACAATATGGCCCTTGCGGAACTCGTCGTTCGAACGCACATCAACCACTTTTGCATCTTGTCTGTTGACCATAATCGTCAATTCTTGATGGGAAATATTTTTGATTTTTGACATGCTTGATTTGATGAGACTCGCAACGAGCACAACAAATAATCCCACCCAAGCTAGACTTAACATTGAGTGAGCTTTAAAAAATTCGATATATTCTTGCATGATGATTGCCCGCATAAATGGCGAAAATTCGATAAGGGCACAGAGTATACCGATTGCCTTGGCAGATTGCAGCAGTTTAGTCACAGTTCCAGCTCGCACTTTTAGCGCAATTCTCTCTGTGTTTGCCACAAGCAGGCCCGCTAATCGAACGAATTAGCCATTCGATGACCTTAATCGGGGTAAAGCGCTTTTTCATCCCCCACTAACGTAGTAATATTTAACCAATTTCAGATTTCTATCGCTTCTATAAAACTTAAGGAATCACCATGACGACAGCTAAACGTCCACTCGCGTTGTTGATCCTCGATGGCTGGGGCTACCGAGAAAACACGCATAACAATGCGATTTTTCACGCAAAGACTCCTGTACTCGACCGTCTCAATGCCCAATATCCCCACAGTTTGATTTCAGGTTCTGGTTTAGATGTTGGCTTACCTGATGGTCAAATGGGTAACTCTGAAGTTGGCCACATTAACTTAGGCTCTGGCCGTGTGGTTTATCAAGAACTCACTCGCATTAGTAAAGCCATTGCAGATCATGAGTTTGAGAAAAACGCAGTCCTATGTGATGCAATAGACTCAGCGATTAAAGCCGACGGTGCGGTGCACATTATGGGGCTACTTTCTGCCGGTGGCGTACACAGCCATGAAGAGCATATCGAAGCAATGTGCCGTATGGCAGTAGCTCGCGGTGCGACTAAGGTTTATTTGCACGCTTTCCTCGATGGCCGCGATACACCACCACGCAGTGCAAAGGGCAGCTTGAGCCATTTTGCTGATCTGTTTACGACATTAGGCCATGGCCGCATTGCATCGATTATTGGTCGTTACTTTGCAATGGACAGAGATAACCGTTGGGATCGCGTGTCGCAAACCTACGATTTAATCACTCAAGGCAAAGCAAAGTTCCAATTCGATAATGCTATTACTGCATTAGAAGCGGCTTACGAGCGGAACGAGAACGACGAATTTGTTTCTTCGTCAGCTATCACCGATGCCGATGGCCAAGTTGCCACCTTGCAAGATGGCGATGCACTAATATTTATGAACTTCCGTGCTGACCGTGCCCGCCAAATTACCCGTAGCTTTATTAACCCAGACTTTGATGGTTTCGAGCGCGCTGTCGTGCCTAAAATGCACTTTGTTACATTAACTGAGTACGCTGGCGACATCACAGCACCTATCGCTTACCCGTCTGAAAACCTAGTAAACACCTTAGGTGAAGTGCTTGAAAAGCAAGGCCGCACTCAACTACGCATCTCTGAAACAGAGAAATATGCTCATGTGACCTTCTTTTTCAACGGCGGTAAAGAAGAGCCATTTGAAGGTGAAGATCGCATCCTAATTAACTCACCTAAAGTTGCGACCTACGACTTACAGCCTGAAATGAGTTCAGAGGAGTTAACCGACAAATTAGTGGCGGCAATTGAGTCAACTAAATATGACGTAATCATCTGTAACTACCCTAATGGCGACATGGTTGGCCACACGGGTAATTTTGATGCTGCGGTTAAAGCTTGTGAGGCTGTCGATGCGTGTATTGGACGTGTGGTTGATGCACTAGCAAAAGTGGGCGGTGAATGCATTATTACCGCCGATCACGGCAACGCCGAGAAAATGACCGATGAAACTACAGGTCAGGCTCATACAGCTCACACCAGTGAATTAGTACCATTTATCTTTGTGGGACGCGATGCAACTATCGATACCGGTGGTAAGCTAAGCGACGTAGCACCCACCATCTTGAGCTTGATAGGCGAAGCCATTCCAGCAGAGATGACAGGTAAGCCCTTAATCCACATTAAAGAGTAACCGTTACCTAGTGAGCATTCGACTCCTTATTAAAGCCAGCATTATTGCTGGCTTTATGATGTTATGTTTTTCGGCAAACGCTTCTGATTTATCGAAGCGTCAGTCCGAGTTGAAATCAATCCAAACGCAAATAAATAAACAAAAAAGTGCGTTAAAAACTACCGATAAGCAAAGAGAGAAATTACTGTCATTGCTACGAAGCGATGAAGAGGCTATTGCGTCTGCGGCTAAAAAGGTCAACAGCACTAAAAATAATTTAGCGCAGATAGACACTAAACTCGCAGAGTTAAAAATACGCCAAGAAGAATTAGAAAACCTTAAGGTTACGCAGCAAAAAACGCTATCTAAACAGCTATCTAGTGCCTACCTTGCTGGTAACCATGATTACACTAAGATGGTACTCAATCAACAAAGTCCTGCCACTATCGAGCGTATGTTGGCCTATTACCAATACCTCAATAACGCACGAATGAAGTCGATCAATGAATTAAAGCAAACCTTGACTGAGCTAGATGAAATCAAGGTTTCACAAACGAGTAAACAGCAACAATTAACTCAGCTTGTGAGCGATCAGCAAGTACAAGCTAAACGCCTGAGCCAAGAGCAAAATCAGCGTCAACTGACCATTAATGAACTACAACGAACCTTAAACTCTAAGGGGGCTGAGCTTGAACAGATGCAAATTGAAGAAGCCAGCTTAAAGCGCGTAGTTGAGCAAGCATTGCGGGCGATGAAAGATAACCCATCAATGGAAGGCTTTGGTAAACAAAATGGCAAGTTAAAGTGGCCTACTAAAGGTCGTGTCAGTGCCAGCTTTGGTAGCCTACGCTCAGGCCAAGTGGTATGGAAAGGCACTATGCTATCGGCGCCTGAAGGACAAAATATTCGTGCAGTATCCGGTGGTAAAGTTATTTATGCTGACTGGTTACGCGGTTTTGGCTTAGTGATGGTTATCGACCATGGTAAGGGTTATATGAGCCTTTACGGCCACGCCCAAACCCTATTAAGAAAACCTGGCGACATGGTTAAAACGGGTGAAGAGATAGCTTTAGTCGGACGCTCAGGTGGGCAAAGTGAGCCAGGCTTATACTTCGAAATAAGGCACAAAGGTAAGGCCGTCGATCCAGCGAGATACTGCCGCTAGTCGGTATTATCTATCACCACCACAGGTGTGCGGATACTTTATCAATAGCGTTGGATTAGGCTCAGTTACGAGCCTAATCCTTTAGCTTTATAGCTAACCCCGTTAATGCAAATATCTAAGCCAATTTAAACAACGGGTTCAGTCAATAAAATTATCGCTATAATCGATACCCTATCAGCCCATGCTATCACTCAAAATCGTTTAGTTCTTAATATGAGTATTGATATAGCATTATGACTAATAAGAAGAAATTGTGCGCTTATTGTATTCATTACTCCTGCTAACCCTAAGTAGCTCTCAAAGTTATGCCGCTCAAATAGCCCTCATTATTGATGACATTGGTTATCGCCAGAGTGATGAAACTGTATTAGCGTTACCAAGTGGAGTGACACTCTCAGTATTGCCTCACACACCACTGGGTAAACAGCTCGCCAAGACTGCCCATGAGAAAGGCCATGAGATTATGCTGCATTTACCCATGCAAGCACTCAACGGCAAAACATTAGGACTGGGCGGATTAACTAATACCATGACAGAAGCACAAATTCGCCACACTGTTATTGATGCAATTAACAGTGTCCCCTTCGCCAAAGGCGCCAATAATCATATGGGCAGCTTACTGACACAACTTGACGATCCCATGCTATGGATTATGGAAACTCTTAAACAGAAACAGCTGTATTTTGTCGATAGTATGACAACTCGGTTCACTAAGGCGGGGGATAAAGCTGATCAACTAGGCGTTCCATTACTAAAACGCCAACTTTTCTTAGACAATGATACCAGTGCCAATGCACTTGAAAAACAATTTAGCTCAATGATCACTCAGGCACATGCAGAAGGTAATCTGGTAGCGATAGCACATCCCTATCCAGAAACAATACACTTCCTTAGGGCTAATCTACAAAGGCTTAAAATAGAAGGAATTGATCTGGTTCCAGCATCAAGCTTACTCTTTATTAATATTTCACCCGCCGATGGGGCTAATCCAACTGTAACACTGAGATAGACAAATCTGGCAACAGAGCTAGTAACTCATTACGATTACTCACAATATCCAACAGACTATATTGATCGAGCACATTCAAATAGGCAGCAACCGCTTGGGCCAACACACCTTTCAGCTTACATGCTGGCGTAAATAGGCAATAAGGCTTACTACAATCAATCGCTACTAAAGAGTTTTCTAACGATCGCACTAACTGGCCAAGATTAATTTCAGACGCAGGTTTGCCCAAACGAAAACCGCCCATTTTACCGCGAATGGTTTCAAGATAACCCAACTTCCCTAAATGATGTACGATCTTAGAAATATGATTTGGAGATAAATCAAATACCTGCGTAATCTCAGCAATTCTAAATAAAGTAGTCCTATCTGGCTGAATAGCCAAATACATTAAGGTTCGAACGCCAAAATCGGTATAACGAGTTAACTGCATATTTCACCTGTCCGCGATAAACTTAATGAGCTGTTTGAGATTCGAGTTGGCTAAGCAACCAAAGTGCCTCATCGTTCGTATGACCACATACATCTACTGATGCATCAAAATCACTGCAAACAGCGGGGCGATCAGGTGAGCCGAAAATCAAACATAAATTGGCATCACTCAGCTGTACACAACGCTCGCCAGCGGCCTTACCGTCAGGCATACCAGGAATTTTGCTACTGATTGAAGGTGCGATACAGCAAGCACCGCATCCAAGACGACAATTCATTTACAGTACTCACAAAATATGGGGCATTATAACGCTTAATTAGCCTAAGATCTGTGGCGTGGGTCAATACTACTGAGGCTCACGAAACAGATAAGCTGCTTATAAAGATGATACCTTTGATATACGACATAAACCGACATAAACATCGGATAAATAGGTAAATTTGTTATTAAAAAACATAACGAAAAAAGCCTCATCTTTCGATGAGGCTTATCTCTTTATGTTGGCGGAGCGGACGGGACTCGAACCCGCGACCCCCGGCGTGACAGGCCGGTATTCTAACCAACTGAACTACCGCTCCTTTAAGTTAACGCTTACACATTAACCTAAATTAGGCGCTTGGCGATGACCTACTCTCACATGGGGAGACCCCACACTACCATCGGCGCGTTTGCGTTTCACTGCTGAGTTCGGGATGGGATCAGGTGGTTCCACAAGGCTATTGTCACCAAGCAAATTCTGTTTATTACCGTGTCCATCACTGGCTCACGTTAATAATAATTCGGAAAGCTGATTTCTTGCTTGAGTTCGACAAGTACAAGGATGTACTTATGTCATAAATGCAGGAGCATTTTATGACCACTTTATTAAGTGTCACTATTCGTCTAAGGCCATATAAAACCCATCTGGGTTGTATGGTTAAGCCTCTCGAGTCATTAGTACATGTTAGCTCAACGCCTCACAACGCTTACACACCATGCCTATCAACGTCCTAGTCTCGAACGGCTCTTTAGAGGAATTAAATTCCTAGGGATGACTCATCTCAGGGCTCGCTTCCCGCTTAGATGCTTTCAGCGGTTATCGATTCCGAACGTAGCTACCGGGCAATGCCATTGGCATGACAACCCGAACACCAGCGGTTCGTCCACTCCGGTCCTCTCGTACTAGGAGCAGCTCCCTTCAATCATCCAACGCCCACGGCAGATAGGGACCGAACTGTCTCACGACGTTCTGAACCCAGCTCGCGTACCACTTTAAATGGCGAACAGCCATACCCTTGGGACCGACTTCAGCCCCAGGATGTGATGAGCCGACATCGAGGTGCCAAACACCGCCGTCGATATGAACTCTTGGGCGGTATCAGCCTGTTATCCCCGGAGTACCTTTTATCCGTTGAGCGATGGCCCTTCCATTCAGAACCACCGGATCACTATGACCTACTTTCGTACCTGCTCGACGTGTATGTCTCGCAGTTAAGCTGGCTTATGCCATTGCACTAACCGTACGATGTCCGACCGTACTTAGCCAACCTTCGTGCTCCTCCGTTACTCTTTGGGAGGAGACCGCCCCAGTCAAACTACCCACCAGGCACTGTCCCGAACCCCGATAAGGGGCCGCGGTTAGAACATCAAAACTACAAGGGTGGTATTTCAAGGACGACTCCATCATGACTAGCGTCACAACTTCATAGTCTCCCACCTATCCTACACATGTAGGTTCAATGTTCAGTGCCAAGCTATAGTAAAGGTTCACGGGGTCTTTCCGTCTAGCCGCGGGTATACGGCATCTTCACCGCAATTTCAACTTCACTGAGTCTCGGCTGGAGACAGCGTGGCCATCATTACGCCATTCGTGCAGGTCGGAACTTACCCGACAAGGAATTTCGCTACCTTAGGACCGTTATAGTTACGGCCGCCGTTTACCGGGGCTTCGATCATGAGCTTCTCTTGCGATAACCCAATCAATTAACCTTCCGGCACCGGGCAGGCGTCACACCGTATACTTCCTCTTGCGAGTTTGCACAGTGCTGTGTTTTTGATAAACAGTTGCAGCCACCTGGTATCTGCGACTCCCGTCAGCTTAGAGAGCAAGTCTCATCACCAACAGGAGCGTACCTTCTCCCGAAGTTACGGTACCATTTTGCCTAGTTCCTTCAGCCGAGTTCTCTCAAGCGCCTTGGTATTCTCTACCCGACCACCTGTGTCGGTTTGGGGTACGATTCCCACTAACCTGAAGCTTAGAAGATTTTCCTGGAAGCATGGCATCAACTACTTCAGTCCCTTAGGACCTCGTCATCAGCTCTCAGTCTGCACACTAAAGTGCGATTCCCCGGATTTGCCTAAGAAATCAACCTACCACCTTAAACGCGGACTACCAACGCCGCGCTAGCCTAGCCTTCTCCGTCTCTCCATCGCAGTTAGCGGAAGTACAGAAATATTAATCTGTTTCCCATCGATTACGCCTTTCGGCCTCACCTTAGGGGTCGACTCACCCTGCCCCGATTAACGTTGGACAGGAACCCTTGGTCTTCCGGCGAGGGGGTTTTTCACCCCCTTTATCGTTACTCATGTCAGCATTCGCACTTCTGATACCTCCAGCGTGGGTTACCCCTTCACCTTCAACGGCTTACAGAACGCTCCTCTACCGCGCAGTCCTAATGGACCGCACCCGTAGCTTCGGTGACTAGCTTAGCCCCGTTACATCTTCCGCGCAGGCCGACTCGACTAGTGAGCTATTACGCTTTCTTTAAATGATGGCTGCTTCTAAGCCAACATCCTAGCTGTCTAAGCCTTCCCACATCGTTTCCCACTTAGCTAGTACTTTGGGACCTTAGCTGACGGTCTGGGTTGTTTCCCTTTTGACGACGGACGTTAGCACCCGCCGTCTGTCTCCCGAGTAGTACTCACTGGTATTCGGAGTTTGCAAAGGGTTGGTAAGTCGGGATGACCCCCTAGCCTTAACAGTGCTCTACCCCCAGTGGTATTCGCTCGAGGCGCTACCTAAATAGCTTTCGAGGAGAACCAGATATCTCCGAGTTTGATTGGCCTTTCACCCCCAGCCACAAGTCATCCGCTAATTTTTCAACATTAGTCGGTTCGGTCCTCCAGTTGATGTTACTCAACCTTCAACCTGCCCATGGCTAGATCACTCGGTTTCGGGTCTACACCTTGCAACTAAACGCGCAGTTAACACTCGGTTTCCCTACGGCTCCGCTATTCGCTTAACCTCGCTACAAAATGTAAGTCGCTGACCCATTATACAAAAGGTACGCAGTCACGGTCTCAAGAACCGCTCCCACTGCTTGTACGTATACGGTTTCAGGTTCTATTTCACTCCCCTCACAGGGGTTCTTTTCGCCTTTCCCTCACGGTACTGGTTCACTATCGGTCAGTCAGGAGTATTTAGCCTTGGAGGATGGTCCCCCCATATTCAAACAGGATGTCACGTGTCCCGCCTTACTCGTTTTCATCTATGGTTAGTTTTCATGTACGGGGCTATCACCCTGTGCCGCTGAGCTTTCCAACTCATTCCACTAACACCCCATAGACTTAAGGGCTAATCCCCGTTCGCTCGCCGCTACTAGGGGAATCTCGGTTGATTTCTTTTCCTAAGGGTACTTAGATGTTTCAGTTCCCCTCGTTCGCCTCTACACACTATGTATTCATGTGCAGATAACAGCTTATGCTGCTGGGTTCCCCCATTCGGACATCGTTAGCTCAAATGCTTGTTACTAGCTCGCCAACGCTTTTCGCAAGTTACTACGTCCTTCATCGCCTCTGACTGCCAAGGCATCCACCGTATACGCTTAGTCGCTTAACCATACAACCCAAATGAGTTTCACTCATCTGCGCCGCATTGCGACCAGCTTGGTTTTACTTGTCTCACTCCCGACCAGGAAGTGGACGCGCCTTAGACGTGAAATACTCTGCCACCACAGCAAAATACTTCACTTTGAATATTCAAGACACTTAATAAAGTGTTTGAGAACTCATGATGCAAGTGTTTCCACACTTACATCGGTTTGTAATTAACATAACGACAGACATCATCATGTTAATCACTATCAGCTTTCCAAATTGTTAAAGAACAACATCTACCTGCAAGAGGGATGTTTCGCTCTGCTTCTCCTAAGAGAAGTTAAACAAGCAATCTGTGTGAACACTCAACAAACATTAAGTTAGTCGTATAGGTAAGGAGGTGATCCAGCCCCAGGTTCCCCTAGGGCTACCTTGTTACGACTTCACCCCAGTCATGAACCACAAAGTGGTGAGCGCCCCCCGAAGGTTAAGCTACCCACTTCTTTTGCAGCCCACTCCCATGGTGTGACGGGCGGTGTGTACAAGGCCCGGGAACGTATTCACCGTGACATTCTGATTCACGATTACTAGCGATTCCGACTTCATGGAGTCGAGTTGCAGACTCCAATCCGGACTACGACGAGCTTTGTGAGATTAGCTCCACCTCGCGGCTTTGCAACCCTCTGTACTCGCCATTGTAGCACGTGTGTAGCCCTACTCGTAAGGGCCATGATGACTTGACGTCGTCCCCACCTTCCTCCGGTTTATCACCGGCAGTCTCCCTAGAGTTCCCACCATTACGTGCTGGCAAATAAGGATAGGGGTTGCGCTCGTTGCGGGACTTAACCCAACATTTCACAACACGAGCTGACGACAGCCATGCAGCACCTGTCTCACAGTTCCCGAAGGCACAAGTCCATCTCTGGTCTCTTCTGTGGATGTCAAGAGTAGGTAAGGTTCTTCGCGTTGCATCGAATTAAACCACATGCTCCACCGCTTGTGCGGGCCCCCGTCAATTCATTTGAGTTTTAACCTTGCGGCCGTACTCCCCAGGCGGTCTACTTAATGCGTTAGCTTGAGAGCCCAGTGTTCAAGACACCAAACTCCGAGTAGACATCGTTTACGGCGTGGACTACCAGGGTATCTAATCCTGTTTGCTCCCCACGCTTTCGTGCCTGAGCGTCAGTCTTTGTCCAGGGGGCCGCCTTCGCCACCGGTATTCCTCCAGATCTCTACGCATTTCACCGCTACACCTGGAATTCTACCCCCCTCTACAAGACTCTAGTTCGCCAGTTCAAAATGCAATTCCCAGGTTGAGCCCGGGGCTTTCACATCTTGCTTAACAAACCGCCTGCGCACGCTTTACGCCCAGTAATTCCGATTAACGCTCGGACCCTCCGTATTACCGCGGCTGCTGGCACGGAGTTAGCCGGTCCTTCTTCTGTAGGTAACGTCACAGTAACGCGCTATTAACACGCTACCTTTCCTCCCTACTGAAAGTGCTTTACAACCCGAAGGCCTTCTTCACACACGCGGCATGGCTGGATCAGGGTTGCCCCCATTGTCCAATATTCCCCACTGCTGCCTCCCGTAGGAGTCTGGGCCGTGTCTCAGTCCCAGTGTGGCTGATCATCCTCTCAGAACAGCTAGGGATCGTCGCCTTGGTGAGCCATTACCTCACCAACTAGCTAATCCCACCTAGGTTCATCCAATCGCGAAAGGCCCGAAGGTCCCCTTCTTTCCCCCGTAGGGCGTATGCGGTATTAGCAGTCGTTTCCAACTGTTATCCCCCTCGACTGGGCAGATCCCTAGGTATTACTCACCCGTCCGCCGCTCGCCGCCTCAGAAGTAAACTCCCTTGCGCTGCCGCTCGACTTGCATGTGTTAGGCCTGCCGCCAGCGTTCAATCTGAGCCATGATCAAACTCTTCAATTAAAGTTTTTTGCTTCTCAACCTCTTATAAATAAGAAGCCAATCAGCGGCTCAATGAATTCTGATTTTTTGTTTCCACATCCCTATAAAGGAAGCAGAAACAAACTGTACATATTGCTATGAACACTCATTGTTACATTGATTTAAATTTTTGACTGCCAACCCGAAGGCTAAGCAGTTTCGATTAACTCAACGCCTGTGAGTGTCCACACAGATTTCTTGTTTTATATTGTTAAAGAGCAACTCAATCTCATCAGAGAATGTGAGTACCACGCTGAGCATCAAATGCTTCCAGGTGGCTAGGGCTGCGTATTCTACGCATTTCCCATTGTGCGTCAAGGAGTTTTTTACAACTTCTTGCTGCTGTTGAATTAACTGCCATTCTCAACAGAGAGTAACCTGTTCAATTCAACCTCACTCGCCGTATCGCTTACGCGCATCGCCGTGTCAGTGGATGCGCATTATAGGCAGCAGGAGATTTTGTGCAAGAGCTTTTCGTGAGAAAATTATGTTTTACCGTTTAGACGTTTATTTATCAAACGATACGCATAAAAAAGGGGCTAAAAAGCCCTTTTTTATGCGTCTTAGGTCAATATGTGCGAGTCACTAATATCAAACTCGTACTAAAGACGGTATTTATGGACTAAAGAAGCGAGATTCTTGTTCAACCACGACCTCTTGCCCATCAACTTGAGTTTTTACTTGTATCGCTATGTTGGTCACTGAGCGAGAAAGCTCAACTGGATCGATACCAATACTAATAGGTAAGGTTAATACTTCGCCCGCTGCAATAGTGACGGATGTCGGTCCATACCATTTGTAGTTATTTAAGCCTTCAACACTCATAGTGTATTCATGAGACTCTTCAGTCTTGTTAAGAATTTTCAAGGTAAAGGTATTTTCAATCAAACCTTGATTGTTCTCCCTATATAGCTGATTGCGATCACGAATGATGTCCATACGGACTGGCGCTATGGTCGCACTGGCGTATAAGAAGACTAATATCATCACCGTTAGCACCACACCATAACCAATCAGTTTAGGTCGTAGTACTTTTTCTTTTATACCTTCTAACTTGTTCTCGGTGGTATAGCTGATGAGTCCTTTAGCGTAACCCATGCGATCCATTGTATTGTCGCAAGCATCGATACATGCACCACAGTTAATACACTCATACTGTAGCCCGTTGCGGATATCGATCCCAGTAGGGCATACCTGAACACATAAATCACAGTCGATACAGTCACCCAAACCTAATTCTTTAGGATCATTTTTACGTGAACGCGGGCCACGAGTCTCACCACGCTTTGTATCATAACCAACTATATAGGTATTCTTATCAAACATGGCCGCTTGGAAACGGGCGTAAGGGCACATGTGAATACACATGATTTCACGCATCCAACCCGCATTACCGTATGTTGCAAGCGTGAAAAACACCACCCAGAAGTAGATACCACCAGAGGCATTAAGCGTAAACACATCTATATAGACTTCACGGCTGGGCACGAAATAGGACACAAAGGTCATTGCCGTCATCAGGGAAAGCAGTATCCAAGCGGTATGTTTAGCCGTTTTTCGCCATATTTTATTAAAACTCCACGGCATTTGGTCAAGCTTAATACGCTTGTTACGTGCTCCTTCGAGCTTTTCTTCAAACCAAATGAACATAAATGTCCATACGGTTTGCGGGCAGGTATATCCACACCAAACCCGGCCAAGGTATGTCGTCACAAAAAACAGTGCAAAAGCAGCGATAACAAAAATGGCAGCAAGCAAGGTAAGGTCTTGGGGCCAAATGGTTAAACCGAAAACATGAAACTTTTGTTCGCCTAAATTAAACCATACGGCTTGGCGGTTCCCCCATGGGATCCACGGTAAAAGTAGGAAGAATAGCATTGTTATCCAACCCATTCGGCGGCGCACACTCGTCCATAAACCATCAATAGCTCGGACATAAATTCGATTACCAGGGCTAAAGCGATCCGCTTTACTCGCATCTGGTTGATGAATTTTAATTCGATCCGTTTTGGAGTAATCCTTGTTATTTGATTCTGACTTCATCGTTACGGCCTTTTACTGCTTTAATATTGGGCGAAAACTAGCTTATTATACCCATATTATTAATGGTTATTCACTTATGTTGGACTAAAAGATGAAAGGTTGGCTCATATTGGCGCTACTTGCTGGCGCATTATATTACTTATATACAGAAACAGACAAACTGGATGCACCTATTGCCAAGACTGAAGTAATGGTAAAAAAAATAGAGGATAAAGTTGACTCTATGACGGGAACAAAAATCATAAAAATCGACCATAAATTGGCCAAGGTAAGAACCGACATCGTCGAGCGTTTATCGACATTAGAACTTAATGCATTTAATCAAATCCCAATGACTCCAGAGTCAATTGCAGACTTTAAAACTAATTATTGCGGCACTATGGCACCTGAACATCCTGTGTTTAGTAAGGACAATCAGCTTTATTTATGTGATCACCTGTAATTATCACTCTTATAGGTAAACAGAATTTTGCTAACACACGCTAAGGTTTAAGCTTAGGTGATTGACCTTATATGTTATTCCGCCTAGCCTTTGAGACATTACAGTACAAAGGCCTATGTATTATGACCCAACAAGTATCAGATATTTTTGATCCCACCCTATGGGATGAAGTCAGTGGATTTAAATTTGACGACATCACCTACCACAGAGCTAAAGCCCATGGCACTGTGCGTATCGCCATAAACCGCCCAGAGTGCCGCAATGCATTTAGACCTAAAACCGTTGATGAATTATTTATCGCTCTCGACGATGCGCGCCAATGGTCAGATGTAGGTTGTGTACTGCTAACAGGTAATGGCCCTTCGGCAAAAGATGGTGGCTGGGCGTTCTGCTCAGGTGGCGATCAACGGATTCGTGGTAAAGATGGCTACAAATACGAAGGCGCCGAAGAAGGTAAAGCTGATCAAGCCAGAATGGGACGCCTACATATATTAGAAGTACAGCGCTTAATTCGCTTTATGCCTAAAGTAGTCATTGCCGTTGTGCCAGGTTGGGCAGTAGGAGGCGGCCATAGTTTACATGTTGTATGTGACTTAACCTTAGCCTCAAAAGAACACGCCATATTTAAACAAACCGATCCCGATGTAGCGAGTTTCGACTCAGGCTATGGCAGCGCTTATTTAGCAAAAATGATCGGCCAAAAGCGTGCCCGAGAAATCTTCTTCTGTGGTTTTAACTACAGCGCTGACGAAGCCTTTGATATGGGAATGGTCAATAAATCCGTTCCCCATGCTGAACTAGAAACCGAAGCGTTAATGTGGGCTAAAGAGATTAACTCTAAATCACCAACCGCGATGCGTATGCTGAAGTACGGCTTTAATATGACTGATGATGGTATGGTCGGTCAGCAATTATTTGCTGGAGAAGCCACACGTTTAGCCTATGCCAGTGCCGAAGCACAGGAAGGGCGTGATGCTTTCCTCGAAAAGCGCGATCAGGATTTTTCAGCTTTCCCTTGGCACTACTAGTTGATTAAAACAACTTGAATTTTCGACTAAACACCCCATAGTCCTCCACTGTGAGGGCTTTATGTTTTTAAAGTCTGACCAATAGATAAAACCGTTTAAACTAATCTGAAAACACAGCTGTTAACTTTAATGAGAAGCGTTATCATCTAGCTATTCCCTTTGGGAACCAATTTAGAGGATAAGATCATGACTAAGACACTTACTTTTGCCGTACTTCATTTTAGCGTTGCTTTTACCGTAACCTATTTGCTCACTGGCAGTGTGATAATAGGTGGTGCAGTGGCACTAGTAGAACCCGCTATCAACACAGTGGTTTTTTACTTCCATGAAAAAGTATGGAAACGAATTGAGGCAAAAAAGCAACACGAGCTAGATACCATAGCAGCATAAAAGGCTAAGCCACCAGCATTCGTTATTACTATGAATGAAAAGTCATTATTACTCTAAATAAAAAAACCGCCAACAAGGCGGTGTGGGAGAGTAATAAAGTATCACACTGTAGCCTTCTACGAACATTGCTTTTGGAAAAAAAGCTTAGTTGCTAAAAAATAAAGTATCATACTAAAATGTAAAGACACTCCAACATTGAGATTTTTTTACTAAATAAAGTATCATACTAAAATTCAACTTCGTCAGTAAATCATCAATTATCAGCAACAACTCCATTTGAACTCATACATTAGGTAGTTTTTATTCTCCACTATTTTTGTTTATAACTTCTTTTAACAGGCTAATCTCATCAAAGGTAAATATATCGATACCTTCTGGATAGCTTTAAATTAATAATTACAAACTTGGTTGTAGACCAAGAGCCTGTTTGGAACTCGTTGGGTTTGACAAATAATTTGATATCCCCTCAAAGTATGGCCTCCAAAATGCGTCCTTACTAATTTTGTGAATTTTGATGAAACTACGCTTCTGCCTCAGTGCTTTCCAACTCGCTTCTCCAAGGAAGTTACTAAATATAAAGTCTATTGCTAAAATAGGATCCATAGGTGGATGCATTAAACGAGGACTTTCCATAAGTAGCAATTCACCGGTATTAAAATGCTCGCAGTCTACTCGTAAAGACTCTCTCAACTTTTTTCCACCAAACTGAAAATGAAATTGTGGATGAGAAAAATGCTCATCTCCTTTAACATCATGATAGTCTAAATGCCAAGCACTTTTTATGGGTCTCCCTTCCTTATCGTTTGCTGACAACTCAAAGTCTATATTCATCTCATTGATACAATAAAATGATGCTATCGGCTCTCGGAAGCCCATTTTAATTGATAAGGTTAAAATTGAGTCCACTACTCCAATTGGTAAAGTATGCTTATGAGTAGTTGGTATATCAAAGCTCAAACGCGCGATATTAACACTTAGGGGGTATTCCTTTTGCTTAGGGTTTCCTGTTCGTATTTTAAGCCGACAAATAGCCTGCTTTAGTCCAGAGACATCTCTCACTCCCTTACCAAAAAAGGATTCAAGAACCTCACACAAATCTTCTAAAGCGTTAGATAATTCAATCTCATCCATGAGTTCTCTCTCTTCTAGTCCTTAAAAACCTTTCCTTATCCCTTTGCGTTAACTCATACCCATGCTCTTTATGTTTCTTTTCGTTTATTGCGTCGAAACTGGCATAAAAATGATCTTGCCATTCTCGACGTTCTGAGGAAGTCACCTTATAGCTATCCAATTCATCGATTGGTACCCTATCAATAACACAACAATGCCAAAACCGACTTTCAATATGATTATTCGCAGGCTTTGCAGCAATTAAAGAGAGATTGAATTTCTGATTTAACAACTCCACTCTATCTTTTGCTTCTAAATTTGCAGGGTGCTCAGAAGATATTTTATCCAGCCACCACACCTCAAACTCAGATGCCCACCATCGTGAATAAAAGTCCGAGTAAACCCCATCATATTTGAAATCGCTTAAATAATTCTGTTTTAGCGCCTCCCATTCGTCACAACTTACATCAACCCCCAACCTTGAGGCCAATGTCAGTTCATCGATAAGAAAGCCGTTAAATCTAAGAACTGCATTGATAAGAAAGTTTGAAAGAGTATGCGTAATATGATGGTTTTTATTAACTAGGTGGCCTAATACTGCTTCAGGAATATACCCTCCGATCATTTCTGGTTTTATTCCAAAAATTTGTGCAGCTAATTGCGACGCAGTCATGTCATTACCAGATTTATATTCACGAAGAATAGATGTGATAATTTTGTAACCTGACACGAGAGTTTTTATTTTTTTTGAGCATTCATCTCTCCCACCAGAATTACTGTGATGTAACCATTCTTTGTTCCAGACTGCATCGACAAGATTATGAGAAGACTTTTCGTTTTGATAGCTAGTTATGTTTCCGGCTATTGACCATAAAATTACAGGCTTTGGTATTAGCTTATTTTCGGCCATTCTGGTCCTCAACTCTTGAATGAGTGTAGTCCCCATATATGGAACCTTGTCTATATTACCAGCTAGCTTCTGATCCATCAGAACCAAATCATAGTCATCGGTAATATTTTCTATATCTTCTTGAAAGGACTTGGGTTTGATATGTGTATAAGACAGCCCGCACAGATTTATGTTGTTAAGCAAGTTACTTACGTCCTCATCATCAACAACCGCTATTTTAAAAGTCATCTTCGATATCCTTTTCGTCTGCTTTAGGTAAAGATACCTGGATAGAAGTAGAGAATCCCTCCTTAGGCGTGATTAAATCGATTTCTCCACCCAAGCCTTCAACTATTTCTCGAACAATAGTCAACCCGAGGCCCATACCTAACATTTGCTGATTCTCAGAAGCACTAAATACCTGAGTATTAGTAGTAAAAAACTCTTCAAATATCTTACCTCTGTTTTCTTCTGGAACTCCACAGCCATTATCACTGAAAATCATTTCTACAGTATCTTCAGTTTCTTCAAGTTCAATTTGAATTCGACCTACAACTCCTGCACGATAAATCGCTTTTTTCGCATTGGAGTACAAGTTAACTAACACAGAGTCAAAATTAGCCCTATGCGCTTTAGGAGCAACAAAGTCAACACCTTTTAAAGAAATACTTATATCTATTTGCTCATCTTCATGCTTGGTGTCTTTCAGTACCTCAATAAACTCATTAACAAACCTTCTTAAATCGATTAATACCCCTTCTTTATCTGTTAAGGATTGAAAACTAGCTTCAAAAAACGAGGTATAAGACCTTAAGTTTTCGACAGCAAAAAAAACCGGATCAATTTCACAATCAACGCTTTGTTTTTTAACTATTTCTCTCAACTTTGATAAGTTATCCGAAACCTTTAGAATCGAAAATTTTACTTCATGAGTAAACTCGGCCATCGATAAGCCTAAGCCAGCAAGAATTCTATACATTTCAGTTTTATCAATTAAGTATTTGGTCTGCTTTACAATACTTTCAATTAACTCATTAGATATAACTCTAGAACCTTCAGTGCTGCTTTTATTTTGTTCAGTTTGGCTCTCATCAAACAAGGTTCCATTGGGGGGAACAGAATCTCTCTCCGACTCTGGAGATTTTTCGAGTTGCTCTATAGATTCAGTTAATTCCTCCAGTGCCTCTTTTAACGTGACCCTTTCCTTTTTTATATAATCCTTTTCTCCTGCAAATACTTTGGTTTGCCCCAATGCATAACTAAAGTCGACAATTGCCGATAAAATAGCAGAAGAAACAAATTCTCTTAACTCATTGAAAGCATCCGTTTCTAACAACCCTTCTCTAGATGCTACTTCTTCGAAATACCCTTGTGTATCTGGCGTAATTTCCACAACACCAAAAAAGTTTTGATTACCTATCGATGGTAAAATCGTCCGAACCTTTGAGTGAAAATCAAGCCGAAGCCAATCATCAAATTTCTCCCCGTAAGGTAATACACGAAAACCATTCCTGTATAAACGAATACCACCGGAGTCCCGTAAATTTTCAGTCACTGTAGAATTTAGTAACTTAGGGACGTGAGAAACCGCTTTAGGGCTAAAGTAATATGCTTTAAAGCTAACATTGCGAATTTCACTAACCGAAATGTTTTCAATAACTTCTTGGTCTTTCTCTTGATACTGAGAAAGGGTTTTTGTAATATAATTTTTTTTACCAGAATCGTACTTTATGTAATTACTTTTTACTTTCCAAAACCCTTTACCTTTATCATCAATCCAACCTTCTATTTCAGCAAGCGCATGCTTCAAATACATATCATTGACATCAATTATATTAATAACATTTCCGTCCATAACTCTTTTTATTACAACCAAAAAGCCAGGATCATCTAGTTTATTAATTAAACTACTATTTTCGTTTTTTACTTTAGAAACTGGAAACGGCAACAATAAGCCTGATGTGTAACGATATGCTCGCTTAATCTGATTCTCTGTCCAACTATCTCTCAAATCATTTATTATTAATAATGTGCCAGATTCAAACTGATATCGTTGAAAACACTCAGAATCTACTTTTACGATTTTATTTGAAATAGCAATGAGTTCTTTATCTGATTCAAATTCTCGCCAGTCAATTTCAATTTTCAAACAACTGCTATCAATACTTCGCTTTGTAATAACAGTTAACTTTAAACCCAACCGCTGTGTCGCAAAACGGCCTATTCCTTTTTTTCCAGCTCGCTTACGGTTATATTTTTGAGAATACTCTACATTCTTTTTCATACTCGTAGAGATTCGCATAAAACCATTAATTAACTCATTGCGACTCATTCCTGAACCATTGTCAATGATTTCAAGCCAAGATTTATTGTCTTCAGTGAAGAAATCAACATTTACAGTATCTGCATCTGCATCATATGCATTTTTAATTATTTCAGATAATGCCGTCTCTTTTTTAGACACAAGCTCTAATCCCAACCTACTCACATGGTCAGCATCAATAGTAAAACGAACATTATCAAGATCTAATTTAGATAATTCCGTTGACAATGTTAATATTTCACTAATATCAATCGATTCACTAGAAAGTCTATCTATAAGTTTTTTTTTAATTCCCTCTGCGGAATGCTCATTATTTTGCATTTCATATCCTTAAAATATTAAAAACTAACTTCTACTAAGACCACGATACCTATCTTGCCTTAACATTTGAGCACATTTATTTAATTCATCAAAATCACTTAAGGGTATTCCTTCCGCTTCACAGATAACCTTATCTACTACTTTTTGAGCTTCTACTACCCTCCCTTCAGCAACCAATGCGTCTATCTTAGGTGTTATATGCGAGAGTGCTTTAATTACTTTCGCGCTAGTAAAGATAGAAATATTCTTTGCCGCTGTAGGCTCAAGTTTCAAGACACCAGAACCATATGATCTCCCTACTAATTCTGCAGAAAGTTGAGAGTAAGATGATAAGAAAGATGCTGCAATAGCCTTTTTCTCTGTGTAGCTCATGTTATTTGTAAAGAACACCCGATGAATAGAGTTAGTACAATTAATATTTGAAGTATTAATGACCAATCTAGGCCCTTTATCTAACATATATGAAAGAAATCCATCAGGATACCGACCATCATCTGGATAATACCAATTCACTCTTTTTGCAAAAGTTCTATTAGTCTTACGTTTATTTCGGTCAAATTTTGCTAAATAACTTCTGACTGAAGAATTTTTCACCTGCAAATTCTCAGGGCATACAAGTAGACATTTGTGACCCTCTTGAACTATTCGGTTATGTCTAGCTGGAGTATGAATAATCCCTTTTAATTGCGAAAAACGCCCAATTACAGGTCGTAAATCTCTTTGCTCAAGGTTCAGATCGTTTGTTTCTTTCTCGCTAAGAACAAATTTCTTATTGTCACCAGTCACCATCCCTATAACGACGTTTGATATTTCTCCCATTCGTTGAGTTAAGTGACTTTGTTCCAATCTATTCATAAGTGTTATGACTGCTGAAGTCATTAAAGAGTATTTATAGTTTTCAGGAAAAAATTGTTGCAACTCGCTACTAACTGTCACTTTTTCTTTAAGTGAACTCAAATCCTCAGCAACAGAGTACTGAATGATTGCACTATCCCTAGGCTGATTGTTGAAACCATCAGCTAATAAAACAACGGATATTTCATCTGCTCCTGATGACTGAAAAAATCTTTGGTTGAGTTTTATCACCTTAAGACTCTCAAAGTGTTTTTTATATATTGAAAGCAAAGCTTTTGCATAATCAGCATGAAGCACACTACTGGGTAGCACCCAAGCTACTCGTGCATTTCTTTTAAGAAAAGATAGAGAATGAAGCAGAAAAAAAGCCCACAGACTCGCATTACTTCCTATTGTTTCATCTGCATAAGGGGATTCTCTCAGAATTTTTTTGCAACTAGCCCGCTGATGTTCAGACATATTATGCATAGAAACGTAAGGTGGATTACCAATGACAACATCAAACTCAACACAACCAAAGTCTTGCGTTGTTGTTTGAATAAAATCTTTGCAGATAAAACGATTGCTAATACTTGCAATTTTACCTAATTTATCAAATAGAAAGTCAAATGCTTTCAGGTCAATATCAGCCCCGTAAAGTTGGTTGTTTGGAGCTTCGCACTCTAATAATCTCAGCGTATTGACACTAGTTTCTAAAAAACCACATCCCCCGAAACTAGGCTCTAAAACAACCTCATCAGGGGCACGAATAGCCCAATCACACAACACTTGGCTTAAGTTGTTAGGTGTGTAATAGGCGCCTAAGGCTTTACGTTCAGCTTTTGAATGAGTAGACATAGTGTTGTTAAAAATACAGTTATTTAGTGTCTTATATCGATATTGTACCACTGGGTCAATGATAAACGGGCATCGATAACAAAATAGACTAAGGCACTCAGTATCGATAGCTGATAAGTCTATCGATAAACATTAGTTATGTAAGGGATTCAAAAAACCTATCACTCCATTTCACAACCTCTTTTTCGCTTAAGGCTCCTCCTTTACCAGACTTCTGATGCGGAACCCAAAAGTGATTTTCATTACCAACTAAAGCATTCAGATGCTCCTTAGGCCAAGACAAGGAAGCCTTTAGCAGTTGTTTTTCTATCTCATGTAGGTGTGACTCTATGTCACCAATTGCGCTGGCACGGATTACTTTTGTAGACAACGCCTTACTGGAATCAGATGTATCAACCTCCAATAGGTAATAACCACTTGTTTCTACAGTGATATGAGTGACCGACAAGCATCTAGGGTTACCGTCCGTTTCCAGAATATGCCTTTTGCATTTGCCAACCGCGGGCAGCTTTCTGAGCGGGTACTTTACGACCTCGCAGCCGTGCTTCTCCTCGAGTAAGTTAAGCATTTGGAAATAGCTATCGAACTTATTCAGATACAAGTGAGCATCGTCCGTTTGCTCGTTCAAATTATCCCATTCAGCACTCGGCAGATCACCGTTTGGTCCCTGCTCTTCAGTACTGACATCGCTAGAAGCTTTACTTGGTTCCTCTGTATCTTTTTGGCCGCGGCCCACAGACTTTCTTTTCTTGCTGACCTTAGATGTTTGCACTGCTCGGTCAAACTCAAACTCCGTAGTATTTTCGCTTATCATGACAGGCTTATTATCACGACTTCCCTCTGCGGTTTCGTCGATATCATGATTAGGTGGGCGATCAGCTCCTGTTCTGGCTGCTCGGCCCTGTCCGTTTACTTGGGAATAAAATTTGGGGCTGAAAAATTCGATATGTTCCGGCAGATCAGTAGGTATATTTAAAATGCTGGATATTTCATAGACAAACAGAGTATTAGTCTTGAGATCAAAATGCCCCTTCAGTTTCAACTTAGCTCCTTTTAGCGCTGGAGGGTCAAACCTAAAGGCCCAACGCCGGTATTGCCCCACATCGAATCCATCGTTCAATTGGTAATTGCCGATACTCTCATATGAAGACCTAGAATCTTTGTCCATCAGCAACCAAGCGATTAATCGACGATAACCATAATCATTGAATAACTCCCAGTTTCCAGAAAAGGTTTCCAGTACATTGATGATGGTCTTATCACCATCTTGCTCAAGGGAAAACTCATTACTCAATAGATCGTGAACCACCGAAGCACGGGCTAAATAGGCATTATGGAAGAATAGTGCTCGCGCCAACTCAAACTGAGGTAGGTACACCCTAGTTCCGTCAGTCAGTTGAAACACAAAACAGTATTGACCCAATTCCTTGGGTAATCGTCTTTCAAGAGCAGGACAATTTTCGAGCTTATCAACTTGCCAATTACTGGTTGTAGAGATTTCAATCGTCTTTTGAAAATCTTTACGATAATAATCTTTGGTCGGATTGATTATGTACTTACGTATAAGGATAGGTGCATTAGAGAGGATAATTGCATCAGGGCCGTTATCTTTACTTGGATAAATACTGAGGTTAATTCCCCATTGTTTACTATCCTTTTTACGGAATAGATCACCGATACCATTGATCCAAGTATCGTCTTTAAATCCCTTAAGATGCGTAGTACCGTTCAAATCCCAATAATTTCCTTTAGAAATAGGCTTGCTTGTTCGGTGAGGCGTTCTTCGCTAAGTCCTGATTTTCTCAAAACTTGCCAGCGTTTGAGCGGCTCGTCATCCAACATAAGAGATATAACTGTTCCGGTTATTCTTCTTATTTGATATTCAAAGATATTTTCACAATAACGATCAAAAAACAATCTGCACAAGGGAAGTAATTTCAAGTGTTTTTCAATACTAGCCTTATGATCAAGCTGGTTTAGATACCAGTTTATTGAACGTCTGGGCATATCCTGCAGTAACTCGCTCGATTCACGAATGCGTATCAGCTTTTTAACTGTATCTCGATCTCGTCTCTGCCAGTCAACTTTTGCTTTATGTTTTGGTTGCGGCATTTTATTAACCTGATTTGTTTTGAGTAACCAATCTCTGTCACGACGATAAAGCCAAGCGTAAAGATCATCAAAACCATTGAGGCGTGCTTGCTTGGTTCCTTGTATTTCTATGGCTTTTCGCCATCGATTGCGACATTCATTCAGTAAATGTTTATCTGTTCCACTAAGTATCTTGCTCGATTTTTTCTTATCTGGCTTGAGCCGCATAACAGTATCGATGACACTTGCCAGCTTCCATCTAGGTTCTAAGAAGGCATGAAGTACAACTAAATGCTCTAAGTAGCTAACAGCCTTACGGTGTTTACGAAATATACTTTTAAGCCAATTAGCTTCGTTGTCATTTGGCATTAGCCCGTATCGGGAAAGCCAGTTTGCGCCCCAAAATCTAAGGACTTTGTCACGGATAAGGTCATGACGTATAAAAGAGCCACGAGTGAATAAGTGGTTAGCTGCTAGATTGGCGTACCAAAGACTCCATTGAGAAAACTCTGGTGCAAGCACAACACCTAGGTTCAATAAGTCATTAATACTTTCAGCAAGCAAGTTGTATTGCCATTCACCTTGAAGCTGTTCAACCTGAGGGCAAATAGTCAAATCAGCGGCTAAAAACTCATGCCTATGCACATCGTGGCGAAATATTTGTGAATCTATGAGCTTGCCATGAACAAGGCAAATTTCGGAACCAGCAACTTGCCAATCGCGCCGCCAATAGCATTCTCCATGTTTGCTTAACTGCTCGATCATACAGGCTGGACAATATCTTAAGTATTTAGGCTGTCTTATACGCGAAGCCACCACCCCGACCGAGAGATGAACAGAACTTTTACTGTTTGCCGTAAGCTCCTTAACTAGAGCTATCCGTTTTATTTCGCCTACGAAAGGTGCATACAAAGGAAAAAGAGTATTTCGATAGAGCAAATCGAGCGGTGTAATCTCAAGTTCTTCAGGATAGAGTGCTGCGATATGTTGTAGGTGCGATGGCAAATCTGACGAAGCAATGATCTTAGTATCACCGAATACTTCAAATAACAGCTCCTTTGGCGAAGCTATACCACTGTGGATCCCATGCCTCGCAATAGTGCTGTACAGCAGTTCATCGCGATAAGGCAAAGGAAAGCCCAACATATCAACCTACTTTCTTCAGCCACTTAGGCACGTCGAACAATTCTTTACCGTATTTCAACTCTTCGTAAAGCCGCCCTTTGCCAGCCTGAGAGAATTTGAACCTCAAATCTTCGGAAGGCAGTGTATGCCAATCCGAGAGCTTAATAGTCTGAGTTTTGACCTTTTTAGGAGGTTCGGAAGGCTTCGAATACCAGTCCAGAATAATTCCGCTTAGCTCAGGAAGAGACAAATTGGGATGCTGCTTGAAAGCATTAACAATCAGTGGCTGCAACAATGCTGAGTCGCATCCCATAGCCTGTAACATGGTATACAGCCGCATAGCTTTCTCATCACCGGCAAAGGCCGCTTCATTTTCTTTTTCGCCCTGCCGCTCTTCAATTAGTCTCCTTAGCTCAATAAGGCGCTTATCAATCCCAGGTAACTGTAAATCTGAATATTTAACGATAAGCTGAGGATCATCTCTACGTAAAGCGTCCAACATGGGATGTACTGGCTTTAACTCTTGCTCATATACGGTCTGCAACAATTTAGTGGTGATCCGTTCCAACCCCGTAGATATAGCTCGCATCTGTGCAAGCACGAATATTTTCACGACTATATCGATTACTCCCTGCGACAAATCAAACCAGCAATCGCGAATTTCATCACTCAACACCTCATCACGATTGCTCAACCACTGGTATTGCCAAAGCTTATCAGTAAATGCCTGCCATTCGGTTCTTCTCGATTTTCCCGTCTTAGGATCCGCTTTAACTAAACCTTGTTGCATAGGCTCCCAAAACAGCGAACCG
Source organism: Shewanella morhuae (assembly GCF_003028295.1). Taxonomy (NCBI): domain Bacteria; kingdom Pseudomonadati; phylum Pseudomonadota; class Gammaproteobacteria; order Alteromonadales; family Shewanellaceae; genus Shewanella; species Shewanella morhuae. The sequence goes on along the minus strand of NZ_PYSG01000003.1, from coordinate 374,754 downwards.
AACCCAGCACTGCGTCGACCAGCCTGAAGCTCCATTTCAAATATAGGCCTAGCCTTGGGTGTGCCGACCATCACAACTGGCACCCCAACCACGTTTACAAGCGCAACGAAAAACTCCAGCATCGCTTCTTTGCTTATCGAACGCTTCAACGTTAACCGTTGAATTTCATCTATGACTAAAACACCTATTGCCCGCTGTGTTGCCACCTGTCCCATAAGAGAAAGCAGGACTTCAGTACTATGGCGTTTGCGTGCATACTTTTCTTCATATCCAGTATGGAGGGTACGATCAACTTCGCGGAAGAAATTTAGGCATAAACTCTTCAACGAGCCATCTGACGGGCATTCGATTCTCAGATAGGGCATCTGAATGAAGTTATATTTTTGATGATAAATGACTTGCGGATAAGTCGCGAGAATACGATTAATGGTCGAACTCTTGCCGCTACCAGAACAGCCAATCAATGACATGCTCTTTGCCGTCGAGTTCGATTGTGTAAAACGAAAATCGTTCGTAGCTCCTGACATAATCCTTTGGTAGCCTTCCTGCATCTTCTTATTCAGGGAACCGTCCGCTATATTACGCCCCACATAACCACCGCGGATCATGACCGATATCTTCTCCTCTAACTGCTTGTGAATAGACAGTGGCTGGAAAAAATCATCGAGTAGTGCACTAATCTCGTGAGCACGTATATGCCCTTTTACATAACAGTCTTTAGGGTTGAACTCCACCTTACCTGTTAGCTTGACCTTGAGGTCTTGTAAATCCATTATAGGCGGCAGAGCCTCAATCAGCGGATTACCGCGATAGCGTTCGAGACCAGGATCGATGTAAACGGCATCGACAAAGTTATCTGGTAATGACATCAGTCATCCTCCCCAAACAGTTCATCGATATAATCGGGATAATCCAAGTCCGGCTCAGGGTTTACAAGGTGGATCACCTTACCAGGTTTTCTATTATCCTTTGTAACGGGATTGTGCGCCTTCTCAGTTCTCTCCCTGGCCTTTTCTTCCCGCTTATTCTCGTTGATAGAACGTATCCGCTCTGCATTGGAGATCCCCGAAGTATCAGGTGCAGTCTTTTCCGCTTGAGCTATCTTATCGATGACAAATTGCTCATGTTGCCGTTTCTTTGCCTTCGACTGCACACGAGCTTGCCCAGTCGTCATTTTCTGTTCATCACGAAGTTGCCAGACATCCCAAAACGAGGCGCCTTGAAACTCTCTTGATCGGTCAGCCAAGTTGCATACCCAATACTTGTTATTACCCCTTTCCGGAAAAAGGTAAATTCTATCGGCAACTAGTGGATCGTAAGCCGCTTCCATATTGGCTGGACGCTTCACATCCTTCCCTCTATGCGTCCAACCCAACTGCAGCAGTTCAGAAGACGTATAGTAAATACCGAATAGGCAAACTCCCAACTCAGACAAAGTAGCCGTTTTTCTTGGCAAAAGGGCGATACGAAGCGCATCTTCATCAGCTTGGTGCAAGCGTCCTGTTCGGTGCTGTAAACCCCAGTTCCACAAGTGAATAGGGGTTGTAGGCAGATCAGTCGGCATATCTGAATCTCTGTCATACTTTTCAAGTACTGCGTACCGATTATGATAAAGCACTGATGAGATAATGATCTGAGAAAACTCTTTTACTGTTAGCTTCGCGTCTAGCCGATAGTCGTTTCCACCGCGCTTTTTTACCATAGTACCCGAGACATAACCAGGCACAAACGGACCAAAGGAAGCCTGAATAGTTTTGAAATTACGTTCAACAATACCTTTTGCATCACCTCGGTAGGGCGGCGTATTTTCTATTCTGACTGCAAAACTGCTCTCCAGATTCTCAATCTGATGACCCAGTAACTCACCTCTATCAGCTAGAATGGCATCCGGTAGACCTACACTAGGCCAATCATCCGATTCAATATCAAAACCTAACTCTTTGCAGTACGACGTTTTATCGGTAGCGGCCATAAACAAAGCCTGCATAGCTGCAGCATAGGAGGCATTTTCAAAACCAATATAGAAACCAACAATCATTCGGCTGAAGACATCAATAACCATATAAACAACGGGACGGCCAACGATGTTTGCCCTCTCACTATCTGATACAAGATAAAGATCAGCTATGGTGGCATCTATCTCGTAACGAGATCCTGGTCCAAGCACTTGAGTATTGGCAGTACTATGAAGGGGCCTGATATCTTTATTATATTCAACGTTCGACACACGCTTTCTTAGCTTTTCAGGTTGAGAATACTCGCGCTTGTAGAAGTGCATCATCTGCCAGTTACTGGGCAATTCTTCTTGAGGCGTATCAGGAAAATAATTTAAATACAGAGTCTCGAAACGACGATGAGCATAAGGGAACGAATGGCCCTTATCTTTCAAGAGATAACGGTCAATTGCGATACGAAAAAGACGTTCAATAAATTCATCAATTTTAGCCCCGGTTCCTGGCTCATATTTACGCGGACGCCCAAGCTTTTTATCCTTGGCCACCCGGCGTTTACCCTTGCCACCGGAATTTTTATAATCAGGTAATAGAGCGTTCGGCGTCTGCCCACGCTGCCAGTAACGACGCGCCAACCGATATAACGTCTGTTTAGTTGAACCATGCTCAACAAGGATGCCTTTGATAACCGCCCCGCGGCTTTGAGGTCTATAAAAGTCTGGTAGAGCAAGCAATGGTTTAATTAATACGTAGTTTGTATCGCGCTTGGTTCTAGCAACACTACCTTCAATAGGTGTTTCAAAGGAAAGTTCTTTATACGGATCATTTATACGTTCAAGATTTTCCTGATCAATTGCCCTTATCAGTTCGCTCGTCAATATTAATTCAGGAAAAGCAGTTGCGTCATCGATATCTATCCATACCAAATACTCGCCGAGTTGCTGCAGAACTCGATATCTGTGCTCACCAAACTTAAGAACCTCATTGATTCGAAACAAGGTATGCCTCCCTGATAAAACCTAGCTCTCCAGCGTTCAAATCACACGCCTTGAGTTTGGTGGTCGGAATGAAGATATCGAAGGAGAAATAACGCTTGGCTAGCAAGCATCTTACTTCGTAAAGCGATTCGCCGAGCGGCAACTCATAGGCCGCATCCAACTCCTTGCACAAAGCTAGTACAGTCTTATTCGGGTTCTTTTTGAAATGATGGGCATAGAATTCGATCTGCTGCAGTGCCAGCTCAGCGTCCAGAGCTTCTTCCCTTTGTGCCGAATAGAGCCATTTGATGTTGCTAGTCACCACATCAGGCACGTCTTGTTCTGTGATCAGATACCAAGGCAAGGTTTTCTCCTGCCAATAGAGACGTTCGAGTTCAACTTTTTCGACAGTTCTCACATCACTCAAAGCCGAGGAATGCTTTGCCTGCAATACAAACCTTGGCTCTTCCTCATCGGTAGAATCGACCAAAAAATCCGACGACATATACTGATCAACGCCTGCGATGTTTGGATGTTTGATCCCAGCGTCGCTCGCCAGTTGGCGGGTGATATCGCGCTCAAGCGGAAATTGCTCGCGGATCTGGGAGACTTCGCAGTGCCACTCCAGCATAAGAAATACCGAAAGTTCTATATCAGAAAAAAGGTGATGGGTTCTTTGCGATTTGTGGCCAAATACACGATGAACACGCCCTAAAGATGGAAAATCCCTAACGGTTAACCAAGGTTTGTAGTCTGCATGCAGGCCACTACCTCGACCTTCCTTTATCCATTTGGCAAATTGCTGCTCTGAGCAGCCCTTTAATCGTGAAGCCATAAAAAAACCACCGATATTAGCTCGTTAATCGAGCATAATGACGATGGTTTTAGTATGCAACTTTATTAACTCTCTTTTTTAGAGCTGATGACCTTATAGTACTATCAACCTAAACGGTAATATTGGTGCTTTCTTTTTGAGTTATGCTTCCAACTTTTTGCTACATCAAAGACATGAGAAGGGTAATCATCCCAAGAATCTGCTAGCAGTTTCCCACGAGCTGCACGAAGTTTAACTGGATACCCCTTGCATTCAATCAAATGCATGAAGTAAAAACTTTTTTCTTGTTTAGTACTAAAATATTTATGGAAACCGCTACGAATAGTGGGATATCGCCACCATAAATATTTTGAATGTTCCTCATTAATAGTCTGTATGTAATGTGATTTTAGCTTTTTCATACACCCTCCAGGTTTACGTTACCTAGAAGGGGTCCTCTTCAAAATAGTTCATATATTCACTCTCACTTATATAAGATGTAAATCAGGCCTAATCCCAATCACAGTTTGGCCCCCCAAGCTCCAAACCAACTGGACCACCTAAAGCACCTTGCAACTTTCGCTTTTTGCACCAAGCAATCGCAATTTTATCAAACACATCTGCTGGTATTTCAGCGTCCAGCCTTCCGAAAAATTTACCTTCAGCATTCGACTCATAAATTATTTTAAAATCAATAGGATTGGTTATTTCAATAACAGCGGGATTGTCATTATCCTTGTCGAAGGTAATTTCCTGATAAAGCCCAAACAGCTCATTATCTTGATAAATCCACTCTTTGGTACTCATATATCAATACCTCACTAATCGATTTTTTATGAGTGTAACACCAATTTATCAAAGTGAATCGTCATAGATATAATAGCAGACGCTTTTTCGCGTTCCCAAAATTTGGCCAACTTGGAAACACTTTGCAGCTCCCTAGTAATTTACAACTGACAAAGTTTGGGACAAAAGCGTGCTACGTTTTTCGGATAAACAAAAATAATCCTAAGCGCTGAATCGTGGGCAGTGATGTGCTTAAGGATGTAACGCTTGGCTTGAGGCTTTACCTTTACATCATTTGCCGCTGTTGTGCTACTTTTTTAACTCGAACATGCCATCCCATCGACCACTTATGCCACTGTATTGACGACGAAATTCTTTGGTAGATGTGAGCCATACATCGGGCGCAATAACTAATTCATTGAGCAGTTTGGGCCGTTGATTATCGATATAGCCTTTTTTATCAAGGCGAATGGCGTGACCCGTCCAATCAATGAGTTCGAGATAGTCGGTAAAATAAAACGGAATGCCCTCTTGCTCATTCAGGCGTGCTGGACCAAGGATTTGTAGGGAATATGAGCTTGATTGGTTGAGGAGTCTGTTTGTAAGGTTGAGATAGTTAATGGGCGATTGAGTGAGTTTAACGAGTTAATTCGCTCCTGAATCGATGTAAAATCAGAGGATTGAAAAGAGTCGGCGATACCAGCTCGAATGGGGTTTAAATCTACGTACATCATACAAGCCAGTAAAGCTTACTCATCTAGCAGAGCTTGGGATTTGAAGCGACCTTCCCAAAAGGCGCCTTTGCATTCATCTTCACGATTTACTTTACGGGTAAATTTTTCATTAAAACAGTTCGTTGCTCTTTCTTTGTTGCTAACAAAAACAAAAATATATAAGGTATTTTTTATAGCAATCCTGCTCAATAAAACTGTTTTATAGGCCTTAGAGAACAAATATGAAAAGAAAATTTGTAACTGAATATGCTTATGGATACATGAATAGTTTAACATTTATGACTCCAGCACACCAACTGTTGGGCGATAATAAAGTAAGCCCCGCTCAAGAAGAGCAACTTGCCAAGTGTAATATATATATAATAGCTATGCGTCCAACCCCTTACTTTGACCCCTCTACACTAAAACATGAAAACAATATATTTTCTGGAACACTTTGCTATAAGGTAGATGGTGAAGAAAGAAGAGTGGAGGTTAATAACTATTATTGGAAAATTGACAAAGGCGCTACAATTGAATGTTCTTATCCCCATAGAGAAGTAATATATCGATTATCGAATGGAACTGTAGGAGAATACTACCTGCCTGCTACCATACTGGCTTGCCAGTATGATCATGAAGATAATACGTTGAATGATTATGAAGTACTTTATGTTGGACAGGCGATTGGAAACAAAGCAAATCGTTCTGCTTTTGATAGGTTGAAGAGTCATTCGACTTTTCAGAAAATATTAGCTTTAACAGCGCAAGAATATCCTGATAATGAGATTGTGGTATTTATGTATGAGTTCGAAAATGGTCAGGTGTTCTCGTCTATGGATGGGATGGCAAAGGATGCTAATAATACACAGGAAAATGAGAGACGTCTCTTTAATGCCGTTAGTAACCCACCGAATAAGAAACAAAAAATAGGGCTAATTGAAGCAGGTCTAATTAGATACTTTGAGCCTAAGTACAACGAAATATTTAAGACTAAGTTTCCTTCATCGAAACATAAAGTACTACAGTCATGTAGAGATTTGGATGCAACAGGGCTAATAGTCGAGTTAGATTCAAGCGATTTAAGATGCCGTTTATTTTCACCTTCAGTAGTAGCCAAAGAGCATCATATTGCTAATTTTGATTTGGTATCACAAGAAAAAAGAATGTCATTTTTTAATTCGACAAGATTCACCAGTTTACCAAATGTAATTTCAGGAAGTTAAGTTAGCGGCTGGCCAAGTAAAACTATACACTTCAAAAGAACTGAATCATGCTCGCCTCTGGTTCGCTTTGGGGCAAAATCTTTTAGCTGAACGAACCGCTAGAGGGATAGTTAGAATTGGCATTGTTGTACCAGTGACCTTCTAAAACATCGAAGTTTTACAGGGACGAGTTAATGGTGCGTCACTAGGAAAACTATGATAATTAATCCAGAACACCTGACCACAAAGTCATCTTACTTAGGGATATAAACATTTTAGAAAAGGCAGCGTACAGATTAGAACGCTGCCTTTTAGTATGACACTTTAATACTCAGTATGATACTTTATTGCTTGGTATGAGATTTTATTACTCTCCCACAGGCGGTTTTTATTTATAAACAATATTTATTCGACAGTTACAGACTTTGCTAGATTACGTGGTTGATCTACGTCAGTACCTTTAATTAATGCAACGTGGTATGACAATAGCTGTAATGGAATGGTGTAAATCAGCGGTGCCATAAAGATGTCACAATGTGGCACGGGGATCACTTTCATCGTGTCGTCCGACTCGAACTCGGCATCCACGTCGGCAAATACATACATTAAGCCACCACGAGCACGCACTTCTTCGACATTCGATTTAAGCTTTTCTAACAACTCATTGTTTGGCGCAACCACAATTACTGGCATATCGGCATCAATAAGCGCTAATGGGCCGTGTTTTAATTCGCCAGAGGCATAGGCTTCAGCATGAATGTAAGAAATCTCTTTCAGCTTTAACGCGCCTTCCATCGCAATCGGGTATTGATCGCCACGGCCAAGGAATAACGCATGGTGTTTATCGGCAAAATCCTCAGCCAGTTCAGCAATCGCAGCATCTAAGCCTAAAGCTTGTTCCACTTTAGCTGGCATAGATTGTAGGCTTTGAGTGATGTCAGCCTGCATTTGCTCAGACATACCATTGTGGCGACCGATCACCGCAGTCAACATTAATAAACCAGCAAGCTGTACCGTGAACGCTTTAGTGGATGCAACACCAATCTCGGCGCCAGCTTTCATCATGTAAGCCATGTCTGATTCACGTACTAGTGAAGAACCTGGCGCATTACAAATCGTCAATGTGGCTTTGTAACCCATTGCTTTTGCTAAGCGCATGGCCGCTAAGGTATCGGCAGTTTCACCAGACTGTGAAATCGTCACCAACAGGCTATTTGGGAATAAGTGCGACTTGCGATAACGGAACTCAGAGGCAATTTCGACGTTACAAGATACGCCAGCCCAATCTTCTAACCAGTAACGCGCCGCCATGCCCGCATGGTAGCTAGTACCACAGGCGATGATTTGTACGTGTTTGATATCTTTTAAAAACTCAGCAGCATTATCACCAAAAGCCGTGTCTAATACTTGCTTATTAGCAATGCGGCCTTCGATGGTGCGTGTCAGTGCCAATGGTTGCTCGTAAATCTCTTTTAACATGTAATGGCGATATTCACCTTTATCACCGGCATCGTGTGTCACTTCAGACTCTTTCACTTCACGCTCAACTGCGTTACCGTTTAAGTCGAAAATGCTTACACTGCGGCGAGTGATTTCGGCCACATCACCTTCTTCTAAGAATGCGAATGAGCGAGTCACAGGTAATAGCGCCAGTTGATCAGAGGCGACAAAGTTTTCACCTAGACCAAAACCAATCACTAAAGGACTACCTGATCGAGCTACAATCAAGCGTTCACTGTCGCGGCGATCGAGCACAACAGTGCCATAGGCGCCTTCGAGTTGTTTAACTGTAGCTTGCACGGCAGAAAGCAAAGTGCTGTTAGTTTTCAGCTCATGGTGTACCAAGTGACAAATTACTTCGGTATCTGTATCTGAACTGAAGTGATAGCCTAAACCTTTAAGCATCTCGCGCAGTTTATTATGGTTTTCAATAATACCATTATGCACCACCGCGATATCACCTTCCGATAAATGCGGATGAGCATTACGCTCACTAGGTTCACCGTGGGTTGCCCAGCGAGTGTGCGCGATACCTGTTCCGCCCGCTAATGGATCGGTTTCAAGTGCAGCTGACAGCTCTTGTACTTTGCCAACGCGTCGTGTGCGATTGAGTTCACCATTGTGAATAACGGCAACGCCTGCGGAATCATATCCGCGATATTCTAAGCGGCGTAAGCCTTCTACCAGAATTTCAGCCACATCCCTTTGCGCTACAGCGCCTACGATTCCACACATAGTCTTTACCTATAAATTAAAAATGAAGTTGTTAAGCTATTTTGTACTCACTCGTGAGCGTAGGGCGCTAACAGCACTAGTACGCCCTGATTTGAAATTTGTGTTAGCGTGCTCTCGTCGATACGATCGTCAGTGACCAACACACTAACTTTGGCCCACGGCAACTCTAAGTTGGGGATCCGTTTGCCTATTTTGTCTGAATCGACCATAACGATCACTTCACGGGAAACTTCAGCCATGACTTTGCTTAGGCCAGTTAACTCGTTAAAGGTGGTGGTGCCACGCTTAAGATCGATACCATCGGCACCGATAAACAGTTGGTCAAAGTTATATGAGCGCAACACTTGCTCGGCGACTTGGCCTTGAAAGGATTCTGAATGCGGGTCCCAAGTTCCACCGGTCATCAATAAAGTTGGCTCGTTTTCGAGTTCATGGATGGCATTGGCAAGGTGCAGCGCATTGGTCATGACCACCAGCCCACGCTTATCGTTCAGTTGTTCAATTAAACCTGAGGTGGTCGTGCCGCTATCGATAATGATGCGATTGTGATCTTTAATCAGCTGCGCTGCGGTTTTCGCAATAGATAATTTATTGGGCGCTATTTTGGCAGAAAACTGTTGGGTGACTTCATCGGGAATCGCCACTGCGCCACCATAACGGCGCAGTAATAGGCCCGTTTTTTCAAGCGTGGCAAGATCTTTACGAATGGTGACTTCTGAGGTTTCAAATCTTAACGATAACTCATCAACGCTCACTTCACCTTGCTCATTTAATATGGTGATAATACTGTGGCGACGTTGTTGTGTGTTTCGTTTATTCATAAAATCTTTCAATTAAGTTTCGATTCGAAAGATGCATTATAATGAAATCGCATTTTTTTACTAGCTTTTTGAAGTGCTATTTCATGCAAAATAGCGCATTTTTCAATCTGAATACCCCAAATTTAGACCAGAGCATACCAACAAAAAAGCCGCTTCCATTAAGGAAGCGGCCTTCATAAGGCTAAATCGGAATAAATATTAGAACTTGGCTTCAACAGCAACGCTAAAGTTACGATCTTGACCGATGGTGACCATTTTATCGCTGCCACCGTCTAAATATTCAGTATCGAATAGGTTTCTAACGTTAGCACGCAGGCTCACATCTTTACCCATGATATCCATAGTGTAGGCGGCACCGATATCAAAACGCACATAACCATCTTTAGTAATGCTGTTATCTGTATTAGCGAAGCGTTCACCAACATAAATGGCACCAAAGTTAAAGGCTAATGCATCTGATAATTCATAACGAGTCCAGATATTAGCCGACCACTCAGGGGCATCAATAGGTGTTTTACCATCTTTGGCATCACCCGTTTGGTATTCAGCATCTAAATACATCATTGATGAAGTCACAAACCAACTATCACCTAACTGACCTTGAGCACCCATTTCAAAACCACGATGCTTTTGCTCGCCGCCTTGCGTTGTAATATCAGTATAATCACCTATTGGTGTGGATAATTTCTCTGAAATTGTGATGTTTTCAAGTGTGATATCAAACACAGCTGCAGTTAACAGTAATCTGTCGTCAAACAATTCCCACTTAGTACCCACTTCATACTGAATACCGTATTCAGGCTGTAAATTTAGATCGTTATTGACATCGAATTCGTTATTAACAGCACCTTGTGGTGTGAAACTTTTTGAATAGTTAACGTAGATATTGCCATTAGCCATTGGCGAGTAAATTACGCCAAACTTAGGCGACACGGCATAACTGTTTTCACCCTCACCGTCTTTCTTTTGTTCGTCGTAACGTACGCCAGCAAGTAGTTTCCATTGATCATTGAGCGTCATTAAATCCTGCAGATAGAAACCATAATACTTATAGGTACTCGCATCGCCTTTAGGCTTTGAATGATAATCCAGATCTGGTTTAACAACAGGCTGACCAGGCGTTACAATTTGGGTTGCACCACGATGAATTTGCTGTTGATAGAAATAATCTACATAGTTAGCACCTATCAGCAGTTGATGTTCCATACCTGCCAGAGCAAATTCACCGGTGAAATCAACATAAGCAGTTTTATGTTGCCAATCATCGTAACGGTCAAATGGCTTAATGCTATAACCATCGGTGAATGGATCGACTGTATATTGCGGTGCGGAATCAAAACGCTGGCGATCAAACTGTTGATCGTTATAACCGCCTTTAACTTTCCAGTTATCACTCATGTGCCAAGTTAAATCTGCACCTAAGTTCGACACAGTATTATCGGTAAAAGCCCAAGGAGCATCCCAAACGGTTTTACGATTGCCGACAACATTACCTTGTTTATCTAACCAACCACCGGCATCAATACCGGCTTTATCTTGAGTATGATCGTATTTAACCGACAGCAGTACATCATCGCTTAGGTCAAATTCCACATTGAGATAGCCTAACCAACGGTCGCGCTCTTGATTCTCATCATTAGCGGAATATTCACGCCAGTATTTTGTATCTTGCTTAACCAACACAGTACGATAACGAATACTTTGTGCTTCATTTATACTACCACCCGCGTCTAGCTGAGCACGAGTAGAACCGTAACCATCGGTATCAAATCCTAAATCGAGCATAGAATCGTAGGTTGGCTTTTTAGTGACCATATTCACTAAGCCACCAGGGCCAGATTGACCATACAACATACTCGAAGGGCCTTTTAAGACTTCGACCTGCTGTAAGGTTTCGATAGGCTGTACATAGTGAGACCATTGCTGGTGGCCATTAATAAGGTAACCATTGCCAGAATCTAATTCGAAACCACGGATGCTAAAAACTTGACGGTTCCAGCGTGTTGTTCCCGCTGTAACACTTGAATCATTAACTAACACTTCAGCAAGGTTAGTGGCTAGTTGTTCATCGGTCACAAAGTCTGGGATCACATTGACTGATTGCGGCGTATCCATTAAGTCAATATCACCGCGCATAGCACCAGAGGCTGTACCAACTTTATAATCATTAAAAGTGCGGCCAGTGACATTAATTCGTTCAATATTTTCTGCTTTTAGACTTTTATCTGCAGCGGCATCTTCTGCCAAAACAGGCATAGCACTGAGTGCTGCCCATACTGCTAAACCTACACCTGAATACTTAAATGTCATTGCCAACACCTCTAATTAATTTGAAGCCTCATAAATTGCAGGCAATATAAATGAGAAGTGTTTTTATTTATAGTTCTTTACATGAATTTACAATTGCGTGTGATCTATATCTAACTTATTGAAAAACAACAAAACCTTTAACACACCAACATTAATCAGACCTTAAATAAGCGCGGGTAATTCTCTTATTTAAGCAAAGTAAAATCTAAAAAATAAAGCGACATGTAGTCGCTTTTGGGGATTAAGTTTTATAAGTTACTTTTTAATTTTTACTGGACGTTTCCAACCCGTAAGGTGTTTTTGTTTAACACGGGTGATCACTAATTCATTTTCAGCCACATTATGAGTAATAGTAGAACCCGCGCCTAAGGTTGCGCCCTTACCAATAGTGACGGGAGCCACCAGCTGGGTATCAGAACCAACAAAAACATTATCTTCAATTACTGTTAGATGTTTATTTGCGCCATCATAGTTACAGGTAATAGTACCCGCACCAATATTCACACCATCACCTATTATCGCGTCACCTAAATAAGCTAAGTGTCCAGCTTTAGAGCCCACACCAATAATAGCTTTCTTCACTTCAACAAAATTACCAATATGCGCATCTTGTTTAAGCTCAGCGCCTGGGCGTAAACGGGCAAATGGGCCAGCACTGGCTGCAACCCCCAACTTAGCACCTTCAATAATAGAGTAAGGCTTGATCTCTGCGTTATCAGCAATCTCACAGTCAATCAAAATCGCACCAGCGCCAATGCTGACGTTATTGCCCAGCACCACTTTACCTTCAAATACTACGTTTACATCAATCATCACATCCATACCGACTGTGACATCACCACGAATATCTATACGGTTAGGATCGCGAAGGTTTGCTCCTGCTAACATTAACTTTTCCGCTTCACGGGCTTGGTAAGCACGTTCAAGCTGCGCTAATTGCACGCGGTTATTTGCGCCTTCCACTTCAATCGCCGATTGCGGCTGGGCAGTATCAATAGCCACACCATCGCTATGCGCCATTGCAATAATATCAGTTAGATAATATTCGCCTTGAGCATTATTGTTCGACAAGCGGCTAAGCCAGTCTTTAAGTTGCTTACCGGGGGCGACCATAATGCCGGTGTTGATTTCGTTAATAAGTAATTGCTCAGCACTGGCATCTTTTTGTTCGATAATGCCGACGACTTTGCCATCGTCACGTACAATCCGGCCATAACCCATTGGGTTAGTTAGATTCACCGTTAACACAGCAACACCGTTATCAGGTCGTGCAGCCAATAAGTCTATTAATGTTGATTGCTGGATAAGTGGCACATCACCATAAAGAATAAGCACAGTGTCATCGTCACTGATATTCGGGTTAGCCTGCGCCACCGCATGGCCTGTACCTAACTGCTCTGCCTGTAATACCCATTGCACATCCTGCTCACCAAGCGCGGCTTGCAATTTGTCAGCACCATAGCCATAAACTAATTGAATTGCATCACTACCTAAGCTTTTAGCCGTATCAATAACGTGCTGCACCATGCTTTTATGTGCAATCGGGTGTAAGACCTTAGGAAGATCTGAACGCATCCGAGTTCCCTTGCCTGCCGCTAAGATCACTACGTTTAATGCCATTATCATGTCCTTGAACAAATACCCAAAAGGGTGAAAATTAGGGTCGTATACCAATCACATTAACTATCTAAGCTGATTTAACTGCATGGCAACGCGCTTTATACTGCGTTTAAGACTTTCGACAGAGCACCACTATGCTTTCAAGCCTTCGCCTTGTCTAAAGCAAGTTAAACTCCCAATGAATGAACAGATATTTAATACGATTGGTATTAGCGGCGCGATTTTAACAAAAAGCACATTGAAAAGCGAAATGGATAGTATGTTAAATAAATCAACACATATAAATATGTGTTGATTTATTTAACATACAAAAAAGGCGACCTTATGGTCGCCTTTTTTCACAAACAATAACCTTATCTGGCAATGTTTTTCTTGATGGTTTCAATAACACGTAATTGAGCCATTGCTTTTGATAGCTCAACCATAGCTGCGTCATAATTGAAATCAGCACCTGCAGTTGCCATATGGGCTTCTGCACGACGCTTAGCTTCTAATGCCGCTTGCTCATCAATATCTTTGGCACGCATAACCACATCAGCCAATACGGAAACTGAAGAGGGTTGTACTTCCAGAATACCACCTGAAAGGTAAAACACTTCTTCACTACCGTCTTGCTTGACGATGCGCGCCATGCCAGGTTTGATATAACTAAGTAAAGGAGCGTGACCATGCATTATGCCCAACTCACCCTCTGAACCAGTCACTTGTAGACTTGCTACACGACCAGAAAAGATGTTGCTCTCAGCGCTTACTATATCAAGATGTACTGTCATGGCTGCCATCCCGTTCTCCTTAAAAAACTAAGTATTACTACTCAGTTATTTCTTTTTGTTCGCTTTCTCGATGACTTCATCGATTGAGCCAACCATGTAGAACGCTTGTTCTGGCAGGTGATCGAACTCACCATTCAGAATACCCTTAAAGCCACGGATAGTGTCTTTAAGAGAAACGTACTTACCAGGAGAACCAGTAAAGACTTCTGCTACGAAGAAAGGCTGAGACAAGAAACGTTCAATCTTACGAGCACGGAATACCATAGTCTTGTCATCATCTGACAATTCATCCATACCCAGAATCGCAATAATATCTTTCAGCTCTTTGTAACGTTGCAGTACAGTTTGCACGCCGTTAGCAACATCATAATGCTCTTGACCAACAACCAATGGATCTAATTGACGTGAAGTCGAATCCAATGGGTCAACCGCTGGGTAAATACCCAGTGAAGCAATTTGACGTGACAGTACAACAGTCGCATCTAAGTGAGCGAAGGTTGTTGCTGGTGACGGATCGGTCAAGTCATCCGCAGGTACGTATACCGCTTGTACAGAGGTAATAGAACCCGTCTTAGTTGAAGTGATACGTTCTTGCAGAACGCCCATCTCTTCAGCCAATGTTGGTTGATAACCTACCGCAGAAGGCATACGACCTAACAATGCAGATACTTCAGTACCGGCTAAGGTATAACGGTAAATGTTGTCAACGAACAACAATACGTCACGACCTTCGTCACGGAATTTTTCTGCCATTGTCAAACCTGACAGTGCAACGCGCAAACGGTTACCTGGTGGCTCGTTCATCTGACCATAAACCATGGCCACTTTATCGAGAACGCCAGAATCTTTCATCTCGTAGTAGAAGTCGTTACCTTCACGAGTACGTTCACCTACACCGGCGAATACAGAAAGACCCGAGTGGGCTTTAGCGATGTTGTTAATCAGTTCCATCATGTTAACTGTTTTACCAACACCCGCACCACCGAACAAACCGACTTTACCACCCTTAGCAAACGGACAAACAAGGTCGATAACCTTGATACCCGTTTCTAATAGCTCAGTAGAGCTCGATTGATCTTCATATGAAGGCGCTGCACGGTGAATTTCATAACGCTCAACTTCACCGATTGGACCCGCTTCATCAATAGGCTCACCTAATACGTTCATGATACGACCAAGAGTGGCAGTACCAACTGGAACAGAAATAGGTGAACCCGTATTTACGACCTCAAGACCGCGACGCAGACCATCAGAAGAACCCATAGCGATGGTACGGACTACGCCACCACCTAGCTGTTGCTGAACTTCCAGCACCAAACCATTACAAGTGCCTTCACCTGTGATCTTCAGAGCGTCATATACCTGAGGTACAGCATCTTGCGGAAACTCGACGTCCACAACCGCGCCAATCACTTGGACAACAGTACCTGTGCTCATGATTAATCCTCTAAAACTTGTATTCGTTACCTAACCTAAACCGCAGAGGCGCCAGAAACAATTTCCGACAGTTCCTGCGTAATCGCAGACTGACGTGCTTTGTTATAGACCAATTGCAAGTCGTCGATTAGCTCACCAGCGTTGTCTGTTGCGGCCTTCATTGCCACCATACGGGCAGCTTGCTCAGACGCAATATTTTCAACAACACCTTGGTAAACCTGAGATTCTACATAACGAACCAATAACGTATCCAAAAGTGCTTTTGGATCTGGCTCGTAGATATAATCCCAACGATGAGCAATTTCATCGTCTTCCGATTTAGGCAAAGGTAGCAGCTGCTCGATCACAGGAGTCTGCGTCATAGTGTTCACAAATTTGTTAAACACTACATACAGACGATCCAGTTTGCCTTCGTTGTAAGCTTCAAGCATGACACTGACTGTCCCGATCAAGTCTGCGAGCTTTGGAGCATCGCCAAGACCTGAAGCATGAGCAGACACTTGTCCACCGAAGTTTTTGAAAAACTGAACACTACGTGCACCAATAGGGCAAAATTCAAATTCTGCACCTTGGGCTTTCCAGATTTTCATGTCTGCCATAACCTTTTTGAAAAGGTTAACGTTCAGACCACCACAAAGACCACGGTCGGTTGCCACAACAATGTAACCAACCCGCTTAGCCTCTCGCACCTCCAAATAGGGGTGTTTATACTCGAGAGAACCTTGCGCTACGTGACCGATCACCTTACGCATGCTTTCCGCATATGGACGGCTTGCAGCCATGCGTTCCTGCGCTCTGCGCATTTTGCTGGCTGCCACCATTTCCATGGCGGACGTGATCTTCTGAGTATTTTTAACACTCGCGATCTTGGTTTTAATCTCTTTAGCGCCGGCCATCTCTACTCTCCAATCTGGACCTGAGGTGTCTTAAGACACCTCTATCATTGTTACCAGGTTTGGGTTGCTACGAACTTGTCGAGGCTAGCTTTTAATTCCGCTTCGATTTCAGCGTTATAATCGCCAGTATCGTTAATAAGCTTAATTAAAGCAGCATGCTCGCTGTTCATGAACGAGAGCAGAGCGGCTTCGAAATTACCGACCTTGTTCAGCTCAACACTCTTCAGGTAACCTTTTTCAGCTGCAAAAATAGACACAGCTTGAGCGGCTACGCTCATTGGAGCATATTGCTTTTGCTTCATCAGTTCGGTAACACGCACACCATGCTCTAGCTGAGCACGAGTTGCATCATCAAGATCAGATGCAAACTGTGAGAACGCAGCAAGTTCACGATACTGTGCTAGCGCGGTACGAATACCACCAGACAGTTTCTTGATGATTTTAGTCTGAGCCGCACCACCAACACGAGAAACAGAAATACCTGGGTTAACCGCTGGACGAAGTCCTGAGTTAAATAGGTCTGTTTCTAGGAAGATCTGACCGTCAGTAATCGAAATTACGTTAGTCGGTACGAATGCAGATACGTCACCTGCTTGAGTTTCAATAATAGGCAACGCGGTTAATGAACCAGTTTTACCTGTTACTGCACCCTTAGTGAACTTTTCTACATAAATCGCGTTAACGCGTGATGCACGCTCTAACAAACGTGAATGTAGATAGAATACGTCACCTGGGTAAGCTTCACGGCCTGGTGGACGCTTTAACAATAACGAAATCTGACGGTAAGCAACTGCTTGCTTAGACAGGTCATCGTATACGATCAAAGAATCTTCACCGCGGTCGCGGAAATATTCGCCCATAGAACAACCAGAATAAGGTGCTAAATATTGCAGTGCAGCGGCTTCAGAAGCGGTTGCAACCACAACAATAGTATTAGCTAAAGCACCGTGTTCTTCTAGCTTGCGTACTACGTTAGCGATAGTAGAGGCTTTTTGGCCAATCGCTACGTACACACATTTAATGCCAGAATCTTTCTGGTTGATGATTGCGTCGATCGCCATTGCTGTTTTACCAGTTTGACGGTCGCCAATGATCAGTTCACGTTGACCACGACCGATAGGGATCATGGCATCAACGGCTTTATAACCTGTTTGTATGGGTTGATCTACCGACTGACGCTCAATAACACCAGGAGCAATTACTTCAACAGGAGAGAAACCATCGTTTTCGATAGGTCCTTTTCCGTCAATAGGCTCACCTAGAGTGTTAACAACGCGACCTAATAGGCCACGGCCAACTGGAACTTCCAGAATACGGCCAGTCGTTTTTACTTTTACGCCTTCTGCTAAATCAGCATAAGGACCCATTACTACGGCACCGACAGAATCACGTTCAAGGTTCAACGCGATTGCAAAACGGTTACCAGGCAATTCGATCATCTCACCTTGCATCACATCGGCTAGGCCGTGGATGCGGATGATGCCGTCACTTACCGCAACGATAGTTCCTTCGTTACGAGATTCGCTAACGACTTCGAACTGCTCGATCCGCTGCTTAATCAGATCGCTGATTTCAGTGGAATTCAGTTGCATGCTCAAACTCCCAATTACGACTGCAGCTTATCAGACAGACGCGATAACTTACCGCGGACCGAGCCATCTATGACTAGGTCTCCTGTCTTGATGATTACACCGGCTATGAGCGCGGCGTCAGTGCTACAATTCAGCTTAACTTTGCGTGCGAGACGTTTCTCTAAAGAAATACTAATCTGCTGCTTTTGTTCAGAGCTAAGCTCAGTTGCAGAAACCACAGTGGCCTCAGCTTCTTTTGCCCACTCATTACGGTATTCAGTAAATAACTGAGATACAGCAGGTAGTACCTTTAAGCGACCGTTTTCAGCCATTACCTTTATCAGGTTTTGGCCTTGCGCATTGACTTGCTCACCACACACACTAATAAAGAGTGCTGCAAGCTTAGTACTGGCTAAAGAGCCAGCTAACAGTGGTTGCATGGTTTCGTTTTCACTTACCATGGCAGCAAACGTGAGCATTTCTACCCAGGTATCAACTGCATCTTGTTCAATTGCAAGGTCAAAAGCTGCCTTTGCGTAAGGGCGAGCGATGGTGGTTAATTCAGCCATAACTCAACTCCCTTATCAAATTTCAGCGACTAGTTTATTAACTATGTCACTGTGGGCGGCTGGATCTATAGAACGCTCAAGGATCTTCTCAGCACCCATGATGGCTAGAGTAGCAACCTGCTTGCGCAGATCCTCTTTCACGCGATTACGTTCAGCTTCAATTTCTGCTTTACCCTGAGCGATGATTTTAGCACGCTCAGCGTCTGCTTCGGTTTTGGCTTCTTCGACTATTTGAGTTTTGCGCTTGTTAGCTTGCTCAATAATCTCGTTTGCCGTTACCTTGGCTTCTTTTAGTTGGTCAGTCGCTTTCGCTTGTGCCAACTCCAGGTCTTTTACCGCACGATCAGCGTCAGCTAGACCGTCAGCAATCCTTTTTTGGCGCGTTTCGATGGCATTCATCAAAGGGGGCCAAATAAACTTCATGCAAAACCACACGAAGATAACAAAGGTGACCGTCTGACCGATTAGGGTAGCGTTGAAATTCACAACAGCCTCCTATTTAGAGTTAAGACAGAAGCGTTTTTTACAGCATTGCACCCAATGGGTTGGTAAACAGCATAAATAATGCAATACCAACACCGATCATTGTTACGGCGTCAAGAAGACCCGCTACGATGAACATTTTAACTTGTAGCATAGGAGCCATTTCTGGTTGACGCGCAGCGCCTTCCAAGAACTTACCGCCTAATAAGCCGAAACCGATAGCAGTACCAAGTGCACCCATACCAATCAGCAAAGCAACAGCAATGGCTGTCATGCCTAAAATCGTTTCCATCAGTATCTCCAGTATCTAAATCTATGTTAGTTGATGATTTAGTTTAAAATTTCTTCAGCAATCCTTAATGATCTTCATGTGCCATGCTTAAATAAACAATGGTCAACATCATGAAGATAAACGCTTGCAGTGTGATAATCAAAATGTGGAAAATTAACCAACCCAGTTGCAGAGTCACACCTAGGGTAGATAATAACAAGTTGGTACCATACATCAGCGCAATAAGGATGAAGATCAACTCACCTGCGTACATATTACCAAACAGTCGCAATGCCAATGAAATAGGCTTAGCAACTAAAGTAACAGTCTCTAATAGGAGGTTGACGGGTATCATTGCCTTATGGTTAAAGGGCTGTAGTGTCAGTTCTTTAACAAACCCAGACACACCTTTGACTTTAATGCTGTAGAAAATAATCAGCAAGAACACACCAATAGCTAAGCTAAAAGTGATGTTAACGTCAGTAGTCGGAACCGCTTTAAGATAGGGAATACCAATCAAACTTGCTGCGTGAGGCAGCCAATCTATCGGCATCAAATCCATGAGGTTCATCATGAATACCCATACAAAAATGGTCAGAGCTAAAGGCGCGATCAGAGCATTGCGACCATGAAAACTTTCTTTAACGCTGTTATTAACGAACTCTACAAGGATCTCGACAAAACATTGAAGTTTGCCAGGAACACCTGAAGTCGCTTTTTTAGCAACGCTGCGGAAAATCCACAGGAACAGAACACCAAGACCAACCGAAAAGAACAACGAATCAATGTGCCATGTCCAAAAGCCTTCACCAACACTTAGGTTGGTAAGGTGGTGTTGGATATAGCCCTGCGGTGTTAACGCTTCACCAGTTGCAGCCATGATTCATCCCACTTAACTTTGCTTGAAGTATAAAGGAGCTGTCCAATGCACAGTTAGCGCCAGCACATAGCAAACAAAAAGCGGCATAAAAGCGACCTTAATATTGATAAATACAAACGAAAACATTGCGATGGTTAACAGCAACTTTACCGCTTCCCCCCAGTAAAAAGTCTTTATGACTTTTGCAGCTGAACTTGCTCCCGTGTGGGAAAAAGCGAGGGTTGCGAATACAAAATTAGGGAGTACAGCAATTGAACCACCTGCTAATGCAGAATAGCCAAACTGAACTCCCCACACGGCGAAAAAGAGAATTGAAGTACCCCCAGCGACCGCCGCCTGCATCATCACCAATTTATAGGCTGACCACCGGCCACGACGCGCTAAAACCTTACTCAATTCATCATCTCCGCATTTTTACTTTTTGTTTCGATGACCGGATGACAAATATCCGTATTTAGTCGATGCACAAAAAGCTTGCGAAAGTATACCGTTTAACGCCTTCATTGCAACTTTGAGATGAGGAAAAACAGCACTTTTAACGTTATCTCACACCAAACAAGTAAAATGTAATATTTGCACATGTCACAAATTTACATTAAAAACAGTTAATCTACAGAACTTAGTGTATTTTACTAAGAATCCCGTCTAATTCAGCGAGGTTCTGATAGTTAATTACAATTTTCCCCGTTCCTTTACTACTATGAGCAATAGAAACCTTGGCGCCTAATCTTTCAATTAACTGCTGTTCTAAACGACAAACATCTTGATCTTTAGTCGTAGTTTCGGCTGGTTTGGATGGATTTAAGGTTTGATTAATTAATCGTTCAGTTTCACGAACGGTTAATTCCTTAGCTGCCACTAATCTCGCAAGATTTGTTTGTTCTTCTCCCTCAATTGCCAACAAAGCGCGTGCATGGCCCATATCAATATCGCCATACTCAAGTAATCGTTTCACCGGCTCATTTAAACCGTTTAAACGTAACAAGTTAGATACACTCGCTCGGGATTTTCCCACAACATCGGCAACTTGTTGGTGAGTTAGCTCAAATTCTTGCATTAAACGTTGTAATGCAATGGCTTCTTCCATGGCATTTAAGTCTTCACGTTGAATATTTTCAATCAAAGCGATAGCAACAGCGGCTTCGTCGGGGACTTGTTTGACAATACAGGGTATTTTATTTAAACCAGCAAGTTGCGCTGCACGCCAGCGACGTTCGCCAGCAATGATTTCATACATATCATTGGTCACTTGTCTCACAACGATGGGCTGAATAATGCCTTGATTGCGAATAGAGTGCGCTAATTCTTCTAACGCTTCAGGTGACATGTCTTTACGTGGTTGATACTTACCCGGTTGTAATAAGTCTAAATCGAGATGGATAAGTTCTTCTTTTTTTTCAATAGCACCAGCTTCTTCGATGTGCTTTTTGCTGGCTGCATGGCTATTACTCAGTAGGGCATCTAGCCCTTTGCCTAATCCTCTTTTTTTTAACGTCATGGTGATCCTTTACGCTTGCTTAGCCTGAGTTTGTTGTTCTGAACGACGGATCATTTCACCCGCAAGTGCTAGGTACGCCTTAGCGCCGGCACTGGATTTATCGTAATACATAGCCGGGGCACCAAAACTCGGCGCTTCAGCTAATCTGACATTACGCGGGATCACAGTACGATATACCTTGTCACCAAAATGCTGTTTTAGCTGATCGGACACATCATTAGATAAACGATTACGCGGATCATACATAGTACGTAAAATCCCTTCGATACAAAGCCCAGGATTGACCATTGCGGCAAGCTTAGTAATGGTATCAATCAATGCAGTTAAGCCCTCAAGTGCATAATATTCACACTGCATTGGCACGAGTACTGAATCAGCAGCAGACATAGCGTTTACCGTCAGCATGTTCAATGAAGGAGGGCAATCGATAAAGATATAATCATATTGATCTTTAATCGGCGCTAACGCATGGCGTAAACGCACCTCGCGAGCAAAAAACTCCATTAGTTTTATTTCTGCTGCTGTCACATCACCATTACTAGCAATAAGATCATATTTACCCGCAGTATTTTTAATCACTAGCTCGTCGAAGGGTTTGTCTTCAACCAGTAATTCGTAGGCGGTATTTTCAACCTCATATTTATCGACGCCGCTCCCCATAGTGGCATTACCTTGGGGATCGAGATCGATCAATAATACTTTACGTTTTGTTGCTGCTAACGAAGCGGCAAGGTTAACGCAAGTAGTTGTTTTTCCTACGCCACCTTTCTGGTTAGCCACGGCAATTACTTTACCCACAATATCACCCTGTATGTAAATGCTGGTTTATTGCCCTTGCTTGAATATGAATTTATTCATCACTTTCAAGCCTGTTATTCTTTGATTATTTTCAATAAATGTCTTTGTTCATCGAGTTTAGGCACTTTAAGCTCGATGACTTCTTTTACTGCAAACCCGCCTGGGATATGTTGCATTTCTTCATCATTCAACTGGCCTTTAAGCGCATAAAACTGTCCATGTTCGGCGGGTAGATGATGGCACCAAGTTAGCATATCTTGGATTGAAGCAAATGCACGACTTAAAACACCGTCGAACTTTTGCTCTGGCTGATAAGCTTCTACACGACTTTCAACGGAACTGATGTTATGAATGCCTAATTCAAACGATACCTGTTTTTGAAAACGAATACGTTTACCTAAGCTGTCTAATAACACAAATTGTTTATCTGGATTCATAATCGCTAACGGAATACCCGGTAAACCCGGTCCTGTACCCACGTCGATAAAACGCTCACCTTGCAGATGTTTTGAAACTACTAAGCTGTCCATGATATGACGCACTAGCATAGCCTCAGGATCTCTAACTGCCGTTAGGTTATAGGCTTTATTCCATTTGTTGAGCATGCCAACAAAATCAATTAGTTGTTTTTTTTGCTCGATAGTTGCGGGCAAATTAATTTCGGCTAAATAAGCCTCTAACTGGGCAGATAACACGGAGCAACCTCAACAAAAATACGATTATGAATGCGAAGGCTATTATGAAGCCCGAAAACGATGAAGGGAAGCCTGAATGCTTCCCTTCTATGACCTAAGCAGCGATTAAACTAGCTTTTAGGCACTCTTACGTAATAAGCCACGCTTTTTGAGATGCACTAATAAAATTGAAATAGCCGCAGGGGTAACACCAGAGATCCGTGATGCCTGACCTATGGTTTCTGGTTTATGGTTATTTAACTTAGCAATCACTTCGTTCGACAAACCAGGTACTTCTTTGTAATCGAGTGTTAAAGGTAAACCTGTGTTCTCGTTACGCACGGCTTTGTTGATCTCTTCCTGCTGACGTTGAATATAACCCGAGTATTTAACTTGGATCTGAACTTGCTCTGCAGCTTGTGGATCTTCAAGTCCTGGACCAAAACCTTCGATCTGCATTAGCTTGCTGTAGTCCATTTCAGGACGACGCAATAATTCTTCAAAAGAAGCTTCGCGTGAAATAGGTGTATTTAAATGCGGATTTAATGCTGGAAGCAATGGTGAATTAGGATGAACCCACTGGCTACGTAATCTTTGTAACTCAAGTTCAATAGATTCTAATTTTTCACTGAAAGCCGCCCAGCGGATATCATCAACTAAGCCTAATTCACGACCTTTTGCAGTTAAACGAATATCAGCATTGTCTTCACGCAGCAATAAACGATATTCGGCGCGACTTGTGAACATGCGATACGGTTCTTTGGTACCAAGTGTTGATAAATCATCAACTAATACACCAAGATAGGCTTCATCACGACGTGGACACCAAGCTTCTTTACCTTGAATTTGCAGTGAAGCATTCATGCCTGCTAATAAACCTTGAGCAGCCGCTTCTTCATAGCCCGTAGTGCCATTGATTTGTCCCGCAAAGAACAAACCATTAATCGCTTTAGTTTCTAATGAGTTTTTTAGATCTCTAGGATCGAAATAATCATATTCGATCGCATAACCAGGGCGCATAATTTCCGCGTTTTCCATGCCTTGAATAGAGCGAACTAAATTCAATTGCACATCAAAAGGCAAGCTAGTAGAAATCCCGTTAGGGTAGATCTCATTGGTATTTAAGCCTTCAGGTTCAATGAAAATTTGATGTGAAGATTTATCTGCGAAACGATGAATTTTGTCTTCAATTGAAGGGCAATAACGTGGACCAATACCTTCAATTACTCCTGAATACATTGGGCTTCTGTCTAAACCACCACGAATAATCTCATGGGTTTTTTCATTGGTGTGGGTGATCCAGCAAGAAATCTGTTTTGGATGATGACTAACATCCCCCATAAACGACATTACCGCTAAAGGAGAATCACCTTTTTGCTCAGCCATTTGTGAAAAATCAATGGTGTTAGCATCGATACGCGGTGGTGTACCCGTTTTTAAACGACCTACTCGAATCGGTAATTCACGTAAACGATTTGCTAATGCAATAGCGGGTGGATCGCCTGCACGGCCACCGCTGTAGTTTTCTAAACCTATGTGTATTTTACCGCTTAAAAATGTACCTGTTGTTAGTACAACAGTAGGGGATTTAAAAGCTAATCCCATTTGAGTCACGACACCAACTACTTGATTATTTTCAACAATTAAGTCATCTACGGCTTGTTGGAATATACGTAAATTAGGTTGGTTTTGTAATATATTTTGGATTTTTTGACGATACAATGCACGATCTGCTTGTGCCCGTGTTGCTCGTACTGCTGGTCCTTTACTTGAATTTAAGGTTCTAAATTGGATGCCTGCATAATCGGTTGCGATTGCCATTGAACCACCTAAGGCATCAATTTCTTTCACTAAATGGCCTTTACCTATGCCACCGATTGCTGGATTACATGACATTTGTCCTAACGTATCGATATTGTGCGTTAGTAATAATGTTTTAGATCCCATTCTTGCTGCGGCTAGCGCTGCTTCAGTTCCGGCATGACCACCACCAACAACAATAACATCAAACCGTTCATGAAAATGCATTCCACTACCTTTAATTGCTAAGAGACTCAGTACGAGCTGCGTATTTTAGCACTTGCTTTGCGATAGGTGAATGATCATTTTACGCTGTTCGATCGAGTTGATCCGGACTAATAGATCTTAAGATCTTTATATAGATCTTCTTATTATGTTTACTATTAGGATCGCTATTTTCTGTGTATAAGCCTAATTATCCTTATTTATCATTACTTAGCATGATCTGGATCCTGTGATCTGATTGCGATCTAACTGCATTAAACATGGGGATAGATCGGCTACTTATCCACAGGGTCGATCATTAAGCAGATCGGAGTGTGAATAGTACAGAGGTTGATCAGATCTAAATAATAGCTTATCCACAGTTTTATACTTTTTATAAGTAAATTGTGGGTAAGTATGATCTAAACTGTACATAGATCGCGACCTTATTCTATATGCGATCTTAAATATCTTGTTGCCATTGCGCTAACCATGCAAGGGCAGGGTCTTCTGGTACAGGATCGAGTTGTACATCGATCTGGATCTTATCCACAAAAGCTTTTGCATCGCAGTGTTGAATCGCTGAAATTAATTTTTCGGGGCCTTGGCAAAAAGTGTCGTAACTTGAATCACCAATTGCACATAGGGCGAAATTTACTTGGCTGAGATCCGGTTTCTGCTCGGTAATTTCGTTAAAAAAAGGCTGAATATTATCTGGAAGATCACCTGCCCCGTGAGTTGATGACACGATAATCCATAGAGCATGGGTATCTATTTCATACAGTGTTGGCGTTAAATGTACTTGAACTTGGTGCCCTTGTTCTGTCAATTGCGCCATCATTTCGTCAGCGACGTACTCTGCACTGCCCAATGTTGTGCCGACTATTACTTCAATCTTTGCCATTTATGACGATACCTTTTGTAGATAATTTAGCTGAAATGCACTCGTTTACTCCCTTTTTAGGGCTGTATTCAGGTGCTAATACGGAGTCATCATAAGGTAAAACAAGGCTTGTCTCTATGAGATGGTGTGTAAATCTGGGATTTATGCACGTAAAACGAGAGGGATTTAGTAATGAATATAAGCGGAATTGACGAGATTTTAGTTAAAAGAAAGGCTTGTTGAGCACAACAAGCCTTAGCTAGAAAGCAGTTTACACGGCGAGAATCTTACTTCCCGATACAGAAAGAGCTAAAAATCTTGCCGAGTAAATCATCTGAGGTGAAGCGGCCAGTAATTTCTGATAATGCTAATTGGCACATACGTAGCTCTTCGGCCAGTAGCTCTCCTGCTAAATAAACCTCTAACTGTTCTTTACCTAGTTGTAAGTGTTCAGCTGCTAATTCAAGGGCTTCTAAGTGACGACGACGGGCGATAAAACCACCTTCGAGATTACTCTGATAACCCATAAGTGACTTTAAGTGCTGTTTTAATTCTTCGATACCTAGGCCTGTTTTAGCCGAGATCCGATAGACGCTATAACCTTGTTCTTCGGTCACCATCAAGTCTTCACCAGTGAGATCGGCTTTATTACGAACCACAGTTACGCCCAAGTTTGCAGGCAGGCGATCGACGAAGTCTGGCCAAATATCATGGGGATCCACGGCGGCAGTTGTGGTGCCATCAACCATAAACAGTACGCGATCGGCTGTATTAATTTCATGCCATGCTCGCTCAATGCCAATTTGTTCAACTGTATCAGTAGTATTACGTAGACCTGCGGTATCAATAATGTGCAGTGGCATACCATCTAAGTGAATATGTTCACGTAATACATCACGTGTTGTACCGGCTATTTCGGTCACAATCGCCGACTCTTTACCGGCTAATGCATTTAATAAACTCGATTTTCCGGCATTAGGACGACCTGCAATCACGACTTTCATGCCTTCACGGATGATAGAACCTTGCTTCGCGCTGGCTTGTACTAGGTCGAGTTTGTTGATGATTTTATAGAGTGCATTCGCAATTTTGCCATCATTTAAAAAGTCGACTTCTTCATCGGGAAAATCAATCGCAGCTTCTACGTATAAACGTAGATTAGTGACTTGGTCCACTAGCTCGTGGACTTCCTTAGAAAATTCACCCTGCAAAGATTGCAGCGCACTTTTAGCGGCTTGCTCACTGGTTGCGTCAATAAGGTCAGCAATCGCTTCAGCTTGGGTTAAATCGAGCTTATCGTTCATAAAGGCTTGTTCGCTGAACTCACCGGGTTTTGCGATACGAATGCCACCGACTTCCATTACACGTTTGATCAACATGTCGAGAACGATTTGTCCACCGTGGCCTTGCAGTTCAAGTACATCTTCGCCAGTAAAGGAATTAGGTCCTTTAAAAAATAGCGCAATACCTTGGTCTATCACTTGGCCCGATGCACTTTTAAAATCACAATAATCGGCGTATCGAGTTTTAGGAAGATGACCTAATACGGCCATAGCGACATCACAGGCTTTGTTGCCTGAAATTCGAATGATGCCAACGCCGCCACGTCCGGGCGCGGTGGCTTGAGCCACAATAGTGTCAGTTGTCACAAGAATACCTACCCAACTAATGTCTACTAATCATATAAAGGAAAAGGCGGCCAATTAAGCCGCCTTTTAGTGTCAATCGTTCATATTAATATGTAACGATGCGCTAGAGTCTTGGAAATCTTAGGCTTATTTTAAGCCTTTTTTCGCCAGACCTGCATAAATAATCTTTTGTTGCGTGATAGCAACGATGTTACCTACTAACCAGTACAATACTAGACCTGATGGGAACCACAGGAAGAATACGGTAAAGATGACTGGCATCCACTGCATCATTTTCACTTGCATTGGATCCATTGTCGGTGCAATAGGCTGCATTTTCTGCATCACAAACATAGATACGCCCATCAGCAACGGCAATATGTAGTAAGGATCTTGTACCGATAAATCGTGGATCCATAACATAAATGGTGCATGACGTAGTTCGAAGCTTTCTAGCAATACCCAGTATAAGGCAATGAAGATTGGCATCTGTAAAATAATAGGTAAACAGCCACCCATAGGGTTAACTTTTTCTTTCTTATACAGTTCCATCATGGCCTGACCCATCTTTTGACGGTCATCACCAAAGCGTTCTTTCAACTCTGTCAATTTAGGTTGTAGGTTACGCATTTTCGCCATTGAGGTGTACTGTGCTTTTGTTAGCGGGAACAGTAAACCACGGACGGTTAAAGTGATCAGGATAATAGCGACACCCCAATTACCAACAAATGACTGATAGAACATCAGTAACCAGTGAATTGGAACCGCTAACCACCATAGGAAACCGTAATCAACGACTAGGTTTAAGGTATCAGAGATTGCAGACAGTGCTTTTTGATCCTTAGGACCAACATAGAACTGTGAGCTGATTTCTTGAGTTGATCCAGGTGCAATATCGTATACTGCGCCGCGAAAACCAATATTAGCTAAACCGCCGGCACTAACACTAGAAAAAATAGTATTGCTGTCGGTAGCAGGTGGGATCCAAGCTGAAACGAAATAATGTTGTAGCATGGCTGCCCAACCGCCCAATGTCGCTTGGTTCAGGTTGCCTTTTGCCATGTCATCAAACTTGTATTTCTCATAACGCACATCTTGCGTTGAGAATGCAGCGCCACGATAGGTGGGCATAACCATGCTGCTTTCAGACGGTTTAATGGTTTGCTTAATTTGACCATACATCTGAACTTGTAACGGTGTTGTCGAAGTATTATTGATTTTATAATCAACATCAACATTGAACTTACCGCGATGGAATACGAATACTTTAGTATAAGTTACGCCATTGTCAGCTACGTAGGTTAACGGCACTTCTAAGGTGTCTTGGCCTTCAGCTAACGTATATTCAGTGGCTGCGGTGTTATATAACGCCCGACCTTTTGCACTGCTGTCGATACCATCGCGACCAATTAGACCGCTTTGGGCGATATAAGTGAAATCTTTCGTTTGCTCAAGCAATACGAATGGCTGCTCTTTGTCCTGTTCCATTTTGTGCGAAACTAACGCAGCAAATACGATATCACCACCAACAGGATTAATCTGAATATCTAACTGATCAGTTTTTACGGTAATCAGTTTGCTGTTTGCTGTTACAGCTGCAGCAGGAACACCAGTATCAGCTTCTGGAACATCGGCACTGTGTGAGCTTGCCGCGTTCGCCACTAATGACGATTCGGTTGTAACGGGTTTAGGAGCTTTATCCGTTTGCCACTGTTGCCACAGCAAAAAGCTGACAAACAGTAGTCCTATGAGCAATATATTGCGTTGAGATTCCATAGCCTATTTATTACACCTGTCATTTTTAGGGGGGACGGGATCACTACCGCCGGGATGTAAAGGGTGACATTTTAATATGCGTTTCAATGCAAACCAACAACCTTTTGCAGTTCCATGCACTTTTATTGCTTCAATAGCGTAGTGAGAGCAGGTGGGATTGAAACGGCATCTAGGGCCCAGTATAGGGCTTATGAATACTTGATAGCCACGAATAAACGTGGTCGCTAGCCATTGTAGCGGCGACTGAGTTTGCGCCATAGCTTTTCTATCAATTTGTTGATTTCAGCGTTTTCCATTTCCATCACGCCATTTCTGACAAGCACAACAATATCAAGATGAGGAATGTCGTGTTGATTTAAGCGAAAACTATCTCTTATTACGCGTTTAATACGGTTGCGTTGGTTAGCGCGTTTTACATAACGTTTAGCAACAGTAAGGCCCATACGCGGATGTTGTTCCGTGTTAGGAATAGCGAGCAAGGTAATTTCAGCAGAAGATGCTTTGATGGGATTGGAAAATACAGATTTAAATTGCGCGGGAGTTAACAAACGTAACTCCCGCGTAAAGGTATAGCTAGTCAACTAGTTACCCACTTATTAAGCAGATAAACGAGCGCGACCTTTCGCACGACGACGTGCAAGCACCTTACGGCCGCCTACAGTAGCCATACGAGCGCGGAAGCCGTGAGAACGCTTGCGCTTCAGGTTGCTAGGTTGAAAAGTACGTTTACTCATGATGGCAATCCGTCTTTGTTATTAGTGAATATATCCTTATCTCCAAAGTTAGAGGTAAGGGCAAAAAAGAGGCCGAATTGTAATCACTTTACTGAGTCCCGTCAACAACGAAAGTAAGTAAGTATTTTATTTCTGCCAGCGAGTCCTTAGATTAATCCTCAAAATACACTATAAGATGTGGATAACTCTGTGCATAGACACTACATATAGTAGTTAAGCCTATGTTCAAGCCGATCTAAGGGCCTCTATTATAGATCAATGTGGATCGCTTAATAAAGCAGGATTTGCGCTTAGTGCAGAATAAAAGGATCGTTTTAGATCTTTGATGATCGACGAGTTTTAAGCAGAATGATCTCGCTGGGGATAAATATTTTTTAAGGATGGCGATCATTGAGATCTCGCTATAGAATACACCTCTTTTTTGATGATCTTTTGGGGATAACTAAGTGGCGGTTTCACTTTGGCAACAATGTATCGGACGTCTGCAAGATGAGCTTTCTGCTCAGCAGTTTAGTATGTGGATCAGACCGTTACAAGCTGAAATGGATGGAGATACTCTGGTGCTTTATGCGCCCAACCGCTTCGTGCTTGATTGGGTCAGAGATAAATACATTAATATAATTAATCAGTTCTTTATTGAGCAAATGGGCAGTAATGCGCCTAAATTACGTTTTGATATTGGTAGTCGCCCTTCGGCGAAAAAGCCTAGCGTGCCGGCACCTATTGCGCCAACTCGGACTCCGTATACTCAAACTAAAGCGACTGTGGGTACAACATTTAATGTCCAAGCTGAGCCTATGGCGAATGCAAATCATCGCAGTAACATTAACCCAAGCTACCAGTTTGATAACTTCGTTGAAGGTAAGTCAAACCAATTAGGTAAAGCTGCAGCAATGCAAGTGGCTGAAAATCCAGGTGGTGCTTATAACCCACTTTTCTTGTATGGCGGTACGGGTTTGGGTAAGACGCATTTGTTACATGCTGTCGGTAACGGGATCATTAAAAATAATCCCAATGCCAAAGTGGTTTATATGCATTCCGAGCGTTTTGTGCAGGATATGGTTAAAGCACTGCAAAATAATGCGATCGAAGAATTTAAGCGTTACTACCGTAGCGTCGATGCATTGTTTATTGATGATATTCAATTTTTTGCCAACAAAGACAGATCACAAGAAGAGTTCTTTCATACTTTCAATGCCTTGCTTGAGGGTAATCACCAAATTATTTTAACATCGGATCGTTATCCAAAAGAAATCGATGGTGTCGAAGATAGATTAAAATCGCGCTTTGGCTGGGGTTTAACGGTAGCAATTGAACCACCCGAGTTAGAAACCCGTGTCGCGATTTTGATGCGTAAAGCACAAGAAAGTGGCATTAATTTGCCTGATGAAGTGGCCTTCTTTATTGCCAAGCGTTTACGTTCTAACGTGCGAGAGCTGGAAGGGGCGTTAAACCGTGTTATTGCTAACGCTAACTTCACCGGTCGGCCAATAACCATTGATTTTGTTCGTGAAGCTTTACGTGACCTCTTGGCACTTCAAGAAAAATTAGTCACTATAGACAATATTCAGAAAACCGTAGCGGAATACTACAAGATTAAGATGGCTGATATGTTGTCTAAACGCCGTTCACGCAGTGTGGCGCGGCCAAGACAAGTTGCAATGGCGTTATCTAAAGAATTAACTAACCAAAGCTTGCCGGAAATAGGTGATGCTTTTGGTGGTCGAGATCACACCACTGTATTGCATGCCTGTCGTAAAATTGCTCAGCTACGGGAAGAAAGTCACGATATAAAAGAAGATTACGCTAATTTAATTAGAACTTTATCTTCTTAAACAAGGAATTTGGACACGATGAAATTCTCAATTGATAGGGACACCCTATTAAAGCCGTTACAATTGGTCTGTGGTGCCGTTGAAAAGCGCCATAATGTGCCAATTTTGTCGAATCTTCTTGTAGAAGTAAGTGGTCACACACTTAAATTGACCGGCACAGATTTAGAAGTTGAACTCGTTGGCCAAGCCGCTATTCACGGCGATATCGCTGAAGGCCGCACTACAGTGCCGGCTAGGAAGCTACTCGATATTGTTAAATCTTTACCAGAACAAAGTGAATTAAAAGTCGAACAACAAGATAACAAATGGTTGCTGCGTTCAGGCCGCAGCCGTTTTTCGTTAGCGACTTTACCCGCGGAAGAATATCCTAACGTTGAAGTTTTCCAAGCAGAGATTGAATTTAGCATAAAGCAGGGCATGTTAAAGTCGATTATTGATTCAACGCAGTTTTCTATGGCTAACCAAGATGTGCGCTATTACCTCAATGGTTTACTGTTTGAAACCGAAGGTAATACGTTACGTGCGATTGCGACTGATGGCCATCGTCTAGCCTTAAGTCATCGAAAGATTGAAGCGCAATTACCTGAAAAACAAGTGATTGTGCCGCGTAAAGGCATAATGGAAATGGCACGTTTATTAGAGTCGGATGATCTTGATATCACGATTGCTATTGGCGATAACGCCATTCGAGCCACGACCGGTAATACCGTTTTTACCAGTAAATTAGTCGATGGTCGTTTTCCTGATTATCGACGTGTACTGCCTAAGGGTGGTGATAAAATTGTGATAGCGAGTCGTAATCACTTAAAGCAAGCGCTGACACGTGCCTCTATTTTATCTAATGAAAAATTCCGTGGCGTACGCATTCAACTCGAAAATGGTTTGCTAAAAATCACTGCTAATAATCCTGAGCAGGAAGAGGCGGAAGAGATCATCGATGTTGAATACAATCATCCAGCCTTAGAAATTGGTTTTAACGTAAGTTATTTACTGGACGTGCTTAACAATCTTAAGTCAGACGATGTACGTATCACGCTGATTGATGGTAACTCCAGTGCCCTAATCGAAAACCATTTGGAAGAAGATTCCATGTATGTGGTTATGCCGATGCGCTTATAAGCTCTATTTTTACGCTATCCGTGTTAGTTCCTTTGTCTTTAATGCTGATGCCGCCTAAGCGCGGCGTTATGTTTAATATGCAGCATTGGCGACTCCTTCATTTATGTTCCAGTCGTTTTGACGGTCAGCAGCGAGCTCGATATGCTAAGTGCTATGAGTCTTTGTCTATGCTGTTTACGCGGCGCTATGAGTAATACATGAGCCTGACTCGTCTTAATATCGAAGCCTTTCGTAATATTCAATCTGCCCAGCTAATTCCTGCACCGGGGATTAACTTGATTTACGGCCAAAATGGCAGTGGCAAAACTAGTATTCTTGAGGCGATTTATTTTCTTGGCATGGGACGCTCGTTTCGCAGCCATTTATCCCAGCGCGTGATTAATAACGATGATGAGAAGTTGACCTTATTTGCCACGTTAAACCTAGCGCGTGGTGACAGTAAAATCGGTTTACGACGGTTTCGTAGTGGTGAGACCGAAGTAAAAATTGATGGCGAAAAAGTTAAACGATTATCGACACTGGCTGAAACTTTACCTATCCAAGTGATCACGCCTGAAAGTTTTTCTCTACTGTTTGAAGGCCCTAAATCTCGTCGACAATTTATCGATTGGGGAGCATTTCATGCTGATCCACAGTTTTACACTGCTTGGGTGAATGTTAGACGAGTTCTTAAACAAAGAAATCAACTACTTAGAAATGGCTCATCCTATAGTAATATTCAATTTTGGGACCAAGAGTTTGTACGTTATGCCGAGCAGGTTACCGAAATACGAAACCATTATGTAGACTCGTTAAATGAGCTACTTAAGGGTATAATCGGGGAGTTTTTACCGAGTGTAGATGTGAAGGTTTCATTTACGCGCGGCTGGGATAGTAAAACGGATTTTGCTGAACTACTCGAAAATCAATATTCCAGAGATTTGGCCACAGGTCATACCGTCAGCGGTCCCCATAAAGCTGATCTTAGACTCCGTGTAGGCACTTTGCCAGCGCAGGATGCCCTGTCCCGTGGTCAATTAAAATTATTAGTCTGTGCACTGCGTATTGCACAGGGAAAGTTGCTCAAACAACAAATAGATAAGCACAGTATTTATCTTGTGGACGATCTTCCGTCCGAGTTGGATGCACAGCATAGGCAGCTATTGCTTAAGCAGTTAACGGATACCGGAGCACAAGTGTTTGTGACCGCTATCGATCCTGCTGCAATAGTCGATTCGTTACACACGCCTCCTAGTAGGATGTTCCATGTGGAACAGGGACGTGTAACGGTAATTGAATAACCATTGAGAGAATAATATGTCAGAGAATAGTTACGATTCTTCGAGTATTAAGGTCCTTAAGGGCCTTGATGCAGTACGTAAGAGACCTGGGATGTATATTGGTGACACCGACGACGGTACGGGTCTACATCATATGGTGTTCGAAGTAGTCGATAACTCTATCGATGAAGCCTTAGCCGGCCACTGTAGTGAAATTACGATTACTATCCATGTTGATGGCTCTGTGTCTGTTAAGGATGATGGCCGTGGTATTCCGGTTTCTATCCATGAAGAAGAGGGTGTATCGGCAGCTGAAGTTATTATGACGGTATTGCATGCCGGTGGTAAGTTTGACGATAACTCTTATAAAGTGTCTGGCGGCTTACACGGTGTGGGCGTGTCGGTAGTTAATGCTTTATCTAAAAAGCTGCAGATGACCATTCGTCGTGCAGGCAAAGTGTATGAGCAATTTTATACACACGGCGTACCTGATGCGCCAATAAAAGAGATTGGTGATGCGACTAAAACCGGTACTGAAATCCGTTTTTGGCCAAGTGAAAATACTTTTAGTAATATCGAGTTTCATTTTGAAATTCTGGCAAAACGTGTGCGTGAATTGTCATTCCTCAACTCAGGCGTGGGTATCCGCCTGATTGATGAACGCGATAATAAAAATGAATTATTCAAATACGAAGGCGGCATTAGCGCATTTGTTGATTACTTGAACCGCAATAAAACACCCATCAACAAAGATGTGTTCCACTTCATTCAAGAACGTGATGACGGTATTACTGTTGAAGTGGCTATGCAGTGGAATGATGGTTATCAAGAAAGTATCTTCTGTTTTACCAACAATATTCCACAACGTGATGGCGGTACTCACTTAGTCGGTTTCCGTAGTGCTTTAACGCGTAACCTTAACAGTTACATGGAAAATGAAGGCTATAACAAAAAAGGTAAAACTAGCGCGACTGGCGACGATGCCCGCGAAGGTTTGACTGCTGTTATCTCTGTTAAAGTACCTGATCCTAAGTTCAGCTCACAAACCAAAGATAAACTGGTTTCAAGCGAAGTGAAAACCGCGGTTGAGCAAACCATGGGTGAAAAACTGAACGATTATCTGTTGGAAAACCCTTCAGATGCTAAGTTAATCGTCGGTAAGATTGTTGATGCGGCTCGTGCCCGTGAAGCGGCGCGTAAAGCCCGTGAAATGACTCGTCGTAAAGGCGCACTCGATTTAGGTGGTTTGCCAGGTAAGCTGGCCGATTGCCAAGAGAAAGACCCAGGTCTTTCTGAAATCTATATTGTGGAAGGTGACTCTGCTGGTGGTAGTGCCAAGCAGGGGCGTAACCGTAAAAACCAAGCGATTTTGCCACTTAAAGGTAAAATTCTAAACGTTGAGAAAGCGCGCTTCGATAAGATGCTGTCTTCTCAAGAAGTGGCCACACTTATCACGGCACTTGGCTGTGGCATTGGTCGCGATGAATATAACCCTGATAAAACGCGTTATCACAACATCATCATCATGACGGATGCTGACGTCGACGGCTCGCACATTCGTACTTTGCTGTTGACCTTTTTCTTCCGTCAAATGCCTGAATTGATTGAGCGTGGTTACATTTATATTGCTCAGCCACCTTTATTCAAAGTTAAAAAGGGTAAACAAGAACAGTATCTTAAAGATGAGCCTGCGTTGACTCAATACCTAACAACTCAAGCATTGGATGGCACTATTGTGTACCCGACGCAGGGCGCAATGGGAATGTCTGGTGAACCGTTAGAGCGTTTAGTGACTCAATATCGTGAAGTAGAAGCCATTGTGGCTCGTTTAGCACAGCGCTATCCAACACATATTACTAACCGTATGCTTTACCACCCAATGATCACCAATGAGATGTTGGCCGATGAAGGCAAGATGAAAGAATGGATCGATGCCTTTATTAATGAGCTGGTGGAAATGGAGAGTAGCGGCGTCTTGTATTCTGCTGAGCCAATTCTGGATCCAGAGCGTAAAGTTTATCTGCCTAAAGTCACTATTCGTAAACACGGTATCGACACTAATTATCTGTTTACTTATGATTTCTTCCAATCAAGCGATTATCAACGTATCGGTAAGTTAGGTGCAGCGTTAGAAGGCATGATTGAAGAAGGTGGTTATGTACAGCGTGGCGAACGTGTTAAAGAAGTCGATAGCTTCCTTGAAGCACTAGATTGGACGATTTCGGAAGCCAAACGCGGTTTATATATCCAACGTTATAAAGGATTGGGTGAGATGAACCCTGAGCAATTGTGGGAAACTACAATGGATCCTGAATCACGCCGTATGTTGCAAGTAACGATTGATGATGCCGTGGGTGCCGATCAGTTATTTACTTGTTTGATGGGTGATCAAGTTGAACCACGTCGCGAGTTTATCGAAGCTAACGCGTTGAACGTGGCAAACTTAGACGTATAGTGCTAGCTAGGTAATGCGTTTTAAGTGACGCGTGATGAAGTTAGTAATTAAGGGAAAGCTTAGGCTTTCCCTTTTTATATCTACTATTTAGCACATTTTTATTATGTAACCTGAGCTCGGTATAAGCAGATCCGCTGAATAGGCATCTTTTCGGGCCTCTCTGCGTTGCTCTGTCTAACCATAGCTCGCTATGGGGTTAGACAGAGCGCCTTGATATGCGCATTCAGTCGGAAAATAGATTTTTCGTTTCAAACTACTCATTTATAGCATTGATTTAGTTTGTTAAATGTAGATTTTTCGATACTCATTATCCCTAATTCAGGTTATGTAGATTCCTACCGTTTAGCTAAATTAGGCGCATCGTTTAAGGGCTAAATAAAATCGGGACAATAAAAAAACGCGCTAGTTAGCGCGTTTTTATAAAGCGTAAGTACCGTATCGTTATTGCAGTAGTGAAATATCTGCTACGTGCAAGAACTGCTCTCGTAGGTTATTTAATAAAGCTAAGCGATTGTTTTTCAAAGCATCATCATCTGCCATAACCATTACATCTTCGAAGAACTTATCTACGCTTTCACGTAGGCCTGCCAACAGAGTTAATGCTTGCTGGTAATCGGCATTGGCAAATAATGGTGCTAACTGTGGTTGCAGCTCGTTTAATTTGGCTGCTAATGCTTGTTCTGCGACTTCGGTTAATAAATTCGCATTGATGGTTGTCGGTAAAGTCCCTTCAACCTTAGCGAGAATATTAGATACACGTTTGTTCGCTGCCGCAAGTGCGCTAGAAGCTTCTAGGCCTTTAAAATGAGATACCGCATTGACACGACTATCAAAATCAGCAGGGCGTGTTGGACGACGTGAAAGCACGGCTAAGATCACATCAACACCTATGCCTTTATCTTGATACCAAGCACGAAAACGTGCCATTAAAAACTCTAACACTTCGTCGCTTGCATTGGCGTTGCTTAAGTTAGTGCCGTGTAGTGCTTGTGCTTTAGTAATAAGGTCAACCAAATCAAGCGGTAACTTATTTTCAACTATGATACGTAGTACGCCAATGGCCGCGCGGCGTAGGGCAAATGGATCCGCTGCGCCTTTAGGTGCTTGGCCAATGCCAAAGATACCGACTAATGTATCAAGCTTATCTGCTAATGCGACGGCGCAAGATACGCCCGCTGTTGGTACTGTATCACCAGAGAACTTAGGCTTGTATTGCTCTTCCTGTGCTAAAGCAACGGCTTCAGTTTCACCATCAAGGCGGGCGTAATGCATACCCATAGTGCCTTGAGTGTCGGTAAACTCCATTACCATATTGGTCATTAAATCGGTTTTAGATAATAAACCTGCACGGGCTGCATCAACGGTATTAACGCCAGTTTGCTCCGCAATATAAGCGGCTAGGGCGCTGATACGGTTAACTTTATCTTTTAATGTGCCTAATTGCTTTTGAAATAATACGGTTTCAAGGCTTGGCAGGCGCGATTCTAGAGTGTGCTTTTTATCGGTATTAAAGAAGAATTCGGCATCGGCTAAACGTGGACGGACAACTTTTTCATTACCAGAGATAATTTGTGCTGGGTCTTTAGATTCTATGTTGGTTACAAAGATAAAGTTGGGTAGCAATTTACCCGCAGCATCAAAAACAGGGAAGTATTTCTGATCGCCCTTCATGGTGTAGACCAAAGCTTCAGACGGTACGGCCAAAAACTTATCTTCAAAGCTTGCGGTTAATACCACCGGCCATTCAACTAAAGAGGTCACTTCTTCAAGCAGGTTTTCTTCGATATCGGCTGCGCCACCAATCTTAGCAGCGGCTTTTTCGGCATCAGCTTTGATTAACGTTTTACGGCTTTCATAATCGGCGATGACTTTACCTTTTTCTTTTAGCTCAGTAAGGTAGTTATCAGCATGCGCTAATTCAAACTGCTTGAGACCCATAAAGCGGTGACCGCGAATGGTACGTGCCGATTTAATACCTAATAATTCACCTTCAATCAACTCACTGCCTAACAACATAGTGGCAGTATGGACAGGGCGGATAAATTGGGTTTTATTATTACCCCAGCGCATTGGCTTAGGAATAGGCAGTTTATCGAGTGCACGCTGCGCCATAGCTGCAATTAAACTTTTGGTTTCAACGCCTTCTACTTTGGCGTTATGGACTAACCATTCGCCTTTATCTGTAGCTAAACGCTCGGCTTGCTCAACGGTAATGCCATTGCCACGTGCCCAACCTTCAGCGGCTTTAGTCGGTTTACCTTCAGCATCAAAGGCAGAACTCACAGCGGGGCCGCGTTTTTCAACCACTTTGTCGGCTTGTGCAAGGGCAAGTTCAGTGATGTTAATCGCCAGACGACGTGGCGTTGCGTACCAAACGGCTGAGCTAAACGCTAAATCGGCTTTGGTGAGTTCTTCGGTAAAGTTAGCTAAAAATGATTCAGCTAGTTTACGTAATGATTTAGGTGGTAATTCTTCCGTGCCTAACTCTATGAGTAAGTTTTCAAAATTCATGTTTTTACCTCTACTTACACATTGGGAAGCCAAGTGCTTCGCGTGCCTGATAATAAGATTCAGCGACCGCTTTTGCCATAGTTCGAACGCGTAAGATGTAGCGTTGGCGCTCGGTAACTGAAATGGCGTGGCGAGCATCGAGTAGGTTGAAGGCGTGTGAGGCTTTCATTACTTGCTCATAGGCGGGTAGAGGTAACGGTTTTTCCAGTGACAATAAATGCTGACACATTTTTTCGCACTGATCGAATAAGGTAAACATAAAATCTACGTCGGCGTGCTCAAAGTTATAGGTCGATTGCTCGACTTCGTTTTGATGGAATACATCACCATAGGTGATGCGCCCCAGCGGACCATCGGTCCAAACGAGATCATAAACACTATCAACACCTTGAATATACATGGCTAGACGTTCAAGACCATAGGTGATTTCACCTGTGACCGGACTACATTCGATGCCGCCAACCTGTTGAAAGTAAGTAAATTGAGTCACTTCCATACCGTTGAGCCATATTTCCCAGCCTAAGCCCCAAGCGCCTAGCGTTGGAGATTCCCAGTTATCTTCTACAAAGCGGATGTCATGGATTTGAGTATCAATACCCAATGCTTGCAGTGAGCCTAAATAGAGTTCTTGGATATTGTCAGGAGAAGGCTTCAACACGACTTGGAATTGGTAGTAGTGCTGTAAACGGTTAGGGTTTTCACCGTAACGACCGTCTGTAGGGCGGCGCGATGGCTGCACATAGGCACTGCTCATAGGTTCTGGCCCTAAAGAACGCAAGAAAGTTTGTGGGTGGAATGTACCCGCGCCGACTTCCATATCTAGAGGTTGAACGATTGCACAGCCTTGCTGTGCCCAATATTCTTGCAGGGTGAGAATGAAACCCTGGAATGTTTTTACGTCGTGTTTTGTCGTCATGTCTACTTGTCTACTGCCGTCAGCCTGAATAGAAAATGGTTTCGATTATACCTTGTAGATATCTGCTTATGTAGGTTATTTTCTACCTTCTTAATTAAAACAATAGGGGATGTGAGATGGATGAGATCCGCTGCGGCTGGGTAAGTGATGATCCCTTATATAGGGAATACCACGACAAAGTGTGGGGGCGACCGGTTCGAGATCCTCGGGAGCTATTTGCCAAGTTATGTTTAGATGGGCAGCAGGCCGGATTATCTTGGATCACTATCCTGAAGAAACAACAAAACTATGAACAAGCCTTTGCCAATTTTGAGCCTGAAGTGATTGCGACTTTTGATGAAGCGAAAGTTGAAGAGTTAATGTTAAACGCTGGCATAGTACGCAATCGCTTAAAGGTGAATTCTATCATCAAGAATGCTAAAGGTTATTTAGCTTATACAGCGGATGGAAAGGATTTCTCTGAATTTTTATGGAGTTTTGTTGGTGGCAAACCCATAGTTAATCAATTCACATCAATGTCGCAGATTCCGACACAGACAGCAGAATCAGAAGCTATGTCTAAAGCATTAAAGAAGCAGGGCTTTAATTTTGTCGGCCCAACAATTTGTTATGCCTTTATGCAGGCGGTAGGTATGGTGAACGATCACCTAGTCGATTGTATTTCGTATCAGGCATGTGTTGAACTCAGTTAACTTACGCATAATCTTGAGAAGCATTAATCACTTTATTGGCTGATTTTTTGACGGCCATACGCACCACAGTGCTATTTAAAATCCAGAGACAAAAAGGCATGTTCCACGTGGAACATGCCTTTTGATTTTTAAGGTTATGTATTGCTGGCCAAAATAGTTACAGCAACAAACTATTCTGCAATTTTAGCCTTTTAGAATTAACTTAGATTTTCTCAAAGAAAAACGGCTGACGTTTTTCTTTATCCCCATTAAGCTCATTCATTGTCTCAGCGTTAAAAAGCTTGCCGTTGACCATGGTATAACTGACTCTGTCAGTGACGTGTATATCAGCGAGTGGGTCACCATCAATCACGATCAAGTCTGCGAGCTTACCTTGTTTAATAGACCCAAGTTGATGTTCCATACCAAAAGTTGTTGCTGGATTAATAGTGGCAGCTTTAAGTACCTCCATATTGCTCATGCCGCCTTGGGCAAACATCCACATTTCCCAATGTGCTGCTAAACCTTCCCGCTGTCCATGGGCACCTATATTGGGATGAACACCGACCTT
The DNA here is from genome assembly GCF_003028295.1 of Shewanella morhuae. Lineage (NCBI taxonomy): Bacteria > Pseudomonadati > Pseudomonadota > Gammaproteobacteria > Alteromonadales > Shewanellaceae > Shewanella > Shewanella morhuae. The sequence goes on along the minus strand of NZ_PYSG01000003.1, from coordinate 333,109 downwards.
ATTGAGTTCATTTGCAACTTTAGCTACGTTGAAATGATTGTAATGGCTATCGGGCGCATGTGGGCGTCGCATTGATCGAGCTTGTAAAATATCTGCTGGCACATACATGGATAGGCGCGGATGTGCCCATACATCGGTTTTATCATACCAATAGTTTTCTCCAGAAATGCCTCCGTAAGCGACGACTAAGGTTGGCGTGTAACCGACTTTAGTTTGGCTCCAGAATTGTTTGATATCATCATAAATTGTCGCAACGGGTAGAGAATGCTCAACCGTAGTATGGCCATCAGCGACCATAGTGAGATTGTGTTGCAACAAACTGCCACCTTCAGGAACAACCATCATTTTGAGTTCACGTGCGGCAGCAATCACTTGCTGCCTCTGATTACGGCGTGGTTGGTTGTAACTTTTTACGCTAAACGCGCCGACTTTTTTAAGGCGCTCAAGGTGAAACTTGGCATCATCAAGTGAGTCGATGTGCGACGTATACCCCGGTGCATTGGCGCCATATAAAATAGTACCAGTAGAGAAAATACGCGGGCCGACGATATGTCCTGCTTTTTGTTGTTCGGAAGCGGCAAAAATCTCAGAGGTATCATTCGATGGATCGTGAATAGTGGTGACACCCAAGGAAAGGGCTGAATATAATGCCCAGTTTTGCTGTGGCACAATTTCATCATCCGCCTGTGGTCCATGGGCATGAGCATCGAATAGCCCCGGCATGATTGATTTACCTTTGATATCGATAATCTGCGCATCTTTAGGAATGGTAATATTGGTATCACCAACGGCGACAATATGATTGTCTTTGACTATGACCACGCCATTATCAATGACTTGGTCGTTTTCCATGGTAATCACTTTGCCACCGACGAAGGCGATTGTTCCACGTGGAACATCTGCATTTTCGGTAAAGCCTAAATTAATAATGTTTGGTTGGGCTTTTTGATCTTTGTTGAGATATTGAGTATCAACCTTAGCTTGATAAAGCTCAGGGCCGAGTGTCCAATACAGTTGATCACTCTTACTATTCCAGCTGATACTTTCACCGGCGCGGACGCTTAATTGACTAACGGGTAGGTTACTGGCATTGGGGCTAATCTCAACAGTCTCGCCGTGCTTGGCAAAAGGAGTCACCCATACCTTAAAGCGTTCAGCGAACGCGAGTTGTTCACCATCGGGTGAAACTCTAAACTCAGTCGCATGTTTGCTACTGTAATGAACCCGCTTATCGAAGCCATCTAAGTTGATGGAGGCTAACTGTGGTGTTTCATCTTCGCTGCTATCCATAAAAAAGATACGTTCGGCATTGGCACCAAATTGTGCTTGGTAGCCATCAGTGCTGATTTTTTTATTGTTTTTACCTTTGATATCGACCTTATATAGTCCTGGTTCCTGCGACCAAGTTCGAGGTGTAAGGTTACCGCCTTGAGCTTTGCGATACACCACAAGTTCGCCATTGGGGGAAAAGGTGGCTTCGACATACTTTCCTGGGTCAGACGTGAGTTGCTTAGGCTTACCACCGTTAGCGCTAATCACTTGAACTGTCCCTTGGTCTTGGTCGTTCCAAGTGGTGAAAACAATATTTTTACCATCACGGGACCATTGTGGATACAGTTCTTCAATCCCGTTGCTGAGTTCAGTTAAACGTGACATTTTTCCGTCTGGTAATGATTTTAACCAAATTTTACCCAGTGCTTCGAATACCACCTTATTGCCATCTGGGGATACCTGCGCCATACGCAACATTTTCACATCAAAAACATCGTTATCTATATTTTGCTTAAAACGCACTGAGGGCTGAACTGCTAACTCGGTTTTTACATTAAATGGAATATGAGTAACTGTTTTATTAGCAATATTTAAGCGGTTAATCTTTCCCTTCGCCCAGAAGAAAATATCCTTATTATCTTGAGTCCACGCCATTGTTGGGTAGACACCATGAATTGCCCAAGTTTCTTGCATATCGCGGTCTAGCTCGCCAAACAGTTTAGTGCTTTCGCCAGACTTTAGATCTAGCAAATAAAGCGCTGATTGAAAATCATCCCGCTTGATATAGGCAAGCTTAGTACCGTCAGGGCTCGGTGTTGGTCTAATTGCACCACCGGTACCTTCAATTAGTATTTCGATATCACCGCTTTGAGTATCATAGCGTTTAATTTTATAGATGCCATTTACCGAGTCCTTTGAGTAGTGGAAGGACTTACCAGGCGTATCATCCTGGCTAAAGTAGATATAACGGCCATCAGGCGAATATGCCGGTTCACCTAAATCCTTCTCTTCATTAGGGCGTTCGGTTAGTTTAATGCCTTCTCCACCTGCGACGTGGTAGAGCCATACTTCGCCAGCGCCTAAACTGCGACTAGCGGTAAAATGCTTACGGGCAACAAGATACTGAGAATCAGGGCTCCAAGCTGGGCTGTTTAATAGTCTGAACGTTTCCTGGGTGACGGTTCGTGGATTGCTGCCATCGGCATCCATTATCCAAATATTATCTCCGCCATCGGCATCTGAAGTAAATGCAATGTGCTTGCCATCTGGGCTATAGATGGGCTGCATCTGCCAAGCAATTCCCCGTGCTAATGGCTTAGCCTCACCTCCATTGACAGGAATTTGATAAATGTCTCCGAGTAGGTCAAAGACGATATGTTTACCGTCTGGGCTGACACTGAGGTTCATCCATGTTCCCTCATTCACATCAATATTGACTTGTTGTAAGGGGGAATTTGCTGGTGCGTTAACATTCCATGTTGATTCTTTAGTGTCTGCGGCATTTACTACGAAGGTATTTATCCCTAGAGTGAGGGCGATGTAAAGCGGGGTAAGTTTAGGTTTAAACATGTCACTTCCTGTTCTCGTTCTTATGGACTACTCAAATTGTATTTATCGCAAAATTAAGTTTTGTTAATGTTTAACCTAGTTATCGCATAAATAGCTAAGAAGGAGAACGTAAATACTGTTTCAAGTGATGACTGAGGGCATGTCGTGGGTAAAATAAAGCAGCAAACAAAGCGTTTGTGTTTAGCGAGCTGAAGGAGTTTAAGATAAGAGACGGGATTTAGATGGTGACTATCAATATTTCGACGTCGTCACCGAGGTGGATCATACCATTATGTATAACTCGGCAGGTTACACCGCCGCGCCAATCTGGGCTCAACGCCGCTTCTAAGCCAGTATGAGCTATTTCTATCTTTTGGCAGGGATCAGTCTCGCCGGTAATTTCTAAGCGTAACTCACCGATCAGTAAATGTTTACCTACGTCTGCACGGTTAAACATCAGACCATCAATAAGCAAGTTTGCTCTGCGAGTTATCCAGGGTAAATCAGCCTGAATACTCTGGCATGCCTGTAGCCACTGTTGCTGGGAGATAATCGTTACTTGGCGCTTACCTGGACGGCCAAAGATATCGTTCTCTACACCTTTCAATTGGGTGACGTTAGCGCAGAAAACTTCGTTCATAGTGCCGCGCCTTGTAGTCTTATAGGCAATACCCAACAGTTTTGGCATAACTTTATGCTCCCACAGTAGATTAGAGTTATTGTATTGCTATACGACTTAAAGGCCTTTTTTGATCAAATATTGATAGGGTGTTTGCGTTGTTTTACTGGCGATAAGAGTGTGATCCATAAACTCACAAAAACTTGGAATATCGCGCGTTGTTGCAGGATCATCAGCAATGATCAGTAGTGTCTCACCAGCTGCCATTTGTCTTACTGTTTTACGTACCATCATTACGGGTTCTGGGCAGCGTAAGCCAAGGGCGTCGAGTTTATGCTGTGCGGTTGAGAAAGCGTCGTTCATATTACCTCTACTGAACGTTTAAGCAGAATGAGCTAATGTTACTCCAGCACCCATGATAAACCAAGTTGATGATTTAAATTTGTGAGTTGTTCTGGGGTATCATTGGGAGTCATTATTCATGTGAGATATTAAATGTTTCACGTGGAACATTTATAGATTCTGTTATGTACAACGGCTGTAAATAGAGTGATAGCTAATTTTTAATATAAAAAAGCCGGAACATGTGTTCCGGCTTTAATGATTCGAACAATAAATTAAACGCGTTCGAATACTGTTGCGATACCTTGGCCTAAACCAATACACATAGTTGCTAAACCTAAGGTCGCGTCTTTGTCTTCCATCAAGTTGATCAGCGTCGTAGAGATACGTGCGCCTGAACAGCCCAATGGATGACCTAGTGCAATCGCGCCGCCGTTGAGGTTGATTTTGTCGTCAACCACATCTGCTAGGCCTAAATCTTTTACACAAGGTAAAGACTGCGCTGCAAATGCTTCGTTAAGTTCAATCACATCTAAATCTGCAACGGTAATACCGGCGCGAGCCAGTGCTTTTTGCGTGGCAGGAACTGGACCATAGCCCATAATCGCCGCATCACAACCTGCAACCGCCATAGAGCGAATACGTGCACGAATTGGCAAGCCAAGTGCGCGTGCTTTAGATTCTTCCATGATCAGCATAGCTGAAGCGCCATCAGACAATGCAGAAGAAGTACCCGCTGTTACAGTACCATTTACCGGGTCAAATACTGGGCGCAGTGCCGCCAGAGATTCCATTGTGGTTTCTGGGCGGATTACTTCGTCTTGCAGTACTTTAATTAAGGCGCCGTTAGCATCGTGACCTTCAATGCCATAGATTTCCTTGGCAAAGCGGCCTTCTACAGTCGCAGCATAGGCACGTTGATGTGAACGTACTGCAAAAGCATCTTGCTGCTCACGGGTAATACCGTGAAGTTTACCTAGCATTTCAGCCGTTAAACCCATCATGCCAGAGGCTTTTGCCACGTTCTTGGCAAGACCTGGGTGGAAGTCGACCCCATGGCTCATTGGTACGTGGCCCATGTGTTCAACACCACCAATAATAAAGGTGTCGCCCATACCAGTCATAATTGCACGTGCCGCTTGATGGATTGCATCCATTGACGATCCGCATAAACGGTTAACCGTCACAGCGCCAGCAGTCTTTGGAATGCCCGCTAATAGCGAAGCGTTACGGGCGATGTTGAAGCCTTGCTCTAGGGTTTGTTGCACGCAACCCCAAATCACGTCTTCAATCAGGTTTGGGTCGAGTTGCGGATTACGCAGCAGCAGACCTTTCATTAATTCGGCAGACAGAGTCTCTGCACGCACATTACGAAATACGCCTGCTTTAGAACGGCCCATAGGAGTACGAATACAGTCTACGATAACAGCTTGTTTCATGATTAAATTCCTTTCCCGCTAATTAGGCTTGGTAGTAGCTACCGTTATTGGTGGCTTTTGCACGCATCGCATCTGTGACTTGATACAGGCCGCCCAAGTGAGCGTATTTATCGGCTAAGGCCACAAAGTTTGCGACACCCATGGTATCCAAATAACGGAATACGCCGCCTCTAAATGGTGGAAAGCCTAAACCATAAACTAGGCCCATATCCGCTTCGGCAGGCGATGCGACAATACCTTCTTCTAAACAGCGCACGGTTTCGATGATCATCGGGATCATAGTACGGGCAATAATGTCATCAGCTTCAAAGGCTTTTAACTCGCCAAAGGCATCTTTCAATAGGCCGTAGCTCGCTGGATCGACATCTTTCTTTGGCTTACCACGGCTATCGACTGAATAGACATAGAAACCTTTACCGTTTTTCTGGCCAAGACGTTTATTGTCAAACATCACATCAATGGCGTCAGTACCAGATTTACCCATACGGTCAGGGAAACCTTCGGCCATAACTGCTTGAGCATGATGACCTGTGTCTAAACCTACTACATCAAGCAGGTAAGCTGGGCCCATTGGCCAGCCGAATTGTTTTTCCATCACTTTGTCGATAGCGGCAAAGTCACCACCATCGGCAAGTAAGCCATTAAAGCCGGCAAAGTAAGGGAAAAGTACACGGTTAACAAAGAAACCAGGGCAATCGTTAACTACTATGGGTGTTTTGCCCATTTTGCTGGCGTAAGCCACAACTGAAGCGATAGTTTCTTCAGAGCTATGCTCGCCGCGGATGACTTCAACTAATGGCATTTTGTGCACTGGGTTGAAGAAATGCATACCGCAGAAACGCTCAGGTTTTTTCATGCTCTTAGCGAGCAAGTTGATTGAAATCGTTGAGGTATTTGATGCGATAATCGTATCTTCACTCACATAACCTTCAACTTCGGCTAAAACCTGTGCTTTAACTTTTGGATGCTCAACAACGGCTTCTACGACGATATCACTGTGTTTGACCGCAGCATAATCTAATGAAGGCGTAATGTTGTTCAGTACTTTAGCCATTTTTTCAGGCGTTGAGCGGCCACGGGCAACTTGCGCCGTCAGTAGTTTAGCGGCTTCATTGAGGCCTAAATCTAATGCTGGCTGGGCAATGTCTTTCATGACAATTGGTGTACCTTTGCTGGCACTTTGGTAGGCGATGCCGCCGCCCATAATGCCTGCGCCTAATACGGCCGCATTGTTTACTGCTTTGGCTAACTTACCTGCTTTTTTCGCTTTTCCTTTAACAAATTGATCATTAAGGAAAATACCAATAAGTGCTTTAGCTACGTCAGTTTTAGCTAACTTGATAAAGGCTTGATGTTCGATTTGTAATGCTTCAGTGCGGCCTTTAGTTGATGCCTGCTCAATCACGCTAACGGCTGCCATTGGTGCAGGGTAGTGTTTACCCGCAACCGCAAACACCATGCCTTTAGCAGTAGTAAATGACATCATAGCTTCAAGTCTTGGCAGCGTGAGCGGCGATAGCTTACGCTTACGTCGTGCTTGCCAATCTAGCTTCTCAGCAACCGCATCTTTCAGCATTTGAATCGCAGCGGCTTCTAGTACTTGCGGTGCAACCACAGCATCGACAGCACCGACTTTTAATGCATCTTCAGCGCGTTGGTCTTTACCTGTGGTTATCCACTCAAGTGCGTTATCTGCACCAATCACGCGTGGCAAACGAACCGTGCCACCAAAACCTGGGATGATGCCGAGTTTAGTTTCAGGTAAACCGATTTTGGCTGTGGTATCTGCGATACGGAAATCGGTTGCCAAAACAGTTTCACAGCCGCCACCTAAGGCAAAGCCTTTGATTGCTGATGCTGTTGGGAAAGGCAAATCTTCGAGTTTATTAAATACAGCGTTAGCTTGTTCAACCCAAGAGAGCAGAACTGCGTCATCTTGCGAAAATAAACCTAAAAACTCGGTAATATCGGCACCTACAATAAAGGTGTCTTTACTTGAGGTCAGCACTAATGCTTTGATATTAGAATCTTGCTTGATGCTATCTAATGCTGCATCGAGCGAGGCGAGGGTTTCTCTATCGAATTTATTCACCGAACCGGGTGCGTTAAAGCACAGCTTGGCAATATTATCCTCGAGTAACTCAACTTGAATTGTAGGACTTTGGTAGATCATTGCTTGCTTCCTTTTGGCTTAAAAGTAATACCCACCATTATGTGTTGGTGATTAGTACAACTCTCTATCTCACAGCAGCTTCGGCCATCATTTGACCAGTTGTATGTCAGTGTGCTTTGAAATTCGAAAAATTACAACACTCAATTTAAACGACTGTTTAATTTGTTGCCAGCTAGAGTGGTTTTTCACCTTTGTGATACACTGCACAGAGTACAATACACTTAGAATGCATTAGATTACTTTGCCGATAAATAGGTCTTTGTAGCTGTTTACCTGAGAAGTTCAAAGCTTAAGTTATATTATATTTTAATATAACTTAAAATATAATCAGATAGTTACATGCTTATCGTCCCTTACTTAGTGGCTATACATCTTAGATTGAGTAACAATTTATCGTTTTGGGTGAATCTGTTGTTCATGATCAGATTAAGATAATGTGAGCAAATCTGGCACATATTATTAACTTTTATTCATTGCAGGAGATGACAAATGGATCAGCTGGCTCATCACTATCGTGCCCATATTGCCGAATTAAATCGTCGAGTTGCAGAGGTTTTATCTCGAGAAGCCTTTTCTGGTTTAGTGATCCATTCGGGTCAGCCCCATCGGATGTTTTTGGATGATATTAATTATCCCTTTAAGACCAATCCGCACTTCAAGGCGTGGTTACCTGTTTTGGACAATCCAAACTGTTGGTTAGTGGTTAATGGCCGCGATAAGCCGCAATTGATTTTTTATCGTCCCGTTGATTTTTGGCATAAAGTTTCTGATGTGCCAGAGATGTTTTGGACTGAGCATTTTGATATTAAATTATTAACTAAGGCCGATAAGGTCGCCGAATTATTACCAACAGATATCGCGAATTGGGCGTATCTGGGGGAACATTTAGATGTGGCTGAAGTATTGGGATTTACTAGCCGTAACCCCGATGCAGTAATGAGTTATTTGCATTATCACAGAAGTACCAAAACCGAATATGAACTGGAATGTATGCGCCGCGCTAACCACATCGCAGTGCAGGGGCATTTAGCGGCTAAAAATGCTTTTTATAATGGTGCGAGTGAGTTCGAAATTCAGCAGCACTATTTATCTGCAGTCGGTCAGGGCGAGAACGAAGTACCCTATGGTAATATTATCGCCCTCAACCAAAATGCAGCTATTTTGCATTACACCGCATTAGAAAATCAAAATCCTACGCGTCGTTTGTCATTTTTAATCGATGCGGGAGCAAATTACTTTGGTTACGCCTCTGATATCACTCGTACCTATGCATTTGAGAAGAATCGTTTTGATGAGTTGATCGCGGCAATGAATAAAGCACAGCTAGAGCTCATCGACATGATGCGCCCAGGGGTGCGTTATCCAGATTTGCATTTGGCTACCCACGCTAAAATCGCGCAAATGCTGCTGGATTTTGATCTCGCCACTGGTGATATCCAAGGCTTGGTCGAACAGGGCATTACCAGTGCTTTTTTCCCCCATGGTTTAGGTCACATGTTGGGTCTGCAAGTGCATGATGTTGGCGGCTTCTCCCACGATGAACGCGGTACTCATATTGCTGCGCCAGCGGCTCATCCGTTTCTGCGTTGTACTAGAGTTTTAGCGCCAAACCAAGTGCTGACGATGGAACCAGGTTTATACACCATCGATACCTTGCTTAATGAGCTAAAACAAGATGATCGTAGCCAGCAGATTAACTGGAAAACCGTGGATGAGTTAAGGCCTTTTGGCGGTATTCGTATTGAGGATAACGTCATAGTACATCAAGATAGGAACGAGAATATGACTCGTGAATTCGGTTTGACTTGATCATCGGTAAGCGTTAGGGCGGATATGTGCTCGAAAGTTATAGCGTTCCCTGTGAAGATATCGTGGTCGAAGAAGAGATAAAGCATAGCCGCTTTATCTCTTTTCTGTTTCATTGCGATAGCTTTGATAAATTTAAGTTAGTACTCACTGACATAAAGCGTGACTATCCCGGCGCAAGCCATTATTGCTCAGCTTTTGTGGCTGGCGCACCGGATGATAGCGTCTTGATTGGTTCGAGTGATGACGGCGAACCTGCCGGCAGTGCTGGTCGCCCTATGTTAGCTGTGTTGCAAGGGGCGAATATCGGCGAAGTGGGTGCTGTTGTGGTGCGTTATTATGGCGGTACTAAGCTAGGCGTAGGTGGACTGGTTCGGGCTTATACGTCGGGCTTAAGGCAAGGTTTGGTTCAATTGCCGACGCGACTAAAACAGTTACGTTATCCCGCCAAGTTGCATTGTGATTATGCGCAGCTGCGCGACGTTGAGCATGTCTTACAGCAAGTAGATGCGGTGATTATTGATAAGCAATTTACTGAGGCTGTTGATATTGAGTTTGAAATCGGACGGCAGCAACAAGCATTACTTTGTGAGTTGCTGGCAACACTTAGCCAGGGAAGTTTGCTGCCTGAGTTTGAGCTGTGATGCCTGCGTAAACTATGCCAAAATAGCTTAAATGCTGAAAATACCTTTGCAGCCTATGGAATAATTGAACTCGCGTAATGCAATATAAAACAATAATAAGAATTATAGGCCTATTAGTCGGCTTGTTTTCCATCACTATGTTGCCCCCAGCACTAATTGCCGTATGGTACAACGATGGTGGTGGTACAGCATTTGTGCAAGCCTTTTTTGTCAGTTTGTTTATTGGTTTCTGGCTTTGGTATCCTAATCGTCGCTGTAAAGAAGAGTTACGAACCCGAGAGGGGTTTCTTATTGTTGTTCTATTTTGGACCGTACTGGGGTCGATTGGTGCATTACCTTTTATATTCTCTAGCGAGCCAGATCTTAGCTGGACGGATAGTTTCTTCGAATCTTTTTCGGCATTAACCACCACTGGTGCAACCGTTATCGAAGGGCTTGATTCCCTACCTAAAGCCATCTTATTTTATCGACATTTGCTGCAATGGCTCGGTGGTATGGGGATTATCGTATTAGCCGTAGCTATTTTACCTGTACTAGGGATTGGAGGAATGCAGCTATATCGGGCAGAAATTCCTGGACCGGTGAAAGATAATAAAATGACCCCGCGTATTGCCGAAACAGCTAAGGCACTGTGGTATATTTATTTATTCCTTACCGTTGTTTGTGCAAGCGCTTATTGGTTGGCGGGTATGAGTCTTTTTGATGCGGTTTGTCACTCATTTTCGACGATTGCGATTGGCGGATTCTCTACCCATGATACCAGTATGGGCTATTTTGATAGCCCTGCGATTAATCTTATTTGTGCGTTCTTTTTAATCGTTTCAGCCGTCAATTTTAGTGTGCATTTTGCGGCGTTTTCCCGCAGAGGTATCAACGTAAAAGTATATTTTAAAGATACTGAATTTAAAATGCTGGTGGCGATTCAGTTTACCTTGACGGCGATCTGTTTTGTAACCCTTTACCAGTCTGGCATTTACGATACACCTGAAGAAACACTCGATCATGCGTTATTTCAGGTGGTATCGGTGGCGACTACCGCAGGATTTGGTAGTGAAAGCTTCCATTTATGGCCACTCTTTTTACCCATCCTATTGATTTTTTCAAGTTTTATTGGCGGCTGTGGTGGCTCTACTGCTGGCGGCATTAAAGTTATCCGTATTATTCTATTATTATTGCAAGGCTCCCGTGAGTTAAAACGTTTAGTCCATCCTAAAGCGATGTTTTCGATTCGTATTGGTTCTAAAGTGCTATCTGATCGCGTTATTGATGCAGTGTGGGGGTTCTTTTCAGCTTATGCCCTTGTTTTTGTTGTATCTATGCTCGCTCTGATGGCGCTAGGGCTTGATGATATTACCGCTTTTAGCGCGACAGCAGCATGCCTTAATAACTTAGGCCCAGGTTTAGGCGCCGTTGCCAGCAACTATGCCAGTATTGGTGATGGCGCTAAATGGGTACTCTTGATTGCTATGCTTTTTGGGCGATTAGAAGTCTTTACTTTACTCATTTTGTTTACGCCAACTTTTTGGAAGAACTAATCATGCAAACATTAATAATCTATTCAACAATAGATGGCCAAACCTTAGCTATTTGCCAAAAAATGAAGCTCATTGCTGAGCAAGCTGGTGAACAAGTTTCGTTAGTTACATTAGAACAGGCTGAAGCTTTGAACTTGGTTGATTTTGACAAAGTATTGATTGGTGCCAGCATTCGTTATGGTAAGCATAGACCGGCGCTTTACCAGTTTGTAAATCGCCACCATGCAGTATTAAATACTAAGGTTAATGGTTTTTTTACCGTTAATGTTGTGGCGCGCAAACCGTTAAAAAATACACCAGAAACTAACCCTTACATGCAAAAATTTCTGCAATTATCATTATGGCAACCACAGCTGTTAGAAGTATTTGCGGGTAAAATTGATTATCCTAAATACGGTTTATTCGATAGAACTATGATACGTTTCATCATGTGGGTGACAAAAGGCCCTACTGATATCTCGGGCACCTTCGAGTTTACTGATTGGGATAAGGTTGACGCTTTTGGTAACCGGTTTAGCCAAGCTTAACGATATTTAAGCCCCAGTGGCATAAAATGCTAGAGCTTAACTTTACTGATTTGCCGTATTATGCCGCGCAGTAGCGGCTATACAGAATTGAAATTACTTGAGTTACCTGTTCGTCCTTGAGCTTATAGTAAACAATTTGCGAGCTCTTACGGGTATCAACCAAATCTTCAGTACGTAATACTGCTAAATGTTGGGATAGTGCCGACTGGCTTAAAGGCACCGTGGCATTAAGCTCAGTTACGCTCAACTCTTTGTCGAGTAGTAGGCACAAAATCATTAGGCGATAAGGGTTCGCTATAGCTTTGAGCCATTTTGCCGCACTTTCTGCATTAGTTACCATTGCAGCTACATCTATATCATTTTGCATAAGGTCACTCACTTTATCGCTTTTTATTAGATAATTCTAATTGAACACATCTGTCAACGTAATCATACTGCTCAGCCATGTAGATCTCAATTTTTGCATCTAAGAATATGAGATACGACTACTTTGTGATCCTATCAGAGGTTTATGTCGCGTAATCTTGCCACAATAGCCTACTAACTGAGTAGATTTGGAATTTCCTATGATACGTGTTCTTGTGCTTTATTTTACCCGTGGCGGCCACACCGCCAAGATAGCCAGTGCAATTGCCGACCAATTAATATTACGTGGAGTTCAAGTTGATCTCATTGATATCAACAGTGCAGCAGCTAAGTCTATTAACTGGTCTGATTATCAAGCCGTTGCTTTAGGCGCCTGTGTACTCTACGGCAGTTATGATAAAAGTGTGTTTCAATTTATTGAGCAGCATGCACGTGCTTTGGATGCCTTACCAAACAGTTTCTTTTGCGTCAACGTGGTGGCGAGAAACCCTGAAAAGCGCATCCCAGAGAATAATAAATATCTGCAAAAGTTTATTACACTATCACCTTGGACACCTGCAGACCTTAAAATTATTGCCGGTAAAGTGGATTATCCTTCATGGCCTTGGTACGACCGGTGGATGATCCAGTTGATTATGAAGATGACCAAAGGCCCAACCGATCCTAAGTCGGTTATCGATTACACCGACTGGGAAGATGTGAAGGTCTATGCCGATCATCTGCTTGAATTAGTCGACGTTACCGCTATTTAGGACGAGTCAGGCTTAATAGAAAAGGCGCTTAACAAGTTAAGCGCCTTTTTAGTATCCAAGCTCTACAGAATTAATACTTCCAGAAACTCGGGTGAAATAATACCGCTACGGTCAATATCTCTAAGCGTCCGAGTAACATGCCGAGAGCCAATGCCCATTTAGCCACATCGGGTAGCGTCGAAAAGTTACCCGCAGGGCCGATAATAGGGCCTAAACCTGGGCCTACGTTTGTAACCGCGGTGATTGCACCGGTAAAGCTCGTCATCGGGTCGAGTCCCGTTAATACTAAAATCACTGATAAGCCCACGATAACCATCATAAATAACAGCACAAAAGTGATCAGTGAACGCACAATATCTTCACTGATGATGCGGTTATTGTAGCGTTCTCTAAAAATACCATTCGGATGACACTGTTGTTTTAATTGCTCGCGCATAATAGCGCCAGCAATTTGAAAACGGAAAATTTTTATCCCGCCAGAGGTAGAGCCTGAGCAGCTGCCGACAAACATTAAAAATAGAAAAGCAATGTTTGCAAAGGCGCCCCAAGCACCGTAATCCGTTAAGCCATAACCTGTGGTGGTCACCACTGAAACCACGTTAAAGCTGGATAAACGCAATGCATCAAGTAATGCGATATCGCGGGTTTGCCATAGCCAAAATCCAATAGAGCAAGACACTATGGTCAGAAAAAACAGAAAGCCCTTAACCTGAGCATCGTTCCAAATCCGCACATCTCTTTGCTGTATGCTGTGTACAAACATCAGTAACGGCAGGCCACCCGCAGCCATAAACACCACACCGACCCAATGAGCAGAGTTTGAAAATGCCGCCATTGAGTTATCAGAGGTTGAGTAACCGCCAGTCGATAGGGTAGTCATAGCATGGTTAACGGCTTGAAACCAAGTCATGCCCGCAAGATGATAGGCTACGCAACAGATACTGGTAAGGGTGATATACACAAGAAATAGATACTTAGCCATACTCTGAGTACGAGGAACCGCTTTATCGCTCCAATCGGAGGATTCTGTTCTAAATAGCCTCATTCCGCCGACGTTTAAAAAAGGCAGAATGGCTACCGCCATCACAATAAAGCCGATACCGCCCAACCACTGTAATAAAGAGCGCCAAATCAGGATACTGTGATCCATGGTATCTAAACCCGATAGGACGGTAGAGCCGGTGGTCGTGATACCTGACATGGTTTCAAAGAAAGCATCCGTGTAACCAATGCCGTGGTAAAGGGTAAAGGGCATGGCAGCAAATAAACTGACGATTAACCACGTTAAGCTGGTCAATAAGAACATATCGCGAATATTAAGATTGATGGTTTTACTCTGCCCATTATGCAAACACAGGCTGGCACTAATGCCAGTTAATAAAGCAGATAGCATGAAAGAGCCCACGGTTTCTTCGCCATTGAATATAGCAAGAAGTAGTGGAATTAACATGAAGGCTGTCAGCATCGACAAAAACAGCCCTAAAATAAACAATAGCGGTCTAAAGTTCAGCATGGATAGGGCTTAGAGGTTTAAAAGAAAAAAGCACTGGGTTGGAAAAGTTTCTCGACTTCGCCAACAAATTTTTTATTCACTAAAAACAAAATGACGTGATCGCCTTGTTCTATCACTGTTTTATCGTGGCCCATCAGTACTTCGTCATTACGGACAAGGGCGCCAATTGTAGTACCTGGTGGTAATTTCACATCACCAATGGCTTTACCAACCACTTTTGACGTACTTGAATCACCGTGGGCAATGGCCTCAATCGCTTCTGCCGCGCCGCGGCGTAACGAATAAACGTTACAAATATCACCCTGACGAATATGGGTTAATAGGGCTGAAATCGTCGCTTGTTGTGGTGAAATTGCGATATCAATATTCGCTTCTTGCACGATATCAACATAGGCTTCGCGCTGGATCAATACCATGACTTTTTTTGCGCCCATGCGTTTGGCTAATAAAGCCGACATGATATTGGCTTCATCATCATTGGTAACGGCAATGAATACGTCGGTTTGGTCTATGTGTTCTTCAAGCAGTAATTCTTGATCTGATGCGTCACCGCAAAATACGGTGGTATTTTCGAGTTGTTCCGATAAGGCTTCTGCCCGCTCATATTTATGCTCAATCAACTTGACTGAGTGAGTACGTTCAAGGCGTTTGGCTAAGCCTAATCCTATGTTACCGCCGCCAGCGATCATAATATTGCGGTAGGTGCTATCGAGTTTTTGCATTTCGCTCATGACTGCGCGAATGTGACGACTATCAGCAACGAAGAAGACTTCGTCATCGGCCTCGATAATCGTGGTGCCGCGGGGCATAATTGCTCGACCTTGGCGAAAAATTGCCGCGACCCGGGTATCAATATTTGGCATATGTTCGCGAAGTGCCGCTAAAGCATTACCCACCAGCGGGCCACCATAATAGGCACGAACAGCCACTAAACTTAGGCGACCCTCGGCAAATTCGAGCACTTGCAATGCGCCAGGATACTCAACAAGACGTTGAATGTAAGCAGTCACTAACTGTTCAGGGGCGATTAACTCATCGATCACAAAACCACCGCGGGGACGACCATCGCTATTTTTCGTTTCACTGTCGATAAACAGTTTATCGCGCATTGCCAAATAAGGTTCTGAACGAATTCGGGCAATTTTAGTGGGGGTACCAAAAAGGGTGTAAGCAATCTGGCAGGCGGCCATGTTGCATTCATCACTGTTAGTGACGGCGATTAGCATGTCGGCATCTTCCGCGCCCGCTTCTCTGAGTACATCAGGGTTAGCTGCGTGGCCTGTTACAACGCGAAGGTCGTATTTATCTTGCAGGGCGCGTAATCTGGATTTGTCATTATCGACTATGGTGATGTCATTGTTTTCACCTACCAAATTTTCTGCCAAGGTTCCCCCGACTTGACCTGCGCCTAATATGATAATTTTCATGGCCTTGCTTACTTCCTAATCGGTCGCTTTTAATAAACGGGCATAATAAAACCCATCCATATTGTCTTGTCCTGGCGTGATTTGCCAACCTATATCTTGTGGCGAATTTTGCTGGGGTAATGTATCTAGCTTAGCATCTGCCGTTCTTTCTAAAAACGCACTAATCTGGTCGCGATTTTCCTGCGGTAAAATCGAGCAAGTGGCATACAGCAGCGTACCGCCCGGTTTTAGCCATTTCCAGCAATGATCGAGAATTTGCTGTTGTAGCCCTGCGAGCTCTTCAATGTCATGGTTTTTACGTAACCACTTGATATCGGGATGACGGCGAATCACTCCTGTGGCAGAGCAAGGCGCGTCCAGTAAGATACGATCAAATTGTTCACCTTGCCACCATGAGTCAATATTGGCCGCATCACCATGTATAAGCTCAGCTTTTAATGATAGGCGGTCAAGGTTCTGTTGCACGCGCTCGAGGCGTTTGGCATCAAAGTCGACGGCGACGAGTTTGATACTCGGCTCAAGCTCGAGTAGATGACAGCTTTTTCCACCGGGCGCTGCGCAGGCATCAAGTATTAGCTCATTAGCTTGTGGGGCAAGCAGTGTCGCCGCCCATTGCGCTGCGCCATCTTGTACTGATGCCGCACCGTCATGGAAGCGTGGCAGGGTGGCGACATCCTTGGGATGGGCCAAGAGAATGGCATCGGCGCTAGTGCCTTCGCTCGCTTCAATAT
The DNA here is from genome assembly GCF_003028295.1 of Shewanella morhuae. Classification (NCBI taxonomy): domain Bacteria; kingdom Pseudomonadati; phylum Pseudomonadota; class Gammaproteobacteria; order Alteromonadales; family Shewanellaceae; genus Shewanella; species Shewanella morhuae. Next base: position 316,415 of record NZ_PYSG01000003.1, on the reverse strand, counting down.
CAAGTTCGGCTAAGGCGGCGAGGTATTCGGTACGGCTCTGGGATAAGCGATTATTACGCAGCCACATAGGTGGGCGCTCATGACTCTGTTGGATAATTTCTTGCCACTGCTCGGGATAAGCTTCTTTTAAGCGCTTAATCAACCAAGCGGGTGTGTTGTAACTTAACGTATCAGACTCTGTGCTTAGTGGCGAAAGCTGACGCTGAATGTTGCGTAGGACACCGTTTACAACCTTAACCATGCCTTCAAATTTTAATTGGCGACAGGCCTCGGCAGTTTCTGAAATTGCGGCATGGCTTGGAATGCGAGTGAAGTAAAGCTGATAACACCCAATGATCAACAGCTGGTGGATAATCCTTTGTTTACCTTTGAGGGGTTTCTCAAGGCATTCGCTGATGCGTTTTTCTATTTGTGGCAGAGTGCGCATCACGCCGTAGCAAAGCTCAGCGAGTAAGGCTTTATCTTTGCCGCTGGCAAGATGCTTTTGTTGATCGGGCAGTGCCACTGACAGTGACACACCTTTTTCTAATACTTCGAAGATGGCTTTAGCTGCCAGCGCGCGCAAGTTCATGGCTATTGTGCCTCGCTTGCGAGGCGAGTATTTGGGCTAAACCATTCACCTCGAGCATTGAGAATATCAGCAACACTGAGCGGTTTTTTCCCCGGTAGCTGCATGCTTAGCAGGGTTAGCACGCCATCGGCAGTGGCGATGTCGATGCCTTTCTTGCTGGCGCTGATAATCGTACCCGGAGCGGCTGTGCTGGTGGTTTCGCTAACTTGAGTTTGCCACACCTTAATGGTATTGCCTTGGTGCTCAAAGTAACTCACTGGCCAAGGATTAAAGGCTCGGACCTCTTGCCAAAGTTGTTTGGCAGATTTATTCCAGTCGAGCCTGGCTTCTTCTTTGCTGAGTTTTTCAGCGTAGTTGGCTAAGGCTTCATCTTGTTTTTCGGCGGTTAAGGTACCGTTAGCTAAGCCTTCGAGGGCTTGCAATAGGGCAACAGGGCCTTGTTCCGCCAGTTTTTCGTAAAGACTGGCTGAAGTGTCGCTATCTTCAATTGGTAGATAGGTTTTAAGCAGCATGTCTCCCGTGTCTAAGCCGACATCCATTTGCATGACAGTCACACCCGTTTCAGTGTCGCCCGCCCACAGTGCGCGCTGAATAGGCGCTGCACCGCGCCAGCGTGGCAAAATAGAACCGTGAACATTAATACAGCCTAAACGTGGTGTATCTAGTACGACTTTTGGCAGAATTAGACCGTAAGCAACCACTACCATAATATCGGCATTAAGCTCGGCAAGCTGTTGTTGTGCTGGCTCTTTACGTAATGAACCGGGTTGATAAACAGGGATATTATTGGCTATGGCCAGTTCTTTTACTGGACTTGCGGTTAGCTTCTTGCCGCGACCTGCAGGTCTATCGGGCTGGGTATAAACGCCAATCACATTATGGTGTGAGTCCAACAGTGCTTGTAAGTGGCGAGCTGCAAAATCTGGTGTTCCGGCAAAGATGATGTTGAGTGGTTTCAAATCTAATCCTATGCTTCTTTGGCGTCCAATCGGGCCGCTTTTTCAAGTTTCTGTTTGATCCGCTGACGTTTTAGCGGTGATAGATAATCAACAAACAATTTACCTTTGAGGTGATCCATTTCGTGTTGAATACAGATAGCGAAGAGCTCATCAGCCTCAATAATAAATTCATTACCGTGCCTGTCTAAGGCTTTTACTGTAACAAATTCAGCGCGATCAACTTTGGCATAAATACCAGGAACCGATAGGCAGCCTTCTTCGTTGCAGAAGTCACCACTACTGGCGATAATCTCAGGGTTGATAAACACCTTTGGCCGCTCGACTTCATCTTGTAAGTCCATAACAATAAGCTGTTTATGGTAATCCACTTGAGTTGCAGCTAATCCAATTCCTTTTTCTTGGTACATGGTTTCGAACATATCATCGATTTGAGTCTGCAATTCAGCATTAAACTCAGTGATAGGTGTGGCTTGTGTCCGTAATCTTTCATCGGGAAATTGTAAAACTTTTAATAGTGTCATACATAAACTCTTAACAAGTCTGTCAAATACCTATCAGTTAGTTATACTCACTGATGCTAATGGGTTAATTTTAATCTTTAGTTCCTATCAATAATAGTAAAAGCTCAAACTAAGAGCCAAACAACATGGAAATGCCCATGAAACGGTTAATTTTAATCGCGTTAATGACTTTAAATTGTACGTTTGTTACCGCCGATACTCTCACGCTAAAAGCGGGATATCCTGAGTCATATGTAGTGAAAAAGGGCGACACTCTTTGGGATATTTCCACTGTGTTTCTAAATGATCCCTGGAAATGGCCACGCTTGTGGGATGTTAACCCACAGATAGCTAATCCCCATCTCATCTACCCTGGCGATCAGCTCACTCTGGTATTTGTCGATGGTCAACCTCGATTAGTACGTAATGGTGCCTCTAGTGATAGTGCTAAGCCGCATATAAAGAAGAGTCCAGAGGGGCGGGTTATTGCTAAAAGCAATGCAATACCAGCTGTTGATCTCACTTTGATAGAGCAATATCTAGTTCAAAATCGAGTGGTTGATAATAACTGGCTTGCTGAACAACCTATGGTGCTATCAGGTGAAAGCCCATCACGTCATCACATTGTTGGTGATGTAATTTATATCGATGGCGTTCTACCGCTGGGGCAAAAATACGGTGCTTATGAACGCGGCCGCGAGTTTTTGAATAAAGAATCGGGTGACGTGTTAGGTCAAGAAGCCATTTTAGCTTCGACTGGACAGGTGATTGAGTCCGGCAAGGTTTCAAAGATCAAGTTATTAAGCAGTTTTCGCGAAACCAAAGCTGGCTTTAGAGTGCTACCGATGGGAAGTGATTCTTTAATGTCTGCTTACTTCACGCCAAAATCTGCAGAGTTAAAGGCTCCGGCCTTAGTCTTGGCTACAGAGTCGAATTTACGTGAAGCGGGCAAGCTGAATGTCGTTTATCTTGATAAGGGGACTGAAGATGGTATTGAGCCTGGAGTGGTGTTTTCAATTTTCCGTGATGGTGAGGTGATTGTCATCGACCAAAATGGTATGCCGGTGCCTGTTATCGAACGTACTGCTTACGAAAACTTAATTGCTTCAACGTCTACTGATCGTGCCATTCAAATGCCGGATATCTATCATGGTAAATTGTTAGTATTTAAGGTGTTCGATAAAGTGAGTTTAGGATTAATCGTCACGACTGAGCGCCCTGTCCGTGTTGGCGATAAATTAGTCGCACCAGAGTCTTTAGCCTTCAGGGGGCAATAATTTCTGAATACTTGGTCGATTGGTTAATTGTTGGCGCTGTATCTGGGCTGGGACCCGCTAAGATCCAACAATTATTAACGCACATGGAAGTGGACGATCTTAGGCAAAGGTTAGAGCACGAGAAAGAAGCGCTACCTTTATCTAAGCATCTGCTCCAGAGCCTTGCTATTGATTATCAAAAAGTAGATATCGCCCTTGAATGGCAACAGCAATCAGCTGACCATCATTTACTTTGTTTCTCCGATCCGCTCTATCCGCCACTCTTAAAGCAGCTTACTGATCCGCCTACGGTCTTGTTTTTGAAAGGGTGTATAGAAGCTCTCGCATTGCCTTCGCTTGCTATTGTTGGCAGTCGTAATGCATCGCCGGGAGGTTTACAGATTGCTTATCAACTTGCTGCAGAGATGTCATCGATGGGATTTAGTATCTGTAGCGGCATGGCGATGGGGATTGATGGCGCGGCTCATAAAGCCTGTGTTGATTATCACGGACGGACAATTGCCGTGCTGGGTACTGGCATAGAGACGATTTATCCACGTAAACATCGGCAGCTTTATCATGATATTCAGCAGCAAGGCTGTATACTTAGCGAGTTTTGGCCAGATGTTGGGCCGTTTGCGGGTAATTTTCCGAAACGAAACCGCATTATTAGCGGTCTTTCTCTTGGCACTCTCGTGGTTGAGGCTTGCCGTAAAAGTGGCTCTTTAATCACTGCGAGGCTAGCAATGGAGCAAGGGCGTGAGGTGTTTGCCGTTCCTGGCTCAATTCTCGGTGGTTACCATCAGGGTTGTCATGATTTATTACGTGATGGCGCAAAACTTGTAGAGACCGCGGCCGATATAGTGGAAGAATTAGCAAGTTTAACCGCTTTTCACCTTGAAGAATTGAGGCTGCAGCACCATATACAGCAGGATGATGTTTGTGATTTGCCATTTTCGTCGCTGTTAGCTAGTGTAGGTTATGAAACTACAACCCTTGATGCTGTAGTTGAACATAGTGGGAAAACGATAGATCTGGTGTTAGAACAAATGCTTGAACTAGAATTACAAGGTTGGGTTATCGCAATACCCGGTGGTTACGTCAGAGTAAAGAGGAGCTAGCCATGTTTGATATCCTCATGTATCTATTTGAAAACTATGTTCACAGTGAAGTTGAATTACTCGTTGATGAAGACGAGTTAACCAAAGAACTCACTCGCGCTGGATTTCATAAGTCCGAGATTTTAAAAGCGTTAACTTGGTTAGAGCGCTTAGCTGAATTACAAGAAGGCGATCAGCCTTATCTTTGTAATCATGATCAGCATTCGTTTCGTATTTATACAAAAGACGAAATGGAAAAACTGGATGTTGAGTGCCGCGGTTTCTTACTGTTTTTAGAGCAAGTGACAGTGCTAAATGTTGAAACCCGTGAAATGGTGATCGATAGAGTCATGGAGTTGGATGAACCAACACTGATTTTAGAAGATTTGAAGTGGGTTATCTTGATGGTGTTATTCAATGCACCCGGTCATGAATCCGCTTACGAGCAAATGGAAGATTTAATCTTCGAGCAACCGGAAGGCAGGCTACATTCTTAATCGTTGCAAGAGATGCATTATGAGAGAAGGGAGGCTAAGACCTCCTTTTTTGATGCCATTAATTTCTTGATGGCACAGCGCTTGATATCCTAATGCGCTACGACAGGTGGTGAATGATTATGTCTAAGATCGATGAACAATTATTTAGTGCCCACGAACACGCACTGGAAAAAGAATACGAGCTTTGTCCTGAATGTGGCAGTGAGTTATCGGTGAAGCACAGTAAGCATGGTGGTTTTCTCGGTTGTAATAACTATCCCAGCTGTAATTATGTGCGCCCTTTAGTACAACATGAATCGATTGAAACGCAAGTGATAGAAGGCTCTGTGTGTCCCGCATGCGGGCATGAACTGGCCGTAAAGTCTGGTCGATTTGGTATTTTTATCGGTTGTACACAATATCCTAGCTGCACGCATATTGAAAAACAGGATCAAACGCGCGATCAGCCTGACATTCCTTGCCCTGAGTGCAAACTGGGTAAACTTGAGCATAGAACCAGCCGTTTTGGAAAGAGTTTTTATGCCTGTAGCGCTTATCCTAAGTGCAAGTTTATTGTGAATTATCCACCCGTGGCTGAAAATTGTCCGAGTTGTGGTTTTGGGATTTTAGTTGAGCGTAAAGGGGCGGCAGGTATGCGCGTAGAATGTCCGCAAAAAAGCTGTAAATACAAAAGACCACTGTAGTTTATTGTGTGATCTGCATCTTATTATTTGGCCGATGAAACTGGCTTGCGTATAATCTTCGGCTGACCGTTGATGGGCTGGTCAGTATTCGAATTTATCCAAGAACTTGATTGTAGAAATCGACAATACTCAAAAGGTGATCCTAAGATGTTGCAGCTACACCCATCCGATATAAAAGACATTATTCTTCAAGGTGGCGTTATCGCTTATCCAACCGAGGCGGTTTATGGCCTAGGTTGCGACCCTGATAACGACACTGCTATTCAAAAGTTATTGGCGGTAAAACAGCGCCCATGGCAAAAAGGACTGATCTTAGTCGCCAGTGATTTTCAGCAGCTGTTAGCCTATGTTGATGAAGCGCAATTAACGGCTGAGCAGCTCGAATTTGCATTTTCTAAGTGGCCAGGTCCTTTTACCTTTGTGATGCCAATCAAGGCGCATGTTTCAAAATACCTCTGTGGTGAATTTGACTCTATTGCAGTGCGGGTGTCAGCTCACGCGGAGGTACAAGCCCTATGCCGCGCGCTTAATAAACCTTTAGTTTCGACCAGTGCTAATCTTGCCGGTGAAGAACCTGCATTAGCTGCCGAAGAAATCCTCATCAATTTTGAAGGTAAAATTGATGCACTGGTATTAGGCGAATTAGGCGTACAACGTCAGCCATCGACCATTATTGATGCGCGTAGCGGAAAAATTTTACGAAATGGACAATGATCCAATACAAGTAAGGATAATAAGATGAGCGTGCCAGATGTTGCAGTAGTTAAAGCTTTTTTACTCGATCTTCAAAATCGAATTTGTACTGGGCTACAGGCTCTGGATGGCCAAGCAAGCTTTGCTGCCGATTCATGGACCCGCGCTGAAGGCGGTGGCGGCACCAGCAGAGTATTAACTCAAGGCGCTGTGTTCGAACAAGCTGGAGTTAACTTTTCCCATGTGACAGGCGCAGCTATGCCGGCATCTGCTACAGCTCATCGCCCTGAATTAGCCGGTCGTAGCTTTGAAGCTATGGGGGTTTCTTTAGTGATCCATCCTAATAACCCTTATATCCCAACAACTCACGCTAATGTGCGTTTCTTCATCGCCCAAAAAGACGGCGCTGATCCCGTGTGGTGGTTTGGTGGTGGTTTTGACTTAACACCTTATTATCCATTTGAGGAAGATGTGCGCGAGTGGCATCAAACATCTAAGGACATTTGCGCGCCCTTCGGCGATGAGGTTTATCCCAAGTATAAAAAGTGGTGTGACGAGTATTTCTTCCTACCGCATCGTAATGAAACCCGTGGCGTGGGTGGATTGTTTTTTGATGACTTGAATCAAGAAGGATTTGATAAGAGCTTTAGCTTTATGCAAGCGGTAGGTAATGGCTTTTTAACGGCCTATGCGCCGATTGTTGAGCGTCGTAAAGATATTGACTTTGGTGAGCGTGAGCGTCAGTTCCAATTGTATCGCCGTGGTCGCTATGTTGAGTTCAATTTAGTGTACGATCGAGGTACCTTGTTTGGGTTGCAGACGGGTGGCCGTACTGAGTCAATTTTAATGTCATTACCACCATTAGTGCGTTGGCAATATGCTTACACCCCAGAGGCTGGCAGCCCAGAGGCTGACTTGTATGATAACTATCTCAAGCCTCGCGACTGGGTTTAGTCGTTAATCTTAAAAAGTGGACGCCACATCCACATTATTATTAATTACGCATATGATCAGCCAGAGTTGAAATCGCCTCATAAATGGCGGCTCGATGTTCTGGCTTTTTAATGTTCTCTTCAATCGCAAACTTCATACACAACAACCATTGGTCACGCATCGCCTCATCAACGGCGAAATGCATGTGTCGTGCTCGCAATGCTGGATGGCCATGTTTTTGCTGATAGAGTTGCGGCCCGCCAAGCCATCCACTTAAAAATTCAAACAGCTTTTGTTCTGATTCCGCAATTGGCGCTCTATGAATAGCAAACAAGGTTGTTGTTTCTTCCGAACTTGCCATCTTCTGATAAAAGCATTGAGCAATAGCACGGAGTACCTTTTCGCCACCAATTAAGTCATAGGCATTAGATTGATTCGGATCGCGATCATCCTCTGTTGGAGTTTGAGTGTGTTTACTAAAAATTTTCTTAAGCCAGTTCATTGGTATAGTCGTTCACTGAATAGAGTGCATTGAGCCGATGGCGCATTATAGCGTGAAACATAGTGTGAAATTCAGTTGAGCATAATTCGGCTTGCGTGGACCTAAAAGCGCGGTAGACTGCAAAGCCATCAAACTGAAAGTTTAATATCGCTATGACAGACAGATACGCAGTGTTCGGCAACCCTATTCGCCACAGTAAATCACCGTTCATCCATGGTCAGTTTGCTGCGTTCACCCAAGAGTCATTGGCTTACGAAGCCATTCTTGCACCAATTGATAGTTTTGAAGCCTCGTTGACTACGTTTTTCAACGCGGGTGGCAAAGGTGCCAATGTGACGGTGCCTTTTAAGGAACAAGCTTTTGCACTGTGTGACAGTATCAGTCCAGAGGCCAAACTCGCCGGCGCGGTGAATGCCTTAACTTTATTGCCTGATGGCACTATTCGCGGTGATAACACCGATGGCTTAGGGCTGGTGGCCGATCTCATCGCGAACTTAGGCAGTTTGCACGATAAAAAAGTATTACTTATCGGTGCAGGCGGCGCCGCACGCGGTTGCATTCTGCCGCTATTAAATGCAGGTATTGCACAGCTTACCATCAGCAATCGCACTCACAGTAAGGCACAAGGTTTAGTTGATATTTTTATCGCGGTTAATGATGGCGCCTACGCGAGTAAAGTCAGCGTGATTCAAATGAGTGAGCTTACAGGTGAGTTCGATATCATCATTAATTCTACTTCGGCTAGCCTTGCCGGTGAATTACCTTCCGTACCTGCGCGCATCATCACTACGCAAACCGTTTGCTATGACATGATGTATGGCGCCTCAATGACCGCTTTTAACCAATGGGCATTATCTCAAGGTGCCGCGAAAGTTATTGATGGACTGGGTATGTTAGTGGGGCAAGCGGCTAAGAGCTTTACCCTATGGCGAGGTGTTGAACCCGACACTCAAGTGGTATTGAGTCTTTTGAGGGATAAACTAATGGCTGAGCCTAAGTTGGAAGCATGAATCAAAGTATTCTTTTCCCCGATTTACAGTACTGGGACGATGCCCAAGGGCAAATCTGTTTTATAGCGCAATCGCAAGGAATGAATATCAAATGTTATATCAGTTCAAATAAGCTAGCCGAGCTGAATGATTTTTCTGAGCAGCCAAGTTCTGAAGCTGCGGCTATGTTGGCATTGTTTGATGCGGTAAGATTTGATGCTGAGGAAATAGCAGAAGATTTAATTGCAGCCGAAGACTTCGATGAGTTTGGTGCCGTTCATTTAGGCTAACTGCAATGAAAAGAGATTTAAGGCAGCTGATAGCAAAAGGCGGCAGAAACTAATCAGTCTTTACCGCCTTTCTGACTATCTATAGTGACTAGCTTTTTTGTAGTTCAAGCATGTACTCATTTTTCAATCTGACATAGTTATCAGCAGACTCTGGTAAAAAGGCAATTTCGGCCGCCGTTAATGGGCGTGATTGCTTCGCCGGGCTTCCTACATATAAGTAGCCACTCTCCAATACTTTACCCGGTGGGACTAATGAGCCCGCACCTAAAATCACATCATCTTCTAAAATTGCACCGTCAAGAATAATTGCACCCATACCTACTAATACACGGTTACCGATTTTACAGCCATGAAGCATAGCCTTGTGACCAATTGTCACATCATCACCAATGATCAGTGGATGACCATCGGGACGAGAAGCGGACTTTCGAGTTACGTGCAATAGGCTGCCATCTTGTACATTTGAGCGTTTACCAATTCGAATATGGTTCACATCACCACGTGCCGCCACCATAGGCCAGATACTGGCATCCGTATCTAAAGCAATATCACCAACAAGCACTGAAGCTTCATCTACATATACGTTATTGCCTAATTGAGGATAAGTGCCTTGATAAGTTCTGAGTGGTTCTGACATAGAAAAGTCCCTAATTGAGTGGTTTTTTCTATTATAAAGGTTAAAAACTAGCTGGTCAGGTCAAATATTCCGCTAACAGCGAGAAAATGACAATGATCTCAAAAATAGGGGTTGCGCACTTTCTCAATCTCCCTATAATGCGCATCCACTGACACGGCAGACAGCGTTAAGCCGCCTGATGTGACAGTTCATCGATAAGTTTACTGATTGATGAGTGTTGAGAAAGTTTGTAAAAACTCCTTGACGCACAATGGGAAATGCGTAGAATACGCAGCCCTAGCCACTTGGAAGCATTTGATGCTCAGTGTGGTACTCAGATTCTCTGATGAGATTGAGTTGCTCTTTAACAATATAAAACAAGAAATCTGTGTGGACACTCACAGGTGTTGAGTTAATCGAAACTGCTTAGCCTTCGGGTTGGCAGTCAAAAATTTAAATCAATGTAACAATGAGTGTTCATAGCAATATGTACAGTTTGTTTCTGCTTCCTTTATAAGGATGTGGAGACAAAAAAATCAGAATTCATTGAGCCGCTGATTGGCTTCTTATTTATAAGAGGTTGAGAAGCAAAAAACTTTAATTGAAGAGTTTGATCATGGCTCAGATTGAACGCTGGCGGCAGGCCTAACACATGCAAGTCGAGCGGCAGCGCAAGGGAGTTTACTTCTGAGGCGGCGAGCGGCGGACGGGTGAGTAATACCTAGGGATCTGCCCAGTCGAGGGGGATAACAGTTGGAAACGACTGCTAATACCGCATACGCCCTACGGGGGAAAGAAGGGGACCTTCGGGCCTTTCGCGATTGGATGAACCTAGGTGGGATTAGCTAGTTGGTGAGGTAATGGCTCACCAAGGCGACGATCCCTAGCTGTTCTGAGAGGATGATCAGCCACACTGGGACTGAGACACGGCCCAGACTCCTACGGGAGGCAGCAGTGGGGAATATTGGACAATGGGGGCAACCCTGATCCAGCCATGCCGCGTGTGTGAAGAAGGCCTTCGGGTTGTAAAGCACTTTCAGTAGGGAGGAAAGGTAGCGTGTTAATAGCCCGTTACTGTGACGTTACCTACAGAAGAAGGACCGGCTAACTCCGTGCCAGCAGCCGCGGTAATACGGAGGGTCCGAGCGTTAATCGGAATTACTGGGCGTAAAGCGTGCGCAGGCGGTTTGTTAAGCAAGATGTGAAAGCCCCGGGCTCAACCTGGGAATTGCATTTTGAACTGGCGAACTAGAGTCTTGTAGAGGGGGGTAGAATTCCAGGTGTAGCGGTGAAATGCGTAGAGATCTGGAGGAATACCGGTGGCGAAGGCGGCCCCCTGGACAAAGACTGACGCTCAGGCACGAAAGCGTGGGGAGCAAACAGGATTAGATACCCTGGTAGTCCACGCCGTAAACGATGTCTACTCGGAGTTTGGTGTCTTGAACACTGGGCTCTCAAGCTAACGCATTAAGTAGACCGCCTGGGGAGTACGGCCGCAAGGTTAAAACTCAAATGAATTGACGGGGGCCCGCACAAGCGGTGGAGCATGTGGTTTAATTCGATGCAACGCGAAGAACCTTACCTACTCTTGACATCCACAGAAGAGACCAGAGATGGACTTGTGCCTTCGGGAACTGTGAGACAGGTGCTGCATGGCTGTCGTCAGCTCGTGTTGTGAAATGTTGGGTTAAGTCCCGCAACGAGCGCAACCCCTATCCTTATTTGCCAGCACGTAATGGTGGGAACTCTAGGGAGACTGCCGGTGATAAACCGGAGGAAGGTGGGGACGACGTCAAGTCATCATGGCCCTTACGAGTAGGGCTACACACGTGCTACAATGGCGAGTACAGAGGGTTGCAAAGCCGCGAGGTGGAGCTAATCTCACAAAGCTCGTCGTAGTCCGGATTGGAGTCTGCAACTCGACTCCATGAAGTCGGAATCGCTAGTAATCGTGAATCAGAATGTCACGGTGAATACGTTCCCGGGCCTTGTACACACCGCCCGTCACACCATGGGAGTGGGCTGCAAAAGAAGTGGGTAGCTTAACCTTCGGGGGGGCGCTCACCACTTTGTGGTTCATGACTGGGGTGAAGTCGTAACAAGGTAGCCCTAGGGGAACCTGGGGCTGGATCACCTCCTTACCTATACGACTAACTTAATGTTTGTTGAGTGTTCACACAGATTGCTTGTTTAACTTCTCTTAGGAGAAGCAGAGCGAAACATCCCTCTTGCAGGTAGATGTTGTTCTTTAACAATTTGGAAAGCTGATAGTGATTAACATGATGATGTCTGTCGTTATGTTAATTACAAACCGATGTAAGTGTGGAAACACTTGCATCATGAGTTCTCAAACACTTTATTAAGTGTCTTGAATATTCAAAGTGAAGTATTTTGCTGTGGTGGCAGAGTATTTCACGTCTAAGGCGCGTCCACTTCCTGGTCGGGAGTGAGACAAGTAAAACCAAGCTGGTCGCAATGCGGCGCAGATGAGTGAAACTCATTTGGGTTGTATGGTTAAGCGACTAAGCGTATACGGTGGATGCCTTGGCAGTCAGAGGCGATGAAGGACGTAGTAACTTGCGAAAAGCGTTGGCGAGCTAGTAACAAGCATTTGAGCTAACGATGTCCGAATGGGGGAACCCAGCAGCATAAGCTGTTATCTGCACATGAATACATAGTGTGTAGAGGCGAACGAGGGGAACTGAAACATCTAAGTACCCTTAGGAAAAGAAATCAACCGAGATTCCCCTAGTAGCGGCGAGCGAACGGGGATTAGCCCTTAAGTCTATGGGGTGTTAGTGGAATGAGTTGGAAAGCTCAGCGGCACAGGGTGATAGCCCCGTACATGAAAACTAACCATAGATGAAAACGAGTAAGGCGGGACACGTGACATCCTGTTTGAATATGGGGGGACCATCCTCCAAGGCTAAATACTCCTGACTGACCGATAGTGAACCAGTACCGTGAGGGAAAGGCGAAAAGAACCCCTGTGAGGGGAGTGAAATAGAACCTGAAACCGTATACGTACAAGCAGTGGGAGCGGTTCTTGAGACCGTGACTGCGTACCTTTTGTATAATGGGTCAGCGACTTACATTTTGTAGCGAGGTTAAGCGAATAGCGGAGCCGTAGGGAAACCGAGTGTTAACTGCGCGTTTAGTTGCAAGGTGTAGACCCGAAACCGAGTGATCTAGCCATGGGCAGGTTGAAGGTTGAGTAACATCAACTGGAGGACCGAACCGACTAATGTTGAAAAATTAGCGGATGACTTGTGGCTGGGGGTGAAAGGCCAATCAAACTCGGAGATATCTGGTTCTCCTCGAAAGCTATTTAGGTAGCGCCTCGAGCGAATACCACTGGGGGTAGAGCACTGTTAAGGCTAGGGGGTCATCCCGACTTACCAACCCTTTGCAAACTCCGAATACCAGTGAGTACTACTCGGGAGACAGACGGCGGGTGCTAACGTCCGTCGTCAAAAGGGAAACAACCCAGACCGTCAGCTAAGGTCCCAAAGTACTAGCTAAGTGGGAAACGATGTGGGAAGGCTTAGACAGCTAGGATGTTGGCTTAGAAGCAGCCATCATTTAAAGAAAGCGTAATAGCTCACTAGTCGAGTCGGCCTGCGCGGAAGATGTAACGGGGCTAAGCTAGTCACCGAAGCTACGGGTGCGGTCCATTAGGACTGCGCGGTAGAGGAGCGTTCTGTAAGCCGTTGAAGGTGAAGGGGTAACCCACGCTGGAGGTATCAGAAGTGCGAATGCTGACATGAGTAACGATAAAGGGGGTGAAAAACCCCCTCGCCGGAAGACCAAGGGTTCCTGTCCAACGTTAATCGGGGCAGGGTGAGTCGACCCCTAAGGTGAGGCCGAAAGGCGTAATCGATGGGAAACAGATTAATATTTCTGTACTTCCGCTAACTGCGATGGAGAGACGGAGAAGGCTAGGCTAGCGCGGCGTTGGTAGTCCGCGTTTAAGGTGGTAGGTTGATTTCTTAGGCAAATCCGGGAAATCGCACTTTAGTGTGCAGACTGAGAGCTGATGACGAGGTCCTAAGGGACTGAAGTAGTTGATGCCATGCTTCCAGGAAAATCTTCTAAGCTTCAGGTTAGTGGGAATCGTACCCCAAACCGACACAGGTGGTCGGGTAGAGAATACCAAGGCGCTTGAGAGAACTCGGCTGAAGGAACTAGGCAAAATGGTACCGTAACTTCGGGAGAAGGTACGCTCCTGTTGGTGATGAGACTTGCTCTCTAAGCTGACGGGAGTCGCAGATACCAGGTGGCTGCAACTGTTTATCAAAAACACAGCACTGTGCAAACTCGCAAGAGGAAGTATACGGTGTGACGCCTGCCCGGTGCCGGAAGGTTAATTGATTGGGTTATCGCAAGAGAAGCTCATGATCGAAGCCCCGGTAAACGGCGGCCGTAACTATAACGGTCCTAAGGTAGCGAAATTCCTTGTCGGGTAAGTTCCGACCTGCACGAATGGCGTAATGATGGCCACGCTGTCTCCAGCCGAGACTCAGTGAAGTTGAAATTGCGGTGAAGATGCCGTATACCCGCGGCTAGACGGAAAGACCCCGTGAACCTTTACTATAGCTTGGCACTGAACATTGAACCTACATGTGTAGGATAGGTGGGAGACTATGAAGTTGTGACGCTAGTCATGATGGAGTCGTCCTTGAAATACCACCCTTGTAGTTTTGATGTTCTAACCGCGGCCCCTTATCGGGGTTCGGGACAGTGCCTGGTGGGTAGTTTGACTGGGGCGGTCTCCTCCCAAAGAGTAACGGAGGAGCACGAAGGTTGGCTAAGTACGGTCGGACATCGTACGGTTAGTGCAATGGCATAAGCCAGCTTAACTGCGAGACATACACGTCGAGCAGGTACGAAAGTAGGTCATAGTGATCCGGTGGTTCTGAATGGAAAGGCCATCGCTCAACGGATAAAAGGTACTCCGGGGATAACAGGCTGATACCGCCCAAGAGTTCATATCGACGGCGGTGTTTGGCACCTCGATGTCGGCTCATCACATCCTGGGGCTGAAGTCGGTCCCAAGGGTATGGCTGTTCGCCATTTAAAGTGGTACGCGAGCTGGGTTCAGAACGTCGTGAGACAGTTCGGTCCCTATCTGCCGTGGGCGTTGGATGATTGAAGGGAGCTGCTCCTAGTACGAGAGGACCGGAGTGGACGAACCGCTGGTGTTCGGGTTGTCATGCCAATGGCATTGCCCGGTAGCTACGTTCGGAATCGATAACCGCTGAAAGCATCTAAGCGGGAAGCGAGCCCTGAGATGAGTCATCCCTAGGAATTTAATTCCTCTAAAGAGCCGTTCGAGACTAGGACGTTGATAGGCATGGTGTGTAAGCGTTGTGAGGCGTTGAGCTAACATGTACTAATGACTCGAGAGGCTTAACCATACAACCCAGATGGGTTTTATATGGCCTTAGACGAATAGTGACACTTAATAAAGTGGTCATAAAATGCTCCTGCATTTATGACATAAGTACATCCTTGTACTTGTCGAACTCAAGCAAGAAATCAGCTTTCCGAATTATTATTAACGTGAGCCAGTGATGGACACGGTAATAAACAGAATTTGCTTGGTGACAATAGCCTTGTGGAACCACCTGATCCCATCCCGAACTCAGCAGTGAAACGCAAACGCGCCGATGGTAGTGTGGGGTCTCCCCATGTGAGAGTAGGTCATCGCCAAGCGCCTAATTTAGGTTAATGTGTAAGCGTTAACTTAAAGGAGCGGTAGTTCAGTTGGTTAGAATACCGGCCTGTCACGCCGGGGGTCGCGGGTTCGAGTCCCGTCCGCTCCGCCAACATAAAGAGATAAGCCTCATCGAAAGATGAGGCTTTTTTCGTTATGTTTTTTAATAACAAATTTACGTATTTATCCGATGTTTAGTAAGCGTCTAGGCAACTGCACCTACTTTTTAAAATTCCATGGTAAAATAACATTTATATTAATTAACTGCTCAACATTGCCCATTGTCTTAAGCACAATTTGCTCACCCTTTCTTTATTCTCAATGAAGCTATTCCATGCGATGGAGCATTCGTCATAACCACTAAAACAGCGATTGGCTAACACATTTTGGCGTAGCCATTGCCAGACTTGCTCTATGGGGTTGAGTTCGGGTGAGTAAGGAGGCAGCTTGAGGACAGTCAGATTATCAAAGTCGTCGGCTAACGCTTGTTGATGCCAGCCAGCGCCGTCCATAATGATCAGGGCGTGGCGCCCAAATGACGTTGCAGCAGAAATTAACTTTAAATGTTGGTACATGTATTTGCTGTTAGCATGTGGCAATAATCGCTTCTGTTGCGCCAGTTGCAGGACACACTGTGCCATATAAATACGCCGATTCAAACTGTTGCTGCCTTACTGCGCGTGGACGCGTCCCTTTCTTGGCCCAAATACGGGGGGTAGTATTTTGTTGACCAAATCTGGCTTCATCTTGAAACCAAACATCAATGCGAGCGAGCGCAACATGCCCCGGGGTGTCACGGATCGTTGCCATTAGGAAGTTTTTTAAAAGCTGCTTGCACAGCTTCCGATTGTTTCGGGTGGCGAGAGCGAGTGGTTATCCATAAAAAACCCAATTGATGAAGTAAACGGTAGATATTAGCTTGTTTGAATGTCACGCCAAATTCAGACTGAATAAAATGGCTGAGATCCTTAGCCATCAGTCTCCCGCCTTGCTCAGAGAGGCTTCGTTGCTGTACGAATGCTTTAGTTCATACTTTGCCAGGTGAGAAAGTGACGACTTATTAGATCATATAATTAAAGTAATTGGCATTATTCTACCTGCTTTTTATGGATAAATTGAACTGTTGTTAATCGTTTCTTTAGGCTACTAATTCTTATTTTTATACAACCAGTTAATTATTTACATGCAGATCTCGCTAACAGCGATAAGTCCTTTTGCTTAGTGATTAATTTCCCGTTAGCATATAAAACCAATTCCTATTAAAGGCTTTATGCCAGTTATGTTTCGTAAGCTTTCACTCGCGGTACTACTTCCCCTTTGCATGCTAACGCTATATTTAGTGTTAGTCATAGGTGAATACCTGTTTGAAAGTGAGCAGGTACTGGTGGAGCTTGCTCAACGACAGTCAGCACTAATTAAACAACAATTATTTCGTATGCAGAATGTGGTTCAATCAGCGCAATCTTCTCAGGATGTAGAGCGTATTGAGCAAGAGGTTGCTTTGACTGGGCTTGATACGAACACTATGGTTTATATCCTAGTCGATGCAGAGAGCCGAATTCGTTTTGCAAACCATACTGTGTGGCGTGATAGCAACGCGATACAAGTTATTGATGGTTTTGATGCCGCAAGACATCAAGTAGTGACTCAGGCTTTTCTTCCCCAGATTTTAGTTAACTTTCAACGCTTAACGATTCAAGCTTACTATCCTGTTATCCCGCAGTATGGTGGAGCGATAGATTTGATCTATTTAGAGTCTGATTTAGCTCCTCTGGCAATTGAAGCATCCTCAAAATTGCAGCAACGTTTTATACGGATTTGGGGGATTGGAGGTCTGCTATTAATCGGCTTCACCTTGATGCTATATTTTTTAGTCATTCGTCCATTACATATATTGAGTCAGGCTGCAAAAAATGTTGGAACGTCTGCTTTTTCTGTATTGATTCCTTGGGGTTCATCGGAGGTTTTATCATTAAAATCAAGTTTACAGCAAGCACATCAGCGGTTAGAGCGGACAGTTCAGCAACTCAATGATAGTGAGCTGCGTTGGCTATTTGCGGTGGAAAGCTCACGCAATGGTATTTGGGATTGGAATATTAGTACTGGTGAAGTTTTTCTTTCTGATCGTTGGAAGGAGATGATTGGTTATGCACCAGATGAATTGGCGGAGGTATTTTTGACATGGGAAACTCGTTTACACCCGGACGATAAACATAGTGTATTAGATGCTTTGCAAGAATACGTGAGTGGTAAGAGTAAAGAGTTTGAAAGTGTGCATCGTTTGCTACATCGAGATGGGCATTACGTCTGGGTACTGGATCGAGGCATGCTGGTCGATTGGGATCCTCAAGGCCGTCCTACACGTATGATAGGCATTCATATCGACGTGTCTGAAAGTGCAAAGAATCATGCCGCAATTACTGCGCTTGTCGATCAATCGGTCGCGGGTCGAAAGATGTTACCTGATGTCTTTATGGCGCGTTTGTCGCAGTTTTTAATCGAAGGAAATAGTGCCGGTCAGTGGGGTGCATTGTTCCTTGTTGAGATTGATAGTTTAGGTTTGGTTACAACATTGAGTTCACATGAATTAGAACGATTAATGACACAAGTTGTTGCTAGGTTATCGAGCTATTTCACTGAAAACGTTATTGTGACTTTGCTAGAATCAGGTCATTTTGTGTTACTTGCGAAGGATTTAGCAATAGATGCTGCTATTGCTGCGCGTCGCTCTTTAGCGATTGCCAGCGAGTTACGCCAAGTGATTGCCAGACCGTTTCATTATGGCTGTCATTACTTTGAGCTTAACTCGAATATCGGTATTTGTTTATTGGATAGTATAGAAATGCTAGATCCTGCTCTAGTCATGTATCGAGCTGAATTAGCCGTATTAAATGCTAAGAAAACCGATCAAGCAGGATGCGCTTTTTATCATTCAGAAATGGACTTACATCAGAGCCGCGATGAACAATTGTTACGAGAGTTACAGGAGGCATTAAAAAAAGAGAGTCTGACGTTAATGTTTCAGCCCGTGATGAATGTGAATAGTGAACTGATTTCTGCCGAAGTGCTTACTCGCTGGTATCGCGCTGATGGAGAGTATATTGCTCCTGCAGAATTTATTGCGTTAGCAGAGCAAGGGGCGATAATTACTCAGCTTGATCTTTGGGCCACTAAAAGAGTATGCCAATTTATTCAGCAATCGGAGCAGCAGGGCCGATCGTTGCCTACGCTAACGCTAAATATCAGTACATTCTCCTTTGGTCAGGCAGATTTTGTCGATGCATTTGTTACGCTCGTGAAGGAATATGAGGTTACCAACGAACAATTGGGTATTGAACTCAACGAGACGGCACTATTGATGCAGCCACAGTTTGTTGAGCAGCGAATTCGTAAGTTAGTTGATGCTGGTGTGAGTATCGTACTCGATCATTTTGGTTCTGGCTCGAGTGCCCTGAACTGCCTTGTTAACCAGCCATTAGCGGCGGTTAAGTTGGATATAAGTTGTGTTGAGTCGTTAATCAGCATGCCGCAAAGAGTGAATGCACTAATCGTCTCGGCACGGCAGTTCAATTTGCGGGTTATCGCTAAAGGTGTTGAATCTCCTGAGCAATATCAAGCCTTTGCTGAACTTGGCTGTGATAGTTATCAGGGCTATTTATTTAGCCGAGCACTAAACCAAACAGATTTTATTCAACTTGTTAATTCTTCCCTTCAGCGGCGTAGTGTGTAAAAAAATCAAGTACATTATTTAATGCTTGGTTGCGATAGGCATCCTTTTCTATAAAAATCTCATGAGCGGCACCAGTAATGACCTTTAATTGGCAATGGGCACTTACGGCGAGATTTTGAGCCGCATTATCAACAATTCTATCTTCACTAGCCTGTAATACCAGTATGGGAGTGTCCATTTGTGCCGTAGCTATAACGCAGGCATCTGCCGCATTTAGGGCTTCAATTAACCAACGGTTGGTGGGGGAGCCTAATTGCAATTTAGGCACTGCATCATATAACTCTCGGTAAGCTTGATATCTACTTTGGCAGTGAGTTAGCTCATTATTGTTGAATGATACAGGTTTATAATTTTGCCCTCCAAGCACATAGTTAGGCTCACCACCATTGAGCGTGCTATCAAGTTTACTAGCTAACCAACGCACGATTTTTTTTGGCATCGGTAATTTGATGCCATACATGGGTGCAGAAAAAGCAGCAGCCGTAAAAATTTTAGGATACTGTCTTAAATAGAGTGTACCAATCGCCCCACCCATAGAATGGCCGAGCAGCAGTAATGGTTTGTTGTTTTGTGGTAATACCTTTGTGTGTATAAACAACGCAAAATCATCGACATAATCAGTAAATTTTTGCACATGACCCATATGAGGATTGCTTGTCATCCGATCCGATAGGCCTTGGCCACGGTGATCAATAGCATAAACCGAGTAACCTTGTTGGTATAAGTCGAAGACTAATTCTTGGTATTTTAAATAGGATTCAACGCGGCCACTGCTGATGACGATAGTGGCATGTGCTTGTGGGTGCTCAACCATCATATAAGCCAGCGTGATACCATCGGCTGCGATCAGTGTGTCTTGCACAACGCTTTGCCAGAAAGCTTGTTGCTCTGAGGTATTTAAATCGTGTTCAGTTGAAAAAATCGCTTTGGCTTGGCTCATACTCAGTCGAAATCACTTGGTTTGAATGGTTTACTAGAGTGTAACAGACAACCATGGGAGTCTGAAAATACCGACTCCCATGGTTGTGATTAACTTAGCGTGTCGCCTTTTTAGCTTCAATAAAATCATTAATTTGCTGTTCGAGAATTGGCATAGGTACTGAGCCATTTTCGAGCACTGCATCATGGAAGGTACGAATATCAAACTTATCGCCGAGTTCCTGTTCAGCCTTAGTGCGTAACCGCTTGATGGTTAACTCACCAATCTTGTAGGATAAGGCTTGTCCTGGCCATGAAATGTAACGGTCAATTTCAGTGGTAACATTATGCAATGATAACGCGGTATTACTCGCCATAAAGTTGATAGCTTGCTGACGACTCCACCCTTGGGCATGCATGCCGGTATCAACAACTAAGCGCGCCGCGCGCCACATTTCATAGGTTAAACGCCCAAAGTTACTATAAGGATCTTGATAGAAACCCGCCTCTAAGCCTAAGTATTCGCAATACAGTCCCCAACCTTCACCAAAGGTAGAGATATAACCATAACGACGAAAGTCAGGGAGTGACGTTAGCTCAGAGTTGAGTGAAATTTGTAGATGATGACCGGGTACAGCTTCGTGCAAAGTTAGCGCTTCTAGCTCGTAGAGTGGGCGCTTATCTAACGCATAAGTGTTAACCCAATAGTAACCGGGTTCGTCATCGCTATTAGAGCCTGAATACCGTCCTGTGGTGTATTTTGGCGCAATTTCAGCGGGAACCGGCGCTATACCATAAGTTTTACGTGGGAGTTTACCAAAGTATTTAGGTAGCATTGCATCGGCTTTTTTAGCGACAAAGGCTGCTTCTTTGAGTAACTGTTCGGCACTGGTGGTGTAGAACTGTGGATCGGTCCGTAGGAAATGTAAAAAGTCGGCAAAGCTGCCTTTAAAGCCAACGGACTTGATGACTTGTTCCATCTCTTGACGAATACGCTGTACTTCTTTTAAGCCCAGCTCATGCACTTGCGCCGATGTCATATTTAAGGTCGTATAGTAGCGTACCCGATTTTCATAAAACTCTGCGCCGTTAGGTAAGCTGTTGGCGGCGATATTTTCCCGAGCATTAGGAATGTACTCTTGGGTCATAAAGTTATAAAAGTTTTGGTACAGCGGTAACACTTTTTGTTCAACTAAAGCGCGACCCTCTTGGGTTAGCTGAGCTTTTTGTGCCTCAGTGAAATAGCTGGGGTATTGCGTAAAAGGTTTGAAATAACCGCTATTTTCCACAGGGACGATATAAGCACTGATACTGTCTTCAAAGCCGTTAAGTGTCACTTTAGGTGGTGTTATTCCCTCGGCTAATCCTTGTTTTAGCCAATGAGTTTGCTGGGCAAAATAAGTTGGGAGTGCATTGAGTTTGGCAATATAGTTGTGGTAATCCTCAAGGGTGTTGAATCTACCTTGTGCGATTGACGTGATATAAGCGTGGAAACCACTTTCCGCCGTAATGGGCAAGTAATAATCTTTAAAGCGGTACAGGTCGACATCGTTTTGGATCTGATCTTCCAGTATTTGCGCGTTAATCCTATCTTCTTTACTCAAGCTGCTGCGGTCGAGTGCTTTGAGCTGTGCTAATACTGCGATTTGGCCTTGATTGAGCTTAGCGAGCGCCGCTGGCGAAAGATCTGCTAACTTTCCTGCGGCACTGGCATCACCCATGCTGTAAGCCATTTCAGGGCTCGCGCTGAGCTGTAATTGCCAACTTTGGTCGATAATAGCCTGTAGCGCGGGAGCAATGGGCTCAACTTGCGATTGGACTGCCGATATTGTTTGTGGCGCTACGGGTTGAATATTGTTTGTGGTTTGAGTGGCGCTGCAGGCGCTAAGTGCGCATATCAATAAACTGGGGGTTAAGAGTTTGTGCATGTAAGATCCCTGATATTTTAGTTATTCAAGTCATTATGCCTGATGGATACAGCTGTGCCTTGTATGGATATTAAGCAGAATTGTGACAGAATGTGAATTTAAATGCGTTTGGCGCATAAATGCCCCTGAAAATGCATGTTAAACTTAGTGTCCGCCCGCGACCAAATAACAAAAGCATTGGCTGGGTAGTTCAAATAGGGGTTAAATATGATTGATACATCCATTCCATTGGTAGATTTGCATCGTCACCTAGACGGTAATGTACGAGTAAACACCATTTGGGAACTAGGACACCAACACGGCATTGCGCTACCTGCCGATTCTTTAGAGGCTCTTGCTCCTTTTGTGCAAATTCAAGGCAAAGAAACTAGCTTAGTCGCCTTCTTAAAGAAGCTCGATTGGATGGTTGCCGTACTTGCAGATTTGGATGCGGTTAAACGCGTTGCCTATGAAAACGTCGCCGATGCGGCGTTGTCTGGCTTAGATTACGCTGAGCTACGTTTTAGTCCTTACTATATGGCCATGAACCATAAGTTACCGATTGAAGGCGTTGTTGAAGCGGTAATCGACGGCGTTAAAGCGGGCATCAAAGACTACAATGTGAAGATTAATCTGATTGGTATAATGTCACGCTCATTCGGTCAAGCTGCTTGTACTCAAGAACTTGAAGGCTTACTCGCCCATAAACAACATCTCGTGGCGATGGACTTAGCAGGCGATGAATTAGGTTTCCCTGGAGAGTTATTTAACGATCACTTTAAGCGTGTGCGTGATGCTGGCCTTGCGATTACGGCCCATGCCGGTGAAGCGGCGGGTTCACAAAGTATGTGGCAAGCGATTCAAGAACTTGGGGCTACGCGAATTGGTCATGGTGTGAACGCAATTCACGATCCTAAGCTGATGGAATACCTTGCTAAGCATCGTATCGGTATTGAATCTTGTCCAACCAGTAACTTGCATACTTCTACAGTGGCCTCTTATGCTGAACATCCTTTTAGAACCTTTATGGATGCCGGTGTATTAATAAGCCTTAATACCGATGATCCTGGTGTGAGCGCTATCGATATTAATCACGAGTATCGTATTGCTAAATCTGAACTCAAATTAACCGATGCTGAGCTCGCACAGGTGCAACGCAATGGCGTAGAAATGGCCTTTTTATCAGACAGTGAGCGCAAAGCGCTGTATGCCGCTAAGGCGTAAGTCAGTTTTAAGTGTTTGAAAAATTGGTCAATAAAAAATCCGACTCTAGGTCGGATTTTTATTATCAATATTAGCAACTGCGGCCATAGGCGCTTTAGATCACGCGCGAAAACTGTTGCTGACGTGCTTTTTGACGGTAATAAAGGTCAAAGCACATACAAATATTACGGATCAACAAACGGCCTGTTGGGCTGATAGTGATCTGCCTATCAACGATTTCAACTAACTGATCATTGATAAATGTCTGCATCAACTTAAGATCTTCAGCAAAATAGGTTTCGAAGTTAATCCCTAGTTTCTCATCAATTTTCGCCATATCTAATTCAAAATGACAAATCAGCTGCTTAATCACTACGCGGCGAATTTCATCGTCGCGGTTTAGGCTGCAACCTTTCCACAGAGCATGGCCCGCATTTTCTATAGCGTCATAATAAGGACGGATATCTTTTTGGTTTTGTGCATAGCAGTCACCAATCTGACTGATAGACGAAACGCCAAGCCCTAACAAATCGCATTCTTCTTGGGTGGTATAACCTTGGAAGTTACGGTGCAGTTTACCTTCGCGTTGTAATTTGGCTAACTCGTCATCGGGTCTCGCAAAGTGGTCCATACCAATATATTGGTAACCTGCACCTGTTAAGGTCTCGATAGTTTGGTGTAGCATTTCGAGTTTTTGTTTTGGGGAAGGCATATGCTCATCTTTGAGCTTACGCTGAGCAGCAAAACGCGCAGGTAAGTGAGCATAGTTAAATACGGATAAACGGTCAGGCGATAAATCTAAAACACGCTGCATAGTGACCGCAAACGTCTCTGGTGTTTGATGAGGCAAACCGTAGATTAAATCTATGTTGGTTGACACAAAGCCCATGGCTTTAGCTTTGGCCATCAGATCAAAAATAAACTGCTCATCTTGTTCACGGTTAACGGCAATTTGCACTTGTTTATTGAAATCTTGTACGCCGATGGAGATACGGTTAAAGCCGGCCTCCTTAAGAGTATCAAGCATAGAAAGCTCAATTTCACGGGGATCGACTTCAATCGAAAATTCGCCTTTATCTGCAAAATTAAAGTTGGCTTTAATTAATGCCGTTAGCGTAAGAATCTGTTCTGGGGTTAAGAAAGTTGGTGTGCCGCCGCCCCAATGCATTTGTGTCACACTGTAATGCTTAAACAGCGGCGCACGTTTAATAATTTCTTGGCTTAAGTATTCAATATACTGATCGGCTTTATGTTGATGACGAGTAATGACTTTATTACAGCCGCAGTAATAGCAAAGCTTGGCGCAGAACGGGATATGAATATACAGCGACAGTTTATCACTTTTGCTATGTTCAATAGCCGTGAGCAGGTTTTGTTCGGTGAATGCATCATCGAACTCCAGTGCCGTTGGGTAAGA
Source organism: Shewanella morhuae (assembly GCF_003028295.1). NCBI lineage: Bacteria > Pseudomonadati > Pseudomonadota > Gammaproteobacteria > Alteromonadales > Shewanellaceae > Shewanella > Shewanella morhuae. The sequence continues at coordinate 291,935 of NZ_PYSG01000003.1, read as the reverse complement.
GGTATAACGGGGACCGCTGTAGTTATATTTTTCGATCATCGATTGATCCCAGCTAATCTGAGTGGGCTGCTTCAAGATGTGTCCTCCGAGGGGTAAATTAGCAACAGGCGAAGTATGCAAGGTTCTTTAGTAAATAACCTTGATCTATGTTGTAAAAATGAGGTCTGTTTTTTTAGAAATGACACAATATCGACTAAACCATGACGTTTATCTGTAACTGATAGGTTATTTTGCGCGCAGGGTGAGATGAATGTTTAAAACCAGCCAAGGGGGGAGGTCGTGGCTAAGATAACGTTAAAGCTAACCTCAAAACTACCTAATTAAGCCGTTTTGAGGCTGAGATAGTAGTCGTTTAATGCATTGCTTTGGGTTGGTAGTCTGAAAGTTTTTTCGCATCATCGCTAATGCCTTGTTCTAATGCCGCTTCAGACTTCATTCTGATTAAGTCTAACTTCATTCTTTGCTGCTTTGGTAAGGCTTGTCGAGCATCCATAATGGGATGTTCTTTGATGAGTTCAAAGTGTTGGAATAGTGAAGGATACTCAGGAGCCACACGTTCACTTAAGGATAAAATTTCAAATAATCGACCAATCCGAACAACGCCTTCAGAGATTTCACAACGATCTTCAATCATTGCCGTCGCAATATAGCGGATATCATCTAAAACTTTAGCTCGTTTCGCGTTCGCAGTGACTTCTCGCTCCGCTTGTTCGGTCTGTTGACGTTTTTTTTGCTGTTTGAGTTTCAAAATTAAGAAGGCGGCATAGCTACTTAGCGCAACGATGATGATCAAACCGAGAGTAATAATAGCGGTAGGCACAAAGACTCCTTATATGAACGGCATAAGGGTCATAGTACAAATACTACAACCCCTATGGCTTAGCAGTTAGAACTTGTCTTGATAATCTTTGAGCAAGTCCGCACCGGATTCAAACTTATCGAACAACTCATCGTCAGACAAAGATTTAGCTGGAGATGAAGGCGCATCAGCATCCATATCGTCGCTAATTCCAAGCTTAACCATTAGAGTCTCAATTTTATTTAGCTGTTGATCTAACCATTTTTGGTCAACATCATTAAGATCGCGACCTTCTTCTAGCATATCTAGTAATTGGTTAAGTCTCGGATCTTCTTCCAATTTCAGCAGCTTTTGTTCGTCAGTCAGCTTAGCTTGCTTTACTTTAGACTGAACAGCTTTATCTGTTACCGCAGCAGCTGGAATCGCTAATGCCACCGGTTTTTTGCTGCCATGACGAGGATCTTTTTTCTTAGCTGCCTGCTGTTGCGGCGCTTGCGCTAAAATTAAGCCTTCATTATGGCGACTACCTGATTTATTACCTGATTCTTTCTCTTTGCGTTTGCCAGTAGCCACTGCGCGATCTTGCTTTTTCACTCTTGGCTGCAACTTAGGGCTGTTCTCGCCGCCCTTGCGTGTTTTCTTGCTACGAGACATGGTCTTCTCAATTGTTTACAACGTATGGCCCTGCAGACTAAGGTTGAGCTTATCTACAAGGTGCGAAATTAGGCCGAGTGTTATACCAGATTATGATGTTTTTTGCATCAAAACGAGATCCTTTGCGGCAAATAATAGCTCAAAATCGCTATTGTTTGCTAGGTACTCGAAGGTTTCTCGCTGGTAAAAGCTCACATGGGTAAGGTTGTTCTTATAATGCCACTTAGCAAAACCATCCAATTCAGTCAGTAATGGCGTGCTTATCGCCAACCAACCACCACAACGCAGTAGTCGAGTGAGTAAAGCCCACTCTTTTATTGGATACTGAAAATGCTCAAAAACCCGATAACAGCAGATAAAATCATATTCTTGTTTTAGAGCATCATGATTAGGAGCAAAAAAGGGATCATATTGATTTAATTTGTGGCCCGCATTTTCTATGGTTGCTAGGCTTTCGTTATCGAGAGTGCGTCCAAAATTCAGCCCCAATAAACTGCCAGCCTGTTGCTGCTCTAATTGTGCTAACAGCGGCAAAATAAATTGCGATAACTGTTTTTGCTTCGATGCAATACGTGAACGGCCATATCTTTGTTTCTCAGCCGCTGGAGGTAAATGGCTATTAGCATCGGCAAAGGTTAACTCACATGTCTTGCAGACATAAAAACTCCGCTTTCTATCTTGATAAAGGAGTCGTGTTTGACTGTTATGACAAAGAGGGCATCTGCGCATTGAGTCTGCTGAAATGGTGATTAAGGCTTTGATTGTACCAATTATATTGGTTGAGTGCACATTTTAGGCTTTAGCGGTGTGTTGCATCAAAGAAAAAAGGCGGCAGTTAAACTGCCGCCTTATAAAGGGTGCTTTAGCACCTTATCCTGATTCCAAGTATCCATACTTGCTATGCGACTTTCCCGGTCGGTATCCTTCTTTTTTTTACTGCTTTCCCTGCATTTTATTGTTAATGGTCTTCCAGACACTTTATTTTTTTCTGTTGCCATCCTGACCACAGTTTCCGTAGATAGTCTCGCGACACATCTTTTATAGCATCGTCGTCTTTGACGTTTAGTTAACCATCCTTGTTACTTAAGTATCTTCCAGTGATAACAAGCATCCAGCCAGTGCATCCTAAGCTTATCGCTTCCTTTGCTACAGTTTACATCGTGTAAACTGATGTCCTGATGGGGGCAAGTTACCCTGAGTGCAAGGTGTTTTGCTAGAAGCAAATTGGCGTTATCGGCCATCCCTTACAAAATAGTACTGACCTGGATCTCAAGTTGAAATCACGACTCTTGTTATTATTATATAGAGTGGTCTTAAGTATATTATTGTTATTAGTTGTCTTTATTCTTATATCTTGAATGTCAATGATACCGAAACCTGTGAGTTATTATTAATCTTTTTATACAAACAGATGGGTTTATCTCGGTACGGGGCTTATTAAACAGAAATCTGTGATCTATGTCAAGCACGAATCTTTGCAGTTTACGTCCACGTCAACTTGGTGGTGTAAAAAAAGGGTGACAGTACACCCTTTTAAAATTACTAAACTAAGATTACTTCAGAGTAGAAAGGTATTTAGATAAAGCATCAATATCATTATCGCTTAATTTTTTAGCGACATCTTGCATCATACCGTTCAGATCGTTATGACGACCCACTTCACGGAATTTTGTTAGCTGGATTTTGATATAACTAGCGTGCTGGCCTGCTAATGTCGGGAAACCAGCAAGCTCAGCGCCTTTACCATCTGGACCATGACATGCCATACAAGCAGTGATACCACGAGAAACATCGCCGCCTTTATAAAGTTTAGCGCCTAACTCAGGGACATCTTTTGCTTCAGCCACTTGAATCGCTTGGCTAGAAAAATATGCGCTAATATCGAGAATATCCTGATCGCTTAGAGGCATTGCCATGCCACTCATGATAGGATCCATACGACCATCTTTACCGCCCGTTTGTGCTGCACTACGGAAATCATGTAGTTGCTTTTGGAGGTAAGTGGCGTGTTGGCCCGCAAGTTTAGGGTACATATCGATCATACTGTTACCGTCCATACCGTGGCAGGCTGAACAGACAATGATTTTCGTTTTTCCCGCTTCAGCATTACCTTCAGCAATCGCAGGTGAAGATATGGCGGCAATTACAACAGACAGCGCAAGAGCTAGCTTTTTCATGGCGTTCCAACTTCTGGTTAAGATTATTATCCTGAGCTTACTAGGGTGACCCGCAAGCGTGGTAAAATATGATTAATGTGATCGGAGTAATATTTTACACGAAAACGTGGGAAAGTAAGTAATTCTTCATAAATTATGGTATTGCGTAAAAAATTTTGGAGTAAATAGTGACTGAATCTCGTATAGATTTTCGTAGGGCGAAGTTTTTAATCAGTGCACCTGACATTGCACATTTGGATCAATATCTGCCCGGCGATGTTGGTGTTGAGATTGCATTTGCTGGCCGCTCTAATGCTGGAAAGTCTAGTGCGCTCAATGCATTAACGGAACAAAAAAGTTTGGCTAGAACGAGTAAAACGCCTGGTCGAACCCAATTGATTAACGTATTTGAGTTAGATGCTCAGCGCCGTTTAGTTGATTTGCCGGGCTATGGTTTTGCACAAGTTCCACTTGCATTGAAAAATAAATGGCAGCAAGCATTGGGTGAATATTTGCAAAAGCGTGCTTGCTTAAGTGGTGTAGTGGTTCTAATGGATATACGTCATCCGCTGAAAGATTTAGATATGCAGATGATCAAGTGGGCGGTAGCGAGTGAGATTCCAGTGTTAGCTTTGCTGACAAAATCAGACAAATTAGCTCAAAGTGCTAAGATGAAAACCGTCAATGAAGTACGTCTTACGTTGAGTGAGTTTGGTGACTGGGTACAAGTTGAACCTTTCTCATCACTGAAAGGAACAGGAAAGCCTAAAGTGTTAGCGATTCTAAATGAATGGTGTCACCCACAATGGTTGACAGATGAGCTCGCTGCAATGAATAACGCCGAATAAATATCACCTGCTTTGGCATACATGGTCGAGTTTGACTGTGTATGTCGCTCCTCTGTTTTTTGCTATTTTTTATATTTCCCTCTTTTTAAGCTTTATCCCCATTACTTTTCGTCAATTTCAGGCAAAAAAATAGCCGATGACAGTGTCAACGGCCAAAATATTAGCTCTTTTGGGGAGAAGCTAAATTCAACAAGACTCAAGCACCACTAAATTATCTTCAATGGCTCTTAATATCTTTAGCATACAGTCTATTAAGTCTTTATTAAAGTAAATACTCTAAAATTTACTTTAATCTTGAAAAAAGAGCAAAAAAAAGCCTCAGCAAACAAGTTGCTGAGGCGCCAGAATTTGGCTCATCACTATAAGTGAAATAAAGGTCTGAAAGATAGAACATCTTAACCTCTGTACCCTACGCAGAGAATAATACGCTATTTATCTTTAAATGAGAAACAGTTTTTCCAAAAAAGAGCTAATTATGTGCGTTTGATCTCAAGTCTAGAGTAAAAAAGCACCTGTAATTGATCTTGAAATTTCATTAAAAATGCTCAATCAGCTGATTTAGCGATGTAATTAGAAAATTTAATACAAAATAGATCAATATTTGAAATTTAATGTTTTTACTCTAAATCTAGCCTAACGTTTTAGTGTACGCGTAAGAGAACAACCGTTATGACATTTTTAAACAGATATGGCTGGCTTTAACGTCATTTCGATTCGTGTAGTCACACCCTTGAGTCTCCATCTGCTGCTGCAGTGTATCGATGAGCTCTACTACTAAATGAATCAGGTAAAGATTGTTTGGTAGTGAGTCATGGTTTGTGTCGTCTGTTAAGTTGCGCTGCGCTTAACGAACTAGCGTGTTCGGAATACAGATTGTTTGGCTGTGAGTCATACATTGTGCTGCCGATTCAGTTTTTATTAACTAAATGGTCTAATTTGTATTGTGAAAAGATAATTTGCGCACAGTGATAAAAGGGGCTCAATATTGATGTGCTTAGAGATGATGAAGACGGGAGAGAGCTAACCTGAGCTAAAAATATTGAATTCAGGTTAGCTTTATTTACTTTTAAATCATATTAATAGTGCTAATTTGGATGTTTATAGATTAGTGCGCTTCATCCCAGTTATCACCAATGCCCGCTTCAGCAAGCAGCTCAACATCAAGATTGGCGGCTTGTGCCATCAAGCAGCAAACTGTCTTTTTAAGCTCCTCAGCTTTATCAGCATCGACCTCAAACACCAATTCATCGTGAACCTGCATGATCATAGTGATCTCGCCTTTGGTTTCCGTTTTGATCCACTGGGCGATATTGATCATGGCCTTTTTGATAATATCGGCGGCCGTACCCTGCATTGGGGCGTTAATTGCAGCACGTTCAGCACCTTGGCGGCGCATCGCATTACGATCACGGATTTCGGGTAAATAGAGGCGACGACCAAACAGAGTCGATACATAACCTAAGTCAGCAGCACCCGCGCGTGTTTCTTCCATATAACGTAATACACCAGGGTAACGGGCAAAGTAAGTATCAATATAGGTTTGTGCTTCATGGCGTGGGATATCAAGCTGACGGGCTAAACCAAAAGCTGACATGCCATAAATTAAGCCGAAGTTAACCGCCTTAGCACGACGACGTTGTTCTGTGGTCACCTCATCAAAGTCGGTACCAAAAACTTCAGCTGCTGTGGCTCTATGGATATCTTTACCTGCGGCAAATGCAGTCAACAAGCCATCATCTTGGGATAAATGCGCCATGATCCGTAGTTCGATTTGCGAGTAGTCGGCAGCCAAAATTTTACGGCCCGCAGGGGCGACAAAGGCTTGGCGAATACGGCGCCCTTCCTCGGTGCGGATAGGAATATTCTGTAGATTAGGCTCGCTCGATGATAAGCGTCCTGTTGCCGCATTGGCTTGGTGGTAGCTAGTGTGCACGCGACCCGTTTTAGCGTTGACCATTAGTGGCAGTTTATCGGTGTAAGTGCTCTTTAGTTTAGATAGGCTGCGGTGTTCGAGGATCACCTTTGGCAGTGGGAAATCTAAGGCTAATTCAACTAGCACTTCTTCTGCTGTCGATGGGGCGCCTTTGGGGGTCTTTTTGGTGATCGGATAACCGAGCTTTTCAAAAAATAGAACTTGCAGTTGCTTAGGCGAAGCAAGATTAAATTTTTCACCTGCAATATCATAGGCTTTTTCTTCTAAGGTATCTATTTTACGCGCTAGCTCATCACTTTGTTGACCAAGTAACATGCTGTCAATTAATACACCTTGGCGTTCGATATCTGATAATACTTGAATTAACGGCAATTCGATTTCAGTAAACATTGCAGCAAGTTCTGCTTCTTTCTCAAGCCTTGGCCATAAATGTTGGTGTAACCGCAGTGTGATGTCAGCATCCTCTGCAGCATAAGGCGCAGCAGTTTCCAGTGGGATCTGGTTAAAGGTCAGCTGTTTTGCGCCTTTGCCGGCGATTTCTTCAAAACTGATAGTTTTATGGCCTAAGTATTTGAGCGCTAAGCCATCCATATCATGGCGCGAAGCCACTGAGTTGAATACATAGGATTCGAGCATAGTATCAAAAGCGACGCCCTGCAGTTTGAGCCCTGCATTGGCTAAGATGCTGATATCGTATTTAAGGTTTTGACCGACTTTTTTGATCTTTGGATCTTCGAGTAACGGCCGTAGCTTTTCTAGCGCCACTGTTTTATCGATTTGAGTCGGCGCGCCAACATAATCATGGGCTAAAGGAAGATAAGCCGCTTTTCCTGCTTCAATGGCAAACGAAATGCCAACTAATTCAGCCACCATGTAATCCAAGCTGGTGGTCTCGGTATCCAATGCCATCAAGTCGGCTTGCTTAAGTTTAGCAATCCAAGCGTCTAATTCTGCTTCGGTGAGAATACAGTCGTACTGTGTTGCTATCGCCTCGACGGCAGATGCGTCTTCTTGTGTTTCTGTTGACTCCGTATTCACTGAAGAATTAGCCGTGATTTTATTATCTAAAACTTCAGCTAACCAACGCTTGAACTCCATTTCACCGTAGCACTTGATTAGTTCATCTTTGTCAGCAGGCTTAATGGTCAATTCGTGCCAATCTTGTTCGAGTTCGACATCGGTCTTGATGGTGGCCAGTTCATAAGAAAGCTTAAGCATGTCGGCATTTTCAATGATCTTCGCCGCCATAGTTTTAGAGCCCCTAAAACCAAGCTCGGCCACTTTCTCGGGTTCTGCTAATAGGTTGCTCACGCTACCTGCACCAGTAAGCATAGCGAGCGCTGTTTTCTCCCCGACGCCAGGTAAACCAGGAATGTTATCTGCCTTGTCACCCATCAGTGCCAGTAAATCTATAATACGCTCTGGACCAACACCAAACTTAAGCGCAACCTCTTCTGGGCCCATGATTGTGTCGGTCATGGTGTTGATGAGCGTGACGTTTTCATCTACTAATTGCGCCATATCCTTATCACCTGTGCTGATGAGCACGGCACGGTTTTCTAAACTGGCTTGGCGGGCAATAGTGCCAATTACGTCATCGGCTTCGACGCCTGAAATGGAAATCAGCGGTAAACCCAGTGCGCGAATGATGCGGTGTAGCGGTTCGATTTGTGAGCGTAGATCATCTGGCATGGGTGGACGCTGAGCTTTGTACTCGCTATACATGTCATTGCGAAAAGTTTTACCTTTGGCATCGAATATCACAGCGATATGACTCGGCTGATAGCGAGTCAATAAGCTACGTAACATATTCACTACGCCATAAACGGCACCGGTGGCTTCGCCCTTTGAGTTTGTTAGGTGAGGAGGCGCATAATAAGCGCGGTATAAATAAGAAGATCCATCCACAAGCACAAGTGGGTTTTTAGCGACGGTCGGCATAAGTATTTTCGTTTATCGATGACGTAGATGGCGGTAAGCATGCCACAGATGCACTATTTCAGCCACGGCAAAATGACGCTCAGCCTGTGGATAAGTCTGTGAGTGAAAAAGTCAACTACGAATTATGGCGATGATTACGGCTTAATGCGATATTTTTAAGTTGTTGTTTTTTATGCTTATAAAAGAATTGTGTGAGTTCAATACTGTTTCTTAAAAAATCTTCCTAATTTGTGGATTTTTTATTGACTCCGTAAAATACATCTAAGAATTGGCTTAATTTTCGGCACCTGTCAGAATCGACGAATTAAGTTAGCATGATTTTTAATCAGATCAACCAATTTGTTTGTATTTTGTTAAAACTTAATAATATAAGAGGGGTATTTTTAATGAAAAAAGTCGCTGTGTTACTCAGTGGATGCGGTGTTTTTGACGGCACAGAAATCCATGAATCGGTTTTAACGCTTTTATGTTTATCTCGAGCGGGGGCTCACTACCAATGCTTTGCACCTGATATCAAACAGATGCATGTAGTTGATCATTTAACGGGTGAGGTCGATGCTGCGGCAAGTCGTAATGTGCTGGTGGAGTCGGCGCGTATTGCCCGTGGCGAAGTTAAATCGACTATTGAATTAGATATCGCTGAATTTGATGCTTTGATCATTCCCGGTGGTTTTGGCGCGGCGAAAAATCTATGTAACTTTGCGACTAATGGCAGTGAGTGTGAAGTGAATCCGCTGGTGGCAGATTTTATCGATGAGTTTATTGTAGCGAAAAAACCTGTTGGCTTTATCTGTATCGCCCCAATGATGATCCCGCGTTTATATCCCCACGGTGTAAAAGGCACTATCGGTAATGATAGCGATACCGCTGCTGCCTTTAATTTGATGGGTGGTGTGCATCAAGTTGCTACTGTGCATGAGATCGTCGTAGATGATGCCAACCGAATAGTAACCACTCCCGCTTATATGTTGGCGGGAAGTATCGCTGAGGCGCATTCAGGCATCGAGAAGTTAGTCACTAAAGTGCTAGAGATGGTTGGCGAGCCCGTTTAATTTAAGTGGTTTGTAGCGATTTTTAACTGTGTGATAGCCGTGTGATTATGAGCTAGTGTACCAAGATAAATCGGTTGGTTATTAATGGTTTATCTTGGTACTTATTTGCCTGATAACTTGGCTAGATAGCTGCCGCAGTCTTACGGCTATCGAATAAACCTTGAGCTAAGCCTATCAGTAAGCCGCCAATGTGGGCACCGTTAGCAACGGATACGCCTAGAATATCCGTAAATCCTAATGCCAGCCAAATCATCATAAATCCCATGTATGACGGTGGTAAGCCTATGCCAGCAGCGGGTTTGCGTACTCCCATAATCCAAGTGTATCCCACCACGGCATATACAACGCCCGATAAGCCGCCGAAATTAGGTCCACTGACATAATATTGGATAACGTTCGGCAGTGTTCCCGCCACGAATAGCAAAATTAGCAAGGGCGCAGTGCCGATACGGGTTTCAATTTTACCGCCTAAATACCACCACCAGAGTAAGTTAAAGATAACGTGCATGGCGGAAAAATGTAGCAAACTCGGCGTAAAAACACGCCAAAACTGGCTGAGTTCAGTATTAGGTACCGCGCCAAAATAGGCTAATGCGCCATAGGTTTGGTTGGTAAACCCTAAGTTCATTGCAGCAAAAATAACTACGCAAACCGCAAATACAATCAGTGTGACGGGACCTGCGCCGGTAATAAATTGGCTGAACAGTTGTAGTGAAGGTGCGCCGTAATCTAGCTTGGTATGTGTATCGCCATATTCCCACGAGGCTTGTAGATATTTACTGTCGTAGGGGTGGGCGATGAAATGGGCAAACTCTTTACGCGCTTGCTCCACATCTTTGTCATGGATAACAATAATGGCGACCCCTTGTTCCAGCGGTTCGATGTGGCAGTCGATATGTTCACCCTTGAGGTAATCAACAAATGCTTGCGCGGCTCTACTGTTGGGGAGTCTACCAATTTCTATCATGCATTTGCCTCATGCCAAGCACTGTAGCCGCCATCTAGACTATAAACGTCATCAAACCCTTGCTCGCATAAATACTGCGCCGCATTTTGACTGCTCATACCGTGGTAACAAACAACGACGAGTGGGGCATCCATATCGGCTTGGCTAATAAATTGCGCTAGGTTTTCGTTATTCAGATTGGTTGCACTTTCAATATGGCCATTGGTAAAGCTATTGCCATCACGGATATCAACGATTTGCACTGTTTGTGCTTCGGTCATTTGCAGTAATTGATTAACGCTTAAGTGTTTAAAGGAAGACATAATAAAACCTGACAAAACTAAGGGGTGGAAAGCAATATAGGATAAGTGTGCAACAAGGGGCTGCGAGTGTACAGCCCCTATCTATACCCAAGCTATCTGAAGATACGAGTTTCAGAGCGCCTAGGGTACATCAATTCAAGGCGCATCAATAACAGAATGTCGGCTACCTTTTGAATTGATGCAACACGGAAGTGAGGTGCCCTAGGCACTCCGTTCCGGCGGGTTTTAATGCACTTTATGCTGTGTTGGTTATTTTTAACTTAGTCCACTAGGTCTGCAAATAACCGCCTTGCCTAAAGTGCGTTAAATTCCCGCTGAATCCTGCATCTTCAGGTCGTTTGGGTATAAGTAATGCTCGGCAGGATTAATCCCAGCTGAGGATCACTTTACCCGATTGGCCCGAGCCCATAGCATCGAAACCTTGTTGAAAATCATCAATCTTGAAGTGGTGAGTGATGATCGGTGAAATATCTAAACCTGATTGAATAAGACTGGCCATTTTGTACCAGGTTTCGAACATTTCACGGCCGTAGATACCTTTAATCACCAAGCCTTTGAAGATCACTTTGCTCCAGTCGATGGCCATTTCACCACTTGGAATACCGAGCATAGCAACTTTACCGCCATGGTTCATGGTATCTAACATGGCGTGGAAGGCTGATGGTACACCAGACATTTCTAAACCGACGTCGAAACCTTCGGTCATGCCCAGTTCTTTCATTACGTCTTTCAGGTTTTCTTTCGATACGTTCACCGCGCGAGTTGCGCCCATTTTGCGCGCCAGCTCTAGGCGATATTCGTTAACGTCGGTGATTACTACATGGCGAGCACCAACGTGACGACACACGGCCGCAGCCATAATGCCAATCGGGCCTGCGCCGGTGATCAATACGTCTTCACCGACTAAGTCGAATGACAGTGCTGTGTGCACAGCATTACCAAACGGGTCGAAGATTGATGCTAAGTCATCGCTGATGTCATCAGGGATTTTAAAGGCGTTAAAAGCAGGGATGACTAAGTATTCCGCAAATGACCCTTCACGGTTTACACCCACACCCGAGGTGTTACGGCATAAATGCGTGCGGCCCGCGCGGCAGTTACGACAATAGCCGCAGGTAATATGGCCTTCGCCAGAAACACGGTCGCCAATGTTAAAACCACGAACCTCTTGGCCGATATCAACCACTTCACCCACATATTCGTGGCCAACTACCATTGGGATTGGAATGGTTTTTTGCGACCATTCGTCCCAGTTGTAGATATGCATATCGGTACCACAAATCGCGGTTTTTTTAATTTTAATTAGTAAATCGTTATGGCCCATAACTGGCTTAGGCGCATCGACTAACCAAATGCCTTTTTCAGCTTTTAACTTGCTTAGTGCTTTCATTGTTTTGAGTCCTAAATAATGCCCATTTCTTTGGCAATACGGGTAAAGGCGGCGATGGCTTTGTCAATTTGATCACGCGTATGCGCGGCTGACATTTGTGTACGGATACGGGCTTGCCCCTTAGGAACCACAGGGAAAGAGAAGCCAATAACATAAATATGCTCTGCTAATAAGCGGTTAGCAAAGTCGCCCGCTAATTTAGCATCGCCAATCATTACGGGGATAATCGCGTGGTCAGCGCCGCCCAAGGTAAAACCTGCGGCTGACATTTGCTCGCGGAAATAACGGCTGTTTTCCCATACGGCTTCGCGCAGTGCTTGGCCTGATTTGAGCATTTCTAACACATGGATAGACGCACTGACGATTGACGGCGCTAATGAGTTAGAGAAAAGATAAGGGCGTGAACGCTGGCGTAACCAATCGATGACTTCTTTTTTACCTGACGTAAAACCACCCGATGCGCCGCCTAAGGCTTTGCCTAAGGTGCCGGTGATGATGTCGACTCTGTCCATCACATTGCAATATTCGTGGGTGCCACGGCCGTTGGCGCCGATAAAGCCCACCGCGTGTGAATCATCGACCATTACCAGTGCGCCGTACTTATCGGCTAAATCACATACGCCTTGCAGGTTTGCAATCACGCCGTCCATCGAGAATACGCCGTCAGTGGCGATCAAGATGTTACGTACGCCAGCGGCTTTAGCGGCAATCAACTGGACTTCTAAATCGGCCATGTCGTTGTTGGCATAGCGAAAACGCTTCGCTTTACATAAACGCACACCATCGATGATAGAGGCATGGTTTAGCGCATCGGAGATAATGGCATCTTCTGCATCTAACAAGGTTTCAAACAGACCTGTGTTGGCATCAAAGCATGAAGAATAAAGAATCGTATCTTCTGTACCGAGGAATTCACTGAGGCTCGTTTCTAGCTTTTTATGGATATCTTGAGTGCCGCAAATAAAGCGCACCGACGCCATGCCAAAGCCGTGGCTTTCTAAGCCTTGTTGGGCGGCTTTGATAAGTTCAGGATGATTGGCTAGGCCTAAATAATTATTTGCACAGAAGTTAACAACTTCTTGCTGATTAACTTGAATAGCTGTTTGTTGTGGTGAGGCAATAACGCGCTCGCTTTTATATAAGCCTTCAGCTTTTATATCTGCAAGTTGTTGATTAATCTGTGTGTAGAAAGAGGTAGAGGCCATCTGATATCTCCTTAGTTAACTTTATTCTGATTTTGGGAGTGACGGCATTCTAACTCTAAAGCTAATTGGTCTACAGCCTTTTTTTAATGCAGGTTCGTAAGGTAAATGTGTTCAGGGATAAAGTGATTGTTACATTATCAAAACTAATGAATAACATGAGTTTCTATAACAAGAGTGCAGATAGTTTTGTGTATTTATAACGAAAAATAGCTCGCACTCAACACTATGATGGCTTTGGTTTTAGTGTTAAGTGCGAGAGCCTTAATATAGATTTTTTGGGTAACTCTAGTGCGATTCTGGGGTGGCTAAGACTTGATAATGCTGCTCTAGGCGAGTAAACGTCGCGACGGAAGTCGGCGTGGCATAGGCTTTAAAAATCATCAGTACTCTTAAAACACCTTCATAAAGCGTCGCTTTAGTAATCGTTGAAGTGCTGGATTGCGTGAGTTGATAACCAATCCAAAAGCTGACAATCATCTTGATGGTATCGGCAAGTGGCGTAATTTTATCGGTATCTAAGTTTAAAAAACCATCTTGTTTCAGTTTATGTAACACGTGACTCGAACGCGTTAATACTTGCTGCTGGGCGTGCAAATAGCGCTTTTTTAGCACTTCGTCGCGGGCAAGAATATCCGCAAGATTGGCGTACATAAAACGGAATTGCCATAGGGTATAGAACATCGCATCGAAATAGCCGATTAATAATTCCACATCCACTTGTTTATCTTCATAGGGTTGAAAACCCGATTCGAGATGATTCTCATATAAGCTAAAAATGCAGCGAATAATGTCTTCTTTATTGCGAAAATGATAATAAAGATTCCCGGGACTCATATTCAGGTGAGCAGCAATGTGATTGGTGGTGATGTTTCTTTCGCCATGCTCATTGAACAGTTCTAGACTGGCATAGATTATTTTGTCGCGGGTTTTCATAAGTCATCCAAATTGCGAGTGAACGCCACATAATTGAGAAAGCTAACCAACGACCACAATACTGCTGGTGAATTATCCCTAATTTAATTTTCTACCACATTAAATCTTCGTATTCCGGGCCGAACGAACAACCATTCAATACTATGGGTATTATGCTAACATTGCCGCTATTCATCAGGCAAAACTCATAAGCACGTTTTTAATGAATCGTTTCCTTTATTCCACGATATTATATTTATTATCCCCGTTGCTAATCGTTTATCTCGCCTTTCGTGCGATTAAAAGTGCTGATTACCGCGGCCGTTGGGCTGAGCGTTTTGGCTTAACAAAGCTCCAATCGACAGATTTATTGATCCATTCCGTCTCTATGGGGGAAACGCTCGCGGCAATTCCTTTGATCCGCTTGATTATGCAATCACACCCTGAGTTAAGTATTACTGTCACTACAACTAGCCCAACGGGTTCTGCCGAGGTACGTAAAGCCTTTGGTAATACCGTACAACATTGCTATTTGCCCTTTGATTTACCTTGGTGTGTACGGCGCTTTTTACGCCAAGTCTCGCCTACGTGGTGCATTATCATGGAGACTGAGCTGTGGCCTAACCTAGTCGCTACTGCAGCAAAACAAGGTGTACGTTTGATGTTGGCTAATGCACGCCTATCGGCAAAATCGGCAGCGCAATATGTTAAGTATCCTAAAATTAGTCGACCTATGTTGCAACGCTTAGATGTGATTGCAGTGCAGACTCAGGTGGAAGCGCAGCGTTTTATCGACTTAGGTGCATTACCAAATAGAGTGACAGTCTGCGGCAGTTTGAAGTTTGATCTCAGTATTAAGCCTGAGCAGTTAGCCAAGGCAAAACAGTTACGCCAAGCTTGGGGGCGCGAATCATCACCCGTTTGGGTTGCTGGCAGTGTGCATCCCGGTGAATTTGACGCCATGCTGGCAGCCCATAGGCAACTACTCACGCAATGGCCCGATGCTTTACTGATTATTGCGCCGCGTCATCCTGAACAGTTTGCTGCCGTTGCTGACGTTGTGGCCAACCAAGGTTTTGAGTCCGTTCGCCGTAGCGATAATCTTCCCGTAACAGCTACGACACAAGTGCTGGTGGGCGATACCATGGGTGAATTATTGACCTTTTATGGCACTGCGGATCAAGCTTTTGTGGGGGGATCATTGATTTATCACGGCGGGCATAACCCCTTGGAACCCGTTGCTATGGGTGTCCCCGTGATGGTGGGGCCCAATCATAGAGATTTTGCTCAAATTACCCAAATGCTTGAAGGTGCAGGTGCGCTTAGAGTGGTTGATTCAGCACAAGCGCTAGGCAATAACTTAATTGAATATTTTGCTAAACCTGAGCTTTGCCAGCAAGCGGCTAATGCTGGACTGGCTGTGGTTGAGGCTAATCGCGGTACGTTACAGCGGCAATTTACTCTCGTGCAATCTTTATTAACCACTTAATAATACGAGTGAATTAAGCGGTAACCTTACTGTATGGATAAGATGAGAGAGTTTACATACTGAGCATTGCCGTTTGATATCCCTCTATCAGAGATGCCCAGTTATTCGCGGTAAAGGCTAAGTGGGGGAGTTTACCTTGTTCTTTATTGAAGGAACGTAACAGTCTATCTAGATTCGATTTTTGCCATTGCGGGCTCGGTGTTTTTAATTCGCCACGGTCAAAATCGATAAGATAAAAGCGCTCCGGTGCTATGGGTTCAGTCTGCATTGGTTGGAATAAAATATTCTTAGCATTGAGATCGGCATGGTACACACCGCGCTGGTGGAATTGGGCGATAGTGGCGCCTAAAGCCTGCCATTGCTCTGTGCTCATCATCCCTTTGCTAAGTTTAGCAACTAAGTCTTCGGCCCCCTCAACTCGTTCGATAATGATATCGGCACGGTAAAATAATCCAGTACGCACTATGTTCGCTGCAATCGGTTTAGGCACTGTAAAATCTTCGCGATACAAAATATCTAATAAACGTAGCTCAGCCATCGCACGGGTGTTTTCCAAACCCGTATAAACGTAAGCATCTTTACTGAATTTGGCCATTAAGCCGCCGCGCCAATAATGACGTAACACCCAATGGTTGTGCTCTAATGCCACAAACCAAGTGGTATAACGGCCTTTAGATGAGCCGACAACCGCATTTTTCGCGCGCCAAAAGTCCACCGAGAACCAAGTCGGAACGATATCGTTAGGCGTATCTTGGCAAAGAGCCATGTGGCCTTGCGGCGTTTTTATGATCTTTATATCAGCATTCATCGGAGATTTGTTGACTTAAGCGTGGCACCTCGGGCCATTCTACATTAAGATCCTTAGCTTGCGACAAATAACCTTAAGAGCGATTAGCTTTAATCCCAATGAGTTTAAATCCTAATACTATGAATTCACTTTGTTTGCTCCGGCTCTCAGCTATCGGCGATGTATGCCACGCCGTGGCGATGGTGCAGGCAATACAGCGACAATATCCCGAGCTAAAAATCACTTGGGTGATCGGTAAACTTGAATATCAATTATTGAAGCATTTACCCCATATCGAGTTTGTTATCTTTGATAAGTCTCAAGGCTGGCGTAGCTATTTTAATTTACGTAAAACCTTAAAGGGGCGGCATTTTGATGTATTGCTGCACATGCAGGTTGCGCTGCGTGCAACGCTAGCATCATTAGCTATTTCAGCTAAAACACGCATAGGTTTTGATCGCGCTCGCGCTAAAGAAGGCCAGTGGTTAGTGACAAATCACAGGGTTGAACCTTTAACGAAACCCCATGTGCTTGAAGGTTTTATGGGGTTTGCTAAAGCGATTGGTGTTAAGGATCTTACTCCTCAATGGCATATTCCAGTTCCGATTGCTGACACTGAGTTTGCCCAAACGCAGATTAAAGATAATGAAAAAGTCTTGATCATATGTGCTGCAGCTAGCAAGGCGGAACGAAACTGGTTATCAGAGCGTTATGCTGCTGTCGCGAGTCATGCGATTTCCAAAGGATTTAGGGTGATACTGTGTGGTGGGCCAACGGCACTTGAAAAGAATTTGGCCGAGCAAATCTTGCAAGCTTGCCCCTCTAAAATTGATAACTTAGTGGGTAAGACGAGTTTAACTCAATTATTAGCGTTGCTAAAACGCGCAAGCCTAGTGCTTGCACCTGATACTGGACCTGCTCATATGGCCGTTACCCAAGGTACGCCAGTGATCGGTTTATATGCCCATTCAAACCCTGGGCGTACAGGGCCTTATTTATCGCAGCAATATGTGGTGAGTGTCTATGACGCGGCAATCGCGTCTTCGCACAGCAACCAGGTGAAGTGGGGAACTCGCGCTAAAGGTGGACAGCTGATGGCTTTGATTAGTGTTGAAGCCGTCATTGAGAAGTTTGATCTTGTAGTTCAGCAGACACTCACTTAAGACATATTTAACTTTGTGTGAAAGTGCGTAGTTAATTTAAATACATGACCGTATATAATTAGTATTGAGATTTGTATGAAGATATTTGTAATCAGTTTAGAGCGCTCAACAGAACGACGAGCCCAAATGATAGCTAAATTTAATAAAGCTGATGTTGAATTCGAATTCTTTAATGCCGTTGATTCTTCTTTATTAGGTTTTAAATTATCAGAAAGAGCTGCTAATGACATCACTATAAAAAGAAAGGGCTACAAGTTACTTGATAGTGAAATTGGATGTTATGCCAGTCATTTTTTACTTTGGGAAAAATGTGTCGAGATCGATGAGCCTATTGTTATATTTGAAGATCATGCTGATCTTACCGATGATTTTAAAATAACTCTACAGAATACATTTACACATATATCAGAACTTAACTATATCAAATTATCGATACCATTTAAGCTTTCAAAGTTCATTAAAAAAAAGGTTGTGGATGAGAATCATGTTATTGGGCGCTATATCAAACCTGTTTGTTATAATACTGGATATATGCTTACTCCCTGTGCAGCAAAAAAATTTATTAATGCAAGTGAAAAATTTATTGAGCCAGTAGATGATTTTATGGAAAAACCATGGCTGCATGGTATAAAAACATTCAGTTTAAACCCATTTATTTGCTATCGCGCAAAAATTCCATCAACAATCGGTTATAACCGAAAAAACAAAAATAATATAAGCTTTTATAGGAAGATATATGCCGAGCTATTCAGGCTATATGAGTCAATAAGAAGACTTCGATGAACTATCATTACTATTATCTCAGTGCTTGCTACTGAACTCTTGATATATTAGCTAGTTTATTTACATCAAGGATAAAATATACGATATGATCGCAAAACGCTATTTGATGTACATTTCACAAAACTATTCTTATGCGATTTTACGGCCACTTCAAGCTGTAATCCTGGCTCAGGGTGGTGAGGTTAGTTGGTTTTTAGAGGGTAATGAGGTTAACTCTGCATTCTTAAAAGCGGATGAGCAGCGTTTGTTCAGTATTGATGCGGTAAATTCGTGGCAGCCAGATGCGGTGTTTGTTCCTGGTAACGTGGTGCCAAACTTTATTCCAGGTATTAAAGTTGCAGTATTTCATGGCTTTAATGCGGGTAAAATTAATCGTAAAGGTCGTGAAGATCATTTCGAAATCCGTGACTGCTTTGATTTGTACTGTACTCAAGGTCCTAATACCACTCAAAGATTTGAAGCTCTAGCGGCGCAGCATAAATATTTTGTGGTGAAAGAAACGGGCTGGCCTATGCTCGATCCGCTGTTTATGCCGGTAGTCGATAACCCTTATATCGTTCCATCTGATACGCGTAAAACGGTACTGATGTGTTCGACTTTTTCACAAAAGTTAAGCTGTGCACCTCACTTATTTACCCTTATGAGTCGTCTTGCCGCAAAAGGGAATTGGCGTATCCTCGTTCAATTTCACCCTAAAATGCCGAGTGAAATAGTTAATCAATACAAAGGCATTGTCAGTGATAACTTAACATTTGTTGAAACTGATAATGTGATCCCTTTGCTTCAAGCTGCGGACGTTATGTTGTGTGATACTTCTTCAATTTTAAATATATTTCTCTTATTGAAGAAACCCGTTGTGACTTTTAGAAATCGAACCAATGCCGCTTATTTATTAAATGTAGATACTGAAGATCAAGTTGAATCAACCATCGAGCATGCATTAACTTACCCACCAAAGCTGATGGCAAGTATTGAAGCATTTTGCCAACAAATGCATCCATATAATGATGGTAAATCCAGTGAGAGAGTCTTAGCTGCAACTAATGCGCTTATTGATAACCCTGATAGGGAAAGAGTGCGTAAGCCTTATAATTTGGTACGGATGTTTAAGTTACGCCGAAAATTAGGCTATTGGAAATTAAAGTGCTGGCGGTAGTAATCGAGCAACTTGCTAATATTATTGGAGTAAAAAAGTGAAAAAACACTCGTTGTCTGTCATGTTAATTACCAAAAATGAAGAGGATCGTGTAGAGCGCTGCCTGATGTCGGTTACGGATATTGCCGATGAAATTATCGTGCTCGACAGCGGTTCGACAGACAATACTCTGGCGATATGCCAGAAATATACCGATAAAGTCACAGTTACTGATTGGCCTGGTTTTGGTAAACAAAAGCAGAGAGCTTTAGAGCAAACGAGTGGTGATTGGGTGCTGTCCATTGATGCTGACGAAGCGCTGGATGAGACGATGCGAAATGCTCTTATTGCGCTGTTGTCGCAGGAAGAGATTAAAGAATCCGCTTTTTGTTTACCATGGGGTGTTACCCTGTATGGTAAAACCCTAAAGCATGGGCGCAGCGCTCGGGCGGTTTTACGTTTATTTAAACGTGATGGCGCACGCTATACCCTTGATGAAGTCCATGAGACCGTAATCCCAGCGGCCGGCAATATCGGTAAGCTAAAAGGACTGTTATTGCATTATACCCATCGTGATTACGGTCATGGACTGAATAAAGCGGCGCAATATGCTTGGCTTGGCTCGCAGAAATATTTTCGTAAAGGTAAAAAATCCCACGGACTAACCCTAGCTTTACTCAGGGGAGTGTGGACATTTTTTCATATTTACTTTTTACGGCGTGGCTTTCTAGATGGCAGTGTTGGCTTTATTGTTGCTATGACCTATGCACAGGTGAGCTTTAACAAATACGTAGGCTTATGGTTGCTTGAAAATAATCGTTAATATTCATTAAGTCTATACTCGCTTCCAAAGCGTAATCGGCATCTGTAAGCGCTTGAAATTAATAAATTCACGCAAGTTTCAACCATATTAGCCCGTTGTTGACCTATCATTTTTCGATGATAGGTCAACAACGCTTTTTAAGCTAATTCATGGCTCTGTATTTCTATCGATTGAAGCGACTTAATTGTTCCAGCGCTTGTTGTAAGTAGTCAAAATTTGGTTGTTGATCTTTTAGTGGTCGATTCGTTTTATCCAGCAGCTCATATTGGCCTCCGGCACCCACCTCTAAAATTGATTCGTTAGTGATTATGGCAAAGCCGTTATAATCCGAGGAAATGGTCCAAGGGCGTTCTGGTATTTCAGATAAAAGATTTTCGCCTACTGAGTAATGGTTAATCGGACTTTTTACACCCAGATAATTTTCCATTAACGTGGGGACTAAATCTTGGTGGCTTGTAAGCTTATTGCTGTTTTTTGATACCATTTCAACATTCATGTTAGGTGCCACTATCGCAAACGGCACTTTTACTTGAGCGTCAGTATAATTACTGTTGTGACCCCAATAATTTAATTTATTGTCATTTATTTCTTGGCCATGATCCCCGGTGATAATCACTAGCGTGTTATCAAGCTCACCAGATGACTTCAGCGTTTGTAATACCTGTTTAGCTAAACTATCAACATAATGAACACTGGTTTTGTAGCGATTTAAGAACGGTTGTGGATCTGAGTCATCATCTAACTGTAAATAGTTAATTTCACTTAGCATTGGTTCATAGCGGTGAGGGTAATCACTAGGGAAATCATAACCGTGAGGTGAGTCAAAAAACAAAAATGAAAAGACTGGCCTCTGAGTATCGCGTTGCGTAAACCATGTTGTCCAATCTGCAACGAGATTTGCATCTCGCGATGATGGACTCTCACCAGATGAACTAATGCGTAAGTTATCAATATTAACAAACACAGTTTGGTCAAACTCTGGCTTATGTAACTGTGCCGAAGTAAAAATCCCCATCTGGTAATTGAGTTGCTGTAGTCTATCTATTATTAACGGGCTTTGTTGGTTTGCTAGCATGGCATGCCAATAAGTACCCGGCATGCCATAAAAAAGACCAAAAATACCTGCCCTTGTTGAGTTTCCTGAGGCAATATGCTGGTTAAATACGACTCCAGATTGTGCTATTTCCCATAGGTTGGGCGTATTATCCGCATTAAAGGTATCTGCACGCCAAGAATCAATCACCAGTAATAATATGTTAGTGGGTTTTGATATAGGTACCATATTCAGCGGTTCGATTGGGTAGCGCAGATCACTTTTACTTTTTAAGGTAAGAGCTTTTTGTTGAGCTATTGCTGATTCGTTAATATATCCATATTTACGCATCAAGCTGTTTGCCGTTGCTGGATAGAAGAGTGGCAAATAGCGTTTTAACTGAGTGACAGGCTGGTATGCATTCGCTGCCGCCCAAATATGTACAATGTGGGTTGATAGCAGCGTCATAATCGCTAATGCTAAAAAATAGCGACTCAATGTTTTTTGCTGTAGAGGAGTTGCGTCTAAGCGACGAATAATTAGCCATTCGCCCAACCAAAGAGCGCTCACTCCAATCACGACCATTAACCAAGTTAGCCATGGAAAGCTAACGATTTGGCCAGAAAGAATTAAATCGAGTACCACTGCATTAATATGAAAGCGATATTGAGCAAAGACAAAAGTATCAATGATTAATATGCTAATGCCTAACGCGGCCGTGCCTGATTGAAGGAATCGTCTTAATGCCGTTGGTAAGAAAATGAGTGGCAGTGTGACTAATCCCGCAATCCCCGCGAGTAGACTCATTTGTGAAAAAGTACTGGCAAATATGAAAAAAATCCCCAGACTATCGCTTGGTAGTTCAGGTAGAAAAGTAAAATAGCGGCTAGCAATCATCATCGCAATGAGTGAATTAAAAAGTATTAACCACCCATGAGTGTGAAGTTTTACTTTAAGAGAACTGTCTATCATTGGAATACCTTTATACTAAAAATTATAGCAAACACTTAATGGTTCATGATGCTAAGCGTTAACCTTGAAACAGGATCGGTTTAGCTATAAGAAATTGATTTATAGTGTTTATCGTGTTCGCGTGATGTTTGGCTAGCATTTTTAATAATTGACTCTGCTTTTGAAGATGAATCTATTTTACATATAGCAAAAAACACATAAGACATTAATCTTCAAGTTAAATTTATTTTTCTTGTTGGGTGTGACTGACATCCAGTTACTGATTCTGTCGAAAGCCATTTTTCAATTATTGCGCTTTGAATTATGATCGTCAGATATCTAAATTGGATCTAGTATATAATACGCGCCAGTATCATTGTTAGCTTTATTGCTTACTTGTTTGATTTTTAAAGTTAATTAATCTTTTGAAAGGCTGGTTTTCTGTAGTCGTAAAGCCGTTTTATGATGTAGTAACGGGATGCTTTATACCCTTATTGAATTGATAAAAGTGGGAATATACTTTTACTATGCACACAAGAGCGATTTATCCAGGGACGTTTGACCCAATCACTAATGGCCATGCCGATTTAATCGAGCGGGCAGCTAAGTTATTCAAGCATGTGATTATTGGTATTGCAGCCAATCCTTCTAAGCAGCCAAGATTTACCCTAGAAGAACGGGTTGAATTGGTTAATCGTGTCACTGCTCACTTGGATAATGTTGAAGTGGTTGGTTTTTCTGGCCTGCTAGTCGATTTTGCTAAAAAACAAAATGCGAGTGTGCTGGTACGTGGTCTACGTGCTGTCTCTGATTTTGAATATGAATTTCAATTAGCGAATATGAATCGTAGGCTGAGCCCTAATCTGGAAAGTGTATTTTTAACTCCCGCTGAAGAAAATTCCTTTATTTCATCAACCCTAGTAAAGGAAGTCGCTTTACATGGTGGCGATGTAAGGCAGTTTGTTCACCCTGAAGTGGCGATGGCACTAAACGCAAAGCTTAAACTGGCACAACCTTAAATTAGTCCATGTTTTGTCAGTATTTCGTGTTAACTTTGAGGCGAGTTTTACCTCGCGATGATACCTAAAAGGATGTTATGAAGGCTGTTTTCACTCCAACACTGCTCGCGACTAGCGTGGCCACGGGATTGCTTTTTTCTTCTGTACTTACCGCCGCGCCTTGGGTCGATGCTTCTGATATCTATCTTAGAACGGATATTCAAGCTCTGGCTGATGCGGGCGTCATTACAGTGCCTGTAAATACGTATCCTTTGATGTGGTCAGGTATCGGTGGTGATTTAGCTAAAGTTGAACCAGAGTTACTTTCTGCCTCTTTAGTGCAAGCCTTTGCGCGAGTGAATTTTTATTATCAAAATGCCGTTGATAATCACGCTAATGCACGTATAAAAGTGACGGCCGCGTCTGATCCTGCTCGCTTTCGACATTATGGCTCTGACTATCGTGAAAAAGGCGAAGTGCTGGGCTCGTATGAGTACTTAGGTTCACGTATTGCTTATAAAACGACCGTGGCAGAAACCTATGATCCTCAGGATAGTGAAGAGTTTCGTCTTGATGAATCCTATTTTGCGATCATTTTTGGTAACTGGATTGCAACCCTAGGTTCGGTTGAGCAATGGTGGGGACCCGGATTTGATTCTGCGTTGCACCGCTCTAACAATGCGCGCTCTATGCCGTCGCTGACCTTGAGTCGCAATAATGCATCTGCTTTTGAAACGCCATGGTTATCTTGGATTGGCCCTTGGACATTTAAAACCGGGTTTAGCCTGATGGAGGCTGATCGCGCCGTGCCTAAAACGGCTGAGTGGGATATGCGTTTAAGCGCCAGACCGATTAAACAACTGGAAATCGGTCTATCTTGGTCAACGCTGTTTTGTGGTGAAGGCCAAGATTGTAACTTTGACTCTTGGTGGGACTCGGTGACGAGTAGTTCTGTGTGTATTGATGGCGCTAGTAATTGCGCGCCAGATCAGCGACGAGATGCAGGCCGCAGAAGCCAAAGTATCGATATGCGCTATGCCGACACATTGGGCAATATTCCTGTTGGCTTATACCTAGAACGTAGTTGTGAAAATGGCAGTGACTGCGGTTCACTTTGGGGTATCGATACACACTTCGGCACAACGGCTAAACAGTTTAAGTTTTTTATCGAGTACTCAGATACTTATATCAAGTGTGATGGTGATAGTGCCAATTGCTTCTATGAAGATCCTGTCTATCTCAGTGGCTCTCGTTACTATGGCCGCGCTTTGGGTTCAACCTATGACAGTGATGCGCAAGTATTTGTTGTCGGATTGGTGGGGCAACTGACCAATAGCCGTGGGTTTACCTCATTATTACGTTATGCGCAGCTGAATAAAGATGGTTCAAACGTAGCGACAACTTGGGCACCACAACCACCTAAAGAAGATTTGTTAATGCTTGAGCTTTCCTATCGGATGCCGCTGTGGAAAGGCATGTGGAGCTTAGGTGGTACTGTATCTAAATCAGAATTTGAGGTTGAAGACAGTGATACCAATGCCACACTCTTTAGCAGTTTTGAGTATCGGTTCTAGCATTCATGATTAAAGAAGCCTGCATTATCGCAGGCTTTTTTATCCGCTTTGCCTTGAGTAGCGTTAGCGTGTTTGGCAAATGCCGCAAAATACTGTGCTGCGTTGGCCTAAGCGGATTTCACTTAACAGATTACCGCAACTGGTGCAGGTTTCACCGCCGCGACCATAGACATGCAGTTTTTGGGCAAAGTAGCCCGGTTTACCATCGGCATTGGTAAAATCTTTCAGTGTTGTGCCCCCCTGTTTAATGGCGTGGGCTAAGATTTGCTTCACTTCGGCGACTAATACACTTAAACGTTCAATATCAATTTTACCCGCTTCGGCTTCTGGGTGAATACCCGCCGCAAACAGAGCTTCATTAGCGTAAATATTACCAACACCCACCACGATATGATTGTCCATTAGGCAAAGTTTGATGGCCTTTTTCTTGCCCGCTAAAGCGGCCGCTAATTGGGCAATATTAAAGGCATCAGTTAGTGGCTCAGGCCCTAATTTAGCGAGTAATGGATGAGCTTCTTCTGGGAGTTCACACCATAACCAAGCGCCGAATCGTCTTGGATCGTTAAAGCGTAATAGGCGACCGTTAGCTAGCACTAAGTCGATATGATCATGCTTTTCTACTGGGGTGTCGTGGGGCAAAATTCGTAAACTTCCCGACATGCCTAAATGTACTATGCTGGTGCCTGCATCGGTATCAATTAACAGATACTTAGCGCGGCGGCGCACTTGGCGTATGACTTGACCAATAATCTGCTTGGCGATTTCAGGTACAGGCCAACGCAGTGAACCATTACGGATCACAAGATCAACCACGGTTTGCTCAACAAGGAATGGCGCAATACCTTGACGGGTAACTTCAACTTCTGGTAATTCCGGCATGGGTTCTGTCTTATTTTAAGTAAAAGGAAGCGATATTATGCTGCGGGTTTCGCATCGAGAATAGGTTGCAGCTTAGCTCGTAAGCTCGGTGGTACTAAGTACCAATTGCCTGCAGGAGATTTAAGGGCGCCTTCCTTGGGGAAATAGATCCACAGTTGAAAATCACTGATATCAGCAATCTGTATCACTAATTCTTGAGGAGTATCCGTGGTTTCAGGTGCGGCCGTTAAGGGCGATACTCGTATGCTTTGCCAGGCATTGGCCCATTCATCGCAATTAAGTACTTTAGTGTCGCAACTCCATTTCGATGCTTGTTTATGTAGCCATAGTCCATCGAGTTGCAGTTGTGCGAGCGGCGCATTATCGTCAAATAATAACTGAGCATCACTCGGAACATTATTGGTTTTTTTATCAATAAAAGTCAGCACTGCGACCATAAAGATACAGGCGATAATGACAATGTTATTCCATTGTTTACGAGTTAAAGCCATAGGGATGTGCGCTGCTAAATATGGAACGATAACTTGAGTCTATCACGGCAAAATTGAGATGCTAGCCCTGCAAGCTATCGAATGGTGGTGTTTAACCGCCAATCGCGTTCATAGAATGCGGGATTTGTCCCTCATTAAGCCAAGTTCGTGCGCATGTAATCTATGCAGCAAACATCTCTGCGCTCAATAATCGACAGCCGTAAGTATCCAACCTTACGGCCAACGGGATCCATCGTGAGGCTTATAAAAAACTCGCCCGATGTTAGAGTAAATCTGCAAATGGTTGAATAAAAACAGTTTCGCCGGCATTAACGGCTTCTGCATCATCACCTATGATGATGAGGCAATTCCCTTTGACCATAGAGCTCAACATGCCAGAGCCTTGGCTGCCAGTGCTGCTCACGTGCAGGCGTCCATCTTTGCCAAGTTGATAAATGCCGCGAATAAACTCGGTGCGGCCTTGGCGGCTTCGCAGCGTTTCATCACTAATGGCAGGGAATAATGGCGCTTGCCAGTTTGCTTCACCGGCTAATTTTCGCAGGGCAGGTTGTACAAATTGCAGGAAAGACACCATGACCGCGACAGGGTTACCCGGCAAACCGAAGAACAGGCAATCACCCACCTTGCCAAAAGCGAGTGGTCGACCTGGGCGCATATTAATACGCCAGAAATCAATATTACCGAGGCGAGCAAGCACCGTTTTAATGTAATCTGCATCCCCGACAGATACACCACCCGAGCTGATGACGACATCGGCTAGAGTTGCTGCTTTGGCGAGTGTTGCTTCGAGGGCGGTTTCTGAATCTTCAATAATGCCTAAATCGATAACCTCACAACCTAGGCGTGTTGCCATGGCTTTAATGGTAAAGCGATTTGAGTCATAAATGCAGTTGGCTTTGAGCGTTTCACCTGGCTGGCTCACTTCATCGCCAGTGGAGAATACTGCAACGGTTGGACGACGATATACACTGACGCGATTGAGCCCAAGTGAAGCCAGTAGACCTTGTTCGGCGGCGCTTAGCCGAGTGGCTTTTGTTAATGCCACTTGGTCTTTTGCAATGTCTTCGCCAGCGAGTCGAACATGTTGACCCGCTTGAATGTGGCCTTCAAAGGTAACTATACCGTCGATGTCAGTGGCTAGCTCACGGGGCTGCACAGTATCTGCGCCAGCTGGCACTGTGGCTCCAGTCATAATACGCACGGTTTCGCCAACGTTAAGCGTGTTTGAGTATTGATGACCAGCAAGGACTTCACCTACCCGCTTTAAGGTGGTGGGCATGGGATCTTGGTAAACAAAGGCGTAGCCATCCATCGCTGAATTAGTTTGCTGCGGGACGTCGATGGGCGAAATACTATCGAAGGCAAGAACGCGGTTATCTAGGGCATCTAAACCTATTTCTTCAACCTCTGTTACGGATGAGACATTAGATAATATCTGCGCTAGGCCTTGGCTCACGCTGAGGTTTTTGTTATCACCAATGGTGCAGGCTTCTACTGTGGTTATAGGTAAACATACGCGCGGTATTTGCCAATGTTGGGCATATTCCATCACAAAGTCAGCAATCTGGCCGATGTTATTAAGGTCGAGGCGGCGTAGTTCACTGGGAAGCTCGTTACTCGGCAACTGGGTGTCATCGCAACAGGCGATAGCGAGGATATTTTCATCTTGGGTATAAATAAAAGGTTTGCCGTGGGCTGCGCGGTGTAATTCAATTTTAGGTAATGCGAGCTTTTTAAAGCCTTCGACTAACACGATATCTACTTTGTCGGCTTCGATTTGCTTAAGCAAATGGACTAGCTCAGGATCGCCATCACGGACATCTTCTGTCATCAACGCCCAGCGAACATGGGAGGCGACTAGCATTTGCCGTGCGCCGGCTTTACGCATTTCATAGCTATCTTTGCCGGGAATATCCACATCGAAATTATGGTGCGCATGTTTAATCACGGCTAAGCGTAAACCACGCTGATTTAATTCAGGGATTAACTGCTTGAGTAAAGTGGTTTTCCCCGTGCCACTGTAGGCACAAAATCCGAGAACGGGAATAGCGAGCGGATTGACGAAGGGGTTACTCATTTGCACCTCTAATTTGAGTTGTTGGAACCTAGCTTTTGGTTATTTCTATGGCCAATCGTTGTTTTTGTTCAGGCGTATTCACATTTACAAAGGCGTTAGGCTGGTCGGCGAACGACGCGACTACGAAGTGATGCTTGGCATACCAAAAGTCTACTTTACGCTCACCCGCCTCAAGAAAGGCTTTCATCGAATCACGTAAGCTAGGTTTTAACAGCATAACTACGGGTTGTTCATATTCACCGTCACTAGCAACGGCTAACTCAGCACCTTCGGCTTCAATTGCAGCTAACATACGCGGTACAAGATCAAGCGGTAGTAACGGACAGTCGCAGGGTACGACTAATAAGTATTCGGCATCAGTATTACCCATAGCAGCGATCATACCCGCTAAGGGGCCGAGAAAACCACTGTGTTCATCGCTTATCACTTTAAAACCAAACTCAGCATAACGTGTCTGGTTACGATTTGCGTTGATCAGGATCTCCTTAACCTGAGGTTTTATTCTATCAATTGTATGTTTAATCATGGCTTCGCCGTTTAATTCGACGAGACCTTTATCGTCGCCACCCATGCGACGTGCCATACCACCGGCGAGAATAACGGCATCAATTTGTGATGACATATAAGGATTCCTGTACTGGCAGAGATTGAGAATGTGGATAAGCGGTCATCACCTGTTCGCCCTCTATGTGCCACTGTTGCTCGCAGATAGCGGTTAACGCACAATTTTGATGGCTACTCAGTAACATACCTGTGCCTTCGTGTTTGAGTTGTTGGATCATTTTTAATACTAGCTCTTGGGAATCCTTATCCATATTAGACGTTGGTTCATCAAGCATTAGTAGTTTAGGTTGGAGGATCCAAGCGCGCGCAATAGCGAGACGCTGTCTTTCACCGCCTGAGAGGTTACTGGCTCTGGCGTGTAATAGCGAGCCTAGCTGCGCCATCTCAATCGCTTGAGTAATCCGTTGTTTCGCCTTGGCTTTGGTTTCTGAGCTGAAATTTAGCCCATAGGTAAGATTATATTCTACTGTGCCATCGAATAAATAAGGATGTTGGTGCAGATAAACCGCTTTGCCTAATAAAGGGTTGCGTCGCCACCAGGTATTTTTGGCAAAACCCACTGTCTCGATATTGCCTTTTGTGGGCGGTATTAGGCCTGCGAGAATCTTCATCAAGGTCGATTTACCGGTGCCATTATCGCCTTGCAGATAAATCACATCTCCTTGGCTGAATGCTAACGCATCGGCTTTGAATAACAGCCGTGTGCCAAAGGACATTTCTAAGTCACGGGCGATAAGTTTCACCTTAGTCATTGTTTAATGGCTCCTTGGCATCGCTTTGCCGCGTAAACTACCTAAAGCAAAGTTAAGGATTAAGGCTAAGATGAGTAGCACAAGTCCGAGGGCAATCGCTTGAGCGAAGTCGCCTTTACTGGTTTCGAGTGCAATGGCGGTGGGGATATTACGCGTTACGTTTAAAATATTACCGCCAACCATCATAGAGCAGCCTACCTCGGTCAAAATTCGACTAAAAGCGGCAACTATCGCCAGCAGTAACGGCATACGCAATTCGCGGCATACTGTCCAAACCGCACTAAACCAAGAGGCACCTAAGGTGCGTGACGTTTCCCAGGCTCTGCGGTCTACACTGGTAAATGCGGCTTGGCTCAGTGCGATTAATACGGGCGCGCAGATCAACATTTGTCCGAGGATCATGCCTTCTTGGGTAAATAACCACTTCAAATCACCCAGTGGGCCATTACGTGTGAGTAATAGATAGACCAGTAAGCCAATAACGACTGTAGGAATCGATTGCAGGGTTTGGACTAAGTTAGTAATGACCCATCGGCCATAAAAGGGGGCAAACGCCAGCACGAAACCGAGCACCATAGAAGGAACCAAAGTGATCAGTAGGGCTGCGAAAGAAACCGAAAACGAGATCGAAATAATGGACCAAACATCGGGATCCAATGAAAACAGCAGGCTTAACGCCTGCTGTAATAGTGCTAGCCAGCCGTCGTTCATTCGCTATAAGTTGCCTTGAACAATTGCTCGCCTTCAACTTTGAAGTTATTGATCATGCTTTGGCCTTCTTTGCTGATCAACCAGTCGCTGAACGCTTTAGCACCTTTGTGGTTCAGATCTGGATATTTCGCTGAGTTGATTAAAATGACTTGGTATGGGTTGGCTAAGGTTTTGCCGCCATCAAAATCAACACCAAGATCTAGCTTAGTTTTGTAAGCGACGAAAGTACCACGGTCAGACAGCGTATAACCTTGCATTTCGTTTGCCATTAGCAGAGTTTTACCCATGCCTTGGCCTACTGAAGTGTAACCTTTGAAGTCTGGTGTCACACTTGCTGCTTTCCATACTTCTAACTCTTTGATGTGAGTGCCTGAATTGTCACCACGAGAGATAAAATGTACACCTGATTTTGCAATTTTACCAAAGGCTTCTTCGGCAGTTTTGCTGTCACGAATTTTTGCAGGGTCATTTTTAGGACCAAGTACCACGAAATCATTTTCCATGATGCCACGTGGCTCAACACCAAAACCATCGGCAACGAATTTTGCTTCGGCGCTAGGTGCGTGAGTCATGACTAAATCTACGTCACCTTGTTCACCTAGTTTCAGGGCTTTACCTGTGCCAGTCGCGATGACTTGAACTTTATAGCCTGATTCACTTTCAAACTTAGGTAATAGTTCTTTTAGTAGACCAGAGTTTTCTGTGCTGGTGGTCGTGGCTAATTTGATAATTTCAGTCGAGTGAGCGGGTAAAACAGTAAGAAAGCTGGCTGCAACAACCAAACTCAGTAGTGATTTCATATTTAGCATGGGTACTCCTTGGCAGAAAATAGGATTCCAACTCAAATACCTATCGAGTGGAACATCTTATAAATTGTAATACGTTCGATTGAAAGCAAGTTAGATGCCAAGCTGATAATGCGACTATTTTCTTCACAGCTTAAGCTAATTTGTGAGCTTGATCCCAAGCCCAGCAAATACTCCACAGACAAATTGTCCCAGAGCACACTTCTTGTGGTTCATCGTGGCCTGTTTATCTATTTTCAATGATAGAATTGGCTGTAAATGAGTCAAAATGTCCAGAAGCAGACAATATGAACCAGACAGATAATAACCTCAAGCCCCTTCCATCGGCAGTATCGGTACTGATTGTTGATGATGAACCCGGCATGCGCAGCTTTTTAAATAAAGCTTTGTCGAAAAAATTCGCCTTAGTTGAAACCGCTGGCAGCATCGAAGATGCGGAGCAACTACGTAGTCGTTGCCATTTTGATTTGCTTATTGTTGATATTCGCTTGCCTGGTCGCTCAGGTATTGAGTGGCATGAAGCGCTCGACGAGCAAGGCCGTCGCTCTGATATTATTTTCATGACGGGTTACGCCGATATGGAAGTGGCCATTACTGCACTGCGCGCGGGTGCTTCTGACTTTATCATGAAACCTTTCCACCTTGAGCAGATGATGGCGGCAGTCGATCGCTGTATTGAACGCCGCTTGCTTAAACGCGAGAATTTAATGCTGCGCCGTGAGGTGTCAATTGGTTATTCGTCGACCATTATTGGTGGCAGCGAAGCGATGAAGTCGGTGAAATATATTATTGAACGTGTCGCACCGACCAATGCCGTAGTACTTATTCAGGGTGAATCTGGTACGGGTAAAGAGTTAGTTGCGCGGCAATTGCATTTACTCAGTGGACGTCAAGGGTCTTTTGTCCCGGTTAACTGTGGTTCTATCGCCTCTGAACTATTGGAAAGTGAGCTATTTGGTCATATTGCGGGGGCATTTACGGGGGCAAAAGGCAATCGTGAAGGCTTATTTAGCTTTGCCTCGGGTGGGACGATTTTTCTTGATGAAATCGGTGAGATGCCACTGAAAATGCAAACTGCTTTGCTCAGAGTGTTAGAGCAAAAATCGATTCGTCCTGTGGGCAGTGAAAAAGAAGTTAATATTGATGTACGCGTAATCGCGGCCACTAACCGTACTCTGATTGATGAAGTCGAGGCGGGAAATTTCCGTCGAGATTTATATTATCGACTCAATGTACTCGATATTTTAATTCCACCATTACGTGATAGACCTGAAGATGTGGTGGAATTAACCCATCATTTCACCCGCCAACTGGCCACTGAGCTGGGCGTCAGGGAAGTAGTGTGGAGCCATGAAGACATGGTGAAACTACAACAACATGAATGGCCAGGTAATATCCGTGAACTGCGTAATATGATTGAACGCTGTATTTTACTGGGTAAACCGCCAGCAGAATACTGGAAGCAACAGCTAAAAAGTGACGTTTTATCTACATCGGGTTATCCGCAGGATTGGACATTAAAAGAAGTCGAAAAACACCATGTCACCAGTGTGGTGGACTTGCACTCTGGTAATAAGTCCGCCGCAGCAAGGGATTTAGGTGTATCGCGTAAGACCTTAGATCGTAAATATAAAGAGTGGTTTGACTTTAGCAGTGAGCAGGAGTTGTAGGGTGTCATTCTTCACTCATTTTTTTGGTGTGAGTTGGCAACAAATGCAGGCCAAGGTGCGTTATCGCATATTGATTCTGACATTATTACCGATTTTACTGACACTGGTGAGTTTAGTGTTTATCACTATTTACTGGAATATTAGTTATACAGGTAAGCAGCTGTTTATGATGGTTAAAGCTGACTTGTCTGTTGCTGAAAATACCCTGCAGCAGGTACAGGTGCGCCAAGAGAATCAACTCGAACGAGTGATAACCTCTTGGGCTTTTCAGAATGATTTTAGGCCGATATTAACCGCCGAAAAATTTAGCAACAAACAATCCAATTTAAAAGAAACTTCTATTAATCATCGAGCTAGTCTCGATGCGTTTCTCCTGCAGCAAAAAAAACAATTTCATCTCGATTATTTACGTTTGATCAGTGTTGCAGATGCCGCTGACGATCCGGATTTACGGCAAATATTGCCTAAATTAAACGGCTTACTGCCATATTCTGGCTTAATGGTGTTGCCGCATGAGCGGTTAGCGCGTATTGACCCAGAGTTAGCAGTGACTGCGCGCATTCCAATAGTGACAACCCTGCGGGCACAGAGTACGACTCAAACTGTTGAAGGGCGTGGTTTATTGAGCCGTAGTCTACTACCTGTGCCTGATATGGAAGGTAAAGTGGCTTGGTATCTCGATGGTGGGATCTTGTTTAACCGCAATACGTGGATTGTCGATCACATTCGTGATTTGGTGTACGACAAAGGGACTCTGCCTGAACGCTCTATTGGTACAGTGACTATCTTTTTAGATGATATTCGCGTTTCGACTAACGTACCGTTACAACTTTCTTCCCATGATGAAATGCCGGGGCGAGCACTGGGTAGCATAGTGTCGGAGGAGGTGAAGGAAAAAGTATTAATTAATGGTGAGCAGTGGATAAACCGCGCCTTTGTTTTTAATGATTGGTTTATTTCTGCCTACGCACCCTTAGAGGATGTTCGCGGTCAACGTGTTGGCATGATTTATACCGGTTTTTCTGAAGCACCCTTTATCCATAATTACCTATTAAACATTATCGAATTGGGCACTATTTTAATGTTAGTGCTCTTGGTGTCTGGATTATTAGTTTATCGCGGGGCCTATAGTTTATTGTTGCCAATTGAACGTATTCACCAAGTGGTGCAGGCGGTTCAATCGGGGCGAAATATTCGTATTGGCGCTTTAGACTTAGATAGGGATAGCGAGTTGTCGAATTTGGCGGAACAATTCGACAGTATGCTCGACCTATTACAGAGTCGAAATGCTCAAATTCAAGCGGCTGCAGAACAACTAGAGGTAAAAGTTGCCGAGCGTACCCGTAGATTACATGACAAAACTTTAGAGTTACAAAGTAACGTCGCATTACTCAATGAAACACGCCAACAGCTCGTCACCAATGAAAAGCTCACCGCACTCGGTGAGTTGACTGCAGGTATCGCCCATGAAATCAATAATCCCACGGCGGTTATTCTCGGTAATATGGAACTACTACGCTATGAGCTGGGCGATAATGCCGATGTGGTAAAAGAAGAAATTGATCTCGTTATTCAACAAGTCGGGCGGATCACGACCATAATTCGCAGCTTATTACAGTACAGTCGTCCTGGTGAATTTAATGCGCCGCTAGAAATGCACAATATGACCGCTATCATAGAAGAAATGCTGGTGTTAGTGCGGCATTCGATTCAAAAACAAGAAGTGGTGTTAATTACTGAGCTAAACGCAACTTGCCCAGTGCAAGTTAACAAACCACAGTTATTACAAGTGTTGATCAATCTGGTAGTAAACGCTGCCCATGCGATGGACGGTAAAGGTCGAATTTGGATACGAACCTATGACTGGCTACAACAGGGTGTGTTGATTGGCGTCAAAATTGAAGTAGAAGATGAAGGCACTGGTATATCCCCAGAGCAGCTAGGGCGCATTTTTGACCCTTTTTATACCACACGTAAAGACGGCACTGGTTTAGGGCTTTCACTCAGCTACGGTATTATCAAGCGGATTGGCGGCACCATAGAAGTGAGTTCAATCTTAGGAAAAGGGAGTTTGTTTACTATGGGTCTATATCGCGAAGCTAAAGAGGAGCGACAGAACAACCCCTATGAGGGATTACACTTTGCTGGCAATTATAACGAGATGTCGGGTGAATAAAGTATGCCTGACAAGATACCGTGTTTGGGTATTGGTACATTATTGGTTGTCGTGGGTATTGTGATATCACTATGAAGCGAGTGGTTGTAATGCGCAACAATAGGCAAAAAAAAGCCGGATGATGAGTCCGGCCACAAAGAGTGTGTTAGCAATGTCGTGCTTGCAAACTCAGGAGCGTTTTAACCACTTTGATTACCAGTCATCATGGTTAAAGATGAGTTTTGGAACGCAATTAATAATAATCATTCTCATTTGTGTTTGCAAGCTATTTATTCAAAAGTAATACCACTATGAAGCTAGTTAACTTGAACTCGGGATAAGCTCTGCGTCTCTATAGGTTATTTTTCCCTTTATCTGCGTTAACTTTGCTACTAATAGCCCACTATTAGGTACGCAAACTTGCCTTGATAACGGAAAAACGACCTCTGTAGAGTTAATTTTGCGAAGTAAGCTAATAAGATTAATCAGTTACCACAGCCACTATCCCGAGTTTAGGTTAGTTATTCGAGGAGGTGTAATGAGGAAAAATAGACAAAAAAAAGCCGGATGATGAGTCCGGCCACAAAGAGTGTGTGAGCAATGTCGTGCTTGCAAACTCAGAAGCACTTTAATCACTTTGATTACCAGTCATCATGATTAAAGATGAGTTTTGGAACGCGAGTTAACAATAATCATTCTCATTTGTGTTTGCAAGCTATTTATTTAAAAAAGTATACATCTTTACAAATCTTGGCATTTTTTCATAACAATCAGCCCAACTCTTTTGTTAACAAAACCGTTGTGTTAACTGAGTCGGGCTGGCGATAACGCGATTAAATTATAATCGATATAATGAGTTTGAGCGGCTCAGGAAACAGATCCCTGTGGTTCGGTTCGCAAAATCCTATCTTGTAAGACTTTTAGCAAAACGCCATAGGCTGGTAGAAACAGCCCTAAACTCACGATCAGTTTAAAACCGTAATCTACCGTAGCAATCTCGGGCCAGTTTGCTGCCATGAAGTCATCAGAAGAGGCATAAAAGGCGATACTAAAGAAGACTAAGGTATCGACAAGATTGCCCACTAAAGTTGATGCAGCGGGCGCAACCCACCAAGAGCGATTTTTTCTAATACGGGCAAAAACCGTAATATCCATCAGCTGACCGATTAAATAGGCAGCGAAACTGGCAAAGGCGATACGAAATACAAAGGTATTCCACTGTGCCAATGAATCAGCCCCTTGAAAACTACCCTGATGGAACATGACGCCTATCACGTAAGAAATCAGCAACGCGGGGATCATGGCTTTAAGTATGATGTTACGCGCGGCTTGTTGGCCAAAAATACGCACTGTGAGATCTGTGGCTAAATACACGAATGGAAAGCTGAATGCGCCCCAAGTAGTGTGGTAACCAAATAGTTGAAATGGCAATTGTACCAAGTAGTTGCTGACGCAAATAATCAGTATATGGAATCCTACTAATAGGAATAAAGCACGGCGAAGCTGTGCTGTAGTTAACATTAACATAGGTGGCCTTTTTAGTTGTGTAGGGCGGGGTGAGGGAACCCGCTAATATTTATTTTATTATGTTCACGACGAAATCATCGATAACAGCGCACTGAAATCGGGGTCGTCATTATAGTGGGCGAGTCTTAAGATGCAAGCCCGCTGTTTAAAAGTGCTTATCGACGGTAATGCCTTTGACTGTTTGGATATCTTTAAGGCGAGCGTTGGTAACGCGACTAATAGTTAGTGACCGTTTCAGGAGGTGAGTGCTAACTGCTGATAGTTTGGCAATTCTATAGCTCTACAGCTCGAAAAGAATCGACATAATGGTTGCGAGTTTATTCTCTAATTCTTGCCATTCTGCTTGTGGATCAGAACCTGCAATAATCCCCGCGCCTGCAAATAAATTAATTCGACCGGGTTCGATAAGTGCGCTACGGATTGCGACCGAAAACTCACTTTCGTACTGATTGAAATAGCCACAGGCACCGGCGTACCAACCACGCATATAGCCTTCTTGCTGGCGAATAAAACTCATTGCCGAGTGTCTGGGCAACCCACCTACGGCAGGCGTTGGATGCAGGGCTTGT
The DNA here is from genome assembly GCF_003028295.1 of Shewanella morhuae. Classification (NCBI taxonomy): domain Bacteria; kingdom Pseudomonadati; phylum Pseudomonadota; class Gammaproteobacteria; order Alteromonadales; family Shewanellaceae; genus Shewanella; species Shewanella morhuae. Next base: position 254,839 of record NZ_PYSG01000003.1, on the reverse strand, counting down.
AACAGTTGAAAATCATTGACACCTATTTTTAGCTCGGCATGAATTGCACGGTGTAAGTGCTGAATATGGTTGAGTTTAAAAATAGTGGCGAGTTCATCGGCGCCAACATAACGACTCAATGGCGTAAGCATATTGACTATGTGGCTGCGAACAAGTTGGTTTTCAACGCTATTTTTATTGTCCTCTAATAAGGCGTTTGCCAGTGCGATATCCTCTTCTTGGCTTAAGCCGCGAATCGTTGTACCGGCAAGCGCTTCGGTAAATAATTCTTGTTGATTACGGCGAAATAAACGCTCTGGTGAGCAAGAGATAAAAGTGCGCTCTGGGCTAAACTGAAAACCAAATTGGAAGCTATTAGGGTTACGTCCTTGCCAGCAGGCGAGTACCATCCAAGGATCAACGGGTTCGTTAACGTCAAGCTGAGTTAACCGAGACAGCACTACTTTTGGTGTGTCTTGATTAAACTTAGGCTCGATAACCTGTTCAACAAGGGTTTTCCAGCGTGTAAAATTGGGTGTATCTGTGCGGCCCCGTAAGCCGATTTTTTTTGGTGGCGAAAGTGGTTTGGCTGGCATAATTGCTTCAATGGCAGCAATGGCGTTATCTATTTCGCTATGATGATCATTATCGGCAAAGTTAAGATTCACTAATAGGCTAAATTGGTTCCCGCTGCGCCTAAACTCAATGCGTGGCAGGATAAAACGACTGTTACCAAACTCGGGCCAAGAGTCTATGGTGCGATCAAAAGCGACACCACCGTAGTAACGGATATTCTGATTGGTAGATAAGGCTCGCTGCTCTTGATAGACAGTGGCCAGTTGCTGATCGCTCATTGCCGTTTCAAACTTAATATCCTTACACGCCCCTATCGCTGCGACCTCTTCAATTCTATCGCGCCCATGCCAGTAAATACGTGGAAATAGGGTCTGTGATGCCAGCCATGGAATTAAAGGCAGCGCGACTGTGCTAACAGATAGCTGTACGAGCCCTTCTGCCACTGGGGTTAGCTTTAATTGGATGAGTTTGTCGATGAGAGACTTAAGGTCTTCAGACAGGGCATGAACAGGCAAATAAAACTCCCAAAATTAAGAATGAAGGCGGGGCTGAAGGTCACATTATCAGTCACCAGCATCAATAAACACGACTCAGGCTTATGAACTATTTTTCAAGTCATTTACCTTTATTAGCTGTTGTTTATAAATAAGAAACTTTCGCTCAAATTAAAGGCCACAATCAAGAGTGTCAAGATGTAAGCTTCTAGTATGTGACTTTAGCTATGGTCTCATTTTATGACGATAAAAACCGTGACTTAAGCGGGTCTTTTTGTCGGTAAAATCATCCTTAATGGACATTCTGTCTGTTTGTTGTGGAATCGTTTTCTCTTTAGTTTAATTAGTTGATCTAAGTTGGTTTTTAATAGTTTTTAAATTGAGACTGAATCGCAGCGACTCACAATAGCGAGTACAGCTTACATTTTATACGCGACCTGCAAATATGATTACGACGAGCTCACAAGATGAAAACGATGGCTTGTATGACCCTCTGATAGCAGCAGGGCGAGCATGAAACTCATCACGCTTGAAGGCGTTAGCTTTAACTATGGTAGTCAGTTGTCAGCGGTATTGCTGGACATTAACTTAACGATTGGCGTTGGTCAGTGTCATTGTGTGAGCGGTCCTACGGGCTCTGGAAAATCGAGTTTACTCAATCTACTTGCGGGCGTGTTAAATCGCCCGCATGAAGGCGAGATCTGGCGTTTCCCCAAGTTAATGACGGGTTTAGTCACACAAGACCCGCAGAAACAGCTATTGCGAAAAACCGTCGGCGCAGAAATCAGCTTCGCTTTAGAAGCCTTCGGTATTCCCGCTGAACAAATACTCTCTAAAGTGCAATTGGCACTGCGGCGTGCCGGCTTGTACTTACGTCTCGATACGCAGCTCAATACGCTTTCCGTTGGTCAAACATACCGCTTAATGATTGCTGCTCAGTTAGCGTGCGAGCCACATTTACTGCTGCTTGATGAGCCGTGGGCACAACTTGATGATCACGGCGTGAGTGAACTGCTGGTGGTGCTTGGCAATCTTCTCCAAGAGGGCATGGCGCTAGTGTTGGTTGAGCATAACTCTTTGGCCTTCGCTGGGATTATTCAGCATTACTGGCAGCTAGGGGCGGGCAAATTATCGGAAGGCATCTATACGGTGAGCGAGGCGGCGCAAATTGAAACGCCTACGTGGCGAGATCAGGCTAAGTTTGAGCATATAGGCAAAGTCTTGATCAACGCGGAATCTTTTGAATTTGGGTTTGATGGTTGCCCTGTGCTATTCACGTGTCCGCAGGGGTTTAAGCTTAAAGCGGGTGAGATAGTGACCTTAGTGGGAGAGAACGGCTCAGGTAAAACCGGCTTATTAAAGGGCTTAGCGGGTGTGCTCAACTTAAAGCAGCGACTGCCGATTAAGGTGCTAGGACGAAGGCCTAAGCTGGGCGTTTACGGTGCTGATCTAGGGCTGCTGATCCAAAGACCGAGTCGACAATTGTTTGAGATTAGCGTGTTAGCCGAAATGCAGTTTAGCTTAACACGTTTTAAGCTCCCTAAAGAACGGGCTGCGCAAATGTTGGAGGAGTTGGGTTTATCGGATTTAGCTGAATTACCACCTTATAAACTATCCCACGGGCAACAGCATTTAATTGCTTTAGCCTCATTAGCTTGCTTACAGCCTAAGGTGTTGTTATTGGACGACCCATTAGCAGGAATGGATAAGCATTACTATGATAAAGCGTGGTATTTGCTGCAGTACTTAAGCTCTCAAGGTTGCGCTATCTTGCTCAGTAGTCATAGATGCATTACACATAGTGCTGTGTCTCGGCAACTCAGCCTACACAATGGATTATTGGCAGAGGGCGTTATTGAGTAAGGGTAAAGTCTTACTCACATAAGCAACATTGCAGGCCTTATTCCATCTACTAAAGTTTGGCGTATGTCGTTTAGCAACAAAGTCTATAGTGATTATCTAATATTCAGCTTAGAATGCGCCTCGCATCTACGTTATATTATGAATAAACCAGAATTAAGATAATAACTGCAACAGAATATGCGAGTGTAGGTCGCTTTAGTATCGTATCTTTAAAATTGATATATTATGCAGGCAATCATCCTTGGGGTTGTAGATATGAATGAGTCAGCAGGATTAGTTGACCTAATCAAATTACCTGTGTCGCAATTGACATTAGGTATGTTTGTCTGTGCGATCGACAAACCGGATAAGGGCCAGCTTGCCATTACTAATGCTGGACAAATTAAGCATAAAGATACCATTGCTCAGCTAACAAAAAATGGTATTAAGTTTGTTTGGGTTGATGCGCAGCGCTCTGCTGAACATTGCGGTTTAAGTAAGGAAACGATTACTCATCCCCATCCTCATGTAGTCCCTGTAACTCCTATTGCGAGTGAAACAGAAAGTCAAAAAGTACCCATCAGTCGTGAAAAGCAACAAGATCAAGCAAAGGTGATGCTGATTGAGGCTAAAGATCTCATTCGTAAAGTATTATCCGAGACCTTTGAGGGCAAGGCAATCGAGGTTGGACCATTCGAGGCTTTAGCAGACAACATGATAGAGTCTGTTATGTTAGATGCTGATGCGCTTAAATGTATGTCAGCGCTGCGCTCAAAAGATGCTTATCTACTTGAACATTCAGTAAATGTGGCTTTTTTATTGGTAACCTTTGGCAAGTATTTACAATTTGATCGTGATAAGTTGCGGGAGATGGCCGTCGGCGGGATTTTACATGATATCGGTAAGATTAAAGTCGACAATAAAGTGCTGCATAAACCGGGAAAACTGACGCCTGAAGAATTTGAGCATATGAAGTTGCATCAAGTGTATGCGTTAGCGATCATGAACGAAGCGAAAGGATTATCGCAACTAAGTAAAGATATCTGTTTGATGCATCATGAAAAACTCGATGGGCGTGGTTACCCAAGGGGTTTAAAAGGTGATGAAATCCCTCTTCATGGTCGCATGAGCTGTATCGTCGATATCTTTGATGCATTAACAGCAACGCGCTGTTATAAAGAAGCCATGAGCCCTGCAGCGGCGTTTAAAATTCTGCTCAGTTTAACGCCATTCCATTTAGACCAAGAGTTGGTCTATGACTTTATTCGTTGTGTCGGTATTTACCCAGTAGGCTCTCTGGTGGAGTTATCCGATGGTCAGATTGGGATTGTTTGGACCTCAAAGGATAGAGATGCATTACATCCGGTAGTGAAGTGTTTTTACTCTATAAAATTTAAGCGTTATACAGAGGTCACTATGGTAGACCTATTACAATCTGAACTTTATGTTGAGCGTGGCGTATCGCCGAGTTCACTTGATATTGACCCAACACCTTTCTACTGATTTTCATATTCTATTCTTCGCGCCGGTGATGTGAGTGGCTGGTGTGAACGATTGCAGCGCCTGTGCTAAAAACTATAAAATGAATTTATCTGTTCAAACAATGTAATGGGCTGCGTAATGAACCGTACTATGAAATCATCATTTTCTATATTTATCATTCTTTTATCCTTAGCATTATTAATCCCCGGAGTGACTCAGCCTATTATGAGTATTAGCGGCAGTATCGATAAGGCTCAGCTTGCTGAACAAGGTATAGCGCAAGTTGCCCAAAGCTTTGATGCAGACTCGGAGCGCGATCGTGCTCGCGGCATGCTAGGTATGGTCAGTGGTTTGCTTGGGCTCAATAGCCTTAAGGGCGAAGTCGAAGTACTGCAGAAAACTCGCAGTATTTGGGGGACAGTAACCGAGCTTTATCACTCTGGTAATGGACTCGTTGCGGGCTTAGTTATGTTATTCAGTGTGGTTGTTCCCGCCTTAAAATTGAGCTTAATGTTAGTACAGCAATGTGTTAGCTCAATTGGCCTAAAATTTAGGATTAACGTCTTGGTCAACGCGCTTGCTAAGTGGTCGATGGCAGATGTGTTTGTGGTGGCGTTGATTATCACCTTTATGGCGGGAAACGCCTCAGGCGGTATGGGGGAAATGCTGAAAACCCAGGCGCTATTTGAAAACGGTTTTTACTTCTTTACCGCTTACTGCATTTTATCGATTCTAAGTGGTTATTTGGTGCCTCGCCCAACGCCAATTTTGTAGTGATATTAATGCTAGTTTTGTGTATGTGCTTGATGCAGGGCTGTACTTAAGATTATCAAGTTAGTGCCGCTAACAAAACGGCATCACACGATAAGGCTGCACAATAAGCGCAGGTTTGACTTAGCTGTTATAGCTATTTGTTATTAATAAATGATATTTGTGAGGTTTTAAGTTCTAAACAATAATAAGCATCCCCTATGTTTGCAGGAAGATGCAATTGAAAAACTGGCTGATACTCGTGTTTTGCCTGATAGCCTTAATCGCTTCAACGCAAACCTTTGGGCTAATACGCTCATTGATTGAATTATTCGCTTTTTTAGGCGTACTTTGTTTGGCTTGGCGAATGAAGTCGATGGCAGAGTAAAGCTCTGCCATCATAAATATTAACTACTGAAAATAAAGAATATATACTAAAGACGTCACACCAATTGCTGCCCATAACATTACCCCAAGTAGTAAAGGTTTTGGGCCACTCGCGCGCATTTTCTGCACAGTAATTCCTGCACCAATCAAAAATAAACACACTACGAGTGCGCGTTTTGAGAGCATAAACAGGGTGTCATAAACGGTATTAAATTGTGGTAACCAATGTGCGATAGCAATCGCTAAGCAATAAAAACCAATAAAATATGGCAGATTAATTTTGCGTTTATCGCCACCAAATACCATAGCGCTGACTAGGGCGATAGGGATAATCCACAGTGCACGAGCGAGTTTTATGGTTGTGGCGATTTTTAAGGCTTCGTCACCATAGGCTGATGCTGCACCGACAACCGATGAGGTGTCGTGGATTGCAATGGCACTCCACACACCAAAATCGTATTGGCTCATATTGAGTAAATGGCCAACTGCGGGAAATAAAAATAGTGCAACTGAATTGAGCACAAACACACAAGCTAATGCCGTAGCTGTTTGATCATTTTTGGCATTAATCGCAGGGGCGACAGCGGCGATAGCGCTACCACCACAAATAGCAGTGCCAGAGGCTATTAAATGGCCTGTCACGTGATCAAACTTGAGGGCGCGGGTGAGTACAAAACCAAGGCCAAGAGTGAAAAAAATTGACCCTACAATCAAACCAAAGTTGTGAGTGCTGGCCTCTATGGCGGTGGTGACATTAATGCCAAAGCCTAAACCAATGATTGAATAGGATAGGAGTTTTTTTGTCAGTGCAGTGATATTCCAGTCCACCGGTACCCAACCTAAGCTTGCCAAGGTAAAACCTAGCACTAACGCCATAGGAGATGAGATAAAAGGTGTGAGGCATAATAAACCCGCACAGATAAAAATAATGCGCTGACGTTTGCTGACGTCTTGTAATTTTGATGAAAGTTTCATATCTACCTATGCACTAGCGATTAAATATTATCGCTCCAATGCCATTATTTACATTAAATACCGCTAATGAAAAATGGCCATCAATAAGGACTGATATTGGAAAACGATGCTAGGGACATTATAGCTGTGAGTGTTAGCTTCAATAAAATCAATTAAACTTATTTTTATCATCAATTTTATTTATTGTTTGGCGGGATACATTTGTACAACGGTAAAGCGTTGGAGATCAACTGCGGCGCAGTTAATCTCCCCATGAGAATTTATAAATTTACGATGCTTTTCAAATCGTAATCACTGCCATCTTTCGCTGTAAATAACTTATCTTGAGTATCGTTAGCGCTAGGCATACCGACATGTAGCAGGCTAAGCCAATGGCGTGAGGCTGCTGAGTGCACCTCGGTGGTATCCATTAACATGCTTGAAGACGCTTCGATTTGGATATCTTCCAAATTTGCCACGTCTTTAGCCCCTATCATGCCGCAACGGTCGAAGCTCAACTCAACGTGATAGTCCTTATCTTGTAACACGATAGCGCTAGGAGCATCTTTGGTGCCATTAAAGGCCACAAACTGTTTTGGTTGGCGTAAACCGCTGTGACTACCGTCGGCAAAAAAGGCTAACAAATGCTGGTAGTAAACGACGTAGCTGCTCACATCTTGATGTGAACCAGAGCTAAGTGGAAAGAGTCGGTCGATGAAAAGTTTCGCCTTGGCGATTTTTTCGTGCTCGGCAATCCCAACATGGACTACGGCTAGCACTTCTTCTGCGATGAGGCTGTTTAAATTTGTTTGGATCTGGTTATTGCTGATTATTGACATAGTCATCGCTCGTTCCTCTACTCTTTCAATTTAAAAAATACGGTTCAGGGTTTCGATTTAACGGGTGGAGTTTCACAGTTTTTTCCAACTTGGCGTGTCCGTTTTAAGTGCTTTCGTTTTAAGTGCTTTCAATATTCATACTTAAGCATTTCTTGAATTTGGCTGACTCAAGTTGTTTGCTTGAATCGCTTCTCGATTGCTTGATTTGTAGTCTAGTCTTTTTTTGTTTACAATTTCACAATAGAAATTTTACACTGTGAATTTTACAAAATGCGTAATGACCAGAGCTTGATGAGAAAATCACACTTCCTAGGGACAAAAATACGTAACCTACGGAAACGTAATAATTTAACGATGGAAGATTTGTCGGCGCGTTGTATTCGCGTCGATTCAGGAAGTGCGCCCTCTGTGTCATATTTGTCGATGATTGAACATGGAAAGCGTGTGCCGAGTGCGGCTATGCTGGCGGTGATCGCGACGGTTTTTCAAAAAGATATCGATTGGTTCTTGGACGATATCCCTGAAGAAAGTGCTATTACACCGGACAAGGGTCGCCGTGGTGGTATTAGCGGCATGGCGCTCGAACCCAGCTTTTTGTTTTCTAATGACATTTTACAAATAGCGATACCTGAAATGTTATCGCAGACTGGAATTTCTGGCAGGCAGTTTGCCCATTTACTGATCCGCGCCCATCAAGAGCATCACCAAAACCACTTTCCCGATCTTGAGCGTGCTGCCGAAGAGGTTGGCCTTAAACGTATGCCATTATCCCTCGAAGATATACTGGATATTGCCAAGGGAATAGGGCTTAAAATCAAATGGGTAGATAACACACCGCAGGAAGTTATCGATGAAATGGGCGGTAGCTCTCGTCAACTGGTGACGTCTTTTTTTGAGCCACCCAATACTATTTATATGAATAAAATGCTTAAAAATCGTCCGAGTAGATTGAAGTACGATTTAGCCGCACACATAGGGCATTGTGTTCTGCACAACAAAGACGGTTTGAAGAGTGTAATGATTTCAGGCCGAAAGTTGGAGATGGACGAAGAAGTTACGCTGCAATCTAACACATTAAACGCACAGGATATTTTGCACGCATGGCGTGACTTTGAGTCGAGCTTTTTTGCTGGCGCCTTGTTATGCCCTAAAGTACCGTATCGGCAATTACTCGATCGTCATGGCTACGAGATTGCAGTGCATAAACAACTGCAAGTATCAGCGTCGGTAGCCATGCGGCGTATGACTGTGGTATCGCCGTATCCCCACTGGCATTATTTTGATGCTTACGCACCGGGTAAACTTAAAGCGGTTTATCGCGGCAACGGGATTCCACTACCTTGGGGTAATATGCGGTTAGTGGAAGATCCTTGTCAGCACTGGGCCGTATTCAGGATGATCAGCGAGCCAACAGTGGGCACGTCGGCACAAATTTCAATTTTAAATGTCGGTAACGAACCCCGAATTTACTGCTGTGAATCGATTAAAGTCGAAGATTCGGCGGGTAATCCCCATGTGCTCTGTGCTGGCATTGATTTAAATCCGGCGATTGAAGCGCAAGGTAAAGATGCCTTGTCTATTGCCCAGGATTTAAAAGAGGCCTGTGTTGCTGGTGGCGGCTCAGTGACGATCCCTAAGCACATTAAAAGCGATCTGGTGAGTGTTGCTAAAATCCTCAATATCAACTGGGTAGAGCGTGGAATTAAAAATGATGCCCGCTTAATATGCTCCCGCGGCGCCGTATGTCCGCGCCAACCAAGCTGTTATCAAGCGGGTAAATCACAATGCGATGGCAGTTAAATCAGTAATTTTGGGGATAAGTAGCGTGGTTGAGTGGTTATGTTGATCGTTTTCTGCATTGAGCTACTCTCGCCACGCTCTCATTTGCGATAATTCACTATGCTAGGCGTTAAGTTTGAAAGTTAAGCATAAAAAAATAACCAAAAAAAGTGCCGATTCATTGCAGAATCGGCGCTTTTTTCACAGGTAACATTCGAGCTTAATAAATAAAATTAAACGCTTATGCCTTTGGGCCTGCTTTACGGATCGCGTCTGACACTTGGTATTTAGCGAAGTTTTTAGTAAAGGCTTCGGCCAGTTTCTGGGCATATTCAGCGTATAGTGCTTTATCGCCCCAAGTATTGACTGGGTTGAGTAAATTGCGGTCTACGCCTGTTACCGCCACGGGAACGGCGAGATTCAGTGTGTCTAAGTGGACGGTTTCAACGTCTTTCAACTCACCGCTCACAATCGCATCGACAATAGCGCGCGTGGTTGGGATGTCAAAACGCTTACCTACACCATGTGGGCCACCAGTCCAGCCGGTGTTCACTAAATATACTTGGCTACCAAATGACTCAATGCGCTTCATTAATAGTTCAGCATACACGCCCGCAGGGCGAGGGAAGAAAGGTGCGCCAAAGCAAGTTGAGAAAGTAGATTGAATCGCTGAGGTTGAGCCTATTTCAGTCGAACCCACTTTAGCTGTATAACCCGATAAGAAGTGATATGCAGCTTGTTCTTTGGTCAGAATCGAAACTGGTGGTAATACGCCAGATACGTCACAGGTTAAAAATACTACCGCTCGTGGTTCGGCGCCGCAGTTGTCTTCTTTACGTTGGGCAATATGTTCTAGCGGATAAGCTGCACGGGTGTTTTCGGTTAGGCTACTGTCTGTGTAATCGGGCACACGGCGCTCGTCCATCACCACGTTTTCGAGCACAGTACCAAAACGGATCGCATCCCAAATAACAGGCTCATTCTTTTGGCTCAAATCGATACATTTAGCGTAGCAACCGCCTTCAATGTTAAATACGCCGCCCGGTGCCCAGCCGTGTTCATCGTCACCAATAAGGAAGCGTTTTGGATCAGCCGATAGCGTCGTTTTACCTGTGCCAGATAAACCGAAAAATAGCGTAGTGTCGCCATCTTTACCGACGTTGGCCGAGCAATGCATTGGTAGCACGCCTTTGGCTGGCAGTAAGAAATTTTGCACTGAGAACATCGATTTCTTCATTTCGCCGGCGTATTTAAGGCCAGCGAGCAGCACTTTACGCTCAGCAAAGTTTAAAATGACTGCTGCATCAGAGTTAGTGCCATCGCGCGCGGGATCGCAAACAAAGTCTGGGGCATTAATAATTTGCCACACGGGTTTGTCTTTACGGTTAAATGCTTCAGGGATGATAAACAGATTACGGGCAAATAGTTGATGCCAAGCGTATTGAGTGGTCACTCGTACGGGTTGGTAATGTTCGCTATCGGCACCGACTTCAAGATCAGAGACAAACAGTTCTTTATCGGCGAGGTAAGCTTCAACCCGCGCCCATAGACTTTCAAAAGCACCGGGTTCAAAAGCTTGGTTAACAGGGCCCCATTCGATATCGGCTTCTGAGCTAGGTTCTCTAACGATGAAACGATCGCCAGGTGAGCGACCACTGCGAGCGCCTGTTTTAGCGACTAATGCGCCATTAGCTGTCAATTCGCCTTCGCCGCGTAGCAGGGCAAGTTCGACAAGTTGTGCTGTTGTGGGGTTAAAGTAAACGCGGTTTAATCCATCCGCCATAATGAGGTCTCCATTGGTTTGTAAGGTTATTTTTATTATCGATCGTCTGCCGATTTAGTTTTATTTATCAACCGCGTTGAGCCAGAGGATAAAGTGAGCCGATTGTAGCTTAAGCCCAGTGTAATGTGTGAGGGATTATAGGCAGGATAAAAAATGGGCACCGAAAAGGTGCCCATTATCTCTACAGTAGTCAGGTTATTGCTGTGTGGTTGACGTTTGACCGTTAGCAAATAAGGTGGCGATATCTATGGCATCAAAGGTGTATTTAGCGTGGCAATATTCACAGCCCATTTCTATCTTGCCGTCTTCGGCGAGTATGGCTTCGATTTCTGCTTGAGCTAACGTCTTAATCGCGCCCGCACTGCGCTCCAAAGAACAGGTGCACTTAAAGCTGACATTGATAGGCTCGAATAGGTGCACTTCTTCTTGATGATAAAGGCGGTGTAATACGCTTTCTGCATCCAGAGTGAATAGCTCCTCAGCCTTAACGGTTGAGGTTAACTGGCTTAAGTGCTCAAACTCGATGTTATCTTCTTTTTGGCTAGGTAGAATTTGTAAAAACATGCCTGCCGCTTGTTTGCCATCGGCAAATAACCAAATGCCAGTTGGTAACTGTTCGGATTGATTAAAGTATTCTTCAACACATGCCGCTAAGGTTGGCTTGTCTAGTGCAACTACGCCTTGGTAGCGTTCCCCTTCTTCTGGGGTTAAGGTGATGACCATATAACCCTGACCGAATAAATCAGCCAAGCTAGCATCGTCAGCCAGTTCGTTATTCCAACGTGCTACACCGCGTAATTCTTGTCGATTGTTACCGTTGATCACTGCTAAAGAAACCGGGCCATTACCCTGTAACTGCACGCTGATATCGCCGCTAAATTTTAACGTTGCGGTTAGCAGTGATGTGGCTGCCATGAGTTCACCCAGCAGAGTTTGTAAAACGGGAGGGTACTCTTGGGCGCTGATCACTTGTTGGTAGCTGTCTTGTAGTTGTACCATTTCGCCACGGACATCGGCATTGTCAAACAAATAGCGGTGTAAAATATCTTGAGTCATGGTGTCTCTCACTATTAAAGGTCTTTAAAGCGCATGAGCTGGCGTCGTTGCTTTTTGTCTGGTTTCTGATCTGGTATGGGGTTGTTAAGCATGTTGAGGCGTCTTTGCTCAGCATTAACCGCCCGTTTAATCAGACTTGTTTCAGTTTCATCGTACAATTCTTGTGCAATCGCACCCGATTGACGTATTTGTGATAATTTTTTTATGACGATCTCTTTATCGTCATATCCCTGGCGTATCTTAAGGACGGCGCCTATCTCAGCATTCCTACTGGATTTGGCACGCTGACCGTTGTAATGTACTTTGCCGCCGTTGATCATGTCTTTGGCAATGGCACGAGTTTTATAGAAACGTGCGGCCCAAAGCCACTTATCGAGTCGAATGTCTGTTTTTTCGCTTTGACCTTGAGTCATAGTGTCTCCAGCTAAAAGATCGATGAGTTCACATGCCGAGCAATAAAGTGTCAGATGCGTATTTCTATTATGTTAAAGGGTGGCATGCTTCACACCCTTTAAAGGTGGGCAAAGTTAGCATAAATGGCCTATTTTCGCCAATTTGAATACTGTTATGGGGTTGTTGCCAAATGCCGCCTAGGTTAGCATTAAGCGCTTATTACCTAATTATTATAATCAGAACAGAGACCTGTATCGAGGGTCCACATAAAATATGGATTTATTAGATAAAATTATCGCCAAAGCTATTGGTATGCCCCATAAACCCCTCAGTCGGATTGTTTTCTGGTTAGGGTTTATTGTTATCATGCTATTGGCCGCACAAATTACTTGGAAATTAGTGCCAACGACTGCATCTGTCAGTGCTTGGTCACCCACGCCCGTTAATGCTAGCGGCAAAAGTGCTGGGCAGGTTGATCTTGCCAGTTTGCAGCAGCTTGGACTTTTTGGTAAGGCAGATACTCAATCTGATAGACCTAAAGTCGCTGCGGTCGAAACGATAACTGATGCACCTAAAACTTCACTTTCTATTCAACTGACTGGGGTTGTCGCATCGACCGCAGAGCAGAAGGGCTTAGCCGTTATTGAGTCAAATGGTAGCCAAGAAACCTACAGCCTAGGCGATAAAATCAAAGGCACATCAGCATCACTTAAAGAAGTCTACGCTGACCGTATTATCATCACTAATGCGGGCCGTTACGAGACGCTAATGCTTGATGGCCTTGTTTACACTAGCCAAAGCCCTGCCAACCAGCAGCTACAACAGGCCAAGAGTAATACAACGGTTAACCGTATCGACCAACGGAAAAACGCCGAAGTTTCCCAAGAGCTCGCTGAATCTCGCACTGAATTGTTAGCCGACCCCAGTAAGATCACCGATTACATTGCTATCTCTCCCGTGAGACAGGGTGACGCTGTGGCGGGCTATCGTTTGAATCCGGGTAAAGACGCCAATTTGTTTAAACAGGCGGGTTTTAAAGCCAATGATTTAGCTAAATCGATTAATGGATACGACTTGACCGTTATGAGTCAGGCGTTAGAAATGATGAGCCAACTTTCCGAGTTAACCGAAGTGTCTATTATGGTTGAGCGGGAAGGACAATTGGTTGAAATCATGTTTAGTTTGCCGCAATAACACGCGTTAGAGGAAAGAAAAAGAATGAAAAACAAAAGGATTCGACGCAAGCTTATTGCTGGGATTGTTGCGGGTGCAGCTATGTTCTCATCGCAATTTGCATGGTCAGAACAGTATGCGGCTAACTTTAAAGGCACGGATATTCAAGAGTTTATCAATATAGTTGGTAAAAACTTGAATAAGACCATCATAGTTGACCCAACGATTCGCGGCAAAATCAACGTGCGCAGTTATGATTTACTGAACGATGAACAATATTATCAGTTCTTCCTCAACGTCTTACAAGTTTACGGTTATGCCATTGTCGAGATGGAAAATAACGTTATTAAAGTCATTAAAGACAAAGACGCTAAAACTGCTGCCATTCGTGTCGCTAATGATACTGATCCTGGTATGGGTGATGAAATGGTCACGCGTATTGTGGCCTTGTATAACACTGAGGCCAAGCAATTAGCCCCACTATTACGCCAGCTTAATGATAACGCGGGCGGCGGCAACGTAGTTAACTACGACCCTTCTAACGTATTAATGTTGTCGGGCCGTGCAGCGGTGGTGAATAAGCTAGTTGAAATTGTTCGCCGCGTAGATAAGCAAGGTGATACCTCTGTACAGGTTGTACCGTTAGAATTTGCCTCCGCCGGTGAAATGGTGCGAATTATCGATACGCTTTATCGTGCCACCGCCAACCAATCACAACTTCCGGGTCAAGCGCCTAAAGTGGTCGCAGATGAACGTATCAATGCCGTAGTGGTGAGTGGTGATGAGAAAAGCCGTCAACGGGTAATCGAGTTAATTCACCGTCTTGACGCCGAACAAGCCAGCACAGGCAACACTAAGGTGCGTTACTTACGTTATGCCAAGGCCGAAGATTTAGTTGAAGTACTGACAGGTTTTGCTCAAAAGTTAGAGGGTGATAAAGATCCAAGTGCTCAGGCTGCTGGTGGCAAACGCCGCAACGAAATCAATATCATGGCCCATGCAGAGACTAACGCTTTAGTTATCAGTGCCGAACCAGACCAAATGCGAACTATTGAGAGCGTGATTAACCAGCTTGATATTCGCCGTGCGCAAGTATTAGTTGAAGCCATTATCGTCGAAGTTGCTGAGGGTGATAGTGTCGGCTTTGGCGTGCAATGGGCGGCTAAAGCGGGTGGTGGTACACAGTTTAATAACTTGGGCCCAACTATCGGTGAGATTGGTGCCGGTGTATGGCAGGCGCAAGATAAAGAAGGCACTTACATCACTAACCCGAGTACCGGTGAAGTAATTGGTAAAAACCCAGATACTAAAGGTGACGTAACGCTATTGGCTCAAGCGCTAGGTAAAGTAAATGGTATGGCTTGGGGTGTGGCCATGGGTGACTTTGGTGCACTTATTCAAGCCGTATCGAGTGACACCAATTCTAACGTGTTGGCAACACCGTCAATTACCACCTTAGATAACCAAGAAGCCTCGTTTATTGTGGGTGACGAAGTCCCTATTCTGACGGGTTCTACTGCCAGTTCTAATAACAGTAATCCTTTTCAAACCGTTGAACGTAAAGAGGTTGGGGTTAAACTAAAAGTCGTGCCGCAGATCAACGAAGGTCACTCAGTTAAGCTAACGATTGAGCAAGAAGTGTCTGGCGTTAACGGTAATACAGGTGTGGATATTTCTTTTGCCACTCGTCGCTTGACGACTACAGTGATGGCCGACTCAGGTCAAATCATTGTGCTTGGTGGTTTGATTAATGAAGAAGTGCAGGAAAGCGTACAGAAAGTGCCTTTCTTGGGTGATATCCCCGTGATAGGTCATTTGTTTAAATCTTCCTCAAGTAAAAAGACGAAGAAAAACCTAATGATTTTTATCAAACCGACCATTATTCGTGATGGCATTACAATGGAAGGTATTGCTGGGCGTAAATATAACTATTTCAGAGCATTACAGCTTGAGCAACAAGAGCGCGGCGTGAACTTAATGCCGAATACTCAGGTGCCCGTGTTAGATGAGTGGAATCAATCAGAGTATTTACCGCCAGAAGTTAACGACATTTTAGAGCGTTACAAAGAAGGTAAAGGTTTAGATACTCAAATGCGCAAAACTGACTCAACCCTTAAAACGCTGGACGAAAATAAAGATAAACCTAATGAGTGAAATACTATTATCCCCAGTCGACGATCTCAGCCAAATTTCTAATGAGCTAGGTCTTGAAACCGAAGGTGATGAGGTATTTCGTTCAAGCAGTAAAGAGCGTTTACCTTTTGCCTTTGCGCATCGCCACGACGTGGTGCTCTCGCTGGGTGACACGGGTGAATTGAGCTTGTTTTACACCAGTAAAACACCGTTAACGGCCATGCTTGAAGCGCGGCGTTATTCGGGTGTCGATTTGCCTTTGGTTAAGCTCGAAGTGGCGAAGTTTGAGGCCAAACTTACTCAAGCGTATCAGGCTAACTCGTCTGAAGCGCAGCAGTTGATGGAAGATATTGGCAACGAGATGGATTTATTCACCCTTGCCGAAGAGCTGCCACAAACCGAAGACTTGCTCGAAGGTGATGATGATGCGCCGATCATTAAGCTCATCAATGCCCTATTATCTGAAGCCATTAAAGAAGAAGCCTCAGATATCCACATCGAAACCTATGAGAAACAGCTGGTGGTGCGTTTCCGCATCGATGGTGTGCTCAAGGAGGTCCTCAAGCCAAACCGTAAGCTGTCGTCGCTGTTAGTGTCGCGGATTAAGGTGATGGCGCGTCTGGATATCGCTGAAAAACGCGTGCCACAGGATGGCCGCATTTCGCTGCGTATCGCCGGCCGTGCGGTAGATGTGCGGGTATCAACCATGCCATCGAGCCATGGCGAGCGTGTGGTGCTGCGTTTGCTGGATAAAAATACTGGTAACCTTGATTTAGAACAATTGGGCATGACCGACAGTATTCGAGTTAAGTTTGAAGATCTTATCCGTCGCCCCCACGGTATTATTCTAGTGACTGGCCCGACGGGTTCGGGTAAAAGTACCACCTTGTATGCGGGCCTGACCGAGATTAACTCAAAAGATACCAACATACTGACAGTCGAAGATCCCATCGAGTACGAGTTAGATGGTATTGGTCAAACCCAAGTTAATGTTAAGGCGGATATGACCTTCGCCCGTGGTCTACGGGCGATTTTGCGTCAAGACCCTGATGTGGTGATGATTGGTGAAATTCGTGACTTAGAAACCGCGCAAATTGCGGTGCAAGCGTCACTCACAGGCCACATGGTGATTTCAACATTGCATACCAACACAGCGTCAGGCGCGATAACGCGTTTGCAAGACATGGGCGTTGAGCCGTTTTTGGTATCATCGAGTTTGCTCGGTGTATTAGCCCAACGCTTGATCCGTACTCTTTGCCCAAAATGTAAAATCGAACACGTGCCTGATGCACGTGAACGTGAGTTACTGGGCATAGTCGCCAGTGATGATAGACATATTTTCCGTGCCAATGGCTGTAAATCCTGTGGTAATAATGGCTATCGTGGCCGAACAGGTATCCATGAGTTATTACAAGTTGATGATAGCGTGCGTGAATTAATCCACGGCGGTCGCGGCGAATTAGCCATCGAAAAGTATATTCGTCAATCCATACCCAGCATCCGTCACGACGGCATGAGCAAAGTGCTCGCGGGCATCACCACACTCGAAGAAGTATTGCGTGTGACTCGCGAGGAGTAATTTATGCCAGCATTTGAATATAAGGCGCTCGATACCAAGGGAAAACAGCTTAAGGGCGTAATTGAGGCGGATACCGCCAGACATGCCCGTAGCCAGCTGCGCGACCAACGTATGATGCCGCTAGAGATTCTGCCCGTTTCTGAAAAAGAAGCCAAAGCCAAGAGCGGTAGTTTCTCGTTTTTTAAACGCGGTATCTCGGTCGCTGAATTAGCCTTGATCACCCGTCAAATTGCGACGTTAGTGGCGGCGGGTTTGCCGATTGAAGAATCCCTTAAGGCTGTTGGTCAGCAATGCGAGAAAGATCGCCTTGCAAGTATGATAATGGCGGTGCGCTCGCGGGTGGTTGAAGGTTACAGTTTGGCCGATTCCTTGGCTGAGTTTCCGCATATTTTTGATGATTTATACCGCGCAATGGTGGCCTCGGGTGAAAAATCCGGTCACTTAGAAGTGGTGCTTAATCGACTGGCCGATTACACCGAGAGGCGCCAGCAGCTTAAATCTAAACTGACGCAAGCGATGATTTATCCTGCGGTTTTGACCACAGTCGCGATAGGCGTTATCTCCATCCTCTTAGCGGCGGTGGTGCCAAAAGTGGTTGGGCAGTTTGAACATATGGGCGCCGAGCTTCCTGCCTCAACACGATTTTTGATTTCGGCCTCTGACTTTGTGCAAAACTATGGTGTGTTTGTGGTGATTGCCTTAGTGCTGCTGTTTACACTCTTTCGGCGCATGCTAAAGTCGCCAGCGTTTCGGATGAAGTACGATAATTTTTTATTGAACATGCCAGTGGTTGGCCGCGTAAGCAAAGGCTTAAATACAGCGCGTTTTGCCAGAACCTTAAGCATTTTGTCCGCCAGTTCAGTGCCTTTGCTCGACGGTATGCGTATCGCCAGTGAAGTATTGCAGAATATGCGAGTGCGAGCGGCGGTGGATGATGCAACTGCGCGCGTACGTGAAGGAACTAGCCTAGGCACGGCGTTGACTAATACTAAGTTGTTTCCGGCAATGATGTTATACATGATTGCCTCGGGTGAAAAGAGCGGTCAGCTTGAGCAAATGTTAGAGCGTGCCGCCGATAACCAAGACCGTGAATTTGAAGGTAACGTCAATATAGCACTCGGTGTATTTGAGCCTATGCTGGTGGTCAGCATGGCGTGTGTGGTGCTATTTATCGTGATGGCGATTTTGCAGCCCATCTTAGCTTTGAATAACTTGATTAGCGGTTAATTTTTGAATTTATGGATTATGACCAAGTCGATTGGCATAGGATTTTTTAGGAGAAGTAGTCAATGCAAATGAACAAAAAACATCAAGGTTTTACCTTACTCGAAGTGATGGTAGTTATCGTGATTTTAGGCATTCTAGCCTCGATGGTCGTACCTAATTTAATGGGTAACAAAGATAAAGCTGATCAACAAAAAGCGGTATCCGACATAGTCGCGCTCGAAAATGCCTTAGACATGTACAAGTTAGATAACGGCATCTACCCAACGACTGAACAAGGTTTAGAAGCCTTAGTGCAAAAGCCAACGATCTCGCCTGAACCACGTAACTACCGTGAAGATGGTTATGTAAAACGTCTGCCGGAAGATCCATGGCGCAATAAGTACTTGCTGTTAAGCCCTGGCGAAAACGGCAAGCTAGATATATTCAGTGCAGGCCAAGATAGTCAACCAGGTACCGAAGATGACATCGGTAACTGGAATTTACAGAATTTCCAATAAGATGTTAAAGCTGCGCCACGCTGGTTTCACCTTAATGGAGGTGATGCTAGTGATTTTGCTAATGGGGCTCACAGCCGCGGCAGTGACTATGTCTATCGGCAATTCGGGGCCACAACAGTCCCTAGATAGAACAGCGCAGCAGTTTATCGCAGCCACTGAAATGGTGCTCGATGAGACCGTTTTAAGTGGTCAATTTATGGGCATTGTGATTGAAAAAACCAGTTATCAGTTTGTTTTTTATAAAGACGGTAAGTGGCTACCTTTGGATGAAGACCGGCTCTTGTCTGAAAAGGAAATGGAGCAAGGCGTGGTGATGAATTTAGTGCTCGATGGCTTGCCTTTAGTACAAGAGGATGAAGAAGACGATTCTTGGTTCGAAGAACCATTGATAGAACCTTCATCTGACGATAAGAAAAAACATCCTGAACCACAGATCATGTTATTCCCAAGTGGTGAAATGAGCGCTTTTGAACTGACATTTATCGCTAAAACTGACAAGCGTCAACAGGCCGAAGCGCTAGTGGCTGGCGATGCATTGGGCAGATTAACCCTAGGGCGTCCCGATGAAACGCGCTAAGGGCATGACGTTGCTCGAAGTGATTGTGGCCCTTGCCGTATTTTCGATTGCGGCTGTGTCGATCACTAAAAGTTTAGGCGAGCAGATGGCTAATATGCCGATTCTGGAGTCACGCACTTTGGCCCAATGGGTAGCTGATAATCAGATGGTTGATGCCAGACTTGAGCCGCAGTTTCCTGACGTCGGTAAAAAAGAAGGCCAAGTTGAGCTGGCAGGAAAAGATTGGTACTGGCGTAAAGAAGTGGTGAAAACCACCGACGATAATTTTCGTATGATCCGTATTAGCGTAAGTGAAGACGAGCGATATCAGCGTATTGCAGCACAAGTGAGCAGTTATGTCCTTAAAACGGATTAGTGTGCAGCGCGGGTTTACCCTGTTAGAAATGCTGATCGCCATCGCGATTTTTGCCATGATAGGCTTGGCTTCTAATGCCGTGCTCAGCACTGTGCTGACTAATGACGAAGTGACGCGTACTTTCTCGACTCGGCTTAAAGCATTGCAACAAGGTTTTGGCGCGATTGAGCGTGATCTCGCACAAATGGTGGCGCGCGCAC
Source organism: Shewanella morhuae (assembly GCF_003028295.1). Lineage (NCBI taxonomy): Bacteria > Pseudomonadati > Pseudomonadota > Gammaproteobacteria > Alteromonadales > Shewanellaceae > Shewanella > Shewanella morhuae. The sequence goes on along the minus strand of NZ_PYSG01000003.1, from coordinate 234,784 downwards.
CCAGATTACTCGAAGGTGGCCGTGGTTCGACCGTCTTCCAAACGGGCAATGATATCTTAGAGTCAGAATCAGAAGCCTTAGTGTTTTACCGTTTAGGTTGGTTAAATCCCGACGGGTTATTGCCGCGAGGCAGCTTACAGTCTGTGGCGTATGTGGTGCGCGAAGGGCGGTTAGAGCGTTGGTATTTTCCTTATCCTGAGCCTGAATTTGGCGCCGAACCGATTAAGACGGTAGTGATAGATAAAGTGTTGTCGGTGGAGTATTCCTTCTTCATGGATGACAAGTGGGAGCGCAAAGTAGAGGCGACTAAGTTGCCTAAGGCTATCGCTATTGAGATTGAGATTGAAGGCTTAGGTAAAATCCAACGTAAGTTTTTATTACCGTTAGGTGCTGTAGCACCTGAAAAGTCTAAAGATGACGATAATAAAGATGATCATCAGGATAATAGCGACAAAGATAAAGATGCCGATGATGGTTCTGGGAACGATACTGGCGAACCCGGTGACGGTAATCCTGAAGATGAGGGCCGCGAATGATAACCGGCATTCAGCCTCGTTCTAAGCAACGCGGCGTTGCACTAATCGTAGTGTTGTTGATTGTGGCTATGGTGGTCATTATCGCAACTAACATTACTGGCCGTAATCAGTTATCGATGCGCCGAACCTTGAATTTGGCTCAATACGATCAAGCCTATTGGTATGCGATTTCTGCTGAAGAATTGGCGAAAAAAACTTTAAAACAAGATTTAGAAGATTCAGAAGGCCGAGTCCATAGGCAACAATATTGGGCGATGGCCGATGTGGTGTTTCCGGCAGAATACGGTGAAATCGCTGGTAAGATCACCGATATGCGCGCTTGTTTTAACTTGAACGCTTTATCCGCTACCACCAAAGAGGTTGAAAATGGCCAACCTAAACTCCCGCTGGCCGCAAAACAATATAAGGCCTTGTTAGTGAGTTTAGGGGTAGATGACTTTAGCGCAGAGCGCCTGACGCAAACTTTGAAAGACTATATCGACGACGATACCACGGCCAGTCCTTACGGCGCCGAAGATGCAGAATACGAAGCGCGTAATGTACCTTATAGAGCGGCTAATACACTGATGAACCATCGTAGTGAATTACGAGCCGTTATGGGGTACACCCAAAGTGTTTATGTGAAATTACTGCCCTATGTTTGTGTGATCCCAGGCAACGACAGGCAATTACTTAACGTCAACACTTTGGAAGTTGAACAAGCGGCACTGCTCGCTGGCATGCTCGATAATCAGATTTCAGTCGGCGAAGCAGAAAGTATTATCAACCAGCGTCCCGGTGATGGCTTTGCCAAGATAGAGGATTTTTATGAAAGCTCATCTATGGGATCGATCAAATGGGAAGGCGCCATGAAATCGAGCTTTGTCATCGATAGCCAATATTTTCTGTTGGCCTCGGGGGCGAAAGTTGATAACGCCGTATTTAGAATGGAAAGCGTGCTCAAAAAGAGCGGCGGCAATAAAATGGAAGTGCTCACCCGTCAGTTTGGTGGCCAAAAATAATGGCAGTGCTCACCCGGCAGGGTTTGATGTTGGTGGGCAAAAATAATGGAAGCGCTCACCCGGCAGGGTTTGATGTTGGTGGGCAAAAATAATGGCGGTGCTCACCCGTCAGGGGTTGATGTTGGTGGTCAACAATAATGGAAGTGCTCACCCGGCAGAATCTGGTGGACAAAAATAATAGCAACGAGCTCAGTCACGCTTTCTTGACTGGGACTGGTGGAGAAAAACTGTGAGTGAACGGCTATTTATTCGCTTAGGCAGAACAGCAGAGCAAGCGTGCTCTTGGCTAGTTTGGTCTGAGCAAGAACAAGAAATTATTGCCTCTGGCGAACTTGCCAATGCCCAAGGTTTATCGACCTTAACTGAGCGCGCGGGTAATCGCCCAGTCGATGTGTTAGTGCCCGCTGCGGCAATGACGCTCACGAGTGTGCATTTGCCCGAAAAAGGCCAACGCCAAGCCTTAAAAGCCTTACCCTTTATGCTCGAAGAAGCCTTAGCCGAAGATGTTGATGCGATGCATTTTACCGTCGGCCCGCGTGATGGTGATGCTTTAAGTGTGGTTGCTGTGGCCCATGAGCAAATGCAAATCTGGCTAAGTTGTTTAACTGAAGCCGGTTTAAAAGTAAAACGTATCGTACCCGATTGCTTAGCCTTACCATTGCAAGAATGCCAATGGGCAGCAATGAGAATGGGCAATGAGTTATTACTACGTACCGGATTAGCCACGGGGCAAAGTTTACCGCTACCTTGGTTACCGATAGCGCTGCAACAGCTAAAACCAGTACAGGGCGAAGTCTCTGCCGCCAGTTATACCGACATGCAACTCGAGGGTGTCGAGCTTAAGCCGCAGCCACTTGAGCTACCTATGTTAGTGCTCGCTCGCGGTATTCTACATGCGCCGATTAACTTGTTGAATGGCATTTACACACCTAAGCGTGAATATAGTAAACAGCTGGTGATGTGGAAAAGTGCCGCCATCGTCATCGCCATTGCCTGTGTACTGGCGCTAGTGAATAAAGGTTTAAATATTCACCAAATAAATGCACAAGTTGCTGAACTTAAAGCGCAGAGCGAATCCATTTATCAACAAGTAGTGCCGGGAAATTCGCGGATTGTTAATCTTCGCTCACAAATGGACAGTCAGTTACGTGCATTGCAAGGCCAAGGTAGCGGTGCCGAGTTTTTTACTATGCTCGAGGGTTTACAGGATGCCTTTAAGCAAGTGCCTGAACTTAAACCCAATAGCTTAAGATTTGAAAGCGCGCGTAACGAGATCCGCATGCAAGTGACGGCTAAGGACTACGCTCAAATTGAGAAGTTTAAAGACATCGTCGGCCGTCGTTTTCAAATGGAAGGTGGCACTATGAATAGCGGCGAAAATCAAGTCACCAGCACCTTAACCTTGAGGAGCAAATAAATGGATAATTTGCGAACTTGGTGGCAAGGGCTCGCATCGCGCGAGCAGCAGTTAGTGGGTTTTGGTTCAGTATTTTTAGTTATTGGTATTTTTTATTGGGGTATTTGGACACCCATTGCTAATGCTGAAGCCGATGCACTACGTAACCTCAATGCCCAACAACAAACCTTAAGTTATGTAAAACAAGCAGCGAATAAAATCGCTAGCCTCAAGCAGAGCGGCGCAAAACCGACAGTATCAGGCAGTTTAAGCTCTGTGGTTAACCAAACCGCAGGTGACTATGGGCTAGTGATCACGCGTATGCAGCCCCAAGGCGATAAAATCCAAGTATGGATGGACGATGTGCCTTTTGATGCCTTGTTAGGTTATTTGGGTGAGTTAGTGCAGAAAAAAGGTTTATCACTTGAAAGTGTTGATTTAGCAGAGGCCGATGCGCCTGGCTATGTCAAAGTAAGACGTATTCAATTAGCGCAATAGGTTAAGGTGTAGCAGTGAGTTTGATAAAAAAAATCATTATAGGTGTACTGATTTATTTAGTATTTTTAGTGGTGTTATTTCCCGCTAAGATTGCGATAGCATTAGCCCCTTTACCGAGTAACACCAGTGTTTCAGGGGTGAATGGCAGTATTTGGTCTGGCAGCATAGAAACCTTAAGTATGCCGCAGCGCCAGTTAGAGCAAATTCGTTGGGAACTGAGTCCTTGGGCATTATTTTTAGGTAAAGTGAAAATTGATTTCCAAGTTGGTAGCCGCGCAACCCCTGTTAGTGCAAAGGGATTAGTGTCTTGGTCTTTGGGTGGCTTGAGTGCGCAGGGATTACGTTTTGAAGCGCCAGATAGCTTTTTGCTGGGTAATGCAAAACTACCCTTTAGAACTGAAATATCTGGTGAAGTCAGTCTATTAGTTGAGACGTTAGAGCAAGGTAAACCTTGGTGCGAACAGCTATCTGGTAAACTATTCTTGAATCAAACCAATGTTAAAAACCAGTTTGGCAATTATCCGCTCGGTAATATTGAACTCGGTTTAAGTTGTATCGATGGCAAAGCGCAATTGGCGACCGATGAAGCTAAGAATCAACTCGGTATCGTTGGCACTTTACAGTTGGACGAAGGCAATATGGTGAGAGTGGACGCTAAGATTAAAGAAACCGCTGAGCAACCAGAAGATATGCGTAAGTCGCTGGATATTTTAGGTAAACGCGGTAGTGATGGCTATTTTCCTGTGGTTTATCAGGGGCGAATTCCTGGGCTATAAGGCTATTTTCGCTCGATGATAGAGCTGATGTTTGTGAAGAAAAAGGCACCTTAGGGTGCCTTTTTTAACGGCCTTTTTATTGGGTGAGATCATTCAGCAGCGAACGATAATCGGTAATCGCTGGGAAATCGTGAAAGACTTTTACTGGCTTTTTACTGTCAGGGTTAGCTATCCCCAATTGATGGCCAACGCCAGCAAGTTTAGCGGCCGTGAGTATGGGCTCGCTGTCGTCGATAAAGAGACAGCGACTTGGCTCAAGTTGAAACCTTTCAAACAAGCCTAGCCAAAATTGCGGGTGCTCTTTTGGGTAACCTGTCTCGTGGCTCGAGATCATGTTATCTAGTCCTAAAGCGAGTTCGGTATGTTCAAGCTTGAGGGCGAGGCTCTTTGGATGGGCATTAGTCACCAGAATGCGCTGTTTACCCGCAGAGGCTAAGGCTGCTAAAAACGGCATGCTGTCTTGGCGCAGTTGAATGCGATCCACCAAAGTGCGGTGTAAGCCCATAATGTCGAGTTGTAGCTGCGCCTGCCAATAATCGAGACAGTACCAATCGAGCGTACCGACAACTTTCTCATAGGCATTTACGACTAACTGCTGCGCTTCGTCCGTGCTCAGACCCCGTTGCTTGCTTAATTCCTGTGGCACTAAACTCAGCCAAAAATGATTATCGAAGTGCAAGTCGAGCAGGGTGCCATCCATGTCGAGCAGAACCGTATCGATAGTCTTCCAGTTAAACATTGGATATTTCCTATTCTTTATATGTTTGAGCGACACCTGCAGTTGGTGCATGAACCGTGTAGTCGGCATGATTGAAATTTGAGCGCCTTGTGTGCGTACATCTTTGTGCTAGGCTTGGTTGACTTAATGTTTTGTCTAAAAATAAAGCGCTTAGATATGGATATCTGTTCTTTTGCCCTATTAGCTCAAGTTCCAAACTCCCTTAGTTTACAGCAAGAGCTGAATGCTTTGCTGTTGCAAGACTGGCTACCCCACGTAAATCAACGTGATTATCGTCAAGGGGATCTGGGCGGTTGGGATGTGTTGCCTTTGCGCTGCGCCGCTGAGTATCAAACAGCACATCCTATCTTGCAAGCCTTCTCAATCTCTACACCGGATCACTGGCATGATCTGCCTAGTCTCGAATCGAGCCCAGCGTTATACCGTTTTCTGCAATCCCTAGCCTGCCCAGTGAAATCCGTGCGTTTGATGCGCTTACACGCGGGTGCAGAAATCAAACCCCATAGAGATCAAGGACTCTGCCTAGAGCAAGGTGAGGCAAGATTACATTTGTCACTGCAAACGAATGAACAGCTCAATTTTTACGTGGACGATAAACGTGTACCTATGCAGGCTGGCGATCTTTGGTATATCAATGCCGACCAAATCCACTCGGTTGAAAATAAAGGGCAGGATGCGCGGATCAACTTAGTGATTGATTGCGAAGTGAATACTTGGTTAATGGAGTTGATAGATGCTGCAAAATTTAGAGCTTAAATTAGGGCAAAGTGTGGATGTCGCAGCGTTAACTCAGTTTGCTAACGCGCTATTGCTGTCAACCTCCGCAGGGGAGGCGAAACGGCTTATCGATCCCATGTTGGCACAATTATGCCAAATAACCGCGGTGGAATTGCATCCTGAGTATTTTTTGGATACCGAGGCGAGTATCACGCCTTTTGGTAAGGCAGTATCGCTCACTACTGCGGCGCAGTGTGCTGAAGATCCTGAACGTGGCCGAGTATTCATTCAGGGAATTTATCAGGCCATACAGGATAAGTTGGCGCTAAATCCGCAACGGCCAATACAGATTTTGTATGCGGGTACAGGACCTTTTGCCTGGTTATTATTGCCATTACTGCCGCTGTTTTCTGCAAGTCAGATTCAAGTCACCTTGCTCGACATTCACCCTGCCTCGTTAGATAAAGTCACTAAGCTTATTGAACACTTTGATTTAGCAGATCGCGTGGCAACGTATGTCTGCGCCGACGCCACAGTTTGGCAACCAGAAGCAGCAGTAAAGTTCGATATAATAGTCTCTGAAACCATGAAGCATCTGTTGCAACAGGAGCCTCAATTGCAGATCTTTAGCCACTTACAGTCGTATCTTGCGGATGATGGCGTGCTTATTCCGCAAAACATTGAGCTAGACGCTTGGCTTGAGTGCACGACTGCACCGGATTTAGCTGAGACACATTATTTAGGTCCATTATTTGCACTCAATCGGCAAACTGCGCACTTACATTCCAGTGGCGACCGCAGTTTCTTAGCTGGTTCATTACTATTGCCCGATTTTAGCCTGAGTGCAGTAACTCTTAAGTTCACCACAGCGATTCACGTTTATGCTGAGTCTACCTTGGGCGAAAATCAATCCCAACTCACGTTGCCTCGATATCGACGTGAGCACTGGCTTAAGCCTCTTTCAAGTCTCACTTTTCGTTATGATCAGGGGACTAATCCCGATTTTGTGCTCGATTTTATCGAGCAAAACCCCGTGTTAGTGGTGAGTGACGATTTGAGCTGTTTAGGTATTTATCACTTGCAGCGGCTCTGGCAAAAAATCCAGTTACGAAAACGGGGAGAGTCTTTCACTGAATTGGCGAATGAATGGAGCTTAGATAAAGCCTTATTAGACCTCTGTGGTATTGGTTTAGAGCCGGGCTTGCGGGCGTTATATCAAAATGATCAACAGTCTGTCTTTATCGATTTTATTCAGCAAACGACCAAGATGACGGTGGCGGACATTGCCAGCATTAATCAGCAATTACGCACTATTGCCTATGGATTAACTCTTTCAGGGTCAGCGGTCTATGGCTCAAATTCGGCAGCGGCTGAAGACGCTGGCCCAGCGTTTGTGTTAAGCGAATCACAACTGGATTTTTGGCATAATGAAGGCTACTTAGTGGTCCCGCAAGTGCTCTCGGTTAAGCAATGCGCTGCGACGCGAGATTTTATTTGGCAGCAGTTAGATGCGACTGAACAAGATCCCAGTACTTGGTATCAATCTCATGAATTTATGCAAAAAATTATGCTGCAATTATTTCGCCATCCGCAGCTTGATGCCAATCGACAAGTCCCCCAAATTCGCCAAGTGTTTGAACAACTGTGGCAGCGAACGGATCTGGTGATGACAACCGATAGGGTCAGTTTTAACCCGCCCGAAACGCCCACTTGGCATTTCCCTGGGCCTGATATGCACTGGGATATGCCACTACAGTTGCCTGTCGAATTTTCGACTCAAGGGTTAATTTATTTAACCGACACTAGTGCTGAGCAAGGTGCATTTTCGTGCGTCCCTGGATTTCATCTTAAGATAGAAGATTGGCTGCGTGAGCAAAACAAAACCGATGTCGAGCTGCAGCAACAGGATTGGCAAAAGTGGCCGGTTAAAGCAATAGCGGCTAACGCGGGCGATCTCATTATTTGGCACCATGCTTTACCTCATGGCGCTAGCCCTAATCGCGGAACACTGCCGCGAATGGTGCAGTACATTAACATGTATCCTTTATGATGGAAGCAACTCTATATTGGCAATTAGTACATAGCCATACCGTTTTGGCTCATCTCAGAAATACGCTAACGCTTGAGGATTTTTGTCAGCAGTTACGCATTTTTTGGCAGCAGCCTGATATAAGTAATGAACGACTATTAAAGATTTTACACTTAGGTAACAGTCAATATATTTGGCCTGATTTGACTATATTTTGTGCATTTTGGTCACCAGCGGAGTATGACAGCAAACAAAGAGTACTGACTTGGATTCCAGGGAAGGATAAGCCGTTGCTCCCCTTTTATTCTGAGCATATTTGTATGCTGCGCGGACAATTACTTGCAGCACTGATCCAGCCCAAGACTTTACTCTCTGACATTGTCAGTTTTTCAAAGCAACTTCCTAAAGTGCAACCTTCAGGCTTTATTTTTCACTTGTCACGCTGTGGCTCTACATTAGTGTCTAGAAGCTATGCAAGGCTTGAACGTTGTCGCGTGTTATCAGAATCTCCATTATTGACCCAGCTGTTATTGGATCCAACTTTGGATGTGGAACAGAAGTCAGTGGCATTAAAATTATGTATCAATTTACAAGGCCGGCTTTATGGGGAAGAGCAGCATTTGATTATTAAATGGAATGCTTGGGATTTACAGTTTTGGCCGCAAATAAGGATGCTCTACCCTGAGGTACCAGTGCTTTTATTAATACGAAATCCCGTAGAAATAATGGCTTCACAGCAAAAACTGACGGGTTTTCATATGGTTCGTCACCTGATGTCAGGGTGGTTTCCAGAGTTACAGATGCTGAGTGCCAACACGTCTATATTCAGTTACCAATGTGCTGTTTTACGATTATTACTGCAGCACAGTGTTAATGTCAGTGGCCAGAGCGGGGTGATGATCTTGGATTATAAAAACCTTCTCCCTGCTATCAGTGTCGATGTGGCAGCTTGGTTTTCGCTGAATTTATCCCTTGAGGAAATACAGATATTGACTCAATCCCAAAAGCTCCATTCTAAGGGCTTAAACCAGATTTTTGTGCCTGATACACAAGAGAAGCAACATTTTTTTTCTGCACAACAAAAACAGCAAATTTTAAATAGTTGTGAGCAACTTTACAGTTTATTTAAATAGGTCTTTATATTTACTTAGTTGAATACTTGTAACTATAATGCAACCACCTTGTTTCACATGTTAATTTGTGGATTTTCGTACGAGGCTTTATGCAGCTTTATACATATGGGCACCTAACTGCACTGCTCGGTGAGCGTATTACAATGACTGATGCACAGGGAGTGCAAGCTCAGTTAGTTATCGAACATGTTGAAAAAAATGAACAATACGGCCCAGATTGGGAAGCTTTTGCTGTTTATCTGCTTGGGCAGGATAACTTACGTATTCCTCAAGGATGTTATGTATTTGAGCACCCAGCACTGGGCGCTGAAACATTGTTTATCAGCCCCAAAAACCAGCTGCAATATGAAGTTGTCATTAACAAGCGCATAGCGGGCTAAGACTAGGTTGCCGCTCCATAAGGAGATAAACCTCATTTGTCGTACTTTTGTATGTAAAACCAAGTTTCTCATACCATAGTCGAGCCGGATTGTGTTGTTCAACATGAATGGTAATAGGTTTTTGTAGTTGTTGTGATTGGATGAAAAGTAACTGAAATAAATAAGTACCTATTTTCTGTTGTTGATATTCAGGTAACAGGCTGATATCGACAACACGAATTTCGCTCGTCCAATGATCAACAAATAAACGACCTACGGCGATTTTATCTATCAGAATAATATCAAACCGTTCAGTGCTGTAGTACGTGCTGTAATGATGGAACTGCGCCGCAAACTGTTGTGCTAAAAAAGCAGTTTTTTGTTCTGAGGAAAAAGGAGCTTGTTCTAGCTCATGGCTTCTGCTTGAGGTGTAAAGTTGTAATAGGAAAGGTAAATCGTTCTGTTGATAAGGTCGAAGTTGCACCCTAGTTTGCAAGTCAGTCATGGATTGATCCTAGTTGATGATGCGGGCTGTGTAATGTGGAAGTGAATCCTAACCCGCGTCGTAAAAAGATACAAAGGAGAGTGTAATGGAACCATTTGTCAGTGAAATTAGAATGTTTAGCTTTGATTGGGCACCTCGGGGTTGGGCTTTATGTAATGGTGCCTTACTACCCATTCAACAAAATCAGGCACTGTTTGCATTGTTGGGAGTGAATTTTGGTGGCAATGGTACCTCAACATTTGGTTTACCGGATTTGCGTGGCCGCGTTCCTGTGCATATCGGCGTTTCCAGTCGAAACTCTCCATCCTATTCAACGGCTAATCTGGGCACCGCTGGCGGCTCTGAAACCGTGGCGTTGACGCTAAATCAAATGCCGACCCATACGCATACCATTGCTGCATCGACCACGCAAGCAACACTCAAACCTCTTATCGGTAACGTTCTTGCTGCGGCAATGAATAAACAAAATAGCCAACCTACACCAATTTATGCTGCCTATGATGCGGCTAATCAGGTCGCGATGGCGCCGGATATTATCGGGTTGGCAGGCACTGGTGCTCCACACCAAAATTGTCAGCCTTCGTTGACGATGAATTTCTGCATTGCCACTCAGGGCATATTCCCATCACGCAACTAATGGCTATCAGAGTTAGGAGATTACAATGAGTGAAGCATTTGTTGGTGAGATCAGAATATTTGGAGGTAGTTATGCTCCGGTTAATTGGCGTATCTGTGATGGCAGTTTTTTATCGATTAGCAATGAACAGGTGTTGTTTGCTCTGATAGGCACCACGTATGGAGGCGATGGGGTAAATACCTTTGCATTGCCTGATTTACGTAGTCGCGTACCTGTTGGACAAGGGCAGGGGCCAGGATTAACGGCGCACACGATAGGGCAAAGCTTTGGGACGGAGAGTGTCACCTTAACTGCGGCGCAATTACCTGAACATAACCATATATTTACTGCCACAAAAGCCAATGCAACAACAGAATTGCCGACGAATGCTTTGTTCGCAGCTCAGTCTGATGGCGACCAAATTTATGTTGAGGCTAATGGCACTAATCAGCCAGCGATGTTGGCACCAACCTCTGTTACTTCCACAGGAAGCAATGTGGCGCATAACAACATCATGCCTTCCCTTGGCGTGAATTATATTATTTGCCTTAATGGCATTTTCCCATCCAGAAATTAAGGAGTGTATTGTGGCCGATCCTTTTGTTGGTGAAATCAGAATAATGGCAAATAACTTCGCACCTCGTGGTTGGGCGTATTGCAACGGGCAGAGTCTTCCCATTTCACAAAACTCAGTGTTGTTTTCAATTGTTGGTACGGTATTCGGTGGGAACGGTACTACCACTTTCAATTTGCCGAACTTTCAAGGTGCAGCCCCCATCGGTGCGGGGCACGGCAACGGTTTGTCGCCTGTGGCTGTGGGTGGTTTCAATGGTGTGGCAGATGTCACCTTAACCAGTGCAACTATGCCTGCCCACTCTCACTCGATGAGTGGTAGAACTTTGGTTGGCGCTCAATCAGTTCCGGGTTCGGCGCTGTACTCAGCAATTGATGCAGGTACTGCAGGAACCGAAAATATTTTTTATATGGTTCCCGGTGCGACATCGCCGAATGTCGCTATGTATTCAGATGCATTGATGAGTTCTGGTCAGGGGCAATCACACCCAAACACTCAACCTTATTTAACACTGGGGTTTTGTATTTGCTTAAACGGTGAGTACCCAACAAGGAACTAGATTGCAGTGGATGATGCTGGTGTTTCTTTATTGTGCATTCATGCGAATAGATCTTTGTATGACGACATTTTTAGATAAAAACGTCGAGTTTAGAAATTTCTGTTCTACCAATGAGACGCAGATACTAAACCCGATAAATACGCTGTCGTGTGGTTAACAAAATGTTCATTATTCATCCAGTAGTGCTAGTAGCCTTATTGTTTTTGTTGAGCGCGCCAGCATCTTTATATGCTCAAGGCTATTCAGTAGCGTTTAAGAACTTTGCTGAAGAAGTCGTGTTTGAACAGGCGCTGAATGGTTTTTATCAATTACAGGGAGCGACACTGAAAGTTCAATTGGCGCCAAGGTTAATTGTTAAAGTTGCTCGCCAAACCACCAATGCAGAATTGATGACTTGGGCGCCAGATGCGACTCAAATTACCGATTTGTTTTTGATGCAGCAATACCGTTATGTCTTGCTGCATTTTACCGAGAATGCGCAAGCGCTTCAGGCATTGGATAAGTTGCAGCAACAGCCGCTCATTACATTGGTGCAACCTGACTTACAGCAACAACGTATGAAAGCAGCAAGCCTCCTTGGCGATGTTACAGAACAAGATCTGTCTTTACCTTTTTATTTGCGTTTAGCTCAAAACAAAGGGCTATGGCCTGGACGAGGTGGTGCAGGGGTTACCGTGGCCGTGATTGATGATGGTTTTGCCTTACAGCATCCAGAGTTCAGCCAATTGCATACTCGCTTTTATTATGACTTTTCCAGTAAGAAAATAGTTAACGCGGGTGTTTCTATTGATGGCGTTGTAGGGCAACACGGCACCATGATTGCGGGTATTCTTTTTGGCGCTCATAACAGGAAATTGCCCGAAGGATTAGTGCCAAATGCTGATTTTGTCGGTATTAGTCAGGCGGATACTTGGACCAGCCACACGCTGCAAAGTTTTTATCTCGCTTACTTAGCCAAAGCAGATGTGATCAACTGTAGCTGGCATACGCAGTGGTTACTCGAACCCGTACAAGATGTTGTAGATGAACTGAGTCGTTATGGCCGTGGTGGTAAAGGAGCCGCAGTCATATTTGCTGCAGGTAATGAAGGCCAACATATAGAAGCACGTATGCATGAGGCAAGTATCAGTAGCGCAATTGTGGTTGGTGCCAATAACACGGAGGGAATGCCATTGAAATTCAGTAATTTTGGTGGTTTTGTTGATTTTTGGGCTTTTGGGGGGCCAGTAATTAGCGCTGCTCATAATCAGGACTATAGTTATTTTTCTGGCACCTCGTTAGCTGCAGCAATAACGACGGGGTATGTCGCTTTACTACTTGAGCGCGATCCTTCTTTAAGCTCAGCACAGTTACAAAGCCAACTTAAACAATTAACAGTGGAATAAGTATGGAAGCTATCGTTTCAACAGATGATGCCATGGATGGGGAGCTGGATTTCACCAGCCATACTAGTAGTAACTTCCCTGCAGTATTAGCTGGGCTAAAGTTATCGTTAGCGGTAACGAGTTATCAGGCACATAAGCTGTTTTTTGTGCGTTCAGACGGCAAAAAAATCGATATAAACTTCAAAGATTTTCCACGCCCTATGGGGCTAGCTGTTACGCCGCAACAAATTACGTTAGGTACATTGCATCAAGTCTGGCGTTTTAGGCGAAGCGATGCTGCACTGGATTTAGTATCAGAAACCTTAGCGGAAAAAACGGCGGCTGATGCTTGTTATGTTGCCAGCGCTTGCCATACCACTGGGTTGGTCAATATTCATGATATTGCCTACGGCAATAAAGGCCTCTGGATTGTTAACAGTAACTTTTCGTGCCTTGCGACTCTAGAACCTGACTATAGTTTTGTGCCGCGCTGGAAGCCTTCTTTTATTTCCGACTTACTGCCCGAGGATCGCTGCCATCTGAATGGTATGGCGATGCTTGATGGTGAACCTGCCTATGTCACGACGTTCAATCAGAGTGATGTAGCAAAGTCTTGGCGTGATGGTGTGAAGGATCTGGGCACGTTAATTGACGTCAAAACGGGCGAGCTAAAGTTATCTAATTTAGTCATGCCTCATTCGCCGCGCTGCTATAACGGCTACGTGTATTTTTGCGAGTCAGGCCATGGGCTTGTGCGTCGCTATGATCCTCGTACTGGCGATGTGGTTGATGTGATTAAGTTGCAGGGATTTACCCGTGGCATGGACTTTTTTGGGCCGCTAATGTTCGTCGGCTTGTCAAAAACCCGCAATAGCTCGGTTGCAGAGCCAGCGCCTATCGCGCAGGAGTCTGCTGAAAGTGAAAGCGGTATTTGGTGCGTTAACCTGACCGATCACACTGTGGTTGGTTTTGTGCGTTTTGAAGGCAATATTGATCAAATTTACGATGTGGCGGTGTTACCCGGTGTCATGTACCCGGAATTATTTCTACCTGATGATGAGCAATCGATGACAGTGTTTAATTTCCCCCCATTAACTGATAGTGCGCTGGCTAAAGCAGGAGTCACAAAGTGATTAAAGCAACATGGCTTAAACATAGCCTACCAATGTTATTCTTAGCTTCGCCACTGCAGGCAGCACCTGCTTTGTCGCACTCGTCCAGTCGCTTAGTGAGTCGCTCAGCAAAAGTGGTGGTTGAACAGCAAAAAACGGTGGAGGAATTGGAAGGGGCTGGAGCATTTGCGTCGTTTGGTGCTGCGGCTGATGTGGCCGCACCATCCACTACTCTTCAAAGTGATGAAAATGTGCTGGCTTTTCTAGCGCAAAACGATTTGCTCCAAGCTAATGAAACGGTAGCGACCACGAACAGTGGCAATCTGGAAACGGATTTTTCCAAAAAATTCAGTGCAGTTTATTTGTATTGTAATCCGGCAAATGCCTCGTATTCCGATTGTGCCAGGGTAGAAACTATCACCCGTCAAGCACCGAGCGCAGCAACAACCAATGCCGACTCAGTAACTTGGCGATTCACCTTTAACGAGAACATGATTAATGTTGATACATCAGATTTTCTTGTCACTGGATCGACTGCGACAGCGACTTCTGTCACAGGCGGAGGAACTACTTGGGATGTCACCATTTCTAGCGGTAATCTGGCAAGTTTGAATGGCACGGTTAGTATTGGACTGCAACAGAGTCACAATATTACCGGTCAAGCAAGCGGTATAAGGACGGAGGTTGACGGTTCAGGATGGCCTCGTGTGAGAGACGAGTGCGTCGCTGATGATCCATGCAACAGCAGAGCAAGTGACAAAAGTTTTTTTACCTTGGACAACGTTCCTCCGGTCGTCAGTTCAATTACCCTCAGTGGCTCACCGACATCGGCAGCGACCAGTATCGTTTATGTTGTTGCCTTTAGTGAATCAGCTGCCAATGTGTCAACGGACGATTTCGTCCTCACCGCCACTGGTAGCGCAGCGGGAACCATTGCCAGTGTTTCTGCTGCCTCTGGCAGCAGTATCAATGTCACGGTCAATAGTCTCACGGGCAATGGTACGTTACGCCTTGATGTAAAACCTTCTTCCAATATTACAGATGCGCTCGATAATGGTAATAATACCAATGGCTATGTCGGTGCCTATACCAGCGGTAGCGTCCATACGGTAGCGCTTAATAACGCGCCAACGGATATTGCCCTCGCCAATGCCAGTGTGAACCAAAGTGGCGGCACTAATGCGGTGGTGGGAACATTAAGCACAACCGATCCTGATGTTGGTAATACGCATACTTACACTTTGGAATCAGGTGTCGGCGATACCGATAACTTAAGCTTTAATATCAGCGGCTCATCTTTGCGCGCCAAGAATGCGGCTGCCTTGGCCGCAGGTGCATACAGCGTGCGTGTGCGCACTACGGATAATGCTAGTGGCACTTATGAAGAAGCGTTTGCGATTACGGTAGTCGATAATGTCGCCCCATCTGTTACCAGTACTGCGCCTGTAGGCGGAGCCTTAGCTACCGATACCAGCGTGGGTTTCACCGTGACGTTTAATGAATCCGCGAACAATATCTCCACAGACGATTTTGCGCTGGGAACAACAGGCAGCGCGACAGGTACCATTGCGAGTGTGTCCGCATCGTCCGGCACCAGCATGACAGTGACCGTGAATGGGATTACCGGAAACGGGACGATCAAGGTCAATTTGAATGGTTCAACCAACATTACCGATGCGCTGGGAAATGGTAATAACACCAATGGTTATGCTGCCGCATTTACGTCGGGTTCGACCCACGCTGTGGCTATCCCGGTTGCGCCTGATGCCCCAACCATTGGCGCAGCCACTGCTGGCGATGGTCAGGTATCGGTCGCCTTTAGTGCCCCAGGGAGTAATGGTGGTTCAGCGATCACCGGATATACCGTGACCTCTAATCCAGGTGGTTTCACCAATACTGGCGCGGCTTCACCGATAGTTATTACGGGTTTAACTAACGGCACTGCCTACACCTTCACCGTCACTGCAACTAATGCCATCGGCACCAGTGTGACGTCCGCGGCATCTGGCTCGGCAACGCCCAAAGGCGTTCAAACAACTACCTTCCCGCAGCCTATAGCGCAAACCTTTGGTACATCACCTGACTTGGGCGCAACGGCAAGTGCATCATCATCTTTGGCGGTGGCTTTCACCTCAGATACAACAGGTGTTTGTACTATTACTAGTGTTGGTGTTCTGACGTTTGTGAGTGAGGGTACGTGTACGATTGACGCTGATCAGGCGGGGAATGGTAGTTATCTGGCTGCTACAACAGTAACTCGTTCATTTACTGTCAATGCGACAGCCCCCGGTGCACCTACCATAGGAACAGCAACGGCCGGTGATACCAAAGCAACCGTTACATTTACCGCACCAGCCAGTAATGGCGGCGCCAATGTGATTGGCTATACCGTGACTGCTAGCCCCGGCGGTGCGACAGGGACTGGTGCCGATTCACCGATTACCGTGACTGGCTTGACCAATGGTGTGAGTTATACCTTTATCGTTACCGCGACCAACTCGGCCACCTTTACAGGAGGGGGTTCTGCGGCTTCCAATTCAGTAACACCGGCATCACCCCAATTGATTACCTTCACCAACCCGGGTGCGCAAGACTTTGGTAGTGCTCCAACTATCTCGGCTACCTCAGATTCAGGTTTGCCGGTGATGTTCACGTCGGCGACCACTGGTGTTTGTACTATTGCTGGTGGATCGTTGACGTTCGTGGCGGTGGGTAGCTGTACGATTAATGCTAATCAAGTGGGTAATGGCAGTTATTTGGCTGCAACAGAAGTTGCCCGGACGTTCACTGTAAATGCCGTTACGCCCGGAATTCCAACGGCAGCGGTTGCAACGGCAGGTGATACCCAAGCTTCGCTTGCTTTTAGTGCGCCAGTTTTTACTGGCGGCGCAGTTATTACGGGTTATACCGTTACCGCAAGTCCGGGAGGGATAACTGGGACGGGTGCGGCCTCACCTATTGCGGTGACAGGGTTGACTAATGGTGTGTCTTATACCTTTACCGTGACTGCAACTAATGCTGCCGGTACTGGCGGTGCGTCTGCGGCTTCAGGAGCGATAACTCCTGCTGCAGCGCAAGTCATTACCTTCAGCAACCCGGGCGCGCAAAACTTTGGCACTAGCCCGACGCTTACGGCAACATCTGATTCCGGTTTAACACCGACCTTTACCTCAATGACGACAGGAGTGTGTAGCATCACAGGTGTTGGTCAATTAACATTTGTGTCTGTAGGCACCTGTACAATTAATGCGGATCAGGTCGGTAATGGGAGTTATTTGGCCGCGGCGCAGGTGAGTCGATCCTTTAGTGTTAATGCAATTGTGGCAGGCGCACCAACAGCGCCGACGGCAACGGCTGGTGATGCAACAGCATCAATCAGTTTCACCGCTCCAGCATTGACTGGCGGTGCTGCGATAACTGGTTATACCGTGACCTCAAGCGTTGGCGGATTAACAGGTTCTGGGACAACATCTCCAATCACCGTGGCTGGTTTAGCGAATGGCACGGCTTATACCTTCACTGTTACTGCCACAAATACGGCCGGTACAGGAGCTGCATCGGTTGCGACTAATTCCGTTACACCCAATGGCGCCCCTACTATTACAGGCGTGCCTGCATTAACGGTTAATCAAGATGCAGCATATCTGTTTACGCCAACTGCTGTCGATAGTACAGGGGATACGCTCACCTTTAGTATTACCAATAAGCCAACGTGGGCGACATTTAATACAGGAACAGGCGTACTTTCAGGAACCCCTTCAAAGCAAGATGTAGGTACGACCACAAGTATTATGATTAGCGTGACGGACGGAACGTTATCAGCCAGTTTACCCGCATTTAATCTAATTGTGACGAGCGTCAACGATGCACCGACGATTACGTCTACCGCCATCACCAGCATTGCGCAAGATGCTGTATATAGCTATACCTTTGCAGCGAGTGATACCGATGTGGGTGATACCGTAACCTTAAGCGCGGTGACTAAACCGAGTTGGTTAAGCTTCAATGCGGCAACAGGCGTATTAAGTGGTACACCGACGAACGCAGACGTTGGTTCCCATGCAGTCACGTTAAGGGCAACAGATACAGATGGCCTAACTGTCGACCAATCGTTCAGCATTACCGTGACGAACGTCAACGATGCGCCTGTAGCGACAAGTGCAACAGTGACCTTAGAAGAAGATAGTTCTGTGATGATCAGTCTTGCAGCAGAGGATGCGGATAACGATCCTCTTACCTATGAAGTGGTGAGTCTGCCAGAATCCGGCACCTTAGAGCAACATGGTACTGTTTGGTTGTATACCCCTGAGAAGGATTTTAATGGAACAGACGTGTTTAGCTTTATTGCTAAAGATGCCGAGCTGAGTTCAGAGCCTGCAACTGTCACTATTAACGTCACGCCAGTGAATGATAATCCGCAGGCGGTTGATGACGACTACACCTTAACAAGTACCGCCAACGATATTTATGCGCTTGCGGTGCTTGCGAATGATGTTGATGTCGATGGGGATACTTTAACGATTGATGGTGCGGCTGCGGATATCGGTAGTGTGCAAATCACCAGTGATGGCTTGAGCTTTACTGCGCCTGAAGCGTATGTCGGGCCTGTGGCGCTTCGCTATACCATTAGCGATGGCAACAAGGGGCGTGCAAGTGCCAAAGTGAATGTACTGATTGAAGGCGCGGAGTCGGAAAATCAGCCAGTGATCACTTTGCCAGACGATGTCGATATGAACGCCACGGGGCTATTCACTCGCGCTAAGCTTGGCATTGCTAAAGCGGTTGACCGTAACGGTCATCCATTGCCGGTTTCTTTAGTGAATAAGAGTCTGTTCTTTGCGCCAGGCAGCTACTTAGCTTACTGGCAAGCTGTAGATCGCGATGGTAATAAGGCGATCAAGGCTCAAAAAGTGAAAGTACATCCACTGATTTCCTTGAGTAAAGATCAGCTTGTGGGTGAGGGCAATGAGGTAGTGGTGAGTGTGTACCTTAATGGCGTCGCACCCGTATATCCACTTTCTGTGCCTTATACCGTTTCAGGCTCTGCAGGTAGCAGTGATCATGATTTGGTTGATGGGGTGGTCGAGGTGACATCGGGTCAACAGGCTCAGATCCGTTTTAGCACCTTTGAAGATGGTGAGGTCGAAGCGGATGAGGATGTGCTGATAAGTCTAGACCCTAGCTTGAACTTGGGCAGTAAGCAGCAAACTCAGGTGTTGATTACCGAAGCGAATATTGCGCCTAAGGTGACGTTGGATGTTACTCAAGCGGGAGCATACCAATTTATCGTGGCGCAAAATGGCGGTGATGTTCGTATTAATGCTGGTATCAGTGACGCCAATATGCAGGACAGCTTAACGTCAACATGGGCAAGTGGAACGCTGAGCTTGCAATCCGATGATGTGGGTATGTTCTTCTCTCCGGTATCAGCCTTGCCGGGCATTTATCCTGTGAGTGTAACTGTCACTGATAATGGTTTACCAGCGCTGTCTACCACTGAGGAAGTCTATATTGTGGTGCGTTCAAGTTTACCTATATTAACAGGAGCAGACACAGACGGTGATTTGATTCCTGATGTTCAAGAAGGCTTTACCGATACAGATGGTGATGGTATTCCTGATTATTTGGATGCAATTAACGATTGTAACATTATGCCTGAAGGTGAATTACAGCCTGTGTACTTCTTGGCCGAGGGTCAGGCTGGCGTATGTTTGCGTTTAGGTAATATTGCTCTCAGACAAGGGCAAACAGGCATGCAACTATTACCGAGCTTAGTACCTGAAGATAATATTGCGGCTAATGTCGGTGGTATTTTTGACTTCATTGCAACGGGATTACCACAACAAGGGCAGAGTTACAGTTTAGTAATGCCACAGCGCTCACCGATCCCTGCAAATGCGGTCTACCGTAAGTATCAAGCACAAAATGGTTGGAAAGATTTTGTGATTGATGCGCGCAACAGTGTCGCCAGTAGCGAAGGTGAACGTGGTTTCTGTCCTCCACCGGGAGATAGTCGTTGGACTGTTGGATTGACTGAAGGTCATTGGTGTGTGCAGTTAACCCTAGAGGATGGCGGTCCTAACGATGACGATGGCGTCGCTAACCGTACTATCGTCGATCCAAGTGGCGTGTCTGTGATACTCAATGGCAACCATCTACCTGTCGCTAATCCAGATACCGCCTCTTTACCTTGGAATCAGAGTCTTGATGTTGATGTGCTCGCTAATGATACCGATAGTGATGGTGATACGCTGACCGTTACGCAAGTGACCAGTGAGTTCGGCACCGTGGTTATTTTGGCTAATCAGCAGCTCAGTTACACGCCAGCAACTGATTTCATCGGTACGGATGTGCTGGTGTATAGCATTACCGATGGTAAAGGTGGTACTGCGAGTAGTGAGTTGACTGTGGTAGTGAGTGGCAATACCGCGCCAACGACAGTAGACGATAGCGCTGCTACCGACGATAGAACGAGCTTGCTACTCGATGTGCTGAGTAACGACAGCGATCCAGACGGTAATATTTTAACTTTAGTCAGCGCTACCGCGCAGCAAGGGGTTGTGTCAGTTGAATCTAACAAGCTGCGTTATATCCCTAAAACGGGGTTTGATGGAGTCGATGCTGTCAGTTATCGAATTAGCGATGGTGTGGGCGGTGACGCAACAGGACAAGTGTTAATTACCGTTAAGGCCTACCAAGAAGTGGTGATTGATAACGAGTCAGGTGGAGGCAGTATGTCCTTGTGGGTATTAGGATTAATCATTACTGCGGGTTTAATCCGCCAGCGAGAGTTACAAAAAGTGGTCTTGGGTGCTGTACTGCTTGCAGGCACAATAAATCAAGCGAATGCGACTGTTGATAACTGGTACGTCGAGGGCTTTATCGGGCAAGCTCAGGTTGATAGCAGCAGGCGAGATTTACAAACCAAAGCTGCCGCTGGCGTAGTGACATCGATTGATGACAAAGATAGCGCTTTTGGGGTGAGTGTGGGTTACCAATGGACTCCTTTGGTTGCAATCGAATTAGGCTATGCCGACTTTGGTAATGGGAGTGCGCGGATTGAAGGCGCGAGTCTGACTCCGGCACAATACCACGAGCAGGTAAAAGCAGTGACCCCCGTATTGGCCGATGGCGTGATGCTGGGATTGCGTTTTACCTTACTGCAGCATGATGCTTGGCGCTTTGAAGTGCCTATCGGATTGTTTAGATGGCAAGCGGATATCAGTAGCACTATGGGCAATAGCCGTTTAACCACAGAACTCGATGGCACTGATTGGTATGTGGGGGTGCGGTTTAGCTATCAAGTGAGCGATGCTTGGTCAGTTGGCTTGGGGTATCAATATGTGGATATTGAGCCCAATGATTTTCTCAGTTACCAGCTCAATTTACGTTATCAATTCTAAACGTAAACCAAATTTAAAAGGGGCTTTGCCCCTTTTTGCTATTTATGAGTCGCAATATATTTAGGCATATTTTGCTCTAGCCCACTTACGCTGAGCTTGGTTTGTGATGTATCTCGCAAAGCATTTACGGCTTGTCTTTAGGAATATGCAATAAATTCAGGTTGTAGATTAAAGACAGGATAGTAAGATTGTCGCTTGTCTTATTTATTTTATTATTTCTTATCCAGAGGCAGTTATGTCGCAGCGGCACAATAAGCCGGAAATATTGCATAGCGAAGTTGTCGCAAAAAGTCGATTATTTCAAATTGAGCAAGTGCACCTTCGATTTTCTAATGGTGTCGAGCGTCAATACGAACGTATGAAAGGTGGTAGTCGTGGCGCCGTGATGATAGTACCGATTCATCAAGGACAAATGCTACTGGCGCGCGAATATGCCGCAGGTACCGATCATTATGAGTTAGGTTTCCCTAAAGGGCTTATCGACCCTGGTGAGTTACCTATTGAAGCTGCCAACCGTGAGTTGCAGGAAGAAATTGGTTTTGCGGCCAATAAGCTTACGCTTTTAAAAGAGTTGAGCTTAGCCCCCGGTTATTTTTCCAGTAAGATGCAAATTTTTATTGCAGAAGACTTGTATGAGAGTCGCCTTGAAGGTGATGAGCCTGAGCCAATCGATGTGGTGCCGTGGGCGCTGGCCGATTGGGAAGCTTTACTCGATAATGTCGATTTTTCCGAGTCCCGTAGTGTTAGTGCGTTATTTTTAGCGCAAAAATATTTACAACATAAATAATCTTTTTCCTTTTAAGTATTCGATGAATGCTTGCAAAACATTCGCAAAGGTTGCGATTGGAGTTGTTATGAAGCCAGAAGAGTTGATCGATCAAATTATTGAAATAGCAACTGAAGCGGGGATCACTATCCGTGATATCTATCTCAAAGGTAATTTTGAACGAGAAATTAAATCTGACAATACCCCCGTCACATCCGCTGACTTAGCGGCGCATAAGATCATTTGTGAACGATTAACCGCTCTCACGCCTGATATTCCGGTGTTATCTGAGGAGGCTGCCGATATTCCGCTCAGTGTGCGTGAATCTTGGAAGCGTTATTGGCTAGTTGACCCGCTCGATGGTACGGGAGAGTTTATCGCTGGCAGTGGTGATTTTTCTGTGATCATTGCGCTGGTGGAGCACAACCGTCCGGTTATGGGCGTGGTGTATGTACCGATGACCCAAGTGTGTTATTACGCCATTGCTGGTTTAGGTGCCTACAAACGTACTGATAAACAAGAAGTTCGCATCAGTAGTCGTCAAATTGCCAATCGAGACCAAGTCTCGCTGCGGTTGGCTGTGAGTCGCCGTCAAGATCCGCAATCAGTATTAACCTTACTCAATCATCCTAAGCACTGTGAGTTAGTGGTCATGGGCGGCGCAGCATTGAAAAGCTGCTTAGTGGCTGAAGGTCGAGCCGATTGTTATGTGCGTGTTGGCCCAACTGGTGAGTGGGATACGGGAGCGGCGCAAATTATCGTCGAGGAAGCGGGCGGGCAGCTAATGGATACTGAGCTGCAACCGTTAACATATAATGAGCGTGAATCCTTAGAGAACCCTAATTTTATCGTTGTAGGCGCCCCTAACTTAGAATGGGATAAGATTTTAATTGGTGAATAATCTACCAATGCAATGTATACGTCCGGTATTAAAGTCAGAGCTGCTGGCGGTGTACCAACTTGAGCAGGCCATTTTTGGTGAGCATAGCTATCCTGACTTCTTCTTCCGTCAGGGCTTTGATTGCTGGCCAGAGCAATTTTTAGTCGCTGTAGATGATCGTCATCAGCTACGAGGTTATTTGCTCTGTGCTCAGAGTGGCGATCCTCAATGTATGTGGATTTTATCCGTTGCCGTGAGTGAGAATACCCGAGGGCAAGGATTGGGTAAGCGCTTAATCGAGCGATGTTTAGCTGAGTTACCTCTATCGATACAACAAGTTTATTTAACCGTTGACCCTAATAATCCCGCTTATTTTTTGTATCAAAAGCTGGGTTTTCGTGACATAAATTTTGAAGCCGATTACTTTGGTATTGGCATGGATAGAATGGTGATGCAGTATCGTCGCTCCTGAGTGTGAGTACGTTGCCATCTACATATCAACCGATTTTGTCACCATGAAAACTCTTATACTGCATTAACTTAACGGCAATCGACGATTAGAGGGAATACCATGTTGTTAACTAAACGTTTTTTGCCTTATTTTGTCACGCAGTGTCTGGGGGCCTTAAACGATAATTTCTATAAAAATATTTTATTGTTATTGGTGACTTTTAGCCAAGTGCAGGATTTGCCTATAAGTGTCGATTTATTTGTTAATTTAGCGGCAGGGTTATTCATTTTACCGTTTTTTCTATTTTCGGCTCATGCGGGAGTGGTCGCCGATAATATGGATAAAGCCAAACTTATCCGCCAATTAAAATTACTCGAAGTCATCATCATGTTCAGTGCCGCTATCGCAATCTTGAACGGGAATTACATGATGATGTTATTACTGTTGTTTTTAACTGGTAGCCAGTCAGCCTACTTTGGTCCGGTTAAATATTCTTTATTACCCCAAGCATTACAAGAGGACGAGTTAGTTTCAGGCAATGCTTGGGTTGAAATGGGTACATTTCTATCAATTTTAATCGGCACCTTGAGTGCCGGTATACTTATTTTTGAAGACAATGGTACGCAGTGGTCGGCCATGATTGTTGCTTTACTAGCATTGCTGGGGTATTTGGCCAGTCGTGCTATTCCTGCATTGCCCCCGCAAGGCACCATCGAAAAAATTCGTTTTAGACCATTGTCAGGTACTTGGCGCAGTATTCAAAAAGCCCGCCAAACACCATCAATCTGGATGGCGATAATTGCTATTAGCTGGTTTTGGTTTTTAGGTGCGACTTATCTAACGCAGTTCCCCAATTTTACCAAGCTGCATTTGCACTCTGGTGCCGCTGTAGTGTCGTTACTATTAGGACTGTTTTCAATTGGAATTGCAGTGGGCTCTTTTATTTGTGAGCGATTTTCTTACGGCCATGTGGAGTTAGGATTATTGCCATTTGGCGCACTCGGGTTGACCCTTTTTGGTATTGATTTGTTGTGGGCTATTCCGCCAGTACCTATTGATGCCAGTGTTGTTTACGGTATTAACGCTTTTATTACCCAGTCGCAGCATTTTAGAGTCATGTTAGATTTCTTTATGATTGGCGTCAGTGGCGGTTTATTTATTGTCCCTTTGTATGCCTTTATACAATCGCGCTCAGCCAAAGGGGAATGTGCTCAGGCTATTGCGGCAAATAACATTATGAATGCCTTATTTATGGTGGTTTCTGCACTGTTATCTATGTTATTGCTTGGTATTGCTGGGTGGAGCATTCCACAGTTATTCCTGCTACTTGCCGTGATGAACTTAGGAATGATTCTTTACGTTTATTCGCAAGTGCCTGAATTTATCCTGCGCTTTATCAGTTACTTGCTAAGTCATGTTATATATCGCGTGACAGTAACAGGCCGCGAGAAAATCCCTAAGCTAGGGGCGGGTATCATAGTTTGTAACCACGTGAGTGATGTGGATACATTGATTATTATGGGTACCTCAATACGGCCAATCCGCTTTGTGATGGAGCAATCCGTGAGCGAGCGGCCTCTACTTAAATCTGTATTTTGTCACGCGGGTGTGATCCCCATCTGTTCACCTAAACAGAGTGACACAACCTATAACCACGCCTTTGAGGCAATTCATGAGGCGCTATCCAATAACGAGTTGGTGTGTATTTTCCCTGAGGGACGAGTTACATCAGACGGTGCATTGGGTGAGTTTTATGTGGATATCGATAAAATCTTAGCTAGAGATCCGGTGCCAGTGATCCCTATGGCACTAAAAGGGTTGTGGGGTACTTATTTTAGTCATAAAGATGGGCAGGCATTAACGACAATACCCATACGATTTCGCTCAAGGGTATCGGTGACTCTCGCAGAGGTTATTGATGGCCATGTAGCAAATAAGGATTCGCTAAGAGTTAAAATTGCGAGCCTGCTGGGTAAGTGATAACCCGTTAGATTCAATATCAATAAAGACATCACCGCGGATCTTACCCTCGCGGTGATTGCTCTAAAGATGGCTATTATGGAGGATTATTACTGTTGAAGATTATGATTGAGGCTGATAGCTATCTAACCATTCGTGCACGGCTTGATGCGAACCTTTAAAGAGCACCCGTTCGGACTTTTTCTGTAATTGGTACTGATACATAGGATCGTAATATTTATGCAGCAAGAGGTTTATCCAGTTGAAATGCAGGGAAGTATCATTAGTGCTGATCTGTTGATCTAAGGCCTGTTGAATTAAATCTTGCAGCTCTTGATGCTGTTTACCGCCTAAACGCTTACTAATACTGCCTAATCCTTGTAACAAATATTCGCTAAAAGCGGTAAAGCCCGCTTCAGGACCAAAGCGTTCACAAAATCCGCTATGCATTTTATGCACATACTCATTACGCAAGCGCTCTAGCCTAGCATCGTCAGTTTCTTCTAATACGATGACACTCGCGGTTTGCATGGCATTATAAAATGTTTGTGGCAACGCTGAACGACCAATAAGAAAACTTTCATCCTCAAGTAATAAATAGTCTACAGCACTGCTTTGATGTTGCAGTAAGGCGATAGCGAGTTGGTTTTCAAAGTTAATTTGCGTTGGCTGAGGGTCAATGTTCTTACCAAAACTTGAGCCTCTATGGTTAGCGATTCCTTCAAGATCAACCGCTTCTTTACGCAGTAATAAAAAATCGGTTTTACCGCTACCCGTCATCCCGCTCAAACTTAAAAAAGGCTGTTGTGCTGGCGTTGTTTCAATCACCCCCATTAAATATTGACGCATGGCTTTATAGCCGCCTTGAACATAGGGCACCTCCAAGCCAGCTTCTTTGAGCCATTGTTGCGTCAGTTGCGAGCGCAGGCCACCACGAAAACAATAAAGGTAAGCATTGGGATTCGCTTTAAAATAACTTATCCAAGCCTCGACTCTTTGTTGCTTGATTGAGCCATTTACCAGTGAGTGGCCTAATGCAATTGCAGCTTGCTGACCTAACTTTTTAAAGCAAGTGCCGACACTTTCTCTTTCTTCATCAAGCATCAGCGGTAAATTGGTCGAGTTGGGAAAAGCGCCTCGCGCAAATTCGATAGGCGCCCTCGCATCCATGATTGGATGTTGATTGAGAAAAATCTCTCGATATTGATCAGCGGTAATAATAGGACTAGGTATCAACACAACACCACGCTAGCTTGAGTGGTGGGTGTTTCAAGTGTTCCAATGCAAATTGGTGGTATCTGGTGCGCCTCGAGCAACGCGATAAGTTCAGCTTCGGCAGCACTAGAAACGGCAACTAATAAGCCACCACTGGTTTGCGGATCGCATAGGATTGCTTTCTGATATTCGCTCAGTTCGGGTAGGTGCTCACCATAACTATCGTAATTGCGGTGGGTGCCGCCAGGAACACAACCTAAAGCTAAATAATCTAAAGCGCGTGGCAGTAATGGGACAGCATCAAATTTGAGTTTTGCCGTTAGTTTCGCGCCTTGACACATTTCGAGCAAGTGCCCAGACAATCCAAAACCTGTGACGTCGGTCAGCGCATTTACGCCGCTGATTTTGGCAATTTTTGCGCCGATAGTGTTGAGTTGGCACATCGCATTGACTGCAATGAGGCTATCTTCATCTTTGAGTTTTTTTTGTTTTTGCGCGGTAGTGAGAATACCAATACCAATAGGTTTAGTCAGATATAAGCGATCGCCAGCCTTAGCGGTATCATTTTGCTTTAAATCACTTAATGCAATTTGGCCAGTCACCGCGAGACCAAAAATAGGTTCAGGTGCATCGATACTGTGGCCACCGGCTAACATAATCCCCGCTTCCATACAGGCTTGGCGTCCACCATCTACAACTTGTTGAGCTATCTCGGCTGGCAGTTTATTAATCGGCCAACCCAAAATCGCAATCGCCATAATTGGCGTGCCGCCCATGGCATAAATATCACTGATAGCATTAGTCGCTGCAATGCGGCCAAAGGTAAAAGGGTCGTCAACAATCGGCATAAAAAAATCGGTCGTGCTGATGATACCTACGTCGTCGTTGAGTTTGTATACCGCAGCATCGTCGCGACTCTGGTTACCCACAAGTAAATTGGGGTCTGTGAATACAGGAAGTTGCGAGGCAAGAATAGTGCTCAGTACTTTGGGTGAAATTTTGCAACCGCAGCCTGCACCGTGACTGTATTCTGTGAGTTTTATCGTTTCGGGGAGAGTAGCAGTGGAAGATGACATGAACTCAATATCCTGTATAAAGTGATTGAGGCATCATGATAATCCGATACGGCCACCATGCAAGGCGGCCGTTCGAATTTAGCGTAAAATTGTGGCCTAGCTATAACTTGCAGTTAGGCTTTGCCAGTTCTTTTTCTGAGTTAAGAAACGGGTTTTTAACTCAGCAACCTGTTGCAATAATTGTTTATCTACCAGTTGCTTGCGTTTCGCTTCCAATAAGATTTTTTGGGCTTGATAGTATTCAATTAAGTGCTCTTTCATTAATTCGTACTCAAATTGAATTTTTTCGATAATCTCATCGGCATTTGGCAAGTGGACGACATTATTTTTAGTACGTAACAGCTGCATTTGTAATCGTGCACTTTCAATACGCTCTTGCGGGCTAGTACGTAAGTCTTTAGCTAAACCGGCCCATGATAAGGCTTTAATTAGCCATTTAGTGGGGTCGTAATGCCACCATTTAATGCCATTGCGATAGTCATTTTCAAAGATGTGATGAAAATTATGGTAGCCCTCACCGTAGGTCAACATGGCGATAAAACCATTATCACGCGCGGTGTTTTTATTGGTATAAGGCTGACTACCCCATACATGGGCTAAAGAGTTGATAAAAAATGTACAGTGATGCACCACCACTAAACGCAGTAATCCCGCCATTAATAGCATGGACAGTACGTCACCATTGAGCCAGCCGAGCAATGCGGGTAGGCCAATGTTCATTAGTAACACCAGTGCAAGGTAATGCTTGTGTTGCCACATTACGATACGGTCATTTTGTAGATCGCGCACATTTTGATAATCGTGGTAGCGTTGTGATTGATACTCTCGCAGCATCCAACCTATGTGGCTATACCAAAATCCCATTTTGGCTGAGTACGGGTCTTTGTCGTTATCGTCGACATGTTTGTGGTGTACGCGATGATCTGATGCCCAGTGCAATGCACTGTTTTGTAAGGCTAAAGCGCCTCCAAGTGCATATATAAAACGTACTGCTGGATGGGCTTTGTAAGCCTTGTGTGACCACAGTCTGTGGTAACCTGCTGTGATCGATAAACCACTGGCGAAGGCTAAAACAATAAATGCAATCCATTCACTGGCGCCATAGCCGTGAACAATACCGCGCCACGGAACTAAAATCACTGCACTGAGGAAAGTGATAGTAAACAGACAAACATTGAGCCAAATGATTGGGGGTTTTTTCATAATAGGTTTCCAAAATTCGCTTTTGAGCGTACATCTGTAAGCTAATTTAACTTAGCTATATTGTTTGGTCAAGGACGATAGGGCTGTGTTTAATACTTAAAAGCGGTATTATCGCGCCATTACATTCAGTTAGCGGATTTAATAATGGGTATTCGAGCACAGCAAAAAGAGAAAACTCGCCGAGCGTTAGTCGATGCAGCTTTTAGTCAGTTAAGTGCTGAGCGCAGTTTCTCAAGTTTAAGTTTGCGAGAAGTTGCTCGAGAAGCCAATATCGCTCCGACCTCCTTTTATCGCCATTTTAAAGATCTGAATGAACTTGGGCTGACTATGGTGGATGAGGGCGGGCTAACGCTGCGGCAGATGATGCGCAAAGGGCGACAGCGCGCCGAAGTTGGTGGCAGTGTGATCCGCATTTCAGTTGATACTTTTATGGAAGTACTGGATTCTAATCCAAACGTATTTCGCATTTTATTGCATGAACGCTCGGGGATTTCGGCAGCATTTCGTGCGGCAGTTGCCCGCGAAATTGAACATTTTATTTCTGAACTTGCTCATTATGTTGAAGCAAAAGCGGGACGGACTCCATTGCTAGCACGTGCACAGGCTGAGGCTTTAGTAATTTTAGTTTTTAACGCAGGCGCTGCAGCATTAGATATGAAACGAGTCGATCGTAAAATATTGGCCGATCAATTAGTTATGCAGTTGCGCATGGTTGCTAAAGGCGCAGAGGCATTACAACATAAGGTAGAGCACCGCTAGTTTGGGTGGCACACTTATCTGATAAAAACTATTTCATAACAACAAAGGAGCCTTAGGCTCCTTTGTTGTTATATTCGAAAGTTCTCGATATTCGACTGAGTAGATTTAACGCGGTTAACGACGTTCTAGCAATACCCCCGTTTCCATGTGGTCCGTGTAAGGGAACTGATCAAATAAGGCAAAACGGGTTACTTTATGGGTTTGGTTCAGCTGTTGCAGATTGTCTTTTAAAGTTTCAGGATTACAGGAAATATATAAAATACGTTCGTAACCTTGCACTAATGCTAGCGTATCAGGATCGATACCCGCTCGTGGTGGGTCGACAAAAATAGTGTTGCAAACATAACTATCAAGATCGATACCTTCTAAACGTCTGAAGCTGCGTTTCTTCGCCATTGCATCACTAAAATCTTCAGCTGACATACGAATAATCTGCAAGTTTTCAATACCATTAACTTCGATATTGTATTGCGCCGCATCTACAGAAGGCTTAGCAAGCTCGGTGGCTAATACGCGATTAAAATTTTGCGCCAGTGCGATAGAGAAGTTGCCATTACCACAGTAAAGCTCCAGTAAATCCCCTTCACTGTTGTGAGTTGCATCGATAGCCCACTCGAGCATTTTTACAGAAACTTTAGCGTTGGGCTGAGTAAAGCTATTTTCAATTTGTTTATATAAGAGTGTTTTATTATTGACTTGTAATGACTCAACTACAAAATCTTTATCTAAATCAATTTTTTGTTTACGGGCTCGGCCGATAATGTTGACGTTAAATTGACTGCTTAACTTAGCTTTTAGTGCAGTGGCATCAGTGCACCATTGCTCATCAAGCTGTCTGTGGTAAAGCAGTGACACGAGGATCTCGCCACTTAACGTTGACAAAAAATCCACTTGGAACAGCTTATGCCTTAAACTTGGATTTGGTTTTAGCTCGGCAATCAAAGCCGACATCATCTGATTAATGAGCTCGCTCGCTGGCAAGTATTGATCGCACCGCACCTTCTCATTCAATACTTTGTCGAACATGTAATAGTATAAGTCGTCACCGTCATGCCACATGCGAAACTCGGCGCGCATACGGTAGTTGGCCGGCTCTGAGGCAAAAACTTCAACATTCGGTGTTTCAAATTGGGCAAAGGCTTGTTCTAGCTTAATACGCTTGTTTTCTAATTGCGTATCATAGGTCTGAGGGTCCATTGCTGCTAAGTTCATTGTTTGATTCACCGTTGCTGTAAATTGGGGCGCAAATATTATACTAGGTGACACGAATGTCCAGTATCTTGCTTTTGCGCTTTTCGCAAAGCTATGGGAAAATCCGCGAGTTTGAGTGGGCTCTATTGGTTTTCTTGAACTCAATCGGTAAATAAGCTATCGAATGGTTGAGGTTATGGTCGTTTTAATCTGTATTACCTATTCGTTGTTATCTAAAACGGGAGACTCGCTTGTCGCGACCTATATTAGTGTTTGATTCTGGTATTGGCGGCTTATCTGTATTGGCAGAAATCCGTAACATTTTACCCCATAGTGATTATTGTTATCTTTTTGATAATGCGAGATTGCCCTATGGGGAGTTAGAGGAACAGGCATTAATTGCTGGTTGCGTAAAATTAGTCTGTGAACTCGTCGAGCGTACCAATGCTGCGATAGTTGTTGTGGCTTGCAATACTGCAAGCACAGTTGTACTACCGGTATTACGCACACATTTAACGATCCCAGTTGTAGGTGTAGTCCCGGCGATTAAACCTGCCGCACTAATATCAAAAAGTAAACGTATTGGGCTCTTAGCTACGCCTGGTACCGTCAAGCGTCATTATACCCACGAGCTCATTAGCCAATTTGCCGATGATTGCCATGTTGAATTATTTGGTTGTTCTGAATTAGTCATGATGGCGGAACAAAAAGTGGCGACAGGTGTGATCAACACGCAAAGACTAACAGAGTTACTTACCCCTATTGTGGCTGCGAATTTGGATGTTCTGGTGTTGGGCTGTACTCATTTCCCTATAATCAAAGCAGAATTACAGCAAGTGCTGGGAGCGGGTGTAAAGCTATTGGATTCTGGCGCCGCGATTGCAAAACGAGTTGTTACGCTTCTAACACAACAAAATCTAATTGTAGAAGGGAATAGAGTAACTGATGGAAGAGAGGTTGTAGGGCCGTCAGTAATGCAGGCGTTCTATACTAAAGCGGAAATCAGTGAAGGTTTAATAAGAACATTAATTGATTGTGGCTTTTCTACTATCGAACGAATCACCACAACCAACTAAACTTATAACGTCACACAAAATCGATTAACGGTAAGGCTATTCTTCAGTAGTACGATCAGCAGCTTCTGAATCTTGTGTTTTTGCTTCTCTTACTTTTAAGGTTCTTTCTTGGAAGCTATAGTCGTTCAGTTTAACCATAGCTTTCTGAGCACCAGATTCTGACATCTCGACAAAACCAAACCCTTTACGGCGACCAGTCTTACGATCTCTGACCAAACGCACAGAGTTCACCGGACCAAACTCACCAAATAATACTTTTACTTCACCTTCATGTACACGATAAGGCAGGTTACCTACATATAGTGTCATAGTAGGACCAACATATTGTTCTTCTGTAACATGAGATGATGAAGTCTCTGGAACAAGTTTGAAAATAAGGCTAGTCACAATAACACCTGCAACAAAGGCAATATAAGCCGGCAGGGTCGGTGCGAACTGAAATAGCACAAATGCGCCAACAATGGCGACTATCAAAACAATAAGAAATGACTTTTGCATAAGAATGCTCTCTGATGAATGGAAAATTGATAAATAACTGTTAACAGCAAGTCATATGGTAATGAATTATTTACTTTTACACTAGAGCATTGCTGAAATATTGAGCGTGAATTATCAATTATTAGCTAAAAAAGCACATCTATTCATTATGAAAGGGGTATTTAAGCTAAAAAACAGGCATAACGTTTAAAATATCAACGTACAATTCAATGAACTACAAAAAGCGCTTGCGCACTTTCTCAATCTCCCTATAATGCGCATCCACTGACACGGTGATGAGCGTAACGCAAGTTAAGCAAATCAAACTAAGTCAGTTCATCGGTTAGCAAGCTAACGATGGGTGTTGAGAAAGTTGAAAAAACTACTTGACGCACTAACGGGAATGCGTAGAATACGCAGCCCTGACCCGCTGAGAAATCAGTGTGTGGTCAACGCTCTTTAACAATTTATCAAGCAAATCTGTGTGGACACTCACAGGTGTTGAGTTAATCGAAACTGCTTAGCCTTCGGGTTGGCAGTCAAAAATTTAAATCAATGTAACAATGAGTGTTCATAGCAATATGTACAGTTTGTTTCTGCTTCCTTTATAGGGATGTGGAAACAAAAAATCAGAATTCATTGAGCCGCTGATTGGCTTCTTATTTATAAGAAGTTGAGAAGCAAAAAACTTTAATTGAAGAGTTTGATCATGGCTCAGATTGAACGCTGGCGGCAGGCCTAACACATGCAAGTCGAGCGGCAGCGCAAGGGAGTTTACTCCTGAGGCGGCGAGCGGCGGACGGGTGAGTAATACCTAGGGATCTGCCCAGTCGAGGGGGATAACAGTTGGAAACGACTGCTAATACCGCATACGCCCTACGGGGGAAAGAAGGGGACCTTCGGGCCTTTCGCGATTGGATGAACCTAGGTGGGATTAGCTAGTTGGTGAGGTAATGGCTCACCAAGGCGACGATCCCTAGCTGTTCTGAGAGGATGATCAGCCACACTGGGACTGAGACACGGCCCAGACTCCTACGGGAGGCAGCAGTGGGGAATATTGGACAATGGGGGCAACCCTGATCCAGCCATGCCGCGTGTGTGAAGAAGGCCTTCGGGTTGTAAAGCACTTTCAGTAGGGAGGAAAGGTAGCGTGTTAATAGCCCGTTACTGTGACGTTACCTACAGAAGAAGGACCGGCTAACTCCGTGCCAGCAGCCGCGGTAATACGGAGGGTCCGAGCGTTAATCGGAATTACTGGGCGTAAAGCGTGCGCAGGCGGTTTGTTAAGCAAGATGTGAAAGCCCCGGGCTCAACCTGGGAATTGCATTTTGAACTGGCGAACTAGAGTCTTGTAGAGGGGGGTAGAATTCCAGGTGTAGCGGTGAAATGCGTAGAGATCTGGAGGAATACCGGTGGCGAAGGCGGCCCCCTGGACAAAGACTGACGCTCAGGCACGAAAGCGTGGGGAGCAAACAGGATTAGATACCCTGGTAGTCCACGCCGTAAACGATGTCTACTCGGAGTTTGGTGTCTTGAACACTGGGCTCTCAAGCTAACGCATTAAGTAGACCGCCTGGGGAGTACGGCCGCAAGGTTAAAACTCAAATGAATTGACGGGGGCCCGCACAAGCGGTGGAGCATGTGGTTTAATTCGATGCAACGCGAAGAACCTTACCTACTCTTGACATCCACAGAAGAGACCAGAGATGGACTTGTGCCTTCGGGAACTGTGAGACAGGTGCTGCATGGCTGTCGTCAGCTCGTGTTGTGAAATGTTGGGTTAAGTCCCGCAACGAGCGCAACCCCTATCCTTATTTGCCAGCACGTAATGGTGGGAACTCTAGGGAGACTGCCGGTGATAAACCGGAGGAAGGTGGGGACGACGTCAAGTCATCATGGCCCTTACGAGTAGGGCTACACACGTGCTACAATGGCGAGTACAGAGGGTTGCAAAGCCGCGAGGTGGAGCTAATCTCACAAAGCTCGTCGTAGTCCGGATTGGAGTCTGCAACTCGACTCCATGAAGTCGGAATCGCTAGTAATCGTGAATCAGAATGTCACGGTGAATACGTTCCCGGGCCTTGTACACACCGCCCGTCACACCATGGGAGTGGGCTGCAAAAGAAGTGGGTAGCTTAACCTTCGGGGGGGCGCTCACCACTTTGTGGTTCATGACTGGGGTGAAGTCGTAACAAGGTAGCCCTAGGGGAACCTGGGGCTGGATCACCTCCTTACCTATGCGACTAACTTAATGTTTGGTCGAAAAATGCTCCTGCATTTTCGACATTCGGTACATCCGCGTACCTTTTGAGTGTTCACACAGATTTGCTTGATAGAAGAAAGAGTAAAAGATGAACCTAGTTAAATAGGTTTATCAAAGATGGGTCTGTAGCTCAGCTGGTTAGAGCGCACCCCTGATAAGGGTGAGGTCGGTGGTTCAAGTCCACTCTGACCCACCAAATCTTTGTTCTCCTTTGTTAAATTAACACTCGTTTAGTGAACTAAACGTCGCGTTAATTTGCCGTGGGAACTTGATTTGGCAAACCAATCCTTTTAGAGGTTTGGAACATCTTACTTACTCGCACTGCATGTAAATGGGGCTATAGCTCAGCTGGGAGAGCGCCTGCCTTGCACGCAGGAGGTCTGCGGTTCGATCCCGCATAGCTCCACCATTTACTGCTTGTTTTGACTGGTTTATACCGAAAACGAGTGATATGCATTATGGATAGAGATGCCAAAGATAAAATGAAAAATTATCTTTGGCTTTTTTAAGCCCGCTCTTTAACAATTTGGAAAGCTGATAGTGATTAACATGATGATGTCTGTCGTTATGTTAATTACAAACCGATGTAAGTGTGGAAACACGTGCATCATGAGTTCTCAAACACTTTATTAAGTGTCTTGAATATTCAAAGTGAAGTATTTTGCTGTGGTGGCAGAGTATTTCACGTCTAAGGCGCGTCCACTTCCTGGTCGGGAGTGAGACAAGTAAAACCAAGCTGGTCGCAATGCGGCGCAGATGAGTGAAACTCATTTGGGTTGTATGGTTAAGCGACTAAGCGTATACGGTGGATGCCTTGGCAGTCAGAGGCGATGAAGGACGTAGTAACTTGCGAAAAGCGTTGGCGAGCTAGTAACAAGCATTTGAGCTAACGATGTCCGAATGGGGGAACCCAGCAGCATAAGCTGTTATCTGCACATGAATACATAGTGTGTAGAGGCGAACGAGGGGAACTGAAACATCTAAGTACCCTTAGGAAAAGAAATCAACCGAGATTCCCCTAGTAGCGGCGAGCGAACGGGGATTAGCCCTTAAGTCTATGGGGTGTTAGTGGAATGAGTTGGAAAGCTCAGCGGCACAGGGTGATAGCCCCGTACATGAAAACTAACCATAGATGAAAACGAGTAAGGCGGGACACGTGACATCCTGTTTGAATATGGGGGGACCATCCTCCAAGGCTAAATACTCCTGACTGACCGATAGTGAACCAGTACCGTGAGGGAAAGGCGAAAAGAACCCCTGTGAGGGGAGTGAAATAGAACCTGAAACCGTATACGTACAAGCAGTGGGAGCGGTTCTTGAGACCGTGACTGCGTACCTTTTGTATAATGGGTCAGCGACTTACATTTTGTAGCGAGGTTAAGCGAATAGCGGAGCCGTAGGGAAACCGAGTGTTAACTGCGCGTTTAGTTGCAAGGTGTAGACCCGAAACCGAGTGATCTAGCCATGGGCAGGTTGAAGGTTGAGTAACATCAACTGGAGGACCGAACCGACTAATGTTGAAAAATTAGCGGATGACTTGTGGCTGGGGGTGAAAGGCCAATCAAACTCGGAGATATCTGGTTCTCCTCGAAAGCTATTTAGGTAGCGCCTCGAGCGAATACCACTGGGGGTAGAGCACTGTTAAGGCTAGGGGGTCATCCCGACTTACCAACCCTTTGCAAACTCCGAATACCAGTGAGTACTACTCGGGAGACAGACGGCGGGTGCTAACGTCCGTCGTCAAAAGGGAAACAACCCAGACCGTCAGCTAAGGTCCCAAAGTACTAGCTAAGTGGGAAACGATGTGGGAAGGCTTAGACAGCTAGGATGTTGGCTTAGAAGCAGCCATCATTTAAAGAAAGCGTAATAGCTCACTAGTCGAGTCGGCCTGCGCGGAAGATGTAACGGGGCTAAGCTAGTCACCGAAGCTACGGGTGCGGTCCATTAGGACTGCGCGGTAGAGGAGCGTTCTGTAAGCCGTTGAAGGTGAAGGGGTAACCCACGCTGGAGGTATCAGAAGTGCGAATGCTGACATGAGTAACGATAAAGGGGGTGAAAAACCCCCTCGCCGGAAGACCAAGGGTTCCTGTCCAACGTTAATCGGGGCAGGGTGAGTCGACCCCTAAGGTGAGGCCGAAAGGCGTAATCGATGGGAAACAGATTAATATTTCTGTACTTCCGCTAACTGCGATGGAGAGACGGAGAAGGCTAGGCTAGCGCGGCGTTGGTAGTCCGCGTTTAAGGTGGTAGGTTGATTTCTTAGGCAAATCCGGGAAATCGCACTTTAGTGTGCAGACTGAGAGCTGATGACGAGGTCCTAAGGGACTGAAGTAGTTGATGCCATGCTTCCAGGAAAATCTTCTAAGCTTCAGGTTAGTGGGAATCGTACCCCAAACCGACACAGGTGGTCGGGTAGAGAATACCAAGGCGCTTGAGAGAACTCGGCTGAAGGAACTAGGCAAAATGGTACCGTAACTTCGGGAGAAGGTACGCTCCTGTTGGTGATGAGACTTGCTCTCTAAGCTGACGGGAGTCGCAGATACCAGGTGGCTGCAACTGTTTATCAAAAACACAGCACTGTGCAAACTCGCAAGAGGAAGTATACGGTGTGACGCCTGCCCGGTGCCGGAAGGTTAATTGATTGGGTTATCGCAAGAGAAGCTCATGATCGAAGCCCCGGTAAACGGCGGCCGTAACTATAACGGTCCTAAGGTAGCGAAATTCCTTGTCGGGTAAGTTCCGACCTGCACGAATGGCGTAATGATGGCCACGCTGTCTCCAGCCGAGACTCAGTGAAGTTGAAATTGCGGTGAAGATGCCGTATACCCGCGGCTAGACGGAAAGACCCCGTGAACCTTTACTATAGCTTGGCACTGAACATTGAACCTACATGTGTAGGATAGGTGGGAGACTATGAAGTTGTGACGCTAGTCATGATGGAGTCGTCCTTGAAATACCACCCTTGTAGTTTTGATGTTCTAACCGCGGCCCCTTATCGGGGTTCGGGACAGTGCCTGGTGGGTAGTTTGACTGGGGCGGTCTCCTCCCAAAGAGTAACGGAGGAGCACGAAGGTTGGCTAAGTACGGTCGGACATCGTACGGTTAGTGCAATGGCATAAGCCAGCTTAACTGCGAGACATACACGTCGAGCAGGTACGAAAGTAGGTCATAGTGATCCGGTGGTTCTGAATGGAAGGGCCATCGCTCAACGGATAAAAGGTACTCCGGGGATAACAGGCTGATACCGCCCAAGAGTTCATATCGACGGCGGTGTTTGGCACCTCGATGTCGGCTCATCACATCCTGGGGCTGAAGTCGGTCCCAAGGGTATGGCTGTTCGCCATTTAAAGTGGTACGCGAGCTGGGTTCAGAACGTCGTGAGACAGTTCGGTCCCTATCTGCCGTGGGCGTTGGATGATTGAAGGGAGCTGCTCCTAGTACGAGAGGACCGGAGTGGACGAACCGCTGGTGTTCGGGTTGTCATGCCAATGGCATTGCCCGGTAGCTACGTTCGGAATCGATAACCGCTGAAAGCATCTAAGCGGGAAGCGAGCCCTGAGATGAGTCATCCCTAGGAATTTAATTCCTCTAAAGAGCCGTTCGAGACTAGGACGTTGATAGGCATGGTGTGTAAGCGTTGTGAGGCGTTGAGCTAACATGTACTAATGACTCGAGAGGCTTAACCATACAACCCAGATGGGTTTTATATGGCCTTAGACGAATAGTGACACTTAATAAAGTGGTCATATAATGCTCCTGCATTTATGACATCAAGTACATGCTTGTACTTGTCGAACTCAAGCAAGAAATCAGCTTTCCGAATTATTATTAGCGTGAGCCAGTGATGGACACGGTAATAAACAGAATTTGCTTGGTGACAATAGCCTTGTGGCACCACCTGATCCCATCCCGAACTCAGCAGTGAAACGCAAACGCGCCGATGGTAGTGTGGGGTCTCCCCATGTGAGAGTAGGTCATCGCCAAGCGCCTAATTATCTCGATGAGATGTAACGAAGCCAGCTGAATAAGCTGGCTTTTTTGCATCTGTGATTTGGTATAAACAATGTTTTTTGTGCATTAAAGCCGCTGTCTTTGTTGCGACTTCATCTGTACATTTCCTCATTTGCTGCAATCATCACTTTTAGCGGTTACAATGTATTTTTATTGTCATTGATCAAATATATGTCTCTCCTTCATAGTCTTAAGTCATTAAATTCCTTTGGTTTAGCACAATATTGCGCAGATCTTATTGAGGTTCACTCAAAAGAGGCTATAAAGGCAGTTTGTCTGCCACTATGGCAACAACAAACGTCTATGCTGATCTTGGGGGGCGGTAGCAATTTGGTCTTTACACAGGACTTTTACGGCACCGTTGTCAGAGTTTTATCTAAAGGGATAAAAGTATCTGAAGATGAAGAGGCGTTTTACCTCGAGGTTGAAGCGGGTGAAAATTGGCATGAACTCATTCAGTTTACACTTGAACATGGCATGTTTGGATTGGAAAACATGGCGTTGATTCCTGGTACGGTTGGTGCTGCACCGATCCAGAATATTGGTGCTTATGGAGTTGAACTGTGTGATGTATGCCACTGGGTTGAATATCTTGATTTAGTTTCGGGAGATTTTGTGCGCATCAGTGCAGCTGAATGCCAGTTTGCCTATCGAGAATCTGTTTTCAAAGATACATTACGTAATCTTGCCGTGGTTACGGCAGTGGGATTTCGTTTAACCAAAAACTGGCAACCACGTTTAGCCTATGGTCCATTGCAATCATTTGATTCTGCGACGGTTTCGGCTCGTGAGATTTTTGATCGAGTTTGTCAGGTGCGAAGTGAGAAGCTCCCTGATCCGACAGTGCTGGGTAATGCGGGTAGTTTCTTTAAAAATCCGCTTGTTAGTGCCGCTTATTATATGGATTTAGCGCAGCGATTTCCTACCATAGTGGGATATGCACAAACAAATGGGGCAGTGAAACTCGCTGCAGGATGGTTGATTGAACAAGCTGGATTGAAGGGGTTTGAACTAGGTAATGCGGCTGTACACGATAAACAGGCGTTAGTGCTTGTCAATCGTGGTGGTGCAACGGGTCAAGATATTTGTCGTTTAGCTTTGCATGTTATTGCGCAAGTGCAGGACAAATTTGGCGTTGTGCTAGAAGCTGAACCTAGAATCATAGGTGCCGATGGGGAAGGAGATCTATATGTCTGAGCATTGGGGAAGAAAACGGCAGATATTAGCTTTATTATCTAGTGGGCAATTTGTTTCAGGTGAGCAGTTAGCCTGTGAACTCGGTATTTCGCGCGCCGCAGTAAATAAGCATGTTGATACCTTAGAAAACTACGGTGTGGCAATTTATAGCGTGAAAGGTCGAGGATATAAATTGGCGAGTCCTATCTCGTTGATTGATGCATCAAATTTAGTGCAATCCATTGATAATCGGTGTTTTTATTTTGATGAAATCGCCAGCACTAATGGCTTTATGTTGGGGCACACAACCGAGTTAAAAAATGGCGATGTGTGTGTGGCAGAGTATCA
This sequence comes from Shewanella morhuae, assembly GCF_003028295.1. NCBI lineage: Bacteria > Pseudomonadati > Pseudomonadota > Gammaproteobacteria > Alteromonadales > Shewanellaceae > Shewanella > Shewanella morhuae. The sequence continues at coordinate 194,616 of NZ_PYSG01000003.1, read as the reverse complement.
ATCTGCAGGGCGTGGTCGCCGTGGTCGAACTTGGGTATCACCCTACGGGCATCATTTATATTTTTCACTTTTCTGGTCATTTCCACAGGGCATGACGCAGGCTATGGGATTAAGTTTAGTCGTGGCTTGTACTTTGGTGGAGGTGCTTAAATCCTTTGGAGTGGAAAATATTGGCGTTAAGTGGCCGAATGATATCTATTTGGATCATAAGAAACTTGCGGGGATCTTGATTGAGATGTCAGGACAAGTTGATAGTGAGTGCCAGCTGATCATCGGTGTTGGTATTAATATGGCAATGTCAGAAGAGCAAGGCAAAGGTATCGATCAGCCTTGGAGTGACTTATCGGCATTGGCGACTATGCCAAACAAGACAGACCTTGTTATTGAGCTACAGAAGCAACTAAAACGTGATATTCAGTTATTTGAGCGTGAAGGGCTAAGCGCTTTCAAGATACGTTGGCAAGCCGCTGATTTATTTTATGGGCGTGAAATACGCTTACTGATAGGTGAAAACACGGTCGAGGGAGTTTGTCGTGGTGTTGATGAGCAGGGTGCTGTATTGCTTGAAACCGCCGAAGGTACTAAAGCGTTTATCGGCGGAGAAATTAGCTTAAGGGCTCGAGAATAACGATGTAGAGCTATTTTCGCATTAGTACATGTGACATTAAATGATCTTGGCCTTTCTTTAGAATTAAATGAGCCCGCTCACGGGTGGGTTGAATATTGAGTTGCAGGTTTGGTCCGTTGATCGTATCCCAAATATTGGCGGCTATGGTATTTGCTTCATCATCTGTGAGCGTCGAGTAATGGTGGAAATAAGATTTTTTATCGCTAAAAGCGCCAGAGCGAAACTGCAAGAAACGTTCTTTATACCACTGTTTTAAAAGTGGTTCTTCAGCATCTACATAGATAGAAAAATCAACAAAGTCAGATACAAAAGGACGGCGTGTATCGACAGGTGAATCTAGTCCTGTTTGTAATACATTTAAGCCTTCTAGAATTAAGATATCTGGCTGAGAGACTATCTGTTGTTGATTTTTAACACGATCATAGGTCACGTGTGAATAAATCGGGGCTTTAACATGTGGCCGGCCAGATTTAACTGCTGAAATAAACTCTACCAGCATTTTCATATCGTAGCTTTCTGGAAACCCTTTTCGCTGTAATAGTCCTTTGCGTTTTAAGTCCGCCAGTGGATAAAGAAAGCCGTCCGTGGTAACTAGTTCTACTTTCGAGTGCTCTGGCCAGTGTCGAAGTAGTGCTTGTAGTATACGTGCTGTGGTACTTTTCCCTACAGCGACACTACCTGCAATACTAATGATATAAGGGCTATTTGACGGCTTTTGGCCTAGGAACTCATCAACAACTAAACCGCGTTGCTGTTTGGCTTTGACGATTAAATTAAGTAACCGACTCAGCGGTAGATAAATATCGGTAACTTCCGATAATGAGATTTTCTCATTAATGCCTCTAAGGTTCTCCAAGTCTTGCTCACTTAATGTAAGCGGCACTGAATTTCGCAGTTCAGACCATTGAAACCGCTCAAAGGCAAGATAGAGTGCTTTTTGAATTGAATTTTTAGAAGTCATTGGCTTTCCTCAGCTTAGGAAAGGCACAGTACACTATGAGATTATTCGGAACAATACTAAATAGAGGGTAGCCTGTGTGTTTATGCCATCATTAGCTGCATTTGCTGTTTAATTGCTCCAGGAAGATAAATTGCGTGTAAAAAAACAACGTTTGAGCACTTTTTTATATAATTACGCTTTTTTTGCTTGCACTTGACAGCACATTTACCTAATATCCCGTTCCGAAATGATGTGCCGGCATAGCTCAGTTGGTAGAGCAACTGACTTGTAATCAGTAGGTCCCGAGTTCGACTCTTGGTGCCGGCACCATATTTCTGTGGAGGGGTTCCCGAGTGGCCAAAGGGATCAGACTGTAAATCTGACGGCTCAGCCTTCGAAGGTTCGAATCCTTCTCCCTCCACCACTTTTTCTAGGTAGTTAGGTAGCCTAAGTTAGGTTGCGCGGACATCGTATAATGGTATTACTCCAGCCTTCCAAGCTGATAACGCGGGTTCGATTCCCGCTGTCCGCTCCAAATTAGTTGCTGATATGGCTCAGTTGGTAGAGCACACCCTTGGTAAGGGTGAGGTCGGCAGTTCGAATCTGCCTATCAGCACCAGCCTCTCTAAAGTTAGCTCCTACGCCTAAACATAAACGGTTCGATGTCATTTTAATGCATCGGATTTTTTCTATATGTTAGTTTTCATCACCAATATTCTTGGACTGAGGCATTACCATGGCTAAAGCTAAATTTGAACGTATTAAGCCCCATGTAAACGTGGGCACCATTGGTCACGTTGACCATGGTAAAACCACTCTAACTGCAGCTATTTCAGCAGTTCTGGCTAAGACTTATGGTGGCGAAGTGAAAAACTTTGCTCAAATCGATAACGCTCCAGAAGAGCGTGAGCGCGGTATTACTATTAATACTTCTCACATCGAATATGACACACCAGCACGTCACTACGCACACGTAGACTGCCCAGGTCACGCCGACTATGTTAAAAACATGATCACTGGTGCTGCACAGATGGACGGCGCTATTTTGGTTGTGGCTTCAACAGACGGCCCAATGCCACAGACACGTGAGCACATCCTGCTTTCTCGTCAAGTTGGCGTACCATACATCATTGTGTTCATGAACAAGTGTGACATGGTTGATGACGAAGAATTACTGGAATTAGTAGAGATGGAAGTGCGTGAACTTCTGTCAGAATACGATTTCCCAGGTGATGATTTACCTGTTATTCAAGGTTCAGCTCTGAAGGCCCTAGAAGGTCAGCCAGAGTGGGAAGCAAAAATTCTTGAGCTGGCAGCAGCACTAGATTCTTACATTCCAGAACCACAACGTGATATCGATAAGCCGTTCCTACTGCCAATCGAAGACGTATTCTCAATTTCTGGCCGTGGTACAGTAGTAACTGGTCGTGTTGAGCGTGGTATTGTTCGCGTTGGTGACGAAGTAGAAATCGTTGGTATCCGTGACACGACTAAGACAACCTGTACTGGTGTTGAAATGTTCCGTAAACTGCTTGACGAAGGTCGTGCAGGCGAGAACTGTGGTGTGTTATTACGTGGTACTAAGCGTGATGACGTAGAACGTGGTCAAGTGTTGGCTAAACCAGGTTCAATCAACCCACACACAACTTTTGAATCAGAAATCTATGTTCTGTCAAAAGAAGAAGGCGGACGTCACACTCCATTCTTCAAAGGTTACCGTCCACAGTTCTACTTCCGTACAACGGACGTGACAGGTACTATCGAATTGCCAGAAGGCGTAGAGATGGTAATGCCTGGTGACAACATCAAGATGAAAGTGACCTTGATTTGTCCAATCGCGATGGACGAAGGTTTACGCTTCGCAATTCGTGAAGGTGGCCGTACAGTTGGTGCTGGTGTAGTAGCGAAAATTTTTGCTTAATAGCAAAATTTAGCGACACACTAAAAAAGGAAGCTAAGGCTTCCTTTTTTATTTAAGTGGATTATTTCATAGGTTTTGTGGTTTGCGCGGGATTGGCAACCTTGCTTACGAAGTCGAATAAGAATACAATCTATGGCCGATTTTTTACCCTGAGTTTATGCTATTTTGCGTTTCTAAGGGTGTTCGGAAATGCAGAGTATGATGCGGGAATAGTGCCCTAAATTTATATGCTCTAAGCTCAGGCCGTATTGAGTAACGGAAAAACCGATGACAACAAATACTGAAAACCAGAACAACTCTCTGGATATCGTGAAGTGGGGTTTAGTAATTATATTGCTAGCCGCTGCTGTTATTGGCAATCAAATGTATAGCGAAGCCAGTGCCGTGATACGTGCGCTTAGTGTTATCGTTGCATTCGCTATTGCTGGTTTTATTGCGCTTCAGACTGTAAAGGGTAAAAAAGCGTTAGCTTTTGCTCGCGAATCGCATATCGAAGTGCGTAAGGTTGTTTGGCCAACGCGTCAAGAAGCGCTAAACACGACGTTTATTGTCCTTGCTGCAACAGGTATCTTAGCTCTTATCCTTTGGGGTATGGATGCTGTGTTAATGCGAATTGTCAATCTTATTACTGGCGTATAGGCACCTCGAATGACTGAAGAAGCTAAAGAAGCTAAAAAAAGATGGTATGTCGTGCAAGCATTCTCTGGCTATGAAGGCCGAGTTTGTAAGTCACTGATTGAATACATTAAAATGCACGGCATGGAAGACTACTTCGGTGAGATTTTAGTTCCGACTGAAGAAGTTATTGAAATGCGTGCAGGTCAGCGTCGCAAGAGCGAACGTAAGTTTTTCCCTGGCTATGTATTAGTGCAGATGGAAATGAACGATGACAGCTGGCATTTGGTCAAAAGCATCCCGCGTGTTTTAGGCTTTATTGGCGGAACGTCTGATCGTCCTGCGCCAATTTCAGATAAAGAAGCTGATGCAATTTTGCGTCGCTTACAAGAGACGACTGCGTCACCGACTCATAGAACGATTTTTGAGCCAGGTGAACTTGTACGTGTGTGTGATGGTCCATTTGCTGACTTTAACGGTACTGTTGAAGAAGTCGATTATGACAAGAGCCGCGTAAAAGTATCAGTAATGATCTTTGGTCGTTCTACGCCTGTTGAACTTGATTTCAGTCAAGTTGAAAAAGGCTGATTAAATAAACCACAAAATCCGTTTGGCAACGGCGGCGAAATTCTATATAATTCGCGCCGTTGTTTTCGGGGGAGCCTGTCAGCATGTCGCTGATGCGCGTTTGAACCCAAACTGAGGAAATGTCAGATGGCAAAGAAGATTGATGCTTATATTAAGCTGCAAGTAAAATCCGGTTCTGCGAACCCATCACCACCAGTTGGTCCAGCTTTGGGTCAAAAAGGTGTGAACATCATGGAATTTTGTAAAGCGTTTAACGCCCGTACAGATAAAATGGAAAAAGGCATGCCTATTCCAGTCGTGATCACTGTCTACAGTGACCGTTCATTCACTTTTGAAACTAAGACCTCTCCAGCGGCTTATTTGTTAAAGACTGCTGCAGGCCTGAAATCAGGTTCTCCACGTCCTAACACTCAGAAAGTGGGTACTATCGCTCGCGCTAAAGTTCAAGAAATTGCTGAACTTAAAGCTGCCGATATGACTGGTGCTGACATTGAAGCGATGACTCGCTCAATTGAAGGTACTGCGCGTTCAATGGGTTTGGTTGTAGAGGATTAATATAATGGCAAAACTAACTAAACGCATGCGCGTAATCCGCGAGAAAACTGACGTTACTAAAAACTACGACATTAATGAAGCTATCGCTTTGTTAAAAGAATTAGCGACAGCTAAATTCGTTGAAAGTGTAGACGTAGCGGTTAACTTGGGCATCGACCCACGTAAATCTGACCAAAACGTTCGTGGTGCAACAGTGTTGCCACACGGAACAGGTCGTGACGTTCGCGTTGCAGTATTTACACAAGGTGCGAATGCTGAAGCGGCTAAAGCTGCTGGCGCTGAGCTCGTTGGTATGGAAGATCTGGCTGAGCAAATCAAAGCTGGTGAAATGAACTTTGACGTGGTTATCGCATCTCCAGATGCAATGCGCGTTGTTGGTATGTTAGGTCAAATCTTAGGCCCACGTGGTTTAATGCCTAACCCTAAAACAGGTACAGTAACGCCAAACGTTGCTGAAGCTGTTAAGAATGCCAAAGCGGGTCAAGTTCGTTACCGTAACGACAAGAACGGTATTATCCACACTACTATCGGTAAAGTGGATTTCACACCAGTTCAGTTGAAAGAAAACTTAGAAGCGTTAGTGTCAGCACTGAAAAAGGCTAAGCCTGCAGTCGCTAAAGGCATCTACGTGAAAAAAGTAAGCATCTCTACCACTATGGGTGCAGGTGTTTCGGTTGATCAAGCGACGCTTGAAACAATCAACTAATTTTACAAAGTGTTCGTGTTAGTCTATAATGCGCGCACTTTGTGGGTTGAAGCCTGTTTTAGACTCCGTTTCGATGGTGTTTAACTCGGGTTTCCGTCCAAGACCGCAGGTGTTTTTTGTAAAAATAACTTAATTTCCTGCGTAGACGGTGTCAGGCCCCAGCTAAATTTTTTTACTGGATCATCTGCACCGTAAGTCACTAAATACATGAGTATTTAGTATGGTAAATACTAGGGAATACCCTAGGTAGAATCCAGGAGTAAAGCCAATGGCATTAAGACTCGAAGACAAAAAAGCGATTGTTGCTGAAGTCAACGAAGCTGCCAAAGGTGCGCTATCTGCAGTGGCCGCTGATTCTCGCGGTGTAACTGTAGGTGCTATGACCGGTCTGCGTAAAAAAGCGCGCGAAGCTGGTGTTTATGTACGTGTAGTACGTAATACATTAGTTCGTCGTGCTGTTGAAGGTACTGCTTTTGAGTGCCTAGCAGAGACGTTCACTGGCCCAACTTTGATTGCTTTTTCTTTAGAGCACCCAGGTGCTGCAGCACGTCTGTTAAAAGACTTTGCTAAAGAACAAGCTAACTTCGAAGTTAAAGGCGCAGCCTTTGAAGGGAATTTCATCCCTGCAGCTGAAATTGATCGTTTGGCGAAACTGCCAACATACGACGAAGCACTAGCTCAGTTAATGATGACTATGAAAGAAGCATCTGCTGGCAAGTTCGTTCGTACACTGGCCGCCCTGCGCGATCAAAAACAAGAAGCCGCTTAATTTTAAGCTGGCAACTTATTGAAATTGAATTCAGAACAATAGGAAACATTTGTTATGTCTATCACTAAAGACCAAATCTTAGAAGCCTTTGCAGCTATGTCTGTAATGGAAGTTGTTGAACTAATCGAAGCAATGGAAGAGAAGTTCGGCGTTTCTGCCGCTGCTGCTGTTGTTTCTGGTGGCGCTGAAGCTGCTGCTGTTGAAGAACAAACAGAATTCAACGTAATTCTGACTGCTCACGGCGAAAACAAAGTTGCAGTAATTAAAGCCATCCGTGGCGCAACTGGTTTAGGCCTGAAAGAAGCTAAAGCTATGTCAGAAGCTTCTCCAGTAGCAGTAAAAGAAGGCGTTTCTAAAGAAGAAGCTGAAGCGCTGAAGAAAGAACTTACTGAAGCTGGTGCTTCTGTAGAAATTAAGTAAGCTATTATTTAGCTTGCTCACCCAAGCCACTTGGGTGAAGGCTGGCGGTTTTTTAACCGTCGGCCTTTTTTGCGCTATATGCGTTGGCGATTTTTTTTCACCGTTTGTCGCCATATATTGCAGTCCCTAGCAGAGATTACTGGTTAGGTTCTTGCCATCAACGGTGATGGGCAAACGTGCTGAATTCAATAACTTAAGTTATTTATTCAGTCTTGGTCACATCTCGTAAGCAGAGGAAACCCATGGTTTACTCCTATTCTGAAAAGAAGCGTATTCGCAAAGACTTTGGTAAGCGTCCAAAAGTTTTGGATATCCCTTATTTATTGTCTATCCAGCTAGACTCTTTTAAGAAGTTCACCGATCAAGATCCTACCGGTGAGCGCGGTTTAGAAGCCGCCTTCCGTAGCGTTTTTCCCATCAAGAGCTTTTCTGGTAATTCAGAACTGCAATACGTCAGCTATAAGCTTGGCGAGCCTGTTTTTGATGTGAAAGAGTGTCAGATCCGCGGTGTTACGTACTCAGCACCACTACGCGTTAAATTACGCATGGTGTTGTATGACCGTGAAGCAGCGGCGGGCACAGTAAAAGATATTAAAGAACAAGAAGTCTACATGGGTGATATCCCATTGATGACGGATAACGGTACTTTTGTCATCAACGGTACTGAGCGTGTAATCGTATCTCAATTACACCGCAGCCCAGGCGTGTTCTTTGATCATGACCGTGGTAAAACCCACTCATCAGGTAAGGTGCTGTATAACGCACGTATTATTCCTTACCGTGGTTCATGGCTTGACTTTGAATTCGATCCTAAAGATGCACTATTTGTACGTATTGACCGTCGCCGCAAACTGCCTGCGACCATCATGTTACGTGCATTAGAATATTCTACTCAAGAGATCCTCGACCTGTTCTTTGAACGCGTTGAGTTCAAGATTAAGAAAGAAACTCTGGTTATGGCTTTGGTACCGGATCGTCTGCGTGGCGAAACTGCCAGCTATGACATCAAGGATGCTGAAGGTTCTATTCTGGTTGAAGCGGGTCGTCGTATTACTGCGCGCCACATTCGTCAGTTAGAAAAAACCAATACCACTGAACTCGAAGTACCAGTTGAATATATCGTGGGCAAATATGCTGCTCAAGATTATATCGATCCGGACACGGGTGAAGTCTTAGTATCAGCTAATAGTGAAATCAGCCTAGAAGATCTGGCTAAATTATCATTGGCCGGTATTAAAGATATCAGCACGTTATTTATTAACGAGCTAGATCATGGTGCTTATATTTCAGATACGCTGCGTATCGATTCAACCACTAACCGCTTAGAAGCGTTGGTTGAGATCTATCGCATGATGCGTCCTGGCGAGCCACCAACCAAAGATGCTGCCGAAGCACTATTCCAGAACTTGTTCTTCAGTGAAGAACGTTATGACTTATCTAAAGTAGGTCGTATGAAGTTCAACCGTCGTCTCAGCATTGCTGATGATGAAGGTAGTGGCGTATTGTCTAAAGAAGACATCGTTGCGGTAATGAAGAACATTATTCATATCCGTAATGGCTTTGACGAAGTCGATGATATCGATCACTTAGGTAACCGTCGTATTCGTAGCGTCGGTGAAATGGCTGAAAACCAGTTCCGCGTAGGTTTAGTCCGTGTTGAGCGCGCCGTGCGTGAACGTCTATCTTTAGGCGATCTGAACGAGCTGATGCCACAAGATTTAATCAACGCTAAGCCAATTTCTGCTGCAGTGAAAGAGTTCTTCGGTTCTTCTCAGCTGTCACAATTTATGGATCAAAACAACCCGCTATCAGAAGTAACGCATAAGCGTCGTATTTCTGCACTTGGCCCTGGTGGTTTGACCCGTGAACGTGCAGGCTTTGAAGTACGAGACGTACACGCAACTCACTATGGTCGTTTATGTCCAATTGAGACCCCTGAAGGTCCAAACATTGGTCTAATCAACTCATTAGCTAGTTTTGCCCGTACTAACTCTTACGGCTTCCTTGAAACGCCATACCGCAAGGTTATCGACAGCGTGATTACTGACGAAGTGGAATACTTGTCAGCAATCGAAGAAGGTCGTTATGTGATTGCACAGGCGAACATTGAAGTTGATGCTAACGGCCGTATGGTTGAAGAGCAGATTGCTTGTCGTCATAAGGGTGAATCAACCTTTATGCGTGCGGCAGACATCCAGTATATGGACGTTTCGCCACAGCAGATTATTTCTGTTGCAGCTTCACTGATCCCGTTCTTAGAACACGACGATGCTAACCGTGCATTGATGGGTGCAAACATGCAACGTCAAGCCGTACCAACACTGCGTTCTGAAAAGCCGCTAGTAGGTACAGGTATTGAGCGAACTCTTGCTGTTGACTCAGGTGTTGTGGTTGTAGCTAAGCGTGGTGGTTTTGTTGACTACGTCGATGCAAGCCGTATCGTTGTTAAAGTAAATGAAGATGAGCTGCGCGCAGGCGAAGCGGGTATCGACATTTATAACCTGACTAAATACACCCGTTCTAACCAAAACACCTGTATTAACCAACGCCCTTGTTGTGCTGTTGGCGAGCCAGTGGTTCGTGGTGACGTGTTAGCAGACGGTCCGTCTACTGACTTAGGTGACTTAGCCCTTGGCCAGAACATGCGTATCGCGTTCATGCCATGGAACGGTTATAACTTCGAAGACTCGATCTTAATTTCTGAGCGCGTAGCGCAAGAAGACCGTTTCACCACTATCCACATTCAGGAGCTATCTTGTATTGCTCGTGATACTAAGTTGGGTAGCGAAGAAATCACTGCTGATATTCCAAACGTAGGTGAATCTGCCCTGTCGAAACTCGACGAGTCAGGTATTGTTTACATTGGTGCAGAAGTGAAGGGTGGCGACATTCTGGTAGGTAAAGTGACGCCAAAAGGCGAAACCCAGCTGACTCCAGAAGAGAAGCTACTCCGTGCTATCTTCGGTGAAAAAGCGTCTGACGTTAAAGACAGCTCATTGCGTGTACCTAACTCTGTTAAGGGCACTATCATCGACGTACAGGTATTTACCCGTGACGGCGTTGAGAAAGACAAGCGTGCAGTTGAAATTGAAGAGATGCACATTGCCCAAGCGCGTAAAGACTTAGGCGAAGAGTTCAAGATCCTTGAAGAAGGTGTATTGAGCCGTGCGCGTAACTTGTTAACCGGTGCTGGTTTTACCGATGCGCAAATCGCAGCATTGCCACGTAAAGATGTTTTGATTCAAGTCATTGACGATGAAGCTAAACAAACTGAACTTGAGCAATTAGCCGAGCAGCATGACGAACTGAAAGCTGACTTCGATAAGAAGTTTGAAATCAAACGCCGTAAGATCACTCAAGGTGATGATTTGGCGCCAGGCGTACTCAAGATTGTTAAGGTTTACTTAGCGGTTAAGCGTACTATCCAACCTGGTGACAAAATGGCGGGTCGTCACGGTAACAAGGGTGTTATCTCTAAGATTTGTCCAATCGAAGATATGCCATATGACGAACAAGGTAACCCAGTAGACATCGTATTGAACCCACTAGGTGTTCCATCACGTATGAACATTGGTCAGGTACTTGAAGTCCATATGGGCGCCGCTGCCAAAGGCATTGGTAACAAGATCACCGCGATGCTTGAAGAACAGCGTGAGCTGGCTGAAGTGCGTGGTTACATCAAGCAAGTTTATGAATTAGGTGACGAAGTGCAACAGCGCGTCGATATCGATTCATTCACTGATGATGAAGTATTACGTCTTGCGACTAATCTGAAAGGCGGTATCCCGATTGCAACTCCTGCATTCGATGGTGCTAAAGAAAAAGAGATCAAGCAGATGCTTGAACTTGCAGGTTTGCCAACCTCTGGTCAGTTGAAGTTGTTTGATGGTCGTACCGGTAACGAATTTGAGCGTCAAGTAACCGTGGGTTACATGTACATGCTCAAACTGAACCACTTAGTTGATGACAAGATGCACGCCCGTTCTACTGGTTCGTACAGCTTAGTGACTCAACAACCATTGGGCGGTAAAGCTCAATTCGGTGGTCAGCGTTTCGGTGAGATGGAAGTGTGGGCACTAGAAGCATACGGTGCTGCTTATACGCTTCAAGAAATGCTCACTGTTAAATCGGATGACGTTAACGGTCGTACTCAGATGTATAAAAACATCGTCGACGGTAATTATCAGATGCAACCTGGCATGCCAGAGTCCTTCAACGTGTTACTGAAGGAGATCCGTTCACTCGGTATTAATATCGAGTTGGATCAGGCATAAACGCAGGCTTTAGCCGCGTTTAGCAACAGAATGGTGCTCCGTGAATACGGAGCACCCGGTTTAACTCCTTCAGGAGAGAAACGTGAAAGACTTATTAAAGTTTCTGAAACAGCAAAGCAAGACTGAAGAATTTAACGGCATCAAAATTGGTCTGGCATCGCCTGATCTGATCCGTTCTTGGTCTTTTGGTGAAGTTAAGAAGCCAGAAACCATTAACTACCGTACCTTCAAGCCTGAGCGTGAAGGTCTGTTCTGTGCGCGTATCTTTGGCCCAGTCAAAGATTACGAATGTTTGTGCGGTAAGTACAAACGTTTGAAGCACCGTGGTGTTATTTGTGAAAAATGTGGCGTTGAAGTAACCCAGACTAAAGTACGTCGTGAGCGTATGGGTCACATCGAACTGGCTAGCCCAGTTGCGCACATTTGGTTCTTAAAATCACTGCCGTCACGTATTGGCTTAATGCTGGATATGACGCTGCGTGATATCGAACGCGTACTGTATTTTGAATCATTTGTCGTGATCGAGCCTGGCATGACCAGCCTTGAACGTGGCCAAATGCTGACAGAAGAAACGTATCTTGATGCGTTAGAAGAATACGGTGATGAATTCGAAGCTAAAATGGGTGCTGAAGCAGTTCTTGAACTGTTACGGGCTATCGATTTAGCGAAAGAAATCGAACAAATGCGTGAAGAATTACCTTCAATCAACTCTGAGACTCGTCGCAAGAAAGTGACTAAGCGTCTTAAGTTAATGGAAGCATTCTACACATCAGGCAACAAGCCTGAATGGATGATCTTAAAAGTACTGCCTGTGTTACCACCTGACTTACGTCCGTTGGTACCGCTAGATGGCGGCCGCTTCGCGACATCAGATCTTAACGATCTGTATCGCCGCGTGATCAACCGTAACAACCGTTTGAAGCGTCTGTTAGATTTAGCTGCGCCAGACATTATCGTACGCAACGAAAAGCGTATGTTACAAGAGTCTGTTGATGCGCTATTAGATAACGGTCGTCGTGGTCGTGCTATTACCGGTTCTAACAAGCGTCCTCTGAAATCTTTGGCCGATATGATCAAAGGTAAGCAAGGTCGTTTCCGTCAGAACTTATTGGGTAAGCGCGTCGACTATTCTGGTCGTTCGGTTATTACCGTAGGTCCTACTCTACGTCTGCATCAATGTGGTCTTCCTAAGAAGATGGCATTGGAACTGTTCAAGCCATTCATCTATGGCAAGCTAGAAGGTCGTGGCTTAGCTACTACTATCAAAGCGGCTAAGAAGATGGTTGAGCGTGAAGTGGCGGAAGTATGGGACGTTCTGGATGAAGTGATCCGCGAACATCCAGTGATGCTCAACCGTGCGCCAACACTGCACAGACTGGGTATCCAAGCGTTCGAGCCAGTACTGATCGAAGGTAAAGCAATCCAGTTACACCCACTCGTTTGTGCGGCATACAACGCCGACTTCGACGGTGACCAAATGGCGGTACACGTACCGTTAACACTGGAAGCGCAGCTTGAAGCTCGTGCACTGATGATGTCTACCAACAACATCCTGTCACCTGCAAACGGCGAGCCTGTTATCACTCCGTCTCAAGACGTAGTTTTAGGTCTGTACTACACCAGCCGTGAGCGTATTAACGGCCGTGGTGAAGGTATGGCATTTATGTCTGTTGCTGAAGTTGAAAAAGCTTACGCAACTGGCGCTGCTGAACTGCATGCCCGCGTTAAAGTACGTATCACTGAAACCATTATTGGTGACACTGGTGAACGTACAGAACAACGCCGTATCGTTGATACGACTGTGGGTCGTGCCTTGCTGTCACTTATTTTGCCAGCAGGTTTGTCATTTGATCTGGTTAACCAGAACATGGGCAAAAAGCAGATCTCTAAACTGTTGAACACGTGTTATCGTCAACTGGGTCTGAAAGATACTGTTATCTTCGCTGACCAATTGATGTATACCGGTTTCCGTTTTGCAACCATCTCTGGTGCCTCTGTAGGTATCGATGACATGGTTATTCCTGACGAGAAATACACCTTAGTTGCGGATGCAGAAGCGGAAGTTCTTGAAATTCAAGAGCAGTTCCAATCTGGTCTGGTAACTGCAGGTGAGCGTTACAACAAAGTTATCGATATCTGGGCAAGCGCCAACGAAAAAGTTTCTAAAGCGATGATGGAAAACCTGTCAACTGAGACAGTGATTAACCGTGATGGCGTTGAAGAGAAACAAGCCTCGTTTAACAGCATCTATATGATGGCTGACTCAGGTGCTCGTGGTAGTGCCGCACAGATCCGTCAGTTGGCGGGTATGCGTGGTCTGATGGCTAAGCCAGATGGCTCAATCATCGAAACGCCAATTACCGCTAACTTCCGTGAAGGTCTAAACGTACTGCAGTACTTTATTTCTACTCACGGTGCGCGTAAAGGTCTAGCCGATACGGCATTGAAGACAGCGAACTCGGGTTACCTGACTCGTCGTCTTGTTGACGTTGCGCAAGATTTAGTGGTTATCGAAGACGATTGTGGTACTTACGAAGGTCTAACCATGAAACCGCTGATTGAAGGTGGTGATGTGGTTGAACCGTTACGTGAGCGCGTACTGGGTCGTGTGGTTGCAATTGATGTGTTCTATCCAGGCACTGAAGATGTGCTAGCTCCGCGTAACACACTCCTCGACGAAGCTTGGTGTGACAAGTTAGAAGAGCATTCAATCGACGAAGTGATTGTACGTTCTGTTATCTCTTGTGATACCGATTTCGGTGTTTGTGCAGCTTGTTACGGTCGTGACTTGGCTCGTGGTCATATTATTAACCACGGTGAAGCAATCGGTGTTGTGGCAGCACAATCTATCGGTGAACCGGGTACACAGCTAACGATGCGTACATTCCACATTGGTGGTGCGGCGTCTCGAGCTTCTGCAGAAAACAATGTCCAAGTGAAAAACTCGGGTTCATTGAAACTGCATAATGCTAAGCATGTAACTAACAGTGACGGCAAACTGGTTATCGTTTCTCGTTCTTCTGAGCTTGCCATCATCGATGAGCTGGGCCGCGAGAAAGAGCGTTATAAAGTGCCATACGGTACTGTGCTTGAGAAGCTAGAAGAAGCTGCTGTTGAAGCTGGCGATGTTATCGCTAACTGGGATCCACATACTCACCCAATCATTTCTGAAGTGGCGGGTAGTATCAAGTTCGAACACATGATTGACGGTGTCACTATGACACGTCAAACAGACGAACTGACGGGTCTGTCATCCATCGTGATCCTTGACGTTGGTCAGCGTGGTACTGCGGGTAAAGAAATGCGCCCAATGATCCGCCTGCTTGGCGCTAATGGTAACGATTTGATGATCCCAGGTACTGAAGTGCCAGCACAGTACTTCTTACCAGGTAGTGCGATTGTTAACTTGGAAGATAACGCACAAATCAACGTGGGTGACGCGTTAGCTCGTATTCCTCAGGAATCGTCTAAAACACGCGACATCACCGGTGGTCTGCCACGCGTTGCTGACTTATTCGAAGCACGTAAGCCAAAAGAGCCGGCTATTCTTGCGGAAATCTCAGGTACCATCTCGTTTGGTAAAGAGACCAAAGGTAAGCGTCGCTTGGTGATTACACCTGCTGATGGCGGTGAACATTACGAAGAGATGATCCCTAAATGGCGTAACTTAAACGTGTTCGAAGGTGAAAAAGTCGAACGTGGTGAAGTTATCGCTGACGGTCCAGAAGCGGCACATGACATTCTGCGTCTTCGTGGTATCCACAATGTTGCAAACTACATTGTGAACGAAGTACAGGACGTCTACCGTCTGCAAGGCGTGAAGATCAACGATAAGCATATCGAAGTGATCATCCGTCAAATGCTGCGTAAGTGTCTGATCACTTCTGCCGGTGATGCTGATTTCCTCGAAGGGGAACAAGCTGAAGTATCACGTGTGAAGATCGCTAACCGCGAACTGATCGCCCAAGGTAAAGTACCTGCAACGTTTGAGCGTGAACTACTGGGTATTACTAAAGCATCTCTGGCAACAGAATCCTTTATCTCAGCAGCATCGTTCCAAGAGACAACGCGCGTACTGACCGAAGCCGCCGTAGGTGGTAAGAGCGATCAATTACGTGGTCTGAAAGAAAACGTTATCGTTGGCCGACTGATCCCAGCCGGTACAGGTTACGCTTATCACAAGACTCGTAATGAAGCGCGTGCGAAGAAAAACGAACCTGTAGTAGTGAATAAAATCACTGCAAGTGAAGCCGAACAGAACTTGGCCGATCTCTTAAACCTGGCTGGTAGCCAAGATTAAGTAATCAGTTTGTTATAAAAAGGCGCCCTAGGCGCCTTTTTTCTTGGAATATGCCGCAAAAGTTGGCTATTTCTTGACAGTTAGGCATTACCTTTCTAAAATTCCGCGTCCCACCATTGTGGGATATAGATTTTTCACACCTTATCGTTGAGTTTGATTCAACTGACTCGGAGCTATACATGGCAACTGTAAACCAGTTGGTACGTAAGCCACGCGCGCCAAAAGTCGACAAGACTAACGTGCCTGCGTTGAATGCGTGCCCGCAAAAACGTGGTGTTTGTACACGTGTGTACACAACTACCCCTAAAAAACCTAACTCTGCACTACGTAAAGTAGCTCGTGTGCGTCTAACTAACGGTTTCGAAGTTACTTCGTACATCGGCGGTGAAGGCCACAACCTGCAGGAACATAGCGTGATCTTAATCCGTGGTGGTCGTGTTAAAGACTTACCAGGTGTGCGTTATCACACTATTCGTGGCGCATTAGACTGTGCAGGTGTGACTTCACGCCGCCAAAGCCGTTCTAAATACGGTGCTAAGCGTCCTAAGTCTTAACTTATCCGTTAAGTAAGGCCAAGCTAGTTTTATTTTGAGAATTCCAGTTTTGGAAGTCCCTGAAGCATACGGAGAATTGTTATGCCAAGACGTCGCGTTGTAGGACAACGTAAAATCCTACCAGATCCAAAGTTTCACAGTGAGTTGTTGGCTAAGTTCATCAACGTCATTATGCAGGACGGCAAAAAGTCGACTGCAGAAAAAATTATCTACAAGGCATTAGATGTTGTTGCTGAAAAGAAAAGCGAAGCACATCTGACAATCCTTGAAGCAGCCCTGGACAACGTTCGCCCATCAGTCGAAGTTAAATCTCGTCGCGTTGGTGGTTCTACGTACCAGGTACCATGTGAAGTTCGTCCTGTGCGTCGTAATGCACTGGCGATGCGCTGGTTGGTTGAAGCTGCTCGTAAGCGTGGTGAAAAATCTATGGCTTTACGTCTGGCAGGTGAAATGCTGGATGCGTCTGAAAACAAAGGTACTGCTGTTAAGAAGCGTGAAGACGTGCATCGCATGGCTGAAGCTAACAAGGCCTTTGCTCATTACCGTTGGTAATATGATGGTGTGGGCTTAGGCCCACACCATAGTTGTTGATATTGCCAAGACTTCGGTCTTGGTGGAGAGGGTATAATCGTGGCTCGTACAACCCCAATTGAGCGTTATCGTAATATCGGTATTTGTGCTCATGTTGATGCAGGTAAAACTACCACAACAGAACGTGTTCTGTTCTATACCGGTTTATCTCATAAAATCGGTGAGGTGCATGACGGCGCTGCTACCACAGACTGGATGGTTCAAGAGCAAGAGCGTGGTATTACTATCACCTCAGCTGCAGTAACTACTTTCTGGCGTGGTATGGATGCTCAATTCACTGAACACCGTATCAATATCATCGATACCCCTGGTCACGTTGACTTTACTATTGAAGTTGAACGATCTCTGCGTGTTCTTGATGGTGCCGTTGTCGTTTTCTGTGGTTCTTCTGGTGTTGAACCTCAGTCCGAAACAGTATGGCGTCAAGCTGATAAATATCGCGTTCCACGCATAGTATTTGTCAATAAAATGGACCGTGCAGGTGCAGACTTTGAACGTGTAGTGAAGCAAATCGGAACTCGCCTAGGAGCCACTTGTGTACCTATTCAATTGAATATTGGTGCAGAAGAGCACTTCAAGGGGGTTATTGACTTAATTAAGATGAAAGCGATTAACTGGGACGAAGCGGACCAGGGAATGACTTTCACTTATGAGGCAATCCCAGCAGACTTAGCGGCTAAAGCGGCTGAAATGCATGAGTATCTGGTTGAAGTAGCAGCCGAATCTTCGGATGAACTGATGAATAAGTACCTTGAAGAAGGCACGTTGTCAGAAGACGAGATTAAAAAGGCACTACGTCAGCGGACTATAAATAATGAAATCGTTTTAGCGACCTGTGGTTCTGCATTTAAGAACAAAGGCGTTCAAGCGGTACTTGATGCGGTGATTGAATTTTTGCCAGCGCCAGTCGATGTGCCTCCAATTAAGGGTATCGATGAAAATGAGCAAGAAGTAGAGCGCCCATCAGATGACAATGCACCTTTTGCTGCATTGGCATTTAAGATAGCTACGGACCCATTCGTAGGAACTTTAACCTTTATTCGTGTGTATTCAGGCGTACTCGAATCAGGTTCAGGCGTTTACAACTCTGTGAAACAGAAACGTGAGCGAGTAGGTCGCATGGTGCAAATGCATGCTAACGATCGAACTGAGCTGAAAGAAGTCCGTGCTGGTGATATCGCCGCGGCTATTGGTTTAAAAGAAGTGACTACGGGTGATACACTTTGTGATAACGATCATAGAGTGATCTTGGAACGCATGGAGTTCCCAGAGCCAGTAATTACCATTGCCGTTGAACCTAAGTCAAAAGCCGACCAAGATAAAATGGGTATTGCGTTGCAAAAACTTGCAGCTGAAGATCCATCATTCCGAGTTGAAACTGACGAAGAGTCATCACAGATTCTGATTTCGGGTATGGGTGAGTTACACTTAGACATTATCGTTGACCGTATGCGTCGCGAATTTGGTGTTGAATGTAACGTTGGTAAGCCACAAGTGGCCTACCGTGAAACTATCCGAGCTACAGTCGAAGCTGAAGGTAAATTTATACGCCAATCAGGTGGTCGTGGACAATTCGGCCATGTTTGGTTAAAACTAGAGCCTAATGAAGAAGGCGCTGGTTACGAATTTGTCAATGCTGTTGTGGGTGGAGCGATTCCTCGTGAATTCATTCCCGCGGTTGATAAAGGTATCCAAGAACAGATGAAGAATGGCGTTCTCGCTGGCTTCCCTGTGTTGGACGTGAAGGTCACTCTGTTCGACGGTTCATATCATGATGTGGACTCGAATGAGATGGCGTTCAAAATTGCAGGTTCTATGGGCTTCAAAAAGGGTGCGCTTGAAGCAAATCCTGCGTTGCTCGAGCCTTGCATGAAAGTAGAAGTAACTACCCCTGAAAATTATATGGGTGATGTCGTCGGTGATTTAAACCGTCGTCGTGGCTTAATTGAAGGGATGGATGATGGCTTTGGTGGCATTAAAATAGTCCATGCTGTAGTTCCTCTCGCTGAAATGTTTGGTTATGCAACTGATTTGCGATCTGCGACTCAGGGGCGCGCTTCATACTCTATGGAGTTTTTGAAGTACTCTGATGCACCGCAAAACATTGCGAAAGCGATTATTGAATCTCGTAGCTAATTCAGTTACGACATAAATGTTATTATGGTCCAGCACTGACTGGACTATTCTGAAAGAAAGGAATATATCGTGGCAAAAGCTAAATTTGAACGTATTAAGCCTCACGTAAACGTGGGCACCATTGGTCACGTTGACCATGGTAAAACCACTCTAACTGCAGCTATTTCAGCAGTTCTGGCTAAGACTTATGGTGGCGAAGTGAAAAACTTTGCTCAAATCGATAACGCTCCAGAAGAGCGTGAGCGCGGTATTACTATTAATACTTCTCACATCGAATATGACACACCAGCACGTCACTACGCACACGTAGACTGCCCAGGTCACGCCGACTATGTTAAAAACATGATCACTGGTGCTGCACAGATGGACGGCGCTATTTTGGTTGTGGCTTCAACAGACGGCCCAATGCCACAGACACGTGAGCACATCCTGCTTTCTCGTCAAGTTGGTGTACCATACATCATCGTGTTCATGAACAAGTGTGACATGGTTGATGACGAAGAATTACTGGAATTAGTAGAGATGGAAGTGCGTGAACTTCTGTCAGAATACGATTTCCCAGGTGATGATTTACCTGTTATTCAAGGTTCAGCTCTGAAGGCCCTAGAAGGTCAGCCAGAGTGGGAAGCAAAAATTCTTGAGCTGGCAGCAGCACTAGATTCTTACATTCCAGAACCACAACGTGATATCGATAAGCCGTTCCTACTGCCAATCGAAGACGTCTTCTCAATTTCTGGCCGTGGTACAGTAGTAACTGGTCGTGTTGAGCGTGGTATTGTTCGCGTTGGTGACGAAGTAGAAATCGTTGGTATCCGCGACACGACTAAGACCACCTGTACTGGTGTCGAAATGTTCCGTAAACTGCTTGACGAAGGTCGTGCAGGCGAGAACTGTGGTGTGTTATTACGTGGTACTAAGCGTGATGACGTAGAACGTGGTCAAGTGTTGGCTAAACCAGGTTCAATCAACCCACACACAACTTTTGAATCAGAAATCTATGTTCTGTCAAAAGAAGAAGGCGGACGTCACACTCCATTCTTCAAAGGTTACCGTCCACAGTTCTACTTCCGTACAACGGACGTGACAGGTACTATCGAATTGCCAGAAGGCGTAGAGATGGTAATGCCTGGTGACAACATCAAGATGAAAGTGACCTTGATTTGTCCAATCGCGATGGACGAAGGTTTACGCTTCGCAATTCGTGAAGGTGGCCGTACAGTTGGTGCTGGTGTAGTAGCGAAAATTTTTGCTTAATAGCAAAATTTAGCGACACACTAAAAAAGGAAGCTAAGGCTTCCTTTTTTTATTACAGGGCTGGCGTTATAAGTAAAAATGTGTAGAATGCGCCTCACTCTGAAGTTAAATAGTTATTTGATGACTATTTACACAGCGGGCTTGATATCCAGATTTACATAGGTATAATGGCCCCCTCGTCGACCTAGGTTGACGAATTAAATGATTAGTCACTTAAGTTAATCATTATCATAGCGGCTCCGATTGGGAGTCGAACGGTTAAATCATCTCGCTCTGCTTTTCCATTTGGAAGAAGCTAGAGGGTGATTTTTTATATGTCCATTTTAGGAGCTCTGGTCAATGCAGAACCAAAGAATCCGTATCCGCTTAAAGGGATTTGATCATCGTTTAATTGATCAGTCTACAGCGGAAATCGTTGAAACTGCTAAACGTACAGGCGCTCAAGTACGTGGTCCAATTCCACTACCTACGCGTAAAGAACGTTATACCATTTTGATCTCTCCGCACGTTAATAAAGATGCTCGTGACCAGTACGAATTACGTACACACAAGCGCCTGGTTGACATCGTAGAGCCAACTGAAAAGACTGTAGACGCGTTAATGCGTTTAGATCTTGCGGCTGGTGTCGACGTACAGATTAGCTTGGGTTAATTGAGATCCTAGTAAGAAGAGGTTTGAGAGATGGCTATCGGTCTTATTGGTCGTAAAGTTGGTATGACTCGCATCTTCACCGAAGATGGCGTTTCAATACCAGTTACTGTAATTGAAGTTGCAGGCAACCGTGTTACTCAAGTGAAAACTTTAGAAACTGACGGTTACCGTGCACTTCAAGTTACAACTGGCACCAAAAAAGCCAATCGCATCACTAAACCAGAAGCAGGACACTTTGCTAAGAGCGGCGTTGAAGCCGGTCGTGGTTTGTGGGAAATGCGTTTGGTAGACGGTGAAGGCGAGGGCATTGAAGTTGGTGCTGAGCTAAATGTTGATATTTTCGCTGATGTAGCGAAAGTAGACGTTACTGGTCAATCAAAAGGTAAAGGCTTCCAAGGCGGCGTTAAGCGTTGGAACTTCCGTACTCAAGATATGACTCACGGTAACTCTTTGTCGCACCGCTCGAATGGTTCTATCGGTCAGAACCAAACGCCAGGTCGCGTATTCAAAGGCAAAAAAATGTCAGGCCATATGGGTGCTGAGCGTGTTACAACTCAAAATCTAGTCGTTGTTCGTGTAGATGTTGAGCGTAACCTGCTACTAGTCCGTGGCGCTGTTCCTGGCGCTACCAATGGCGACTTGATTATCAAGCCGGCCGTTAAAGCTTAAGGTCTGAGGAGATAGTAATGGAATTGGTATTGAAAGACGCGCAAAGCGCTCTTGAAGTTTCCGAAACTACCTTCGGCCGTGACTTTAACGAGGCACTGGTTCATCAGGTAGTTGTAGCGTACGCTGCAAACGCGCGTCAGGGCACTCGTGCTCAAAAGACTCGTGCGGAAGTAACTGGCTCAGGCAAAAAGCCTTGGCGCCAAAAAGGAACTGGCCGTGCTCGTGCTGGTTCTGTTAAAGGCCCAATCTGGCGTGGCGGTGGCGTAACATTCGCTGCTAAAACCCAAGATCATAGCCAAAAAGTTAACAAAAAGATGTACCGCGGCGCGCTGAGAAGCATTCTGTCTGAATTGGTACGTCAAGAGCGTCTGGTTGTTGTTGAATCATTTGGTGTTGAAGCTCCTAAAACTAAAGAGCTGAAAGCTAAATTAAAGGCAATGAACTTAGAAGACGTTCTAATTGTGACTGCAGAAGTTGATGAGAACTTATTCTTAGCAGCTCGTAACCTGTACAAGGTTGACGTTCGTGACGTAGCGGGTCTAGACCCAGTTAGTCTGATTGCGTTTAACACTGTGCTTGTGACTGCTGACGCAGTGAAGCAAATCGAGGAGATGCTAGCATGATGATCCGCGAAGAACGTTTGCTAAAAGTCATTCTCGCTCCACACATCTCTGAAAAGAGCACTGTGAACGCTGAGAAGCACAACACTGTTGTTTTCCGCGTAGCTATCGATGCAACTAAAGCTGAAGTTAAAGCTGCTGTTGCTATGCTATTTGAAGTTGAAGTTGATTCAGTTCGCACTTTAGTCAGCAAAGGCAAAACTAAACGCACAGGTGGCCGTACTGGTCGTCGTAGCGATTGGAAAAAAGCCTATGTGACTCTAGCTGCTGGTGCTGACATCGATTTCGTCGGCGGCGCTGAGTAAGCAAAGGAGAATTATCATGGCAGTTATTAAGTGTAAGCCAACCTCTCCAGGTCGTCGCCACGTAGTTAAAGTGGTGAACACTGACCTGCATAAGGGTAAACCCTTTGCTGGCCTGTTGGCGAAAAAATCTAAAAGTGGTGGCCGTAACAATACTGGCCGTATCACTGTCCGTCACGTAGGTGGTGGTCATAAGCAGCATTATCGTCTAATCGACTTCAAACGCGATAAAGATGGTATCCCTGCAAAGATTGAGCGTCTGGAATATGATCCAAACCGTACAGCTAACATCGCGTTAGTATTGTATGCGGATGGTGAACGTCGTTATATTCTTGCTGCCAAAGGCATGCAAGCTGGCGATAAGATCCAGTCTGGTGTTGATGCAGAAATCAAAACCGGTAACGCAATGCCGCTGCGCAACGTCCCAGTAGGTTCTGTTGTACACGCAGTTGAAATGAAGCCTGGTAAAGGTGCTCAAATCGCTCGTTCAGCAGGTGCTTATGCACAAGTTGTTGCTCGTGATGGCGCATATGCCACTCTACGTCTTCGCTCTGGCGAAATGCGTAAAGTGCCAGTTGATTGCCGCGCGACATTTGGTGAAGTTGGTAATGCCGAACACATGCTACGCCAGTTAGGCAAAGCAGGTGCTAACCGCTGGAGAGGCATACGCCCAACAGTGCGTGGTGTTGCAATGAACCCAGTAGACCATCCACACGGTGGTGGTGAAGGCCGTACTTCTGGTGGTCGTCACCCAGTGACTCCATGGGGTGTGCCAACTAAGGGTTATAAGACTCGTAGTAACAAGCGCACTGACAAGTACATCGTACGTCGTCGTAATAAATAGTAAGAGGATTCGCCATGCCACGTTCTCTCAAGAAAGGTCCCTTCATTGACCTGCACTTGCTGAAGAAGGTAGAGAAAGCGATGGAAGCCGGTGACAAAAAGCCTATTAAGACTTGGTCACGTCGCTCTATGATCATTCCAAATATGATTGGTTTGACCATCGCTGTCCATAATGGTCGTCAGCACGTTCCTGTGTTCGTAACTGACGAAATGATTGGCCATAAACTTGGTGAATTTTCACCAACTCGCACTTATCGTGGCCATGCCGCTGATAAGAAAGCGAAGAAGCGTTAATACGGGAGGAATAAGATGGAAGTTTTAGCTAAACATCGTTTTGCCCGTACGTCTGCGCAGAAGGCCCGTCTGGTTGCTGATCAAATTCGTGGATTGCCTGTTGCTAAGGCCCTCGAAATTTTGACTTTCAGCCCCAAGAAAGCCGCCGTACTGGTTAAAAAAGTACTTGACTCAGCTATCGCAAACGCCGAACACAACGAAGGTGCGGATATTGATGAGCTTAAAGTTGGAGCCGTCTTCGTAGATGAAGGCCCAACAATGAAGCGTATCATGCCACGTGCCAAAGGCCGCGCTGATCGTATCATGAAGCGTACCAGCCACATTACTGTGGTTGTATCAGATCGCTAGGAGAGAGCAATGGGACAGAAAGTACATCCTAATGGTATCCGTCTGGGTATCACTAAGCCTTGGATCTCTACCTGGTACGCAGATAAATCAGATTACGCAAATAATCTGAACAGCGACTGGGAAGTGCGTAAGTTTCTTGTAGAGAAATTACAAGCTGCTTCAGTATCTAAGATTGTTATCGAGCGTCCAGCGAAAAGCATCCGCGTTACGATTCACACTGCCCGTCCAGGCGTTGTGATTGGTAAGAAAGGTGAAGACGTTGAAGTATTGCGTGCTGCAGTGTCAAAACTTGCTGGCACTCCTGCTCAAATTAACATCGCTGAGATCCGTAAACCTGAGCTAGATGCCAAGTTAGTTGCTGACTCTATTGCACAGCAATTAGAGCGTCGCGTAATGTTCCGTCGTGCTATGAAGCGCGCAGTTCAAAACGCAATGCGTATTGGTGCTCAAGGTATCAAAGTACAAGTTAGTGGCCGTTTAGGCGGAGCTGAGATTGCGCGTGATGAGTGGTATCGTGAAGGTCGCGTACCTTTACATACTTTGCGTGCTGATATCGACTATTCAACATCTGAAAGTCACACCCAATATGGTGTGATCGGCGTTAAAGTTTGGATCTTCAAAGGTGAAGTTCTGGACGGAATGCTGCCACAGATTGAAGAGCCGAAGCAGCAGCAACCTAAGCGCAAGCCTCGTGGTAAATAGGAGAGCCGGCAATGCTGCAACCTAAACGTATGAAGTTTCGCAAGATGTTCAAAGGCCGTAACCGCGGTCTAGCGAACGGTACCGAAGTTAGCTTTGGTACTTTTGGTCTGAAAGCAGTCGGCCGTGGCCGTTTAACTGCACGTCAGATCGAATCTGCACGTCGTGCCATGACACGTCATATTAAGCGTCAGGGACAAATTTGGATTCGAGTTTTCCCGGACAAGCCGATTACCTCTAAGCCTCTTGAAGTGCGTATGGGTAAAGGTAAAGGTAACGTTGAATACTGGGTATGTCAGGTTCAACCTGGTAAGGTACTGTATGAGATGAATGGTGTATCTGAAGTAATCGCTCGTGAAGCGTTTGCTTTAGCTGCTGCCAAGCTTCCAATCAAGACTACCTTCGTAACTAAGACGGTGATGTAATGAAAGCGAGCGAACTGAGAGAAAAGAGCGTTGAAGAACTGAACGCTGAACTACTTGGTCTGCTGCGTGAGCAGTTCAACCTGCGTATGCAACACGCCACTGGTCAGTTGACTCAGACTAATCAACTGAAATTAGTGCGCCGTAATATTGCGCGCGTTAAGACCATTATTACTTCTAAGGCGGGTGCGTAATGTCTGATAAAATCCGTACTTTGCAGGGTCGTGTAACGAGTAACAAAATGGACAAGTCCATTACTGTTGCTATCGAACGCCAAGTGAAACACCCAATTTATGGGAAATACATTAAGCGTACGACTAAGATCCATGCACATGACGAAACTAATCAGTGCAATGAAGGCGATTTAGTAGCGATTCGCGAATGTCGTCCTTTGTCTAAGACTAAGTCTTGGACCCTGGTTGAAGTAGTATCAAAGGCCTAAGTTAATTAGGTATTTAGGTAAACGGCTCCAGTTCATGGAGCCGTTTGTTTTTTAATACTATACATTCCAGTTTTATGGTGTTATATTTGCGCGCCATTTTTGACTAAATTAGTAGCAAAAATGAGTGTGTTTATTGTCCCATAGTGGGATTTGTGTAGTAACGATAGCGGAGCACTTAAAATGATCCAAATGCAATCGACTCTTGACGTTGCTTGTAACAGCGGCGCACGCAGAGTTCAGTGTATTAAGGTCTTGGGTGGCTCTCATCGTCGTTATGCCGGTATCGGCGACATCATCAAAGTTTCTGTTAAAGAAGCGATTCCTCGCGCTAAAGCGAAGAAAGGCGATGTGTATAACGCGGTGGTAGTCCGTACTAAGAAAGGCGTACGTCGTCCAGACGGTTCTGTCATTCGCTTCGATCGGAATGCAGCGGTATTGCTTAACGGCAACCTGCAGCCGATTGGTACTCGTATCTTTGGACCAGTGACACGTGAATTGCGCAATGAGCAATTTATGAAAATTGTCTCGCTGGCACCAGAAGTACTGTAAGGAGCTTCAAAATGGCAGCAAAAATACGTCGCGAAGACGAAATAATTGTATTAGCAGGTAAAGACAAGGGTAAACGCGCAAAAGTTTCTCAAGTCCTTCCTACTGGTAAATTAATTGTTGAAGGCATCAATCTTGTCAAAAAACACCAAAAGCCAAACCCACAACTGGGCGTAGCTGGCGGTATTGTTGAGAAAGAAGCACCGATACAAGCATCAAATGTAGCGATTTTCAACTCTGCCACTGGCAAAGCTGATCGCGTTGGTTTCCGCTTTGAAGATGGCAAAAAAGTGCGTTTCTTCAAATCGAATAGTGAACTCATTAAGTAATTGGAGTAAACGATGGCGAAACTGCATGATAAATACAAAGAGACTGTTATCGCTGAACTTGCTAAAAAGTTTGGTTATTCCAGTGTCATGCAAGTCCCTCGGATTGAGAAAATCACCCTGAATATGGGTGTTGGCGAAGCTGTTGCAGACAAAAAAGTTATGGACCATGCTGTCCGTGATATGACTGCAATTGCTGGTCAAAAGCCAGTAGTGACTGTTGCTCGTAAGTCAGTTGCTGGTTTTAAAATCCGTGAAGGCTACCCTATTGGCTGTAAAGTGACCCTACGCGGTGAGCGTATGTGGGAATTCTTAGAGCGTTTAGTCGATATCGCAATCCCACGTATTCGTGACTTCCGTGGCTTAAGCGCTAAAGCGTTTGACGGCCGTGGTAACTACGCAATGGGCGTGCGTGAGCAGATCATCTTCCCAGAAATCGATTACGATAAAATCGATAAGATTCGTGGTATGGATATTGTTATCACTACTACTGCGAAGAATGATGAAGAAGGTCGTGCTTTGTTAGACGCTTTTAACTTCCCATTCAAGAAATAAGGGTAGCGTAATGGCAAAAACATCAATGAAAGCACGTGAAGCTAAACGTGCACAGCTCGTAGCTAAGTACGCTGAAAAGCGTGCTGCTCTTAAGACTATCATTGCAAGTCCAGCTTCTTCTGACGAAGACCGTTGGGATGCAGTACTTAAGTTGCAAGCTCTACCACGTGATTCCAGCGCTGCGCGTCAACGCAATCGTTGTAATCAAACTGGTCGCCCTCATGGCTTCTTACGTAAATTCGGCTTAAGCCGTATCAAATTACGTGAAGCAACCATGCGTGGTGAAGTTCCTGGCCTGCGTAAGGCCAGCTGGTAAGCACTTGTCACGGAGTAAGCTAATATGAGCATGCAAGATCCTATTGCGGATATGTTAACCCGTATTCGTAACGGCCAAGCTGCTAACCACGTATCGGTGACGATGCCTTCTGCTAAGTTAAAAGTCGCAATTGCGAAACTACTTAAAGATGAAGGTTATATCGCTGATTACGCCGTAGCAGATCAAGCCAAGCCTGAACTGGAAGTTACTTTAAAGTATTTCCAAGGCCAACCAGTCGTTGAGACTATCCAGCGTGTAAGTCGCCCTGGTCTTCGTATTTACAAAGGTAAAAACGAACTTCCAAAGGTGATGGGCGGTCTGGGTGTCGCAATTGTGTCCACTTCTAAAGGCTTGATGACTGATCGTGCCGCCCGCCTTGCAGGCATGGGTGGCGAGGTTATCTGCTACGTAGCTTAAGGAGCTAGGAATGTCTCGTGTAGCAAAAGCACCAGTATCTATTCCAGCTGGCGTAGAGGTGACCTTGAACGAACAGACACTTACCGTCAAAGGCGGAAAAGGTAGTCTGACTCGAGTAATCAACAATGCGGTCAATGTTGTTATTGAAGCTGACGTAGTTAAGTTCCTCCCTGTTGAAGGCGTTGTAAACGCTTGGGCACAGGCTGGTACAACTCGTGCATTAGTAAACAATATGGTTGTTGGTGTATCTCAAGGTTTTGAGCGTAAATTAAAGTTAGTTGGCGTTGGTTACCGTGCGAAGATCGTCGGTACTGATATTGACCTTACTTTAGGTTTCTCTCATCCGTTAGTACACAAACTGCCCGCAGGCGTAACTGCAGAGTGTCCGAGCCAAACTGACATCGTCCTACGTGGCGTTGATAAACAGGTAATTGGCCAAGTCGCTGCTGAGATTCGCGGATATCGTCCACCAGAGCCATATAAAGGCAAAGGTGTTCGCTATGACGACGAAGTAGTACGCCGTAAAGAGGCTAAGAAGAAGTAGGTAACGCGATATGGATAAGAAAACATCTCGCTTACGTCGCGCTACTCGCGCTCGTAAGAAGATCCAAGAGCTGGGCGTGAATCGTCTGGTTGTACATCGTACACCGCGTCACATTTATGCTCAGGTGATTAATCCTGAAGCTCAGGTGTTGGCAGCTGCTTCAACCGTTGAAAAAGCGGTTAAAGAGCTACTGAAGAGTACCGGTAACGTAGACGCAGCGAAAGCAGTAGGTAAATTTGTTGCTGAGCGCGCGATCGAAAAAGGCGTGACTTCAGTTGCGTTCGATCGTTCTGGTTTCAAGTATCATGGTCGTGTAGCTGCTTTAGCAGATGCCGCTCGTGAAGCTGGCCTGAAGTTCTAAGGGGTTATAAAATGGCTAAATTAGAAGCTCAGCAAAAAGACGATCTGCAAGAGAAATTGATTGCAGTTAATCGTGTTTCTAAAGTAGTTAAAGGCGGTCGTATCTTTAGCTTCACAGCACTGACAGTAGTGGGTGACGGTAACGGTAAGATTGGCTACGGCTATGGTAAAGCACGTGAAGTTCCAGCAGCGATTCAAAAAGCTATGGAAAAAGCTCGTCGTAACATTGTGACCGTTGAGTTGAATGCAGGTACCCTGCATCACCCAGTTAAAGGTCGTCATACAGGTTCTCTTGTGTACATGCAACCTGCATCACAAGGTACTGGTATTATTGCCGGTGGCGCAATGCGTGCCGTATTGGAAGTAGCAGGCGTGCATAACGTTCTGTCAAAAGCATACGGTTCTACTAACCCGATCAACATCGTTCGCGCGACTGTAGATGCACTGGTGCACATGAAGTCACCTGCGCAAATCGCAGCAAAGCGTGGCCTGAATGTTGACGAAATTCGGGGGTAATGCACCATGGCAACTAAAACTGTAAAAGTTACTCAGACTAAAAGCGGAATCGGTCGTTTACCGAAGCACCGTGCAACCCTAACAGGTCTTGGTCTGCGTCGCATTGGTCACACTGTTGAGCTAGAAGATACTCCTTCAGTTCGCGGTATGATCAATAAGGTCTACTACATGGTTAAAGTGGAGGATTAATAGATGCGTTTAAATACTCTATCTCCAGCTGCAGGCTCTAAGCATGCGCCAAAGCGTGTAGGCCGTGGTATAGGCTCAGGTCTAGGTAAAACAGCGGGTCGTGGCCATAAAGGCCAAAAGTCTCGTTCTGGTGGCGGTGTACGCCCAGGATTTGAAGGTGGTCAAATGCCACTGAAGATCCGTTTACCTAAATTTGGTTTTACCTCGCGTCGCGCTATGGTAACAGCTGAAGTTCGTGTACTCGAACTAGCAAAAGTTAACGGTGATGTTATCGACTTAAACGCTCTGAAAGATGCGAACGTTATTACTCGCAACATCCAGTTTGCGAAAATTGTTCTTTCAGGTACCATTGAGCGCCCTGTGACTGTAAAAGGTCTGAAGGTAACCAAAGGTGCACGTGCAGCTATTGAAGCTGCCGGCGGTAAGATCGAGGAATAATACGTCGATGGCAAAACCAGGACTTGATTTAAAAAGCGCGAAAGGTGGATTTTCTGAATTGAAAGCTCGCCTCCTGTTCGTGATTGGTGCGATTATCGTCTTTAGGGCCGGTTCGTTTGTGCCAATTCCTGGTATTGACGCAGCTGTATTAGCAGAGCTGTTTGCTCAGCAGAAAGGGACCATTCTAGGCATGTTTAACATGTTCTCGGGTGGCGCCCTTTCGCGTGCCTCTATCTTTGCATTAGGAATCATGCCGTATATTTCGGCATCGATTATTATGCAACTGTTGACTGTGGTACATCCTGCACTCGCTGAATTGAAAAAAGAAGGCGAATCAGGACGTAAGAAGATCAGTCAATATACGAGATGGGGTACCTTAGTGCTGGGTACATTCCAGTCGATTGGTATTGCAACCGGGTTACCAAACTTAGTGCCAGGCCTTGTGGTCAACATTGGATTTGGGTTTTACTTTGTTGCAGTTGTGAGTTTGGTTACTGGAACTATGTTCCTTATGTGGCTAGGTGAACAAATTACCGAACGTGGTATAGGTAATGGTATCTCGATATTGATTTTCGCAGGTATTGTTGCTGGATTACCTTCCGCTATCGGCCAAACGGCTGAGCAGGCGCGTCAAGGTGACTTGAATGTGTTAGTATTGTTGTTGCTCGCGGTAATTGTGTTTGCAGTGACTTATTTTGTAGTATTTGTGGAACGTGGTCAGCGTCGAATCGTCGTTAACTATGCTAAGCGTCAGCAAGGCCGTAAGGTGTTCGCTGCGCAAAGTACCCATCTACCGCTTAAAATAAACATGGCAGGTGTTATTCCGCCAATTTTTGCGTCAAGCATCATTTTGTTTCCTGGAACACTGGCTCAGTGGTTCGGTCAAAATGAGTCTATGTCATGGTTAAGTGATTTCTCACTTGCTGTGTCACCTGGACA
This sequence comes from Shewanella morhuae, assembly GCF_003028295.1. Taxonomy (NCBI): domain Bacteria; kingdom Pseudomonadati; phylum Pseudomonadota; class Gammaproteobacteria; order Alteromonadales; family Shewanellaceae; genus Shewanella; species Shewanella morhuae. The sequence goes on along the minus strand of NZ_PYSG01000003.1, from coordinate 163,929 downwards.
ACCGCTTTACTCATTATTATATGCAACAGCGATTATCTTTTTCTGTTTCTTCTATACTGCGTTGGTGTTTAACCCACGCGAAACAGCAGATAATCTGAAGAAGAGTGGTGCATTCATCCCTGGGATCCGTCCTGGAGAACAGACTTCGCGTTACATTGATAAAGTTATGACCCGTTTGACATTAGCAGGCGCGTTATACATAACCTTTATCTGCTTAATTCCGGAGTTCATGTTAATTGCGTGGAAAGTACAGTTCTATTTTGGCGGTACTTCGCTACTAATTATGGTAGTCGTAATCATGGACTTCATGGCTCAGGTTCAGACGCATATGATGTCTCATCAATATGAGTCTGTGATGAAGAAAGCTAACCTAGTAAACAAAGCGAATTTAGATCGCTTTGGTCGCTAAGTAGCTTTACGGAGTGATGAAATGAAAGTTCGAGCTTCCGTGAAGAAGATCTGCCGTAATTGCAAGATCGTCAAGCGTAGTGGTGTTGTACGCGTTATATGTGTTGAACCAAAACACAAACAGCGTCAAGGCTAAAAAGTAATTTGTTCAGCCCATGAATTGGGCTGAACAAAATTTTGTTTGCAAATCTGTTGACTGTCGAGTATCCTTTCGGGCTTTTCGCAGTTGGCCTTTAACTTTAAGGAGTGCATAGTGGCCCGTATCGCTGGCATTAACATTCCTGATCAAAAGCATACAGTCATCGCATTGACTGCAATTTTCGGCATCGGCCGTACTCGCGCTAGAGCAATATGCGCGGCTACAGCAATCGCTGAAACTGCTAAGATCAAGGAATTGAGCGAAGCTCAAATAGATATACTACGCGAAGAAGTCGCCAAATACATTGTAGAAGGTGACTTGCGTCGTGAGATTTCAATGAACATCAAGCGTCTTATGGATCTTGGTTGTTATCGTGGTCTCCGCCATCGTCGTAGCCTGCCTCTCCGTGGGCAACGTACTAAGACCAATGCGCGTACGCGTAAAGGTCCACGTAAACCCATTAGAAAGTAACGGGAAGGTAAAGCAATGGCTAAAGTTCCGTCACGTTCTCCGCGTAAGCGCGTACGTAAACAGGTTGCAGATGGCATGGCTCATATCCATGCATCTTTCAACAACACTATTGTCACCATTACAGATCGTCAAGGTAATGCGTTGTCATGGGCTACTTCAGGTGGTTCAGGTTTCCGTGGTTCACGTAAATCTACTCCATTTGCTGCACAGGTGGCTGCTGAGCGTGCAGGTGCTGCTGCTCAAGACTACGGTTTAAAAAACCTTGAAGTGTTTGTGAAGGGTCCAGGTCCAGGTCGTGAGTCAGCCATTCGTGCGCTGAACGCTGTTGGTTATAAAATAACTAACATTACCGATGTGACGCCGATCCCTCATAATGGTTGTCGTCCTCCTAAAAAGCGTCGTGTATAACGCCGTTTCGTTAGGATAGTTGGAGAAAGATCATGGCAAGATACTTGGGTCCCAAGCTCAAGCTCAGCCGCCGAGAAGGTACAGACCTTTTCTTAAAAAGCGGTGTGAGAGCAATCGATTCAAAGTGTAAACTGGAAACTGCACCTGGACAACATGGCGCTCGTAAGCCACGTTTATCAGAGTACGGCACTCAGTTGCGCGAAAAACAAAAAGTTCGTCGTATTTATGGCGTGTTAGAAAAACAATTCCGTAACTACTACAAAGATGCTGCACGTACTAAAGGCAACACAGGTCAAAACCTGCTTCAGCTTTTAGAAATCCGTCTCGATAACGTCGTTTATCGTATGGGCTTCGGTGCAACTCGTGCAGAATCACGTCAGCTAGTAAGCCATAAATCAATTATGGTTAACGGTCGTGTTGTTAACATTCCATCATTCAAAGTGTCTGCGAATGATGTTGTAAGCATCCGCGAGAAGTCACGCACTCAAGCTCGTATCAAAGCGGCTTTAGAAGTGGCAGCTCAACGCGAGAAGCCTACATGGGTTGAAGTAGACAATACGAAAATGGAAGGTGCTTTCAAGCGCGTTCCAGAACGTAGCGATTTGTCTGCGGATATTAACGAACAGCTGATCGTCGAGCTTTACTCTAAGTAAAGCTAACAAACAAGAGAGGACACAATGCAGGGTTCTGTTACAGAATTTCTTAAACCGCGTCTCGTTGATATCGAGCAGGTTAACTCAACACGTGCCAAGGTTACATTGGAACCACTTGAGCGTGGTTTCGGCCACACTTTAGGTAACGCGTTGCGTCGCATCCTATTGTCGTCTATGCCCGGCTGCGCGGTTACCGAAGTCGAGATTGACGGTGTACTGCACGAATACAGCAGTAAGGAAGGCGTTCAAGAAGATATCCTTGAAATACTGTTAAACCTGAAAGGGTTAGCAGTGACTATCGAGGGTAAAGACGAGGCTATGCTTACGTTGAGCAAGTCCGGCGCAGGCCCTGTCATCGCAGCAGATATCACGCATGATGGTGATGTCACTATCGTGAATTCTGATCATATTATCTGTCATCTGACAGGTAACAATGATATCAGCATGCGTATTCGCGTTGAGCGTGGTCGTGGTTATGTACCTGCATCTGCTCGTGCACAGACCGAAGACGATGATCGCCCAATCGGCCGTTTGCTGGTTGATGCTTCTTTCTCGCCAGTTGCACGAATTGCCTACAATGTAGAAGCAGCACGTGTAGAACAGCGTACTGACTTAGATAAACTCGTTATCGATATGACCACAAACGGTACTATTGATCCTGAGGAAGCTATCCGTCGTTCTGCAACTATTCTGGCTGAACAGCTAGATGCATTTGTTGAGCTACGTGACGTGTCTGAGCCAGAGTTGAAAGAAGAGAAACCGGAGTTCGATCCGATTCTGCTGCGTCCTGTCGACGATTTAGAGCTAACTGTACGTTCGGCTAACTGCTTGAAAGCCGAAGCGATTCATTACATCGGAGATCTGGTACAGCGTACTGAAGTTGAGTTGCTGAAGACCCCTAACTTAGGTAAGAAATCTCTTACTGAAATTAAGGATGTTTTAGCTTCTCGCGGACTGTCGTTAGGTATGCGTCTGGAAAACTGGCCTCCAGCTAGTTTAGCAGATGACCTATAAGTCTCAGGTTTGTACAGATTTAGGTTATAAGGATTAGGTCATGCGCCATCGTAAGAGTGGTCGTCAACTAAACCGTAACAGCAGTCATCGCCAAGCCATGTTTCGCAACATGGCCGGTTCACTAGTTCGTCATGAGATCATCAAGACAACTGTGGCCAAAGCGAAAGAACTGCGTCGCGTAGTTGAGCCTCTGATAACACTTGCTAAGAGTGACAGCGTTGCAAACCGTCGTTTAGCGTTTGCACGTACTCGCGACGCTGAAGTCGTCGGTAAGTTATTTACTGAGTTGGGTCCACGTTACCAGGAACGTCCTGGTGGCTATACCCGTATCCTTAAGTGCGGTTTACGTGCTGGTGATAAAGCCCCTATGGCTTACATCGAGCTAGTTGGTCGCCCAGAAGCTGCTCAAGCTGTTGATGTTGAAGCTGAGTAAGTTAAGGTTACACTTTTAAAAAGCCGGGCATAGCCCGGCTTTTTTATGCCTTCTTTTCATGACTTAATCCCAAACTATATCAATTCCATTGGCTATGTTCACGTTAACTGTGTCTGCATGGCCAATATGCTATTTTCATTTGGATTATCATGGGCTTCAAAGAATCTAAACCAGCCTAAGTAGTTCGGAAGATATTTAGTTGCTACGCCCCGAAAGGTATTTATCCATAAATGCAGTCGGCTATGGTAAGCATTGACATTTTGAATATGAAAAACACCCTCTTTGACTCGCCTGCCATGACTTGCATTGAGTATCTTAGGCTCTACTTTCATATCCTGAGTCATTTTTAGTTAGGAAAGAAAGCCATCGCTACACACCACTGAATCTGCAGCTATTTTATTTTCTAGCAACCCTAATAATGTGACACTATCGGCGCTATCGAGGCATTCATCGAATACCTGTTTATTTCTATCTCTGGCCACAAGGACCGCGACCCAATCGCCTTTTTTGCGTCCGCGACCAGCACAATCTCCACCTCTTTTATGGGCTTTACGTGAGAGTGTACGACTGCCTTTCTCTGAATAGCGAAATAAGGTCTCATCGATTTCAACGATACCAGATAACCTTTGCGCTTTGACTTTATTGGGTAAGGAAAGAAATTTGTGGCGCCATTTAAAGGCTGTTTTAACTGATATATTACAGCGCTTTGCGCTCTTTCTTATAGGAAGGCTGTCTAGCATGCATGTTAAGTATGGCAGCCATTTTTCTAAGAACCGCATTCGATAGAAGGGTGTGTTAATGGTGCACATGAACGTTTTATGACAAGCATGACAGCGATATCGCTGACGGCCATTAGGTTTTCCATGACGTTTAATGTGACAGGCGTGACAATGAGGGCACTGGGATTTGATGGTGAAATTCGCCTCAAGCATATTAATGCATGAACCACTATCAAGTTGTTGCTGCAAAAAAGAAATGAGTAAACGTTGCTGTTCAAAGGGTAATTCTGCCGCTTGTTGCTCGAGGTCTAACAAACATGAAGTCATGTCTGGAACTCCTATAGAGAGCTGCACATAATTATAGTGTAGCAACACTTAACTAAAACATAGCCAATTCCATTAATGATATTTCTATTCATTAAGTGGTCGGCGCTATCCATTGTCTAGGACACAATTTGCTCACCCTTTCTTTATCCTCAATGAAGGCATTCCATGCGATGGAACATTGTTCAATAATGTCGTCATAACCACTAAAACAGCGATTGGCCAACACATGTTGGCGTAGCCATTGCCAAACTTGCTCTATCGGATTGAGTTCGGGTGAGTAAGGAGGCGGCTTGAGGACGGTCAGATTATCAAAGTCGTCGGCTAACGCTTGTTGATGCCAGCGAGCGCCGTCCATGATGACCAGTGCGTAAATCCCAAATGCCGTCGCAGCCGAAGTAAACTTCAAATATTGGTACGTATATCCGCTGTTTGCATGTGGGGCAATAATGACTTTGGTCGCGCCACATGCAGGGAATGGCGTCATATAAATACGCCGATTCAAACTGTTGCTGCCTTACTGGGTGGACGTACCCCTTTCTTAGCCTAAGTGCGGGCGGTGATATTTTGTTGACCAAATTTGGCTTCATCTTGAAACGACATATTAATGTGTTCGCGGCCCATGTAATGGTCAAGTATTTCTGGAGGGATGTTAAGCTGCTTTTTCAAAGTGGCTTGAGTCACATTGAGTGTAGAGAGTGCGTGGTTAGCTATAAAGACTGTGCTAAGGACACCGGTACTCTGAGCAGAAAGATTTCTTGCTGTATAAAGACTATTTCCTTTGTTGGCGTTAGAACTACAGCATCTTAATAATACGCGATTAAATAATTTCTCAGCAGTTCACTGTTATAGCCTTTGATATGTGATTTAGAATTTATAGGTTTAATGGTGTTAGGTTTATGAAATTGTACCCGCAAAGAGTAATCTCGAAATATAATTGTGGATAAGTCTGGGGGTAAGCGGTGGGTAGGGTGTGGCTAGTGTAGATATTGGTAATTAATGGCTAATTTAGCGAAAAAAGGGTTGCACAAAATCTCGCGCTGCCTATAATGCGCATCCACTGACACGGCAGACAGCGTTAAGCCGCCTGATGTGACAGTTCATCGATAAGTTTACTGATTGATGAGTGTTGAGAAAGTTTGTAAAAACTCCTTGACGCACAATGGGAAATGCGTAGAATACGCAGCCCTAGCCACCTGGAAGCATTTGATGCTCAGCGTGGTACTCACATTCTCTGATGAGATTGAGTTGCTCTTTAACAATATAAAACAAGAAATCTGTGTGGACACTCACAGGTGTTGAGTTAATCGAAACTGCTTAGCCTTCGGGTTGGCAGTCAAAAATTTAAATCAATGTAACAATGAGTGTTCATAGCAATATGTACAGTTTGTTTCTGCTTCCTTTATAGGAGTGTGGAAACAAAAAAATCAGAATTCATTGAGCCGCTGATTGGCTTCTTATTTATAAGAAGTTGAGAAGCAAAAAACTTTAATTGAAGAGTTTGATCATGGCTCAGATTGAACGCTGGCGGCAGGCCTAACACATGCAAGTCGAGCGGCAGCGCAAGGGAGTTTACTTCTGAGGCGGCGAGCGGCGGACGGGTGAGTAATACCTAGGGATCTGCCCAGTCGAGGGGGATAACAGTTGGAAACGACTGCTAATACCGCATACGCCCTACGGGGGAAAGAAGGGGACCTTCGGGCCTTTCGCGATTGGATGAACCTAGGTGGGATTAGCTAGTTGGTGAGGTAATGGCTCACCAAGGCGACGATCCCTAGCTGTTCTGAGAGGATGATCAGCCACACTGGGACTGAGACACGGCCCAGACTCCTACGGGAGGCAGCAGTGGGGAATATTGGACAATGGGGGCAACCCTGATCCAGCCATGCCGCGTGTGTGAAGAAGGCCTTCGGGTTGTAAAGCACTTTCAGTAGGGAGGAAAGGTAGCGTGTTAATAGCGCGTTACTGTGACGTTACCTACAGAAGAAGGACCGGCTAACTCCGTGCCAGCAGCCGCGGTAATACGGAGGGTCCGAGCGTTAATCGGAATTACTGGGCGTAAAGCGTGCGCAGGCGGTTTGTTAAGCAAGATGTGAAAGCCCCGGGCTCAACCTGGGAATTGCATTTTGAACTGGCGAACTAGAGTCTTGTAGAGGGGGGTAGAATTCCAGGTGTAGCGGTGAAATGCGTAGAGATCTGGAGGAATACCGGTGGCGAAGGCGGCCCCCTGGACAAAGACTGACGCTCAGGCACGAAAGCGTGGGGAGCAAACAGGATTAGATACCCTGGTAGTCCACGCCGTAAACGATGTCTACTCGGAGTTTGGTGTCTTGAACACTGGGCTCTCAAGCTAACGCATTAAGTAGACCGCCTGGGGAGTACGGCCGCAAGGTTAAAACTCAAATGAATTGACGGGGGCCCGCACAAGCGGTGGAGCATGTGGTTTAATTCGATGCAACGCGAAGAACCTTACCTACTCTTGACATCCACAGAAGAGACCAGAGATGGACTTGTGCCTTCGGGAACTGTGAGACAGGTGCTGCATGGCTGTCGTCAGCTCGTGTTGTGAAATGTTGGGTTAAGTCCCGCAACGAGCGCAACCCCTATCCTTATTTGCCAGCACGTAATGGTGGGAACTCTAGGGAGACTGCCGGTGATAAACCGGAGGAAGGTGGGGACGACGTCAAGTCATCATGGCCCTTACGAGTAGGGCTACACACGTGCTACAATGGCGAGTACAGAGGGTTGCAAAGCCGCGAGGTGGAGCTAATCTCACAAAGCTCGTCGTAGTCCGGATTGGAGTCTGCAACTCGACTCCATGAAGTCGGAATCGCTAGTAATCGTGAATCAGAATGTCACGGTGAATACGTTCCCGGGCCTTGTACACACCGCCCGTCACACCATGGGAGTGGGCTGCAAAAGAAGTGGGTAGCTTAACCTTCGGGGGGGCGCTCACCACTTTGTGGTTCATGACTGGGGTGAAGTCGTAACAAGGTAGCCCTAGGGGAACCTGGGGCTGGATCACCTCCTTACCTATACGACTAACTTAATGTTTGTTGAGTGTTCACACAGATTGCTTGTTTAACTTCTCTTAGGAGAAGCAGAGCGAAACATCCCTCTTGCAGGTAGATGTTGTTCTTTAACAATTTGGAAAGCTGATAGTGATTAACATGATGATGTCTGTCGTTATGTTAATTACAAACCGATGTAAGTGTGGAAACACTTGCATCATGAGTTCTCAAACACTTTATTAAGTGTCTTGAATATTCAAAGTGAAGTATTTTGCTGTGGTGGCAGAGTATTTCACGTCTAAGGCGCGTCCACTTCCTGGTCGGGAGTGAGACAAGTAAAACCAAGCTGGTCGCAATGCGGCGCAGATGAGTGAAACTCATTTGGGTTGTATGGTTAAGCGACTAAGCGTATACGGTGGATGCCTTGGCAGTCAGAGGCGATGAAGGACGTAGTAACTTGCGAAAAGCGTTGGCGAGCTAGTAACAAGCATTTGAGCTAACGATGTCCGAATGGGGGAACCCAGCAGCATAAGCTGTTATCTGCACATGAATACATAGTGTGTAGAGGCGAACGAGGGGAACTGAAACATCTAAGTACCCTTAGGAAAAGAAATCAACCGAGATTCCCCTAGTAGCGGCGAGCGAACGGGGATTAGCCCTTAAGTCTATGGGGTGTTAGTGGAATGAGTTGGAAAGCTCAGCGGCACAGGGTGATAGCCCCGTACATGAAAACTAACCATAGATGAAAACGAGTAAGGCGGGACACGTGACATCCTGTTTGAATATGGGGGGACCATCCTCCAAGGCTAAATACTCCTGACTGACCGATAGTGAACCAGTACCGTGAGGGAAAGGCGAAAAGAACCCCTGTGAGGGGAGTGAAATAGAACCTGAAACCGTATACGTACAAGCAGTGGGAGCGGTTCTTGAGACCGTGACTGCGTACCTTTTGTATAATGGGTCAGCGACTTACATTTTGTAGCGAGGTTAAGCGAATAGCGGAGCCGTAGGGAAACCGAGTGTTAACTGCGCGTTTAGTTGCAAGGTGTAGACCCGAAACCGAGTGATCTAGCCATGGGCAGGTTGAAGGTTGAGTAACATCAACTGGAGGACCGAACCGACTAATGTTGAAAAATTAGCGGATGACTTGTGGCTGGGGGTGAAAGGCCAATCAAACTCGGAGATATCTGGTTCTCCTCGAAAGCTATTTAGGTAGCGCCTCGAGCGAATACCACTGGGGGTAGAGCACTGTTAAGGCTAGGGGGTCATCCCGACTTACCAACCCTTTGCAAACTCCGAATACCAGTGAGTACTACTCGGGAGACAGACGGCGGGTGCTAACGTCCGTCGTCAAAAGGGAAACAACCCAGACCGTCAGCTAAGGTCCCAAAGTACTAGCTAAGTGGGAAACGATGTGGGAAGGCTTAGACAGCTAGGATGTTGGCTTAGAAGCAGCCATCATTTAAAGAAAGCGTAATAGCTCACTAGTCGAGTCGGCCTGCGCGGAAGATGTAACGGGGCTAAGCTAGTCACCGAAGCTACGGGTGCGGTCCATTAGGACTGCGCGGTAGAGGAGCGTTCTGTAAGCCGTTGAAGGTGAAGGGGTAACCCACGCTGGAGGTATCAGAAGTGCGAATGCTGACATGAGTAACGATAAAGGGGGTGAAAAACCCCCTCGCCGGAAGACCAAGGGTTCCTGTCCAACGTTAATCGGGGCAGGGTGAGTCGACCCCTAAGGTGAGGCCGAAAGGCGTAATCGATGGGAAACAGATTAATATTTCTGTACTTCCGCTAACTGCGATGGAGAGACGGAGAAGGCTAGGCTAGCGCGGCGTTGGTAGTCCGCGTTTAAGGTGGTAGGTTGATTTCTTAGGCAAATCCGGGGAATCGCACTTTAGTGTGCAGACTGAGAGCTGATGACGAGGTCCTAAGGGACTGAAGTAGTTGATGCCATGCTTCCAGGAAAATCTTCTAAGCTTCAGGTTAGTGGGAATCGTACCCCAAACCGACACAGGTGGTCGGGTAGAGAATACCAAGGCGCTTGAGAGAACTCGGCTGAAGGAACTAGGCAAAATGGTACCGTAACTTCGGGAGAAGGTACGCTCCTGTTGGTGATGAGACTTGCTCTCTAAGCTGACGGGAGTCGCAGATACCAGGTGGCTGCAACTGTTTATCAAAAACACAGCACTGTGCAAACTCGCAAGAGGAAGTATACGGTGTGACGCCTGCCCGGTGCCGGAAGGTTAATTGATTGGGTTATCGCAAGAGAAGCTCATGATCGAAGCCCCGGTAAACGGCGGCCGTAACTATAACGGTCCTAAGGTAGCGAAATTCCTTGTCGGGTAAGTTCCGACCTGCACGAATGGCGTAATGATGGCCACGCTGTCTCCAGCCGAGACTCAGTGAAGTTGAAATTGCGGTGAAGATGCCGTATACCCGCGGCTAGACGGAAAGACCCCGTGAACCTTTACTATAGCTTGGCACTGAACATTGAACCTACATGTGTAGGATAGGTGGGAGACTATGAAGTTGTGACGCTAGTCATGATGGAGTCGTCCTTGAAATACCACCCTTGTAGTTTTGATGTTCTAACCGCGGCCCCTTATCGGGGTTCGGGACAGTGCCTGGTGGGTAGTTTGACTGGGGCGGTCTCCTCCCAAAGAGTAACGGAGGAGCACGAAGGTTGGCTAAGTACGGTCGGACATCGTACGGTTAGTGCAATGGCATAAGCCAGCTTAACTGCGAGACATACACGTCGAGCAGGTACGAAAGTAGGTCATAGTGATCCGGTGGTTCTGAATGGAAGGGCCATCGCTCAACGGATAAAAGGTACTCCGGGGATAACAGGCTGATACCGCCCAAGAGTTCATATCGACGGCGGTGTTTGGCACCTCGATGTCGGCTCATCACATCCTGGGGCTGAAGTCGGTCCCAAGGGTATGGCTGTTCGCCATTTAAAGTGGTACGCGAGCTGGGTTCAGAACGTCGTGAGACAGTTCGGTCCCTATCTGCCGTGGGCGTTGGATGATTGAAGGGAGCTGCTCCTAGTACGAGAGGACCGGAGTGGACGAACCGCTGGTGTTCGGGTTGTCATGCCAATGGCATTGCCCGGTAGCTACGTTCGGAATCGATAACCGCTGAAAGCATCTAAGCGGGAAGCGAGCCCTGAGATGAGTCATCCCTAGGAATTTAATTCCTCTAAAGAGCCGTTCGAGACTAGGACGTTGATAGGCATGGTGTGTAAGCGTTGTGAGGCGTTGAGCTAACATGTACTAATGACTCGAGAGGCTTAACCATACAACCCAGATGGGTTTTATATGGCCTTAGACGAATAGTGGCACTTAATAAAGTGGTCATAAAATGCTCCTGCATTTATGACATCAAGTACATCGTTGTACTTGTCGAACTCAAGTAAGAAATCAGCTTTCCGAATTATTATTAACGTGAGCCAGTGATGGACACGGTAATAAACAGAATTTGCTTGGTGACAATAGCCTTGTGGAACCACCTGATCCCATCCCGAACTCAGCAGTGAAACGCAAACGCGCCGATGGTAGTGTGGGGTCTCCCCATGTGAGAGTAGGTCATCGCCAAGCGCCTAATTATCTCGATGAGATGTAACGAAGCCAGCTTAATAAGCTGGCTTTTTTGCGTCTGTGATTTGGCATAAACAATATTTTTTGTGCATTAAAGACGCTATCTTTGTTGCGACGTCATCGTAAGCGTCTAGGCAACTACACCTACTTTTTAAAATTCCATGATAATACCATTTATGTTAATTAACTGCTCAACATTGCCCATTGTCTTAAGCACAATTTGCTCACCCTTTCTTTCTTCTCAATGAAGCTATTCCATGCGATGGAGCATTTGTAATGGTCTAATGAAACTGTAGAGATTTATAGCTTAAAATAAGCCAAATCTTAAAGGTATTTATTATGATTAGAAAATCGAAAGTCACTGTCAGCCCGCTGCAAAAATTAGAATATGCCAAGCTGATGGTCGAACAGGGTTACACCAACAAGCAAATTGAAGATATGTCTGGTGCAGGTAAATCTGCGGTGTCTCGATGGAAAATCCAGTACCAGGCTGAATTAGCGGGTAAAACCCCAGAAAATGCCAAAGCATTCACTGAAGAACAACGAAAAATTCAACTCTTAGAAGCTCAACTAAAACAAGCAATGAGGGATAATGACATCCTAAAAAAGGCTGCAGCTTTCTTCATTCGAGACAATCAAAACTTAAAATGATCCGCGAAGTAAAGAAAGCAAATCTAGGCTTTAGAATGAGTGAGTTGTGCCGAGTATTCGAGCTCAGTTGCAGTAGTTTATATTACAAACCGATCCCCCAAAGCGCTGAAAAGCAGGCACGGATACAATTAGTAGAACAAGCGTTCTCTGACTCAAATTCGACGTATGGTAAACGTCGAATACAGGTAGACTTAGTCGATTTAGATTGTAAGGTAGGGGTTTACGCTATTGCTAGCATAATGAAAAGTATGGGGTTAATAGCGATTAGGCCAAAGAAAAAGCATTACTATCCTAACTCAGGTGATGAGCAAGTTTACGCACCTAATTTGCTCAAGCGGCAGTTTAACCCTACGACGTATAATACTCATTGGGTGGGTGATATTACCTACATAAAATCCCATCAAGGGTGGAGTTATTTAGCTTGTGTGCTTGATTTAGGCACCAAAGAAATTGTTGGGTATGCCTTATCAAGCCAACCCAATGCAGCGTTAGCGACAGCGGCCTTAAATAACGCGCTACAACGCCAGAGGCCAAATACACAGGCGTTGATGTTTCACTCTGACCAAGGTTGCCAGTACTCGGCTAAGGTGTTCAGAGAAAAGCTAAGGGGCTTAGGTATTGAACAAAGTATGAGTCGTAGAGGAAATTGTTGGGATAATGCGGTGATGGAACGATTTTTTAGGAGCTTAAAGACTGAACGATTAAACCATTTAGCCTTTATCAATCACAGCTCTGTAGTGAGCGTGGTTGAGCAATATATCCAGTTTTACAATTACAAACGTAGGCATTCAGCAATAGATTATAAGACGCCACATCAAAAATATAATGAGTTAAAAAAAGCGGCTTAACATCCCTCCAGAAAAACTTGACCATTACAATTGCTCAACAATATCGTCATAACCACTAATACCATTTATATTAATTAACTGGTCAACATTGTTCATCGTCGAGAACACAATTTGCTCACCCTTTCTTTCTTCTCAATGAAGCTATTCTATGCGATGGAGCACTACTCAACAATGTCGTCATAGCCGCTAAAGCAGCGATTGGCCAACACATTTTGGCGTAGCCATTGCCAGACTTGCTCTATGGGGTTGAGTTCGGGTGAGTAAGGAGGCAGCTTGAGGACGGTCAGATTATCAACGTCGTCGGCTAACGCTTGTTGATGCCAGCCAGCGCCGTCCATGATGAGGGCGTGGCACCCAAATGTCGTTGCAGCAGAAATTAACTTCAAATGTTGGTACATGTATTCGCTGTTAGCATGCGGGGCAATAATCGCTTCTGTTGCGCCAGTTGCAGGACACACTACGCCATATAAATACGCCGATTCAAACTGTTGCTGCCTTACTGCGCGTGGACGTGCCCTTTCTTGGCCCAAATACGGGTGGTAGTGAAGTGGTCAACTAAATTTGGCCACGGCTTTAGAATCTTCCCAAAATCTTCGCTCTGATTCATTTTGGCTTAATCCCTGCATTATAATGATGTGGCCTGACTTGGCTGTAATAGCCAATAATATAATCAGTCACATCTTGTTTAGCTTCAAAAAAACCCTTATAGCCTTGTATTGGCACCCATTCCGTTTTTAAACTCCTGAAAAATCGCTCCATTGGCGCATTATCCCAGCAGTTACCTCGGCGACTCATGCTCTGAGTTATTTGATATTTCCACAGCCGTTGACGGTATTTAAGGCTAGTGTAATGACTGCCTTGGTCTGAGTGAAATATCAGGTTTTTAGGCTTACCCCGTGATTCAAATGCCATTTCCAGTGCTTTTGCTGTTAACTCAATATCTGGTGAAAATGACATTGCCCAACCCACCGCTTTTCTGGAAAATAAGTCCAGTACTACCGCTAAATAGCACCAGCGATTACCCGCCAAAATGTAAGTGACATCGCCACACCAAACGGTGTTTGGTTCAACCACTGCAAATTGTCGTTCGAGTATATTGGGGATAGTGACATGTTCCTTCCCAGTCTTCTTGTAGTGATGTTTGGGTTGTTGGCAACTGACTAATCCTAGCTTTTTCATTAGCCTAGTGGCCCGATAACGACTTAGTGCAAAACCCCGTTCAGAAGCAATAGTGGCAATATTTCTCGCTCCAGCGGACTGGTTACTTTGTGCATGTATCGCTTTGATTTCACATTCTAAACGTCGCTGCTCTGACGTCACAATATGCTCATGACTCACCCAATAACGGTAACTACTGCGGTTCACGTTAAATGCATGGCATAACACTGAAATAGGATATTTATTGCTCTCATTGAGCTTCTCGATTATCGAGAATTGTTCAGCGAGTCCGACATCAAGAGAGCGGTAGCCTCGGCGTGCCCCTTGGGTATTTTTAGGATTTCTTTCTCGAGGTTAATCCGCTCAATTTCTCGTTTAAGTGCCCTAATCTCAATCTGCTCAGGCGTCATGGGTGAGGCTTTAGGAGTAAGCCCTTTGCGTTCAACCTGAAGTTGCGTTACCCACTTACTGACCGTTGATTTACCTACGTTCATGGCTTTGGCAGCCGCTTCTTGTGTATAGCCTTGGTCAATGACTAATTGGGCAGTTTCGAGTTTAATCGCTGCGCTATATCGAGCACGTTTACTTTTATTCATTTTGTCACCTAAATTTGCTATGAATGAGATCATAACATTTCTTATTAGGTGGCCAAATTCACTATGCCACTACAGTACGAGAATGCCCTTCGGTGAAATGCAGTAAGACAAGATAGCGCATACGTTTACGTGCGCTTTTCTCTGATTTAACTAAGGCTAGGATATTGGGCTTGTTCATACTTTGTAAGGTGAGAAAGTGACGACTTATTAGATCATATAATTAAAGTAATTGGTATGATACCAACCTAAACATAGCCTCACCCTTAATGATGTAGATTGAGCAATAAAAAAGCCTCATTATTATTAAATATGAGGCTTTTTTGCTGTTTCTGGCTTTATTAAAGCTTATTGAGTGTCCGGTGCTTTTTGCTGGCTGTAATCTAATTTTTCATGGGTTTGACCCATCGCTTCAGCAACTTCAGGCGGCATGTAATTTTCATCATGCTTTGCCAGCACTTCAGTCGCTTCTAATTTACCATCTGCAGATAGCACGCCCTGCGCTACAATACCTTGCCCTTCACGAAAGAGATCTGGTAGTAGATCATCATAGGTAACGAGGACTTCCCCGCCTAGAGAGTCATGCACTGCAAACTGAACATGAAGACTTTTGGGATCGCGTACCATAGAGCCAACAGTTACCATACCGCCGACACGAATCCGTTGACCGACTTCAGGTTTAACACCGGTATCTGTTTTGCCATGAACAATTTCAGATGGTGTATAGAATAAGTTTAAGTTGGAGCTTAGTGCATAGAGCAAAAGTGAAGTAATTGCGGCTACGCCACCGATTAATGCTACTGCCAATGTCAGTCTTTTTTTGCGTCTGGGATTCACTATTTAGTACTCCTGGTTTCTTTTAGGCGTTCTTCTCTATCCATCTTCTTCGCTATTTCAATTAGTACTTTACGTTTTTGGCGTGCACTGCTAATGATAAGTGTAGAGAAACAGAAGAAAGTCACTCCGTAGGATAGCCATACATAAAATGCATAGCCGCCCATGTTAAAAAAGTCACTGATAGAATCGAATTGCATTATTTGATCTCCTCAGCTTTAGCAAGTTCGCGCACCCAAGGGCGCATGCCATTCCTTGCTAAAATTTCCGCTCTAAATCGAATAATCGTAATTGCGCCGATCATAAGGCCGAATCCAGCGATATTGATTAATAACGGATAGAGCATTTCTGTCGACATGGTCGATTTCTCGGTAATACGAATTGTAGATGGCTGATGTAATGAGCTCCACCATTCAACGGAGTATTTGATGATAGGGATATTAATAACGCCTACGATCGCTAAGATCCCTGCAGCGCGAGCTGCCAGCACTTTATCTTCAAATGAAGCATAGAGTGAGATAACACCAAGGTATAAAAACAGTAACACCAGTTCAGAAGTTAAGCGTGCATCCCATACCCACCATGCGCCCCACATAGGTTTACCCCATGCTGCACCAGTGAATAGGGCAATAAAGGTAATCACTGCACCAATAGGCGCAATTGATGCGGCAGCCCAGTCAGCAAGTTTTATTTGCCAAACTAGACCAATAAAGGCTGCTGTCGCCATACCCATATACGCCGCCATTGACATGGAAGCCGCAGGGACATGGATAAAGATAATACGGTAGCTATCACCCTGCTGATAATCGGTTGGTGCGAAGGCTAACCCCCATGTAGTGCCAACAGTAATAAGCACAGCCGCTAAAGTTGCAAACCATGGAAATAATGTTCCTGACAATTTATAAGCGCGTTCAGGATCCGCGTAAGGGTGTAACCATTTCCACATTTTAGTTAGTACTCACTCGCAGAGATGCACCAATTGCAAAAGGTGCCAATGTTAACGATCCGACCAGCATGGCGCCTATTATAGCGAGCTGACCGTCATAGGGTAAATTCATTCCAGCCGCATCGATTGCACTCGTTGCAAAAATGAGAACTGGGATATATAAAGGCAAGATAAGTAAGCTGAGTAACACGCCGCCTTTTCTAAGGCCGACAGTTAATGCCACACCTATGGCTCCTAATAGGGATAATACAGGGGTACCTAATGCTAGGGTCGATATTAACGCACCATAGCTATTACCATCTAAATTAAGTAATACCGCTAATAATGGCGCAATAATAATTAATGGTACGCCGGTTAAAATCCAATGGGCTAACACTTTAGCTAATACCAAAATGGCTAGAGGCTGTGGGCTCAACAACATTTGCTCTAAGCTGCCATCACTGAAGTCCGCTTTAAAGAGCCTTTCAAGCGATAGCATTGATGCTAATAATGCCGCTACCCAAATTATTCCCGGTGCTACACGAGCCAGCATTTGTGGCTCAGGACCTATTCCAAGTGGAAACAAGGTTACAACCATAATGAAGAATAAAAGCGGGTTAAAAATATCGCCACGATGGCGAATAGCTATTTTAAGATCTCGCTGTAGCAAGGTGAAAAATGCTTGTGTAAAACTGATGCCTCTTTTCATTTTTCTGACCCTATATGAAGCGATAATCTAGGCGGATTTTACGAAGCCTATCATCTTTGATAATGCCCATATCTTGGTGAGTCGTGAGGATCACGCAGCCCCCATTATCAGCGTGCTGGATAAATAATTGCTCCAGTTCCTCGACACCTTTTTTATCAATTGCAGTAAAAGGTTCATCAAGGATCCAAATTTTACAGTTGCTATGCCACAGTCTCGACAATGCTGTTCTGCGATGTTGGCCAGCGGATAAATGCCCCGCGAGCGCCTCTTCAAAGCCTGTTAAATTCACTTTTGCTAAAATAGCTGAAGTATCAAAGTCATCATAACCACTGATCCTTAAATTGAAATTAAGGTTTTCTTCGGCGGTCAGCTCGCATTTTACGCCTGCTAAGTGGCCTAAATATAACAGGTCTTGATTGTATTCGTCGCGGCAGCGATTAATGTCTTCATCGATATAAAAAGTGTGTCCCGCGTATGGACGGGAAAGGCCCGCTAATATACGTAATAAACTGGTTTTGCCAGCACCGTTAGGGCCTTCGATTTGGACGATATCACCAGCATGGATCTCAAAACTTAATTCATCAAAAAGAATACGTTCTTCGCGAATACAGGTCAGCTTATTTGCCGAAAGTAATGTTTTTATTGTTATATTTGCCACTGAACCCTCTATCTAAAGCCGGAAGGAAACACAAGTTATTCTAACACAAACGTTATTGGACGTTTACCTTTGGTTTGTACTAGATGTCAGCAATTTGATGTGGTTCCAATAACCGCAATATTTATCGAACTTTTTTAAGATTTGCTAATATATTAACGAATTCACACTCCTTGTCGCTTGATTCATTCTGTGTTGAGATTCTAATCACAAAAAGATGAGATTTCTTGAAGTTTGTAGTAATCTTAGATGGTTATAATGAGTCTGCCTTAGTAAGGGCAGCGCCGAGCTTTGTACGTATTTGCATTAGGAACTCGAAGATGAAAAAACTGTTAGCAATAACTGCAATCGCTGCTTTGACTATGTCTGTCAACGTGTCAGCTCAAGAAGCTGAAGCGATTTACAACAAGGCATGTACCGTATGCCACAGCATGGGTGTTGCTGGAGCACCAAAAGTACATAATGTTGCAGATTGGGAGCCACGCCTAGCTAAAGGTATGGATACTCTACTGCACAGTGTGAAAACTGGTTTAAATGCTATGCCACCAGGTGGTATGTGTACTGATTGTACTGATGAAGATTACAAAGCCGCTATCGGATTTATGTCGAAAGCCCAGTAATTTTTAGCTATAAAAAAACCGGCTTTTGCCGGTTTTTTTATAGCTAAAGTTTGTTCTTCACAGCAAACTATTGCACTTGAGTATCGAGCACTAAACTAGCACTGTCGCCCACTGCAACAGTATTAATCTTTCCTTGAATATCACCCGTTTGCGGTTTGATATTGCCGTGTTTAGAAAGCACTGCAATCACTTCGACATTTGCCGCGTCACTTAACTTTTTGTCCCCGCCCATACCGCTACTATCATCTAACGTCACAGTAATCGGGAAAGATGTCGCGCTGACTTTCGTTGCCGCTAATGGCACTTTTGGCCCTTCAGTTGCACGAGCAAAGATAAAGATAGTGTCCTCTGGGCTAGCTTTGGCAGCCAACTCAGCAGCGATAGATATAGTGATATTAACTGATTTAACGCCGCTGGCCTTCACTTGCTTATGAGCGTCATCATCTGGCATTCCTGCAGTTTCAGACTGTAGACGCAAGTTTGCGGTTTCAATAGCATTCATCAATGCAGTACGATCAATATCGGCGCGTTCGCTATTCAAAATGGCTTGCCAAGAGGCAATCGCTTTCTTGTAATCTGCTGCAAAGAAAGCATCCATACCCACGAGTAATAATGTTGAAGGGTCCTGAGCATCCATTGCTAATGATTCATCGATAATAGCTTGGATTTGCGGTGTCATCTGTTGGCCTGCTTTGTAATACATAGCAGTCGCTTTTGGCCCTAGCAATTCAGCTTGCTTGCCAACTAAGGCTATTACTTTATCAAAGGCGGCAATGGCTTTGTCATATTGATTGGCCGACACATAAGCATGGCCTAAGGTAAACCAAGCTTGGCTATTTTCGGGCTCTGCCTTTACTTGAGCTTCCATCATTTGTACGCGCTGCGCCATGATTTGTGCCGCATCCATACCAGCGTGTGGATTTGCTGATTGGACATTATCTATATTTTGAAAGTCACCTAAGTGTTGATACATATAGCCTGAAATGACAACTAAACAGATAGACATCATTGATGGCCATAGAATGGTCTTTGGCTTTATTGGGTTAACCAGTGAGTCATCGCTTGCTTGTTTGATATCTTGAAGGAGGCTGATTTCTAGTTCTTTTTTTAAAGCATTAAATTCTGCTTCATCTAGTAACTCCTCATGTAACTCTTTTTCAAGCACGGCTAGTCGTTCATTGAACAATTCAAGGTTAGTCTGCCTACGTACACCGGCTTCTTCTGCTACCAGCAACTTTTGCTGTCTGAAGTGCGGGATCCAAATCAGCAGCAGACCGACGAATAAAACAAGCGCAATAAAAATCCAAAATGTTGTCATATGTTTCTATATTCACTTTAGTTTGCAGAAAGCGGGGTAACCGCTAGGCTTGGGAGCAAGATTATACGTAAAGATGGTTCATTGAACAGTAATATAAGGTAATCCCTGTACCGAAAGCTTATAGTTGGGCACTGGTTCACAAATTAATTCTTCTGATAAATACTGCATGAAACTTATAGTGTCATTTGTAGGTCACATGCAGAACCGTCACTCTTTCGGGACATTTATCCACATTAACAATTGAGAATGAGACAAGTGACCCAGTTTTGTACGAAAGAGGCAGACAGGAACAATAGCAAATACTAAAATGAGCAAATTTTTGTGCATTTGCGTGATAATAGCATGTTGTGCGTTGATATAGAGTCTTTCTAAATCAACATATTATTGAAGACTGAGGAAAACCCATGATCCCAGAACTTGGACACTTTGCGTTGATAATAGGAATGGCATTTGCTTTCTTATTGATCAGCGTCCCCCTAATAGGTGTTGCCCGAAAAGATCAATACCTTGTTAGGTATGCTTGGCCATTAACCTACGGAATGTTCTTTTTTATCACTGTGTCCGTTGTTGTGCTGGGCTATAGCTTTGCCGTCGATGATTTCTCAGTCGCTTATGTCGCGCATCACTCTAACTCTCAGTTACCTATCTTCTTCAAGATTGCGGCCGTATGGGGCGGTCACGAAGGGTCACTGTTATTTTGGGTATTTGCTTTATCGACTTGGGCTGCCTCAGTCGCTTTATTTAGTAAAGGTTTAGAGGAAGTGTTTACTGCCCGTGTATTGGCAGTGCTGGCACTGATTGTTATTGGCTTTGGCCTATTTATGTTACTCACTTCTAGCCCATTTGAACGTTTATTCCCAATGCCTGCTGAAGGTCGCGATTTAAACCCAATGCTGCAGGATGTGGGTTTAATCTTCCATCCACCGATGCTGTATTTAGGCTATGTGGGCTTTTCAGTGAGTTTTGCGTTCGCGATTGCCGCACTGATGAGTGGTCGTCTCGATTCTGCTTGGGCTCGTTGGTCGCGTCCTTGGACGTTAGCAGCTTGGACATTCCTTACTGGGGGGATCGCACTCGGATCTTGGTGGGCATATTATGAATTAGGTTGGGGAGGATGGTGGTTCTGGGATCCCGTTGAGAATGCCTCTTTTATGCCTTGGTTAGTGGGTACCGCGCTGGTTCATTCTCTTATCGTGACTGAAAAACGTGGCGCTTTCCGTAACTGGACTGTATTGCTATCGATTTTTGCTTTCTCATTAAGTTTGCTAGGTACCTTTATTGTTCGTTCTGGCGTATTAACTTCAGTGCATTCATTCGCAGCGGATCCAAGCCGTGGCATGTTTATTCTGTTGTTACTTGGTTTAGCGATTGGTGGCTCATTAACTCTGTTTGCATTCCGCGCCAGTGAAATGAGCAGTCCAGCCCGTTTCGAGCTGAAATCTAAAGAAACGATGCTACTGGTCTGCAACGTTCTACTGACGGTTGCTGCCGGTACAGTATTGTTGGGTACGCTATATCCATTGCTTATCGACGCACTTGGAATGGGGAAAATTTCCGTAGGGCCACCATACTTTAACGCTGTGTTTGTGCCTATCGTATTGGTCTTATTCGGCTTTATGGGTATAGGTCCAATTATCCGTTGGAAAAAATCCAAAACGGGCGAGTTGAGACGTCAGTTATTGATTCCTGCAATGGTTGCTGTGGCAATCGGTGTGGTCACTCCTTTTATCGTTGATGGTGTGTTCAATATTTGGGTTGCCTTGGGTGTTGCAGCGGCAACTTGGATTGTACTGGCAACAGCAAGAGCGGCTTACAATATGGTTAAGTCGAAAGAAGGCGATATTAGTATTAACCGTATAGGCCGTAGCCAACTCGGTATGATCTGCGCGCATATTGGTATAGCAGTCTCAGTGATCGGCGCCACTATGGTATCGAATTACTCGATTGAAAAGAGTGTCCGCATGGGGCCTGGCGTAAGCCAAGAACTTGCAGGTTATACTTTTAAGTATCTTGAGACCAAAAACGTCGTGGGTCCTAACTACACTGCGCAACAGGGACAAATCGAGATCTATAAAGATGACAAACTACTGACATTACTCAAGCCAGATCGCCGTCAATATAATGTGCGTACTATGGACATGACAGAAGCGGGTATCGACTGGGGTCTGTTCCGTGACTTGTACGTCACTATGGGCGACCCGATTACCAGCACTGAATTTGCAGTTCGTTTGAACTACAAACCATTTGTTCGCTGGTTATGGTTTGGAGCCATTTTTATGATGGTTGGCGGTTTTTTAGCCGCATCGGATAAGCGTTATCGTGCAAAAGTCACTGCTACTGTTGCCCCTCTGGGTGACAAAGTGAAATTAGCAACGGCTCACTAATTGGGGAATGTATGAAGAAGTTGGTTCTGTTTATCCCATTGGTTATATTTCTCGCCATGGGGGTGTTTCTCTATAAAGGGCTATTTTTGAATCCGCAGCAATTAGATTCTGCGCTGGAAGGAAAGCCGATGCCGGCTTTTCAACTGGAAAGCTTAGAAACACCAGCTGAGATTATTACGAATGAACAATTAAAAGGTAAGGTCGCGCTATTTAACGTATGGGCGACTTGGTGCCCATCTTGTAAATATGAGCATCCTTTCTTAGTGATGTTAAAGCGTAAAAATCTTCTGCCAATATATGGGATCAACTATCGCGACGAGCGTGTTCCTGCATTAGAAGAGTTAACACGCCAGGGCGACCCCTATAATGTCAATATTTATGATAAAGATGGTCGTTTAGGCTTAGATCTTGGCGTCTATGGCGCACCAGAAAGCTTTATTGTTGATCACAACGGTATTATCCGTTTTCGTTATGCAGGTCCAATCGACCAACGTGTCTGGAGCGAAACGCTTTATCCTATGATCCAACAATTACAAGCTGAAGCGACAAAGGATGGAGCATCATGAGAATGCTGACAAAACTTATCGGTGGTTTAGTGCTGTTATTCAGCATGACGACCACCGTCATGGCAACACCTGTTGATACTTATGAATTCAAAACACCTGAAAATCAAAAGCGTGGTTTGTCTTTGGCCCATGAGTTACGTTGTCCACAGTGCCAAAACCAGAATTTGATCGACTCCAATTCACCAGTTGCTCGAGATCTGCGTCTTGAAGTCTTCAAGATGGTTGATGAGGGCAAAGGGGATAATGAAATTATTGAGTTTATGACTAGCCGTTATGGTGAGTTTGTATTGTATAAACCTAAAATGGAAACCAAAACCTATGTTCTCTGGTTAGGCCCTATAGGTTTATTACTCATGGGGTTAATCATTGGTTTTATCTTCATTCGTAAGCAGCGTATTGTCGGTAATGTGCCTAATGAAATAAGTGCTGAAGACCAACATGAGTTAGACACTTTACTGAAGCGTAATCCTAAATGAAGCATAAAGTCGCAGTAATATTAATCTTATCATCTGCGTTTTCGTTTGTTGGCGGCGGGATAGCCCATGCTTATCCCGGCATGCAGCAAGCGGCTAAACCGGTCGAATCTACCGTTGATCTGATCAATGTATTACCAAAGACATTTCCTATTGAGCCTGTTCCTTTTAATGATGTCGATGGTAAAGCCATCGACTTCAGTCAATTTAAAGGCAAGATCATTATGGTAAATATGTGGGCGACCTGGTGCCCGCCATGCGTAAGAGAGCTACCCGCAATCGAAAGACTCGCGACTAAGTTCAAAGCTGAAGACTTTGTAGTATTGCCTATTTCTATTGATGCTGAAGGCAAACAGCAGGTGCAGCCTTTCTTAAGTTCGTTGGGCATGGCAAATTTCAACTCTTACTACGATCAGCCACAAAGTCTTGGGGACGTTTTTCCACTCGATACTATTCCTGCGACTTTTATCTTAGATCAACAGGGTCAATTGATTGCCTTTGTTCGAACTTATGTTGATTGGGATGACGCCAAGGCTGCTTCACTAATCCAAGGTTTTATTGATAAAGGCCCTAAAAGGCCTGATTAATCGCCACTTCGTGCGTAAAATAATCGTCACTGTGTAAAAGATCGCCATGCGATCTTTTTTCATTAAAAAGCTCTTGCACAAAATCTCGCGCTGCCTATAATGCGCATCCACTGACACGGCAGACAGCGTTAAGCCGCCTGATGTGACAGTTCATCAATAAGTTTACTGATTGATGAGTGTTGAGAAAGTTTGTAAAAACTCCTTGACGCACAATGGGAAATGCGTAGAATACGCAGCCCTAGCCACCTGGAAGCATTTGATGCTCAGCGTGGTACTCACATTCTCTGATGAGATTGAGTTGCTCTTTAACAATATAAAACAAGAAATCTGTGTGGACACTCACAGGTGTTGAGTTAATCGAAACTGCTTAGCCTTCGGGTTGGCAGTCAAAAATTTAAATCAATGTAACAATGAGTGTTCATAGCAATATGTACAGTTTGTTTCTGCTTCCTTTATAGGAGTGTGGAAACAAAAAAATCAGAATTCATTGAGCCGCTGATTGGCTTCTTATTTATAAGAAGTTGAGAAGCAAAAAACTTTAATTGAAGAGTTTGATCATGGCTCAGATTGAACGCTGGCGGCAGGCCTAACACATGCAAGTCGAGCGGCAGCGCAAGGGAGTTTACTTCTGAGGCGGCGAGCGGCGGACGGGTGAGTAATACCTAGGGATCTGCCCAGTCGAGGGGGATAACAGTTGGAAACGACTGCTAATACCGCATACGCCCTACGGGGGAAAGAAGGGGACCTTCGGGCCTTTCGCGATTGGATGAACCTAGGTGGGATTAGCTAGTTGGTGAGGTAATGGCTCACCAAGGCGACGATCCCTAGCTGTTCTGAGAGGATGATCAGCCACACTGGGACTGAGACACGGCCCAGACTCCTACGGGAGGCAGCAGTGGGGAATATTGGACAATGGGGGCAACCCTGATCCAGCCATGCCGCGTGTGTGAAGAAGGCCTTCGGGTTGTAAAGCACTTTCAGTAGGGAGGAAAGGTAGCGTGTTAATAGCGCGTTACTGTGACGTTACCTACAGAAGAAGGACCGGCTAACTCCGTGCCAGCAGCCGCGGTAATACGGAGGGTCCGAGCGTTAATCGGAATTACTGGGCGTAAAGCGTGCGCAGGCGGTTTGTTAAGCAAGATGTGAAAGCCCCGGGCTCAACCTGGGAATTGCATTTTGAACTGGCGAACTAGAGTCTTGTAGAGGGGGGTAGAATTCCAGGTGTAGCGGTGAAATGCGTAGAGATCTGGAGGAATACCGGTGGCGAAGGCGGCCCCCTGGACAAAGACTGACGCTCAGGCACGAAAGCGTGGGGAGCAAACAGGATTAGATACCCTGGTAGTCCACGCCGTAAACGATGTCTACTCGGAGTTTGGTGTCTTGAACACTGGGCTCTCAAGCTAACGCATTAAGTAGACCGCCTGGGGAGTACGGCCGCAAGGTTAAAACTCAAATGAATTGACGGGGGCCCGCACAAGCGGTGGAGCATGTGGTTTAATTCGATGCAACGCGAAGAACCTTACCTACTCTTGACATCCACAGAAGAGACCAGAGATGGACTTGTGCCTTCGGGAACTGTGAGACAGGTGCTGCATGGCTGTCGTCAGCTCGTGTTGTGAAATGTTGGGTTAAGTCCCGCAACGAGCGCAACCCCTATCCTTATTTGCCAGCACGTAATGGTGGGAACTCTAGGGAGACTGCCGGTGATAAACCGGAGGAAGGTGGGGACGACGTCAAGTCATCATGGCCCTTACGAGTAGGGCTACACACGTGCTACAATGGCGAGTACAGAGGGTTGCAAAGCCGCGAGGTGGAGCTAATCTCACAAAGCTCGTCGTAGTCCGGATTGGAGTCTGCAACTCGACTCCATGAAGTCGGAATCGCTAGTAATCGTGAATCAGAATGTCACGGTGAATACGTTCCCGGGCCTTGTACACACCGCCCGTCACACCATGGGAGTGGGCTGCAAAAGAAGTGGGTAGCTTAACCTTCGGGGGGGCGCTCACCACTTTGTGGTTCATGACTGGGGTGAAGTCGTAACAAGGTAGCCCTAGGGGAACCTGGGGCTGGATCACCTCCTTACCTATACGACTAACTTAATGTTTGTTGAGTGTTCACACAGATTGCTTGTTTAACTTCTCTTAGGAGAAGCAGAGCGAAACATCCCTCTTGCAGGTAGATGTTGTTCTTTAACAATTTGGAAAGCTGATAGTGATTAACATGATGATGTCTGTCGTTATGTTAATTACAAACCGATGTAAGTGTGGAAACACGTGCATCATGAGTTCTCAAACACTTTATTAAGTGTCTTGAATATTCAAAGTGAAGTATTTTGCTGTGGTGGCAGAGTATTTCACGTCTAAGGCGCGTCCACTTCCTGGTCGGGAGTGAGACAAGTAAAACCAAGCTGGTCGCAATGCGGCGCAGATGAGTGAAACTCATTTGGGTTGTATGGTTAAGCGACTAAGCGTATACGGTGGATGCCTTGGCAGTCAGAGGCGATGAAGGACGTAGTAACTTGCGAAAAGCGTTGGCGAGCTAGTAACAAGCATTTGAGCTAACGATGTCCGAATGGGGGAACCCAGCAGCATAAGCTGTTATCTGCACATGAATACATAGTGTGTAGAGGCGAACGAGGGGAACTGAAACATCTAAGTACCCTTAGGAAAAGAAATCAACCGAGATTCCCCTAGTAGCGGCGAGCGAACGGGGATTAGCCCTTAAGTCTATGGGGTGTTAGTGGAATGAGTTGGAAAGCTCAGCGGCACAGGGTGATAGCCCCGTACATGAAAACTAACCATAGATGAAAACGAGTAAGGCGGGACACGTGACATCCTGTTTGAATATGGGGGGACCATCCTCCAAGGCTAAATACTCCTGACTGACCGATAGTGAACCAGTACCGTGAGGGAAAGGCGAAAAGAACCCTGTGAGGGGAGTGAAATAGAACCTGAAACCGTATACGTACAAGCAGTGGGAGCGGTTCTTGAGACCGTGACTGCGTACCTTTTGTATAATGGGTCAGCGACTTACATTTTGTAGCGAGGTTAAGCGAATAGCGGAGCCGTAGGGAAACCGAGTGTTAACTGCGCGTTTAGTTGCAAGGTGTAGACCCGAAACCGAGTGATCTAGCCATGGGCAGGTTGAAGGTTGAGTAACATCAACTGGAGGACCGAACCGACTAATGTTGAAAAATTAGCGGATGACTTGTGGCTGGGGGTGAAAGGCCAATCAAACTCGGAGATATCTGGTTCTCCTCGAAAGCTATTTAGGTAGCGCCTCGAGCGAATACCACTGGGGGTAGAGCACTGTTAAGGCTAGGGGGTCATCCCGACTTACCAACCCTTTGCAAACTCCGAATACCAGTGAGTACTACTCGGGAGACAGACGGCGGGTGCTAACGTCCGTCGTCAAAAGGGAAACAACCCAGACCGTCAGCTAAGGTCCCAAAGTACTAGCTAAGTGGGAAACGATGTGGGAAGGCTTAGACAGCTAGGATGTTGGCTTAGAAGCAGCCATCATTTAAAGAAAGCGTAATAGCTCACTAGTCGAGTCGGCCTGCGCGGAAGATGTAACGGGGCTAAGCTAGTCACCGAAGCTACGGGTGCGGTCCATTAGGACTGCGCGGTAGAGGAGCGTTCTGTAAGCCGTTGAAGGTGAAGGGGTAACCCACGCTGGAGGTATCAGAAGTGCGAATGCTGACATGAGTAACGATAAAGGGGGTGAAAAACCCCCTCGCCGGAAGACCAAGGGTTCCTGTCCAACGTTAATCGGGGCAGGGTGAGTCGACCCCTAAGGTGAGGCCGAAAGGCGTAATCGATGGGAAACAGATTAATATTTCTGTACTTCCGCTAACTGCGATGGAGAGACGGAGAAGGCTAGGCTAGCGCGGCGTTGGTAGTCCGCGTTTAAGGTGGTAGGTTGATTTCTTAGGCAAATCCGGGGAATCGCACTTTAGTGTGCAGACTGAGAGCTGATGACGAGGTCCTAAGGGACTGAAGTAGTTGATGCCATGCTTCCAGGAAAATCTTCTAAGCTTCAGGTTAGTGGGAATCGTACCCCAAACCGACACAGGTGGTCGGGTAGAGAATACCAAGGCGCTTGAGAGAACTCGGCTGAAGGAACTAGGCAAAATGGTACCGTAACTTCGGGAGAAGGTACGCTCCTGTTGGTGATGAGACTTGCTCTCTAAGCTGACGGGAGTCGCAGATACCAGGTGGCTGCAACTGTTTATCAAAAACACAGCACTGTGCAAACTCGCAAGAGGAAGTATACGGTGTGACGCCTGCCCGGTGCCGGAAGGTTAATTGATTGGGTTATCGCAAGAGAAGCTCATGATCGAAGCCCCGGTAAACGGCGGCCGTAACTATAACGGTCCTAAGGTAGCGAAATTCCTTGTCGGGTAAGTTCCGACCTGCACGAATGGCGTAATGATGGCCACGCTGTCTCCAGCCGAGACTCAGTGAAGTTGAAATTGCGGTGAAGATGCCGTATACCCGCGGCTAGACGGAAAGACCCCGTGAACCTTTACTATAGCTTGGCACTGAACATTGAACCTACATGTGTAGGATAGGTGGGAGACTATGAAGTTGTGACGCTAGTCATGATGGAGTCGTCCTTGAAATACCACCCTTGTAGTTTTGATGTTCTAACCGCGGCCCCTTATCGGGGTTCGGGACAGTGCCTGGTGGGTAGTTTGACTGGGGCGGTCTCCTCCCAAAGAGTAACGGAGGAGCACGAAGGTTGGCTAAGTACGGTCGGACATCGTACGGTTAGTGCAATGGCATAAGCCAGCTTAACTGCGAGACATACACGTCGAGCAGGTACGAAAGTAGGTCATAGTGATCCGGTGGTTCTGAATGGAAGGGCCATCGCTCAACGGATAAAAGGTACTCCGGGGATAACAGGCTGATACCGCCCAAGAGTTCATATCGACGGCGGTGTTTGGCACCTCGATGTCGGCTCATCACATCCTGGGGCTGAAGTCGGTCCCAAGGGTATGGCTGTTCGCCATTTAAAGTGGTACGCGAGCTGGGTTCAGAACGTCGTGAGACAGTTCGGTCCCTATCTGCCGTGGGCGTTGGATGATTGAAGGGAGCTGCTCCTAGTACGAGAGGACCGGAGTGGACGAACCGCTGGTGTTCGGGTTGTCATGCCAATGGCATTGCCCGGTAGCTACGTTCGGAATCGATAACCGCTGAAAGCATCTAAGCGGGAAGCGAGCCCTGAGATGAGTCATCCCTAGGAATTTAATTCCTCTAAAGAGCCGTTCGAGACTAGGACGTTGATAGGCATGGTGTGTAAGCGTTGTGAGGCGTTGAGCTAACATGTACTAATGACTCGAGAGGCTTAACCATACAACCCAGATGGGTTTTATATGGCCTTAGACGAATAGTGGCACTTAATAAAGTGGTCATAAAATGCTCCTGCATTTATGACATAAGTACATCCTTGTACTTGTCGAACTCAAGCAAGAAATCAGCTTTCCGAATTATTATTAACGTGAGCCAGTGATGGACACGGTAATAAACAGAATTTGCTTGGTGACAATAGCCTTGTGGAACCACCTGATCCCATCCCGAACTCAGCAGTGAAACGCAAACGCGCCGATGGTAGTGTGGGGTCTCCCCATGTGAGAGTAGGTCATCGCCAAGCGCCTAATTATCTCGATGAGATGTAACGAAGCCAGCTTAATAAGCTGGCTTTTTTGCGTCTGTGATTTGGCATAAACAATATTTTTACGCCAATAGTTACGTTTTATCCTTCCTTGTCCCTTCACATTGATCATCATGCGTGTAGTCGCACTATCATGCTTTGCTTACTTCGATTTATCTACAGTGTGCTGAGATTTGAATCATGCTTGGCTATTGCTATTAGTTAAGCGGTTACTTACCTTATGGATAATTTGTTGCGCTAAACAAGGATCTAAAATGAAGTTAGAGATGATTTGTACTGGAGAAGAAGTGTTAGCGGGTCAAATCGTTGATACCAACGCCGCTTGGTTTGCCAGTACTATGATGGAGTATGGTGTCGAGCTACAGCGTCGTGTCACAGTTGGTGATCGTCTCGAGGATTTGATTGCGGTATTCCAAGAACGTAGCTTACATGCTGATGTTATTTTGGTTAATGGTGGTTTAGGGCCTACAAGTGACGATATGTCTGCTTTAGCTATGGCTAAGGCTAAAGGCGAGTCTTTGGTTGAGAACGCAGAGTGGCGTGAACGTTTAGAAGACTGGTTTACCCGTAATAACCGAGAAATGCCACTCAGTAATCTGAAGCAAGCTATGCTGCCAGCATCTGCTGTAATGGTTGATAATCCTGTGGGAACGGCTTGTGGTTTTAGGGTAAAGCTTAACCGCGCGTGGTTATTCTTTACGCCTGGCGTGCCTTTTGAGCTTAAACATATGGTGACTGAGCAGTTTGTGCCTTTTATCCGTGAAGAGTTTAATCTTGATTCCAAGGTCGCTTTAAAGAAATTCTTGACCATAGGGCAAGGCGAGTCGGCTTTGGCGGATAAGCTAGAGCCATTAGAGCTGCCAGAAGGTATTACGATTGGTTACCGCTCTTCTATGCCGCATATTGAAATTAAGATTTTTGCTCGTGGCGAGGAGGCTATTGCATTATTACCTCGTGTTGCTGGGCATATTAAGATGGTGCTTGGTACTGCCATCGTTGCTGAAGATAAGCCCACTCTTGCAGAAGAGATTCATTATAAGTTACTTAATTCTGGCTTAACGTTAAGCATTGCAGAATCGTGCACGGGTGGAATGGTGACGAGCCAATTAGTCGATTTTGCCGGTAGTTCATCTTACCTACAACACGGCTTAGTCACTTACAGTAACGAATCAAAGGTGCGGGTATTAGGCGTTAATCCATCAACGTTAGATGACCACGGTGCGGTTTCCATTGCGACAGTAGAAGAAATGGCTAAGGGGGCAAGGCAAATCCTAGATAGTGATTATGCACTGGCCACCAGTGGAATAGCTGGGCCAGATGGTGGCACAGATGAGAAACCCGTTGGAACAGTAGCGATAGCTTTAGCGACTCGTAACGGGATGTATAGTCAGATGATAAAATTGCCCAGACGTTCGCGAGATCTAGTGCGTAGCCTTAGTGCTGCAGTTGCTTACGACATGTTGAGGCGTGAGCTTCTTGGTGAAGCCGTTATTGTTGATTACCCTTCGATAGGGCGATTTAGTAAGTAACTTTTTAAAGACTTACTGGTTTGCGTTAGTTTAAATGTATTAACAAAAAATGCTCCCGAGGGAGCATTTTTATTGAGACTCGATTACTTAGTTTAAACGCGACTTATTTAAATTTAAGCACTAATTTGCCTGGAGCAACTTGAATGCTTTCAGCCATCTTGGCCATCAGTGCTTGATTACTATCTTTCGTATCAAGTACGTAAACGGGTTGGTTTTCTAAGAATTGCCTTAGATAACCCATTACCTGTGGTGTCGCCGAACTCATCGCCTTTTCAATGTCTTTTGGCGTTGATTCCACTTTGACTAATTCGAGCTGACGCAGATAGATACTGTGCGTTGCACTGTCATACCAAGGTTTTGCCTCAAAAGTTGTGGTGAGTTTTGCGCTTAAAGGAAATATCGGGTTATTGATCGATACTTTTGTTGAAGCACTTATGCTCATTGTGTCAGGCTTCTGACCCAGTTTGACGCTGATATCGTTAATAAGCACATCAATGCCAACGAGTTGATTGCCTTGTTTTACCTCAAAATGGATCTCTTTGCTGAGATACTGCTCCATTTCGCGCTCGGTGATGCTGTACTGAGAGGCGCAGCCGCCAAGCAGTACAGTTAGTCCCAAGCAAATTGTGCGGGAAAGTTTTTTCATTAACCAGTGTTTCTCATCCCCGCTGCCACACCGGCAATAGTTAGCATTAATGCTAATTGCACATGTTCAGATGCGGGTGTTTCAGTTGTTTCCTTACGTGTTCGTGCTAATAGCTCGGTTTGTAAGAAGTTTAAGGGATCAATATACGGGTTTCGCAGCTTCACTGATTCGCGATTCCATGGTGTATGCGCCATTAAACTATCTGATTTTGTCAGTTCGAGCACGACTTTAATTCCAAGATCTAACCGTTGGCGCAAGGTTTCGCCTAGGTGATGCAATTCTGTCGGTACTAAGCAGGTTTCATAGTAGCGCGCTAAGTTAGGTTCTGCTTTGGCGTAGACCATCTCTAGCATTGAAATTCGGGTACTAAAGAAGGGCCATTCTTGTTCCATCTCTTGCAGTAACCCCATTTCCCCGCGCTCACTGGCGCCTTGTAACGCTTCACCAGCGCCGAGCCATGCAGGCAGCATTAGTCGGTTTTGTGACCAGGCAAATATCCATGGTATCGCGCGTAGGCTTTCAATGCCACCATCGACACGACGTTTGGCTGGACGGCTACCCAATGGTAGTTTTCCTAACTCAACTTCTGGTGTTGCCGCCCTAAAATAGGCCACAAAATCAGGTTCGTCGCGCACTATACCGCGGTAAGCACTCACCGATTCCTCAGCAAGGCGCTCCAAACAGTCACGCCATTGTTGCTTTGGCTCCGGTGGTGGTAGCAGTGTTGCCTCTAATACGGCAGAGGTATATAAGGCTAGACTTTGCACCGCAAGTTTTGGCAAGCCAAATTTAAAGCGGATCATTTCGCCCTGTTCTGTCACGCGAATACGACCATCAACGGATCCTGGAGGCTGCGACAAAATCGCTTTGTGTGCTGGACCACCGCCGCGACCAATACTGCCACCACGCCCATGGAACAAAGTAAGCTTAACGCCAGCTTGTTTACAGACGGCGACTAATTGCTCTTGAGCACGATACTGCGCCCAAGCTGCAGCCATAACGCCGGCGTCTTTAGCCGAGTCAGAGTAACCGATCATTACCTCTTGCATGCCTTTGGTATAGCCACGATACCAGTCTATATCGAGTAAATCGGTAATACATGCTGCTGCATTATTTAAATCGCTTAGGGTTTCAAATAACGGTACTACACGCATAGGATACGAGCAGCCTGTTTCTTTAAGTAACAGTAAAACCGTTAATACATCTGATGGTTTACCTGCCATTGAAATCACATAGGAACCGAGTGCCTTAGCAGGGTGTTTGGCGATTAAACGGCAGGTATTAAGTACTTCTGCCACGTCATCAGAAGGTTGCCAATTACTTGGTAGCAGTGGGCGACGATTACTGAGTTCACGTAATAGGAATGCTTGTTTTTCGGTTTCGTCCCAATGATTGAAATCACCCATACCGAGATAACGAGTTAACTCGGCGAGTACGTCGCTGTGCCGGCTGGCATCTTGGCGAATATCGAGCCTGAGCATGTGAATGCCAAAGCAGGCGAGACGACGGAGGATATCGAGTAATAAGCCATTGGCAATTAAGCGCATACCACAGTCGGTCAAACTCTTGTAGAGCATTTCTAGTGGTACTTTAAGATCACCTTCTTGCCAGATCAGGCTCGATTTATCGACCTCAGGGTTATAGCCTTCAATACGTGCATTTAAATAATCTATGGTATCACGCAGTTTTTGGCGTAAATCGCGCAGTACGTAACGATAAGGTTCGCAGCAGTTGTTGGCGTAAGCCTTTAACTCATCATTAGCTTCTTCCATTGATAATTCGCCCACTAATAGGACGATATCTTTTAAGAATAATCTGGCGGCGGCGTGGCGGTTGCGGTCGAGCACCTCTTGAGTCACTTTTGCCGTGACAAACGGATTACCGTCGCGATCGCCGCCCATCCAACTTGAAAAACGCACCGGTGCGATATCAATCGGCAATTGCTGACCAGTACGTTGTTGTACTTGGTCGTTGAGTTGTCTTAAAAAGTCGGGCACCGCATGCCAGAGTGATTCTTCAATTGTAGATAATCCCCAGCGGGCTTCATCGACTGGTGTAGGACGTTCGCGGCGGATTTCATTGGTATGCCAGATCTGAGCAATCAATTGTCGTAAGCGCAAATTAACCTGCTGACGTTCTCTATCTAATAATTGGTCGTTCTCTTGCTCTGCGAGGCAATCGACTATAGCAGCATATTTTTGAATGAGAGTGCGGCGGGAAATCTCAGTAGGGTGTGCAGTCAGCACCAGATCAATATCCAGTGTTTTAAGGCAATCGAGTATTTTTGTCTGGTCAACACTGCCATTGAGCATGCGACCTAATAGCTGCTCTACGGGATCGGGCACACACACTAGCTCGTCACAGTCGCGACTAATGGTATGAAATTGCTCTGATAAGTTAGCCAAATTAAGAAACTGATTGAAGGCTTTTGCAAATGGAACGAGTTCTTCATCGGGTAACGCTGTGAGTAACTCAAGCATCTGCTCTCTTGCTGCTTGATCTCCCCGGCGTGAATCTTTGGCAAGCTTACGGATTTGTTCGACCTTCTCGAGAAAAGAATCTCCGAGGTGAGTGCGCATCGTATCACCGAGAATTTGCCCCAACATACTCACGTTTGATCTTAATGACGCATACATATCGGTCACATTGTCAGCCTTAGTTACAACCATAGTTACTCCGAATAAAAAAACATTAAAATTCCGCATTATATTTAGCCCGTTAGCACAATACCTATCACTTAGGCCCGCGGTCAACAGGAGAACCTATAACTTATACGACTGACTTATCTAATATTCAACCAATTGCCATAATTATTGAGAAATATTCAATATAAATGCGAGGTGGCGCAATATTTTATGATAATTAGCGTAAGTGAATATGGAGTGCATTATTTGTAATTTTATTACATTCTTTCTTTTTGTTAATGGAATGGGTGTTACTTGAGGCGGGTTTGCTACAGATAACAGTGTTATTAACGAGTTAGGTTAATTAACGCACTAAGGTTAGGTAAGATTATTTGCGGTAAATCATAAAATAAATTAAAAATATATATTCACATATATTGCATAATTAGATATCCATGGTAGTCTAGCCAACAGTAGAGATGAGTCATCTTCTGTGACCTGTAGAGTAAATATCATGATTCAGAGCAAATACCAGACAGTGAATAAAATAACGATCCATAACAATTTCCTGCGACGATAATCTTGTCATCATAGATATGCGCTGCTGCGTGTAGGCTACTTACCTATTGTTTAATATCCTTTGATTCGGTTAAAAACACATGAAAAATATTGCCATTATTGGTGCTAGTGGTTACACGGGCGCACAGCTCACCGCTTTAATCCATGCAGAACCTGCGCTAACGATTCAGGGTTTGTATGTTTCTGAAAACAGTCTTGATAAAGGTAAGCCTTTAGCGGATTTGTACCCTAGCTATAGCCATATCGCATTAACGCTGTCGCCATTGTCTGATGACGCTAAGGCAAAAATCGTTGCCGAAGCTGATGCTGTGGTATTAGCAACTGAACATTCAGTGAGCTTACATTTAGCGGCTTGGTTTTATAGCCAAGGGTTAGCGGTATTCGATTTAAGCGGAGCTTATCGTTTCAGCGATACGGCGCAATATCCAAAGTGGTATGGCTTTGAGCATGAATATCCAGAAGTGTTAGCCAAAGCGGTATACGGCCTAGCCGAATGGAACGCTAAAGACATTGCGGCAACTAAGATGATTGCCGTACCAGGTTGTTATCCAACCGCATCACTCACTGCATTAAAACCGCTGGCAAGTTTACTGACCGCCGCGTATCCGGTGATCAATGCCGTGAGCGGGGTAACGGGGGCGGGTCGTAAGGCGCAGTTACACACCAGTTTTTGTGAAGTGAGCCTGACACCTTATGGCGTATTAGGCCACAGACATCAACCCGAGATTGCTACTCAACTTGGCCAAGAAGTGATATTTACCCCGCACCTTGGCAACTTTAAGCGTGGCATTTTAGCGACCATTACCGTGCAGCTAAAACCAGGTACAAGTACAGCCGATGTCGCAGCGGCTTATAGTGTGTATGACAATGCGCCATTGGTCACCGTGAAGCACAATCAGTTCCCGAAAGTGGACGATGTGGTATTGACACCTAACTGCCACTTAGGCTGGAAGTTTGATGAGAATAGCGGTTACTTAGTGGTCGCCAGTGCAATCGATAATTTGATGAAAGGTGCTGCCAGCCAAGCGCTGCAATGCATAAAGATTCATTTTAACCTTTAATTGTTCATCCTTATTTAAGAGAGTCGTCAAGATGTCTACAAACAACTCAGTATTAGTTCTTAAAGTTGGTGGCGCGCTGCTGCAGTGTGAAATGGGGATGGCGCGGTTAATGGATACGGCTGCAGCTATGTTAGCCAATGGTCAGCAAGTGTTGATGGTACATGGCGGCGGCTGTTTGGTGGATGAACAGTTAGCGGCAAACGGCATGGAAACCGTCAAGTTAGAAGGTTTACGGGTGACTCCTCCTGAGCAAATGCCGATTATTGCCGGCGCACTTGCGGGCACTTCGAACAAGATCCTCCAAGGCGCAGCCACCAAGGCGGGTATTGTGAGCGTGGGCATGAGCCTCGCAGATGGCAATACTGTCTCGGCAAAGATTAAAGATGAACGTTTAGGCTTAGTGGGTGAAGTGACGCCAAAAGATGGCGCTTATCTTAAGTTTATCCTCGCCCAAGGTTGGATGCCGATTTGTAGCTCTATCGCCATGATGGACGATGGCCAAATGCTTAACGTCAATGCTGACCAAGCTGCGACGGCCTTAGCCAAATTAGTGGGCGGCAAGTTAGTGCTGCTGTCGGATGTGTCTGGTGTGCTTGATGGTAAAGGCCAGCTCATTCACAGTTTAAATGGCAAGCAGATAGCAGACCTTGTTAAACAAGGTGTGATCGAAAAGGGAATGAAGGTCAAAGTTGAAGCTGCGCTCGAAGTTGCACAGTGGATGGGGCAGGCGGTTCAAGTTGCCTCGTGGCGTGATGCAAGCCAATTAATCGCATTAGCAAAAGGTGAAGCCGTAGGAACACAAATCCAACCATAAATGGAGTAGGTTATGAAGCATTTACTATCGATAAAAGAGTTAACCCAGCAGCAGTTACTCGATCTGATTGCTTTGGCAAAGACGATTAAAGCCAATCCAGCGGAGTACCGCCACGCGCTGGCAGGCAAAAGTGTGGTGATGTTATTTGAAAAACCTTCACTGAGAACACGCGTTAGCTTTGATATCGGTATTAATAAGCTTGGTGGCCACTGTTTATATTTAGACCAGCAAAATGGTGAGTTAGGTCAACGGGAATCGGTAGCTGATTTTGCTGCTAACCTGTCTTGCTGGGCCGATGCAATTGTGGCCAGAACCTATTCGCACACTACCATCGAACAATTAGCCGAGTTTGGCACAGTGCCTGTGATTAATGCTTTGTCAGATCTTTATCATCCTTGCCAAGCGTTAGCCGATTTTTTAACACTGGCAGAGCAATTTGAGGATGTTAGCAAGGCCAAATTAGCTTATGTTGGTGATGGTAATAATGTTACCCATTCGCTGATGTATGGCGCTGCGATTCTCGGTGCTACCATGACAGTGATCTGCCCTGCGGGTCACTTTCCTGATGGCTACGTAGTAGCAGAAGTGCAAGAACTCGCTAAACAATATGGTGGCAAGATAGTGTTGACCTCAGATATCGAAGCAATTGAAGGCCATGATGCTATTTATACCGATACTTGGATTTCAATGGGTGACCCTACGCCGCTGGCGGATATCAAAGCTAAGTTTGCTCCTTTTCAAGTGAACAAAGCATTAATGGCGAAAGCGGGTGCTAACTTCTTTATGCATTGTTTGCCTGCTCACCGTGGTGTAGAGGTAACAGATGAAGTAATGGATGGTGCTGGTTCCTTAATTCTGCAGCAAGCTGAAAATCGGATGCATGCCCAAAATGCGGTACTGGTAAGCTTATTTAGTTAAATTAACCCTGTTTAGTAGCCTGATTTCTCTTTGATGAGAAACGAGTATAGGAATATAAGATGTCTATCGAAATTAAAAATACTGGCGTGAAAAAAGTGGTTTTAGCCTATTCAGGTGGCTTAGATACCTCGGCCATTATTCCTTGGTTAAAAGAAAACTACGATAACTGTGAAATTATCGCATTCTGTGCCGACGTCGGCCAAGGCGAAGAAGAGCTGGTGGGCTTGACCGAAAAAGCCTTAGCATCTGGTGCATCTGAATGCCATATCGTCGATTTAAAAGAAGAGTTCGTTAAAGAATATATCTACCCAACAATTGCCAGTGGTGCGATTTACGAAGGTACTTATTTGCTCGGTACTTCAATGGCACGGCCAATTATTGCCAAAGCACAGGTTGAAGTTGCCCGTAAAGTGGGCGCCGATGCTTTGTGCCACGGTTGTACTGGTAAAGGAAACGATCAAGTGCGTTTCGAAGGTTGCTTTGCGGCATTAGCGCCTGATTTAAAAGTGATTGCTCCATGGCGTGAATGGACGATGCAGAGCCGTGAAGATCTGCTGGCCTATTTAGCCGAGCGTGACATTAAAACGTCAGCATCAGCGACTAAAATCTATAGCCGTGATGCCAACGCTTTCCATATTTCCCATGAAGGTGGTGAGTTAGAAGATCCATGGAACGAGCCAAGCAAAGGCGTATGGACTCTGACAGCTGATCCTGAAGATGCACCGAACAAGCCTGAATATGTGTCGCTAGAAGTGGAACATGGCCGTATCACTAAAGTGAATGGTGAAGCGCTAACGCCTTATGCTGCACTGATGACATTAAACGCGATTGCTGCTCCGCACGGTGTAGGTCGTATCGACATCACTGAAAACCGTTTAGTCGGCATGAAGTCTCGTGGCTGTTACGAAACAC
Source organism: Shewanella morhuae (assembly GCF_003028295.1). Classification (NCBI taxonomy): domain Bacteria; kingdom Pseudomonadati; phylum Pseudomonadota; class Gammaproteobacteria; order Alteromonadales; family Shewanellaceae; genus Shewanella; species Shewanella morhuae. Next base: position 125,673 of record NZ_PYSG01000003.1, on the reverse strand, counting down.
CGGGCGGCACTGTGATGTTCGCTGCACTGCGTGCGATTGAAGAACTTGTCCTCGACAAAACTAGCCGTAACTGGCGTGAGCAAGTTGCCGCACAAATGGCGCATTTAGTGTATGACGGCCGTTGGTTCACGCCATTGTGTAAGTCACTGCTGGCAGCATCTGAATCATTGGCTGAGTCAGTTAACGGTGAAGTGGTGGTTAAACTCTACAAAGGACAAGCAACGGCAGTGAAGAAACGTTCACCCAACAGCTTGTATTCTGAAGCGTTTGCCACCTTCGGTGAAGATCAAGTTTACGATCAAAAACATGCAGAAGGCTTTATACGCCTGTACTCATTAGCGAGCCGCATCCGCGCACTCAACGCTAATGACGTTAAGTCTAAATAATCGGTCGTTTAAAAGGGCGCCTAGCGCCCTTTTTTGTTTCTAGATTTTGATGCAGTTTTTAGACTTAGTTTTTGATGTAAATGAGTCGATTTCAAATCAGCAGTAGTAAGGGGAGTTAGCATGGCTTTATGGGGTGGAAGATTTCAGGGTGAAACGAGCGCACTATTCAAATTATTCAACGATTCGCTACCTGTGGATTATCGCCTGTTTGAACAGGATGTGGTCGGTTCTATTGCTTGGGCTGATGCGATTGCCAGTGTTGGTATTATTACGGCAACGGAATGCAGTGACTTAAAAACAGCGCTCAATGAATTGCTGGTGGAAGTGAATGGTGACCCAGCGATTATTCTCGCTTCGGGCGCTGAAGATATCCATAGTTTCGTTGAGTCTGCTTTGATTGCTAAAGTGGGCGATCTCGGTAAAAAACTGCACACCGGTCGTAGCCGTAACGATCAAGTAGCCACCGATTTAAAGCTTTGGTGTCAATCCGAAGGCGCAGCATTACTTGCGCGCCTTGAAAGCTTACATGCTGAATTATTAGCGTTAGCTGAACGTGAGTTTGATGCTGTTATGCCAGGTTACACTCACTTGCAGCGCGCCCAACCAATAACATTTGGCCACTGGTGTTTAGCGTATGTGGAAATGACTGAGCGCGATATTAGCCGTTTAGCCGATGCGTTAACCCGCGCTAACACCTGTCCATTAGGTTCAGGTGCCCTTGCTGGCACAGCCTATAAAATGGATCGGCATGCACTGGCTGCAGCGCTAAACTTTGCCTCGCCGACGCTCAATAGTTTAGACAGTGTGTCAGACAGAGATCACGTGGTAGAACTGTGTTCAACGGCATCGATCAGCATGATGCATTTAAGCCGTATGGCCGAAGATTTGATTTTCTTTAACTCGGGTGAAGCGAACTTTATCTCTCTGAGTGATGAAGTGACTTCGGGTTCATCGCTGATGCCACAAAAGAAAAATCCTGATGCACTAGAGCTTATCCGCGGTAAAACCGGCCGAGTTTATGGCAGTTTAGTGGGCATTCTTACCACCATGAAAGCGCTGCCGTTGGCGTACAATAAAGATATGCAGGAAGATAAGGAAGGCCTGTTTGATGTGGTTGATAGCTGGGCAATTTGCCTTGATATGGCGGCGTTAGTGTTATCGGGTCTGAAAGTGAATCGTCCTAATACGCTGTTAGCTGCGCAGCAAGGTTATGCAAATTCAACTGAGTTGGCCGATTATTTGGTGTCTAAGGGCATGCCTTTCCGTGAAGCCCACCACGTTGTGGGTGAGGTGGTGGTTGCCGCGATAGCGAAGCAAATTCCGCTGGAGGAATTCTCTTTGGCCGAGTTAAAAACCTTTGCCGTCATCATTGAAGATGACGTTTATCCTAACCTCACCATTGAAGCCTGTTTAGCAAAACGCGATGTGCTTGGTGGCACCGCACTACCGCAAATTCTGCAGGCTATTGCTGCCAAAAAAGTGCGCTAAAATAAACCATTAAAAATAAAGTAAACTTAATAAAAAAACGCGACCAATGGTCGCGTTTTTTATGAGTTTTTATCAATGTTGTTTAAACCATCAAATTTAACCCAATAGTTATTTATTGAAATAAATCATCGGCGGGGGCATCAATGAACAGGCTGTTTTCATCCTGTGTTTCACTGGTGTATTCCTTGGGTTCGGTACCCGAGATAAAGTATTCAAACGCACTGGTATAGTCTGTTTTACGGGTTAACTTACCCGTAGCTAAATCAATACGAACTGAAACTATACCCTGTGGTGGAGCTAAGATAATTTCAGGCGTGCCTTTTAATACACTATTCATAAACTCGTTCCAACCAGGACCTGCTGTTTTAGCGCCCGCCTCTGCACCCGTTATTTGATCTGGTTCGCCGTTGGCATTCCATGCGGTGCGGCCAAGTTGACGACCGTGATCGTCAAAGCCTACCCAGAAGGTGCTAGTGATAATAGGGCTAAAACCACTGAACCAAGTATCGCGAGATTCGTTGGTTGTACCTGTTTTACCTGCAATATCATGGCGTTTAATCAGTTTTGCCGCACGCCAAGCAGTGCCTTGCCAACCTGTTCCGTGGCTCCAATCACCCCCGCCCCAGATTACGCTTTTCAATGCTTCGGTAATTAAAAAGGCTGTTTGTTCTGAAATAATCTGCGGTGCGTAGCGACCCGTTTGCTCAAAACACTGGGCAACAGGTTCGTTAGGTTGTGTACTTGTTTCGCCAAATGTCATTGGATTACTTGATACCAGCGCTTGGCTAACGTTTGAGCTAGGTTTGCAGGCTAAGGTTGGATTGGCTTTTTCAATAACATTTGCGTAGGCGTCTTCGACTCGGTCAATATAGAAAGGCTCTACTAAAAAACCACCATTGGCAAACACGTTAAATGCGGTAACTACTTGCAGTGGCGTGACAGAGGATGAACCTAAGGCGATGGATTCATTACGAGGTAAATCGTTCGGGTTAAAACCAAACTTAATTAATTGCGCAATAGTGGCGTCGAGCCCAACATGGCGCATGGCTCGTACCGACATCACGTTAATAGACTGGGCTAAGCCCACTCGTAAACGAGTTGGACCACCATATATATCTGGTGAGTTTTTGGGGCGCCATGCAGTGCCTTGGCTGATATCGGGTTGATTAATCGGGGCATTGTTGATCAGCGTTGCTAAGGTAAAGCCCTTTTCTAATGCGGCAGCATAGATAAACGGTTTAATGTTTGAACCCAATTGGCGTTTTGCTTGCGTAATGCGATTGTACTGGCTTTGGCTAAAGCTATATCCGCCGACTAACGAGCGAATGGCTCCATTTTGTGGATCAAGAGACACAGTTGCACTGGCAACTTCAGGCACTTGTGATAACTGCAAATATTCACCGTTATCACGGATCCAAATGCGCTCACCCACTTTGAGTATGTCCGCAGCTGATTTAGGGGGGCTGCCTTGACGTTTATCATTAATAAATTTACGTGCCCACTTCAAGCCATTCCAAGCAATAACTTTGGTCTCGCCTTTGGCTGTAATTACGTTAACTTGTTGATCAGCAATGCCAATTACTGCAGCTGGGTAGAGCTCTTGTACTGGAATAACCTTAGCCAGTTCAGTTTTTATTTCAACGAGATCCAGTTTTTTATCCGTCCACAATACTGCGGCAGGGCCACGATAACCATGGCGCTCGTCATAGGCGTAAACGTTATTGCGTAACGCTTGCTGGGCTTTCAGTTGTATATCCGATGAAATGGTGGTGTAGACGTTATAGCCGTTTGTATAGGCTTCTTCTTCGCCATACTTTTGCACCATATAATCCCGTGCCATTTCAGAAATATACGGAGCATACAGATCTATTTCAGCGCCATGATATTTAGCGATTAAGGGTTCTTGTAGCGCCGCTTGGTATTCCGCTTGGCTAATGTAGCCTACTTCATTCATTCGCATTAGGACTACATTACGGCGAGCGACAGCACGAGAAGGTGAAGTCACAGGATTGAGTGTAGAAGGCGCTTTAGGTAAACCTGCGATCATACTCATTTCTGACAATGTAAGATCTTTAACATCTTTGCCAAAATAGACTTGGGCAGCAGCCCCCACACCATAGGCGCGTTGACCTAAGTAAATACGATTGACGTAGAGTTCTAAAATCTCATCTTTAGTAAGTAATTCTTCGATATGATAAGAGATGAAAATCTCCTTCACTTTACGAATAATTGTTTTATCGCGAGTTAAAAAGAAGTTGCGCGCGACCTGCATGGTAATAGTACTGGCACCCTGCTTTTTCTCACCTGTTGTTAACATCACTAATGCGGCACGAAGTACACCAATAGGATCGATGCCACCATGCTCATAAAAGCGCGAATCTTCAGTGGCAATGAAGGCTTGTAGTAGCGGTTTTGGAACCTCATCCAATTTTAATGGGATACGACGTTTCTCGCCAAATTGAGAAATTAGTTTGCCGTCACTACTGTATATGCGGAGTGGAGTTTGTAACTGCACATTTTTAAGCGTTGAAACATCAGGAAGATCTGGCAAAACATAAAAGTAAGCTACCACAATGGCGCCTATTCCCAGAAAGGCTAGACTGAATATTGCTATGACAATACGTTTTAACCACTTCACCAAAATTGATCCTAATGTCCCGTTAAGTGCAACAGTATATAAGGCGCATACGTCTTGGTGAAGTAAAAAAGTTCGACTTATGAAATAGCATTTGTAAAATGACGAAACATTCTATACAAGTACGTATAACAAGTTGATTTTGTGCTAATCTCTATAACTGAAATATTAATAACAAGCGACAATAGATATGCTTTCTAATTTATGGAAGCGTCAGGCTCCGCAAATGGTAGGAATTGACATCGGTTCCCATGAAGTTAAAGCCATTTTGCTCAGTAAGACTGCTGATGGATATAAAATATTGAGTCATGCAGCGGTGCCGATTAAAAAAGGTGCCGTTAACGATCACGATATTCGTGATGCAGATTCTGTTGTTGAATGCCTTAGACACATAAAACGTACTTTACCTAAATCAGTTAAATATGCGGCAGTCTCTGTTTCAGGCTCTGCAGTGATGACCAAAGTGATTTATATGGACGCTTCTCTTAGTGAAGAAGAGATGGAAGCACAGATAGAAATCGAAGCAGATAATCTTATTCCCTATTCACTTGATGAAGTCAGTATTGACTTTGAAACCCTAAGTGCAAATGGCACTGACCCTACCAAAGTCAATGTATTACTGAGTGCCTGCCGTACTGACAATATTGATGTCAGAGTCGATGCGCTCGATAGTGTAGAGCTTGAAGCTAAGGTTGTTGACGTCGAGGGTTATGCTTTGGGTCGTTCTGCTGAATTAATTTTGGCTCAGCTACCCGAAGGAGCAAAGTACAAAGCTGTTGTCATGGTTGATATTGGCGCGAATATGACCACATTTTCAGTGGTTGAATCGGGTGAAACAACCTTTATTCGGGAACAAGCCTTTGGTGGTGAGCAATTTACACAATCAATATCGTCTTTTTACGGTATGACCTACGAGCAAGCCGAAAAATCTAAAATAGAAGGTGATTTACCTCGAAATTATATGTTCGAAGTATTGTCACCTTTCCAAACTCAGTTATTACAACAAATAAAGCGTACTTTACAAATCTATTGCACCTCGAGTGGTAAAGATAAGGTCGACTACCTCGTATTATGTGGTGGAACCTCTAAGTTAGAAGGTATGGCTAATTTGCTGACTAATGAATTAGGTGTTCATACGATTATTGCCGATCCTTTTCAAGGATGTTTGCATGCTGAAGAATCGGTTAAAAGCGCTCTGCAACCTAGCATAAGTAAATATATGATTGCATGTGGCTTAGCATTAAGGAGTTACGGTCAATGGCGAACATAAACCTACTCCCTTGGCGCGAAGAAGCCAGAGAAAAACAAAAACGCGATTACATTGGTGTGTTAGCAGCAGTTTTTTTAGCGTCTGCAATACTGGTCTACGTTGCGGTCTCTTTGTTGGAGATGATGACGGAGGAGCAACAAGCGCGTAATGCTTATTTGCAATCGGAAATTAGTTTACTCGAAACGCAAATTGCCGAAATTCAAAAGATTAATGTGCGTAAAAAAGATATTGAACGGCGCACAGATATTATTCTGAATTTGCAGCAATCTCGTAATTTACCCACCCATGTATTAGATGAGCTGGTGCGCATCGTTCCCCCTGGAATATACCTTTCTAGCCTAGAGAAAAAAGGCAGTTTGTTGTTAATTGAAGGGCGTAGTGAATCGAACAATAACGTCGCGAATATGATGCGCAAGGTTAAAACTTCCGAATGGCTAACCGATCCTAATATGCAGTCAATTGTGACCAAGAATGAAGAGTTACGTCAGCTACAGCAATTTAGTTTAAGAATTACAATTAAAGGCTCGAATGTAGATGAGCCTGAAAAAGTGACCAAAGGAGCGAGTAAATGAAGCTCGATCTCAGTCAGTTTAATGATATCGATTTTGAAAATATCGGTGGTTGGCCTAAACAAGTTAAAACTTTTTTCGCAATTCTATTGATGCTGTGTGTTTTTATTGCGGGTTATTTTCTCGTTGTTTCTGATGCGATAGATGTTTATGTTGCTGAGCAAGATAAAGAGCTTCAACTTCGAGATGATTTCCACAGTAAATATCAGCTTGCTGCAAATTTAAAATTGTATCGAGAGCAATTAGCAACGATGGAAATCCAATTTGCAGAACTGCTAAAAATGTTACCTTCTGAGAATGAAATGCCAGGGCTGCTCGATGATTTGACTTTTGTCGCTACCGATGCCGGTCTTAGGATACAAAGTTTAGATTGGGAGCCTGAGATTCAGCGGGATTTTTACATTGAATTTCCCATTAAAATGTCGGTAACCGGGGATTATCATCAAATTGGTAATATGGTAAGTGGTGTCGCTAAACTGCCGCGCATTGTTAGTCTTCATGATTTCACCATTAAGCGAGATGAGGCCGGCAACTTAGCGATGGATATTCTTGCTAAAACCTATCGATTTAAAGAAGGTGCTGAACTTCCGCCCGAAAAACCTGTTAGTCAGGGGGCGAAATAATGAAATTTCTACTTAAATTTGTACCCGTATTAACCTTGAGTCTTTTTTTAATGGGATGTGTTGGCGATCGTAGTGATTTAGAGCTATTTGTTACTACAACCAAAGCAGAGCATGTGGCTCATATTAAACCTTTAAAAGAACCACCAAAATTTGAACACTTTGTTTATCAAGCCGAATTATTGCGTAGTCCATTTGTACCGCCTTCTCGTGAGTTAACCGAAGAAGTTGTTGATACCAGTAAGGATTGTTTGCAGCCAGATTTAAAACGTCGAAAAGGACGGTTAGAGACCTATCCATTAGATAATTTAAAAATGCGTGGCACTTTAAGCCAAGGCGATACAACGTGGGCGTTAATTGAAACCAATGACGGTAACGTTTATCGAATGGGAGCGGGTGAATATTTAGGTTTTTTCAATGGACGGATCTCTAAGGTTACTTCACTAAATGTTGAAGTAGTAGAACTAATTCCAGATGGTTCAGGTTGTTGGTCTGAAAGGACAAGCAATTTAGAACTTTCTGGAGAATAACAAGCGAAGGATGAGGAAATAATGAGATCTTCTGCCGCGATAAAAATGCCATTAATAGCTTCAGGTTTAATTAAGTCTATTATTGGTTTCGCACTGGTATTTGGAGTTTTGCCGTCAAGTTTTGCGGCAAATAGATTAATAGATGTCAAATATCATGCGTTGGTTGACCACCAATTGGAGCTAGAGTTAGTCTTTGAAGATGAAGCCATTGCACCCGTAATTGACTCCCACGCCTCACCAGCAGAGTTGGTACTTACTTTTGATAACAGCATTTCGAGCTTAGCTAAGGATCGTTTACCCATTAATCAGGTTGGGGTTAATGACATTACTACAGAGCAACAAGATACGCAGTTAAAAGTGACGTTAGGTTTATCCAAGGTGAAACCTTATCAAGGTGCTGTTATTGGTAATACTTATCGTCTCACCATTAATGATGAAGTCGTCGGCACTCAAACTCAGGCAGAAAACCCATTTGTTAATAGTATTAAAAATATTGATTTTCGCCGTAATGACAATGGCGGTGGTGAGTTATTAATCTATTTAAATAATCGTTCGGTCGCTGCAAACGTTGAGCAAGTCGGTGCTAAACTCGAGGTGAAACTCTATAACACGGACATTAATAACGACCTGTTATATGTGATGGATGTGAAAGACTTTTCAACACCGGTAAAAAGCTTTGAGACATATAAAGAAGGCTTAACTGCACGTATTTTAGTCGATATTACTGGTGAGTATGAATTTAGCTATAAGCAAGAGGACAATTTATTCAGGCTTTCAATGAATAAAGTTGTGAGAGCTGCCACTAAGAAAGATGTTAAAATATACAATGGTCGTACTTTGTCGCTAAATTTTCAAAATATTCCAGTACGTACCGTATTGCAGATTATTGCTGACTATAACAACTTTAACTTAGTCACCAGTGACACAGTGGAAGGTAATATTACTTTAAGATTAGATGATGTGCCTTGGGATCAAGCGCTAGACCTGATTCTTAAAACCAAGGGCTTGGATAAGCGTATCGAAGGTAACATCTTAATGGTGGCGCCTAGTGAAGAGTTAGCAATCCGCGAGAGTCAAAACCTTAAGAATAAGCAAGACGTTAAAGAATTAGCACCGCTATATTCTGAATATTTACAAATTAACTATGCCAAAGCCGTCGATATCGCTGAGTTACTTAAAAGTGCCGACTCGAGTCTACTGTCACCGCGAGGTTCTGTCGCCGTCGATGAACGTACTAACACCGTGTTGATAAAAGATACTGCAGAAACGATTGAAAATATCCATCGATTAGTCGAAGTGCTTGATATCCCTATACGCCAAGTGTTGATTGAATCGCGCATGGTAACGGTGAAAGATGACGTTTCAGAAGACTTAGGTATTCGTTGGGGCGTAACCGATCAACAGGGTAGTAAAGGAACTTCAGGGACTTTGGAAGGGGCGCAAAATATTGCTAATGGCATTATTCCCACACCAGATCAACGCTTAAACGTTAACTTACCTGCGGCAGTGACTAATCCTGCAAGTATCGCTTTCCACGTGGCTAAGCTTGCTGACGGCACTATTCTTGATCTAGAGCTGAGTGCACTTGAGCAAGAAAACAAAGGTGAAATTATTGCCAGCCCTCGTATTACCACGTCTAACCAGAAGTCGGCTTATATTGAGCAAGGTGTTGAGATCCCTTATGTCGAGTCAACGTCAAGCGGTGCAACTTCGGTTACCTTCAAGAAAGCCGTGCTATCGCTGCGAGTCACACCGCAAATTACCCCTGATAATCGTGTTATTTTAGATCTCGAAATTACGCAAGATTCTCAAGGGAAGACGGTCGATACACCAACGGGTCCTGCGGTTGCAATTGATACCCAGCGAATCGGTACTCAAGTGCTGGTAGATAATGGTGAGACCATCGTCCTTGGCGGTATTTATCAACAAAACCTGATCAGCCGTGTGAGTAAAGTACCTATTCTGGGTGATATTCCATTAGTCGGTTTCCTGTTTCGCAATACTACTGATAAAAATGAGCGCCAAGAGTTACTTATTTTTGTTACCCCTAAAATAGTTGGGGAAAAGATCTAAGCACTTGCTATGTATTGAATAAAGCCAGCAATAGATGCTGGCTTTATTCTTGAAGTTATACAATTCTTTGCATAAATAGCGCACATGACTTGCCATAGTAGACCCTAAACTGAGATAATCCACGGTCTAGTCTCATAAGAGCAAGGTAACATATAGGTCGGCTTGATATTAAGTCGATATAGGCATACTTTTCAATAAGATTCCGACGTACAAGAAATGGCTGAAAAACGTAATATTTTTCTGGTAGGCCCTATGGGCGCAGGTAAAAGCACAATTGGTCGTCATCTGGCGCAAATGCTGCATTTAGAATTCCACGATTCAGATCAAGAGATTGAACAACGCACGGGCGCTGATATTGCTTGGGTGTTTGACGTCGAAGGTGAAGAAGGCTTCCGTGTTCGTGAAGCTCAGGTTATTGCTGATTTGTCTGAAAAACAAGGTATCGTCCTTGCCACCGGTGGTGGTTCAGTACAAAGCAAAGATATCCGTAATCATCTGTCTGCACGTGGCATTGTGGTTTATCTGGAAACGACTATCGACAAACAGGTTGCTCGTACTCAAAGAGACAAGCGACGCCCATTATTGCAAGTGGATGATCCTCGAGAAGTGTTGGAGAATCTTGCAGAGATCCGTAATCCATTGTACGAAGAAATTGCTGATGTGATTGTCAAAACCGATGATCAAAGCGCGAAGATTGTCGCCAATCAAATCATTGAGCAATTAGGTTTTTAGGTAGACTTTATGAAGCAAATTCAGGTTGATTTAGGTGTACGTAGTTATCCCATTTATATTGGCCAGAATTTGATGAGTGATGGCGAGACCTTGTCTCGCTACCTGCTTAAAAAACGTATTCTTATCGTCACCAATGAAACTGTCGCGCCTTTGTATCTTAAACAGGTACAAGAGACGATGGCTTCGTTTGGTGAAGTAGAGAGTGTTATCCTCCCCGACGGCGAACAATTCAAAAACTTAGCGCATCTAGATACTATCTTCACTGCATTGCTGCAGCAAAACTATGGTCGAGATTCTGTGCTGGTGGCTTTGGGTGGCGGCGTGATTGGTGATATGACCGGCTTTGCAGCGGCATGTTACCAGCGTGGGATCGATTTTATTCAAATTCCAACAACCTTATTGTCGCAAGTAGATTCTTCGGTTGGCGGTAAAACTGCTGTAAATCATCCGCTTGGTAAAAACATGATAGGGGCTTTTTATCAGCCACAAATCGTGCTTATCGATATCCAATGTTTACATACGTTACCTGCACGCGAATTTTCAGCGGGAATGGCGGAAGTCATTAAGTATGGAATCATGTGGGATGCTGATTTTTTTCAATGGCTTGAAAATAATGTAACGGCACTAAAAACGTTAGATACTGAAGCATTAATTTATGCTATTTCTCGTTGCTGTGAAATTAAAGCTGATGTGGTTAGCCAAGATGAAACTGAGCAGGGAGTACGTGCTTTATTGAATCTGGGTCATACCTTTGGTCATGCGATTGAAGCAGAAATGGGCTACGGTAATTGGTTGCATGGTGAAGCGGTATCAGCTGGCACAGTCCTTGCTGCTCAAACAGCTAAGACGCTGGGGCTTATCGACGAGTCAATAGTTTGTCGTATCATACAGTTATTGCAAGCTTTTGATCTTCCAGTGAGTGCGCCGAAATCGATGGATTTCGACAGTTTCATTCAACATATGCGACGCGATAAAAAAGTATTAAGCGGTCAGATTCGACTGGTGCTTCCAACGGCAATAGGTAGTGCGGATGTTTTTAGCCAAGTCACTGAATCGACTCTTGAGCAGGTTATTCGCAGCGCATAAAAATTGTGTGGTGAGCGAGTGACATTTCAAGGTTCTGTCTTACTTCCTTCTCAGGAAGCCATCATACAAAGAATGCATCATATTGCCAGCTATAGTGATCAGTTGCTGGTGCTTTCTGGTGTCAGCGGTTCAGGTAAAACCACTTTAGTCACTGGATTAACGACTGATTTTGATGAGTCCAATGCGGCATTCGTGATTTGTCCTATGCATGCCGATAACGCTGAGATCCGGCGTAAAATTTTGGTTCAGCTAATTTCATCGCCCATTTTTGATGATGATATTCCACTAGCCGATACTCTGTTGCGGCTTGCCAGCACGCAAACTAAACCCTTACACATCATTATCGATGATGCGCATTTATTGCCAAAATCCCTGTGGGCTGAGTGCATCATCCTCAATCAAATTCAGTGTGCGGGTAAGAATATTGCGGTGACGCTTACGGTGCCACCAAGTTTTCTAGCTGACTTATTACCACAATTACCTGAGCAATTACGGCGACAAATATTACCCATCAGTATTGAGCCACTGAGCATGCCTGAACGTGAGGCACTGTATCAAACTTTACTGAGATATAGCGATGAAAACCCTTTTACCCCAAGGGAAATCGTACGCAGTCAGCTTGAAAAACAAACGGGGACGCCACAGGAAGTGGTCACTTTGTTAGAAAAAGCCCTGCATCATCCGCCGGAGAAAGTTTCTTCCTGGAAGCAATATAAGACGATAATTATTGCCGCAGTGAGTGTGTTATTGGCCCTTGCTATATGGCTTGGTGTGACTCAGCCTTTCTCTAAACGGCCTGCGCTAGAAACAGTGACTTTTCCGGCAATAGATTCACCCGCGTTTTTATCTTTTGGGCAGCAAGTGTTAGCGCCCTATTTTACCCTGCGAGCTGAGCGACTAAAGAAGGCTGAGATTGAGAAGGTTCTCAATATAGCTGAAGTAAAAGCAGACCAAGTTGTTGATCCTCTGAGCCAGTTCCACGGTGAAGCACCCAATGCAGAGCCTGATGCTGCAGCCCTCACACACATTGGCGAAGTGAGCAGTAAGTCTTTTACTGAGAATAAACCGGTTGAAGACTCTGCGCCGCCAGCAAAAATAACTGATGTTCAGCCTTTAACTTCGGGGGCAGAAAAGGTTAGCAGACGGATATCTAAAGCTGTTTTTGATACGAAAAAACCAACAAAAGGTTACACCATACAGATTGCGAGCGTCACTCAGATTGATACTTTGCGCACTACATTAAATAGTATTGGTAATGTCGAAGGCGTTCGGATTGCTAGATATAAACAACGTTGGGTGATCCTCGTCGGCAACTATAGCAACAGTAAATTAGCGTCAAATGCGGCAACTCAACTGGTTAAAACGTATCACCTCGACCAGCCTTGGGTTCGAAAGTGGGCCGATTTGAAAGATTATCGATTACAAGAAAGCCTCCCAAGTCGTGAAATTTCAGAATAAACAGAGTACAATCATGACCTTTATTTTTGTCGGCATTCATCAAGTTAAATGATAAAAAAACACAGAGCCTTCCTCAAGTGGGCAGGCGGTAAATTTAAATTGGTGGATGAGTTGGCCAATTATTTACCCACCGGAGACCGTTTAGTTGAGCCATTTGTGGGTGCAGGATCGGTTTTTTTAAATACTAATTACGCTAACTATTTACTCTGTGACATTAATCAAGACTTGATCGAGCTATACCAAATTGTGAAGCATCAACCAGAAGTTTACATTGCCGCTGCGAAGGCTTTGTTTGTGGATTCGATGAATCAAAAAGAAGCTTACTACCAAGTACGGAGCGATTTTAATCAATGTCGCGATCCCTTCCAGCGCTCCGTGTATTTTCTCTATTTAAATCGTCATGGTTTTAATGGTCTATGTCGTTATAACCGTAAAGGCGGCTTCAACGTACCTTTTGGCTCCTATAAAAAACCTTATTTTCCTGAAAAAGAAATTTGGGCTTTTTCTGAAAAAGCACAACGTGCCGAGTTTAAATGCATTGGTTACGAAAAAGCTTTTGAGCAGACGCGCAGTGGCGATGTTGTTTATTGCGATCCGCCTTATGCGCCATTATCGACTACGTCCAGTTTTACGACTTATGTCGGCGCGGGTTTTAGCTTAGATGATCAAGCATTGCTGGCGCGTCATTCTCGTCATACCGCTTTAGAGCGTGGTATTCCAGTATTGATCAGCAATCATGATATTCCATTAACCCGTGAATTATATCGTGGTGCCCACTTAGCTAAAATTCAGGTGCAGCGTAATATCAGCCAAAATGGCAATGGTCGTCATAAGGTGGATGAATTGATGGCATTGTATGATGAAAATTATGATCCTAAAGAGGATTAGTTACGGCAGATTAATGCGGTTAGTTAAGCACTTGTCCTACGAGGAACATTAGGCTCGCTACTAAGATAATAGCCAGTACAATACCCATGATGATGTAAGGTATTGGTGACCCAGCTTGAAAATCTTTCTGGCGATTGTTGTGAGTTTGCACACCGAAAAAGGCGGCAAGGGTACTGTGAAATACTCGCCAAAGACGGTTAAGCATCAATAGGCAAGATGTGAGGTAGTGGGCTTAAGATCATCCATCGGTTTATCCTGATGACCCTGTAATAACTCAAGTAGATCAACGAAGTGGAACTGACTCGAACGGTTTTTACCGGTAAACCATGTTTTCCAGCTTAAGGTTTGTGCTTGATCGGTGCAGCGATTATTGGGATGACTACTAGGTAGAGTCGTGTTGTAACGTGTCCCGGGGTTACAAGCGCAAGAGGCTGTTTCGGTATTTTCGGTGATTTTTTCAACACCAAAGGCTAATGTTGCCACCACCGCGACAGTAAAGGCTAGCATCATCGATGATTTAAATGTCACTGACTTAACATAGTGTAAAAGTTGACTAAAACGCCCATTCATAACATTTCCTTTCAAATTACCAGTTACTGCGCCTCGAGTATAACAAACTCGTTTAGTTTATGAACAAAAATTTAGCAATACTCTCCAAAGCGCGATGAAAGATTAGCCTGTATAACCTAATAGAGATCACAATCGACTCCCACCGTTACAAAAAATGCAGTATTGCTTATATTGCGATAACGTATCAATTACTCGAAATGTGGCTTTAGCTATAGAGGCTTAGCTTAGCTCAGGGTAAAATAAAGTACTTTTATTCAAATAGCAGCGAGTGCCCTATGCGTCCATTCTTGATCGCTCCATCGATTTTATCTGCCGATTTTGCCCGTTTAGGTGATGATGTAAAAGCCGTGTTAGATGCGGGAACCGACGTAGTGCATTTTGATGTGATGGATAACCATTATGTTCCTAACTTAACGATTGGCCCTATGGTGTGCCAAGCGTTACGTAATTACGGTATTACCGCTGATATTGACGTGCATTTAATGGTGAAACCAGTTGACCGTATCGTGCCTGATTTTGCTAAAGCCGGAGCCTCTATTATTACTTTCCATCCAGAAGCCTCCGAACACGTTGATCGTACTTTACAGTTGATTAAAGAGTGCGGCTGTAAAGCGGGCCTGGTGTTTAATCCTGCGACTCCGCTACATTACCTCGATCATGTGATGGATAAGCTTGATGTTATTTTGTTGATGTCAGTCAATCCAGGTTTTGGCGGGCAATCTTTTATCCCATCAACATTAGATAAATTACGCCAAGTGCGGGCGCGCATTGATGCTAGTGGTTTTGATATTCGCTTAGAAGTCGATGGCGGCGTTAAAGTTGATAACATTGCCGAAATTGCTGCCGCTGGTGCCGATATGTTTGTCGCGGGTTCGGCTATTTTTAGTCAGCCTGATTACAAAACCGTAGTAGATGAAATGCGCGCTGAACTTGCTAAAGTTGGGGCGTAAATATGTGGGATCAAATTAAAGCGATTGCATTTGATCTTGATGGCACGCTGATTGATAGCGTGCCCGATCTAGCTGTGGCAACTCAAGCGACCTTGGCTGAGTTGGGGTTAAGTAGTTGCACAGAAGCTCAGGTACGGACGTGGGTGGGGAATGGCGCAGAAATGTTAATGCGCCGCGCTATGACTCATGCCTTGGGATTGGATGTTGAGCAAACCGCTCTCGATGCTGCGATGCCAACTTTTATGCATCATTACCAAGAGAATCTTGAAAAGCACAGTGTGCTTTATGCTGATGTACACTCAGTACTACAAACTTTGTTCGATGCTGGTTATAAGCTGGCGGTGGTGACGAACAAGCCCTACCGTTTTACCTTACCGTTACTTAATGCCTTTGGTATTAACGACTTTTTCAGTTTAGTGTTAGGTGGCGATACGCTCGCCAAAATGAAACCTGATCCTTTACCGCTGCAGCATGTATTACGTGAATGGCAATTAGAGAAAAGTCAGTTATTGATGGTAGGTGACTCTAGAAATGATATTTTAGCCGCGAAAGCAGCGGGGATAGCATCAATCGGCTTGACCTATGGCTACAACTACGGTGAAGATATTGGGCTCAGCGGCCCAGACGCCGTATGTGAGCAGTTTAGCGACATTTTGAACTGGGTAAATCCTGCTAAGCAATAAGTGTTGACCCGTATTTAGTCTTTTTTAATGCCTTTTTCTTTATCATTTATACAATAGTGGAGCAATGACGTAATGACCAAACCCATAGTATTTAGCGGTGCGCAGCCGTCCGGCGAATTAACCATAGGTAACTACATGGGTGCATTGCGTCAATGGGTTGCGATGCAAGATAGTCATGACTGTCTGTATTGTGTGGTCGACTTACATGCCATTACCGTACGTCAAGATCCTAAAGTACTGCGCGAGGCGTGTTTAGATACCTTAGCTCTCTATTTGGCCTGTGGTGTTGATCCTAAAAAAAGCACAGTGTTTATTCAGTCACAGGTGCCGCAACACACTCAATTAGCTTGGGCATTAAACTGTTACACCCAAATGGGTGAGCTGAGCCGTATGACTCAATTTAAAGATAAGTCACAAAAGCACGCAAGCAACATTAACGTGGGTTTGTTTGACTATCCGGTACTGATGGCGGCAGATATTTTGCTTTATCAAGCCAACGAAATCCCCGTAGGCCAAGATCAAAAGCAACACCTTGAGTTAACTCGTGATATCGCCACTCGTTTCAATAATGCCTATGGTGATACTTTCACTATCCCTGAGCCATTTATTCCAGAGCATGGCGCTAAAGTGATGTCACTGCAGGAGCCGCTGAAAAAGATGTCGAAGTCAGACGAGAACCGTAACAACGTTATCGGCCTGCTGGAAGATCCTAAATCAGTGCTGAAGAAGCTGAAAAAAGCTATGACAGATAGCGAAGAGCCGCCAGTGGTACGTTTTGATGTGGACAATAAGCCAGGAGTATCTAACCTACTCAGTTTAATGTCGGGTGTGACGGGCCAGAGTATTGCAAGTTTAGAAGCCGAATTTGAAGGCAAGATGTATGGCCATTTAAAAGGCGCCGCGGGCGAAGCGGTTGTGAGCATGTTAGAGCCACTGCAAGAGCGTTATCGCGCAATTCGTAGCGATAACGCTTACTTGGACCAAGTGATGAGGGCGGGGGCCGAAAATGCTCAAGCACGCGCTGAAGTGACACTGAAAAAAGTTTATGAAAAAATTGGTTTATTAATTTAATTTATATCAATTATTTAGCCGACGCCTGCGTCGGCTTTTTTATGCTCAAAAATTCCCTTAGGCCTGTGATTTAAGCCAAGAGGAAAAGGCTGCAATTGCAGGTTCCGATAAACGGCGCTGTTTACAAAAGAAAGTAAATTCAAATCCGGTATGTACATCGGGGAGGTTTAAGGCGACTAAACGTCCGGTGGCGATATCGCCAGTCACCATAAAATCTGGCGCTAGAGCTAAACCTTGGCCTGCAATCGCAGCTTCAATTGCCATCACAATATGGCTAAACACATGTTGTTGTTCATTATCAAGTGGGATTTGATGTGCTGATGACCATTTGTGCCAGTCGAGCCCTAACGGCCCTTCATCGACAACGAGCAGGGCTTGCTGCTGAAAATTATTCAGATTAATGTCACGCCATTTAAGGTAAAAGCTTGGGCTGCACACAGGAATTAGTCGTTCTTTATGCAGTAACTGTTGCCAATAACCGCGTTGATTAAGTTTACCGGCGATAAAGATATCTGCCGTGCTGGTGCTGAGGTCCGGATCTTGGGTAATCATTTCGAGGCGGATTTTCACGCTCGGATATTGGCGACGAAAATCGGCCAGTCGTGGGATCAGCCATTTCACCGAGAATGAGCTATAAACGGCTAGGCAGAGCTGTTGATTGTGCGTATCGGCAACCTTAAAATTAAGGTCGCTTAATTCATTGAATATCCGTTCTAACTCTAGAAATAATCCGTGTCCCTTAGGGGTTAGCTGGAGCTTACGTCCCTGGCGGTTGAACAGCAGCTCGCCAAAATATTCTTCTAATACTCGCACTTGGTGCGAAACGGCGCTTTGAGTAATACATAACTCATCGGCGGCCTTAGAAAAATGCTGTTGTCTGGCGGCGGCCTCAAACACTTGTAGTGCACGCAGTGGTGGTAGCTTTCTCATTATTTTCAATATCTAAAGGCTTTAGTATGAATCTAATTCATCTAGCATGAGAAAGCATCACTTTAGCTTAAGTCTTGCGAGCTTTATTATGCGGCCATTGAGATTTATGGATGTTAAATAATGCAGCGCCCAGTCATGATCGGTTTAATTTTATTGATAGTGGGTAATCTATTTAGTGCCTTCTATGATGTGTCGATCAAGTGGTTACCAAGCGATACCAGTGCTTCGACTTTTCTCCTTGTGAGACAGATTTCCTCAGTATTTATGTTGTTACCAGTATGGCTATATTCACAGCGGCCGATGACGACACATATTTCAGTTCACCTTTGGCGTGCCAACATCGGCTCAGTTGGCGCGCTTTTTTTAATTATTGGTTTAATGGCTTTGCCGCTAGCAACCGTGAGTTCGTTATTTTACTCGGCACCTTTAATGATCATCTTAATGGGGTATTTTTTCCTGAGGGAGCGGATCACCACCGCTCAAACTATCTGTACTGGCTTAGGTTTTGCGGGTATTTTGATTATCCTGCGTCCGAGCGAAATGAACTGGTATGGCGTTGCGGTATTATTTTCTGCTTTTACTTTTGCGGTAAACCAGTTAGCCCTAAAAAAGGTTCCTCATACCGAGCATCCCGTATTAACACTAATGCTATATAACTTGCTGGGTATTCCGGCAACGATAGTGATTGTGGCATTTCAAGGCGTTGCGGGTTTAAGTTGGGAGCTGGTGGGCGTGGCTTTATTGAGCAATGTCTTTTTACTCATATACCATTGGTTGTGCGTACTGGCTTATCGTAAGGCACAGGCCAGTGATATCGCTATTGCTGAATATACGGGTTTATTATTTATCGTATTTTTAGGCTGGCTGTTATTTGATGAGTGGTTGGATAACTTAAGTTGGCTCGGCGCGGCTTTAATTGTATTGCCTTCGTTATTTTTACCTTGGCTAGGCTCACTATTTCTAAAATCGACGCCTAAAGTATTAACCTCGGTACCTAAAGTGGCAGATACCATTACGCTAAAATCATGACTAACGTACTAAGCCTAAGTACGTGAGCAAGCTCAGCACTTAGGCTTAAGTTTAAAAGTACCAAATTATTAAATCACTCTGTGTATTCAAATACTTTAACCACTTTACGTACACCAGCGGTATTACGGGCAATATCAACGGCTAGGTCTGCTTGCGAACGATGGATAACACCGAGCAAGAAAACTTCTCCGTTTTCAGTAATGACTTTAATCCGTGTTACATCTAAATCCTTTTCGTTAAGCATGCGGCCTTTTACTTTGGTCGTAACCCAAGTGTCGTTGCTGCGTGTGGTGAACGAAGTCGGGTTACCGATACGGATCTGATTATGGATCTTGCCGCCTAGCTTTAGATCTTGTACAACCTTAATCGCTTTATCTCTTAACGTAGAGTTGGGCGCTTGGCCTATCATAAGCACATTGCCATTGACTGACACACCAGTGATATTCGTTTGTTTTTTAAGATCTTCTTGTTCTAGCAGTGCACTAGTGATCCTAAAATCTGTATTGGTATCATCGATCTGAGTCTTAACGGTGCGTTCGTCATTGGCCATCATAGCGCCACTCACTGCGCCCACCATAACAGCACCGGCGCAGCCTTGTAGCAGCAAGCAAACTATTAACAGTGGGGCAGCGTATCTCATTGCTGCTCGTCCTGCGGGAAGAGTGTGCGGTCAATATTGTCACACAGGCAGTGGATCACCAATAAATGCACTTCTTGAATACGTGCGGTGACGTTTGAGGGTACACGTATTTCCACATCACCCACGCTCATCAGGCCTGCCATCGCGCCACCATCTTTACCCGTTAGCGCAACAATCGTCATGTCGCGGCTTAATGCGGCTTCCATGGCTTTAATTATGTTACCTGAGTTACCGCTGGTAGAAATTGCCAGCAGAATGTCACCAGGTTGACCTAAGGCTAAGATTTGTTTTGAGAAAATCTCATCATAGCTATAGTCGTTGGCGATGGCTGTAATGGTCGATGTGTCGGTAGACAGGGCGATAGCCGGTAAGGGTGGACGCTCAATCTCGTAGCGATTGAGTAGCTCAGCAGAAAAGTGCTGTGCATCTCCAGCACTGCCGCCGTTACCACAGGCAAGAATTTTATGGCCACCCAAAAGACAGTGCACCATCATCTCTGCCGCTTTGGCGATAGATTCTGGCAGTGCTTCGGCTGCATCGATTTTTGTCTGGATAGATTCAGTAAAGCTGTCTTTAATGCGTTCTAACATGGATAAATCCTTTCGGGATAAAGTATTGCTATCATGCCATATTTCCGCGCGGGAGTTGAGGCACAGACGTTAAAAATAATTTGTATTATCACTTTCTGACTTTTGCTGTTTAAAAAGCATCAATCAGCCAATGAATTTGCTCGGTCTCTATCGCTATGACATCAAAACGGCAGGGCACATCGAGCCGATTAAGTTGTAAATAATGGCTGGCAGCCTTACGAATTCGGGTCATTTGTGCACGACTTAATGCTTGTAATGCACCGCCATATAGATTTGCCGAGCGATACTTCACTTCGACAAATACCCAATGGCTTTTATGGCGCATGATGAGATCAATTTCGCCAAACGGATAGCGGACATTGCGTTCGACAAACGTTAAACCTTGTTGTTCAAGGTAATGTTGGGCGTGTGCTTCTGCCTGCTGTCCGAGTGTCATAACTGACGAAAACTGCCTCTTTGGTAACGTCCCCAGCTTAATTGACGGTTAACTATGCCATCAGGGCTCACCGATAATGCGCCACTACGGCCATTGTATTGGTAACCTGTAAAGGATCGCATTTGTGCCAAACGGCCAATCAAGTCCATTGCATCATAACCCATTACAAACAAACGCTTCTGGTTGTTATTCCAGCTAGGGAATAAGGTTTTGACCATCAGGTTTTCTTCGCCGTTCTGCATCAACCACGGCGCATCACTTAAGGTTAAATTATTTAAATCTTGTGCTGTTTGGGTACTTTCGTTCTCAACTCGACTGCGGCTTGATGTGTATAGCGGTACAGGCTGAGTGAACACACTGAAATTAACGTCAATAAATGCCTTTAATAAGGTAAGATCTTGCGGCGTCGAAATCATATAAATGGCATCGATATCTTGGCGCGAGCGGAAGTCTGCTTGTACAGAGCTACCCACCAGTTCTTTAATGCGGGCAATGCGGGCTTGGCTCTCACGCACACCGAGGGCATCTTGCACTGTGGTTTTCATTTGGTCGCCGCCATCGTAGTAATAGACTTCGACCGCGTTGTCGCTTTTCTTTTTCCACGCTTGAATAAAGCTCTCGGCCATACGCTTGCCCAGTGCATCATTACTGGCGAGTAGTAATGGCTTTGTTACGCCATCTTGATATAAATGCTCCGCCGCATCGGCCGCCTCTTGTGCGGGTGATAGTGCAAAGTAAAACTTCGTTGGATCTGGGGTAAACTTATCCACTTGATTTAAAAATAATTGTGGCACCGGCGGCGCGATAGCCACGGTATTGGCTATTTTTTCTGGATTGGTAGTATTAGCGGCGTTGGCCGCTGCATTAATGGTGGCAGCGTTCGTCGCATTCATCACTTGCAGTTGTTCAATTTCAGTTGGTAGTAATGGGCCAATAATAAACTCGGCACCTGCAGCAACGGCTTGTTGATAAGCTCTGGCGGCATCGTCGGCGGTATCAAAAAAGTTAACAGCGACGTGATCGTTTTGCTTCGCCATATAACTGGCGAGTATGCCTTGGCGAATCGCATTAGCGGCGTTAGCTCTTGAACCAGTCAGTGGTAATAGCACAGCAATGTTTTTCGGTGTAAACGGCTTCGCATTTAAAGCTCGGTCTAAATCGGCAGGTAATTTGGCTGCAGCAGGGTGATAAGGGTTTTGCTTTTGCCATTCGCCTAAGTAGCGCACTAATTGAGAGGGGTCAACGGCGTAATGCTTAGCGATATAAGCCAGTTGTAACCAACCGGTAAATACCGGATTTTTAGCCTCTTGGGTAAAAGCTTTTAGTGTTTGTTCGTGCATCGGCTGCAGCACTAGCCAAATAGTATTGTTCACTTCGCTAGCTTGGGCAGGGGGTAAGTAAGTCGCCAGTAAACTCAACTCACGCACTTGTTCAATTGGTTGTTTATTTAATTGATATAAATGCGCTTTAAACTGGTGATAGGCCGTCATCTGCCAGCTTGGTAGACTCCAATTGCTTGGATAATTTAAGATTTTAAGAGCATCACTATAGGTAGATGTGTGTTCAAGCACACGCGCCGTTAAGTATTTATGTTCGGCCAGTAGTGTTGGACTTTGAGTCAAGCTTGGCTGTATTGATTTAAGCAGTTTCTGCGCTGCGGCGTAGTCATTGGCATTTATATAGGCATGAGCCGCCAGCAGCAAGTTGGTATCGCGTTGCTGCGCCTCCTTGCTATTAGCTGCTTGAGCTAAATAGACATTTGCCGCCAAGGGTGCAGCTGCTAATGAGGTCGCAACCGTTGTGGTCGTTCCAGTGGAATTGGGCGATGAAACACCACAACCCGCCAAGATTACCGATAAAATGGCCACGGAAACGAACTTAGTTGTATTCAGGCTTTTTAACACTGGGCTTCACTCTGGTAAGATGCGGCCTCTAGTTTAACCTTCTCTCGCGCTTGACGAAAGTCTTGGCATGTCATTACAGAGGTATATATGGACCAAAGCGTCGCACTCTACATAGTTCCTACTCCCATAGGTAATTTGGGCGATATGAGCTCACGGGCAATAGAGGTGCTGAATCGGGTTTCATTGATCGCTTGTGAAGATACTCGCCACAGCGGTAAGTTATTGAGTCATTTCGGTATTACCACAAAAACTACGGCACTGCATGATCACAATGAGCGCGCGCGCGCGCAGTGGATAGTGGATCAGCTTGCCGCTGGGTTATCGATCGCCCTAATTTCAGATGCGGGTACGCCGTTGATTTCCGATCCTGGATACCATTTAGTCTCCCATGTGCGTCAATCAGGCTTTAATGTGATCCCTTTACCTGGCCCTTGTGCGGCAATTACAGCTCTGAGTGCATCTGGTTTACCATCAGATCGTTTCACCTTTGAAGGTTTTCTGCCATCAAAAGAAAAAGCCCGTGCTGATAAGTTATTGGCATTAAAAGAAGATCCACGCACGTTGATTTTTTACGAGTCACCACATCGCATAGAGCATAGCTTAACGACTATGGTTGAAGTGCTGGGCAGCGATCGCCATGTGGTGATGGCGCGTGAAGTGACTAAAACCTTTGAAACCTTTTTATCTGGCCCAGTGTCAGAAGTGCTCGCTAAAGTGAGCACAGATCCTAACCAGCAGAAGGGAGAAATCGTGCTGATGGTGCATGGTCACCATGTGAGTGATGACGAAGGCATCCCTACGGTAGCTATTAATACGCTTAAACTCTTGTGCGAAGAATTGCCGCTCAAGAAAGCCGCTGCAATTGCCGCGCAAATTCATGGACTTAAAAAGAATGCTCTGTATAAATATGGCCTAGAGTCTGATTTATAAGCGCTAAAACTACCATGAACGGATTATCTGTGGTGCATCAGGGTGGCTTAGGCTATAATCCGCGCCGAGTTGGCCAGACAGTCGCCGCGTTCAATAGAACGGGGAGGAAAGTCCGGGCTCCAAAGAGCGGGGTGCCAGGTAACGCCTGGGCGGTGTGAACCGACGACAAGTGCAACAGAGAGTAGACCGCCTGCCTGATTTATCAGGTCGGTAAGGGTGAAAGGGTGCGGTAAGAGCGCACCGTGCGGCTAGCAATAGTTCGTAGCAAGGTAAACTCCACCCGGAGCAAGACCAAATAGGGTTCCGTATGGCGTGGCTCGCGTTGGAACCGGGTAGGTCGCTTGAGCCTGTGAGCGATTGCAGGCCTAGATGAATGACTGTCCAAGACAGGACCCGGCTTATCGGCCAACTCACCTCATTCAATAAAAAGCCCGTTTGTCTTTAAAAGACAAACGGGCTTTTTATTACTTAAATAACAATTCATATCACTCAATATCTTAGCGGGATCATTCCAGCCTATTATACCTATCGTCACAATTATGCGACTGGTGCTGTATACCTATTTTAATACAGCGATACTTCAAAAAGCCTTCTCTAGAACCGTATTCACATATTTTTGAGATACTTTTTGTTAGATGTTTAGAGTTTGGTTATCCACCGCAAACCAAACAGGCTACGTACTAACTTGACGGTGCTGTTATGGCGCAGCTGAAACAAGCAACCAAGACCAAAACTCATCACTAAACCAGGCGTTGACCCCATAAAAGTACGAATATGGTGCGTCAGTCGTTGGCTATTTGCCTGTAGCTGTTCATTTTGCAGCCGGCTTTGCTCTGTTAGCTCAGCGAGTGTTACCTGCTGCTTTTTCAGTAAGCGTTGAATGAGCATGTTGAGTTTCCTGTTCTTGTGGTGTGGTAAAGAACAAAAGGCGTAGCTGCTGCCAAGTATTTGAAAAGCCGACTTGTGAAAGCACATAGCTAAGGCTGCGCCAGCACCAGAATAATAGAATAAATTGCAATATCACTAAAGTAGACGCGGTGATTAATACTGAGTTGCTTAGCTGAAATAGCAAATAACCTAGCACTAACAATATGCTGCCCCAAAATAGGATTATGCCAGCACCAAAGCAAACTACTAATGCCGCAGCGATGATAAGGCTGCGGCCGCTAAGTTGCCACTCTGCGCTAGCTATTTTCTCAACCAGCATTAACTGATTAATATAGTTTTGCTTTACTGAATGACCTAGCGCAGCTATCAATGATAGTTGCTCTATGGCTTGCTCTACCGTGCTATTTTGGGGCGACTGCGTAGGTGCAGCCTGCCCCGGACCCGTATAAATAGGTTGGGTTGGTTTTTGCGCAGGAGCGGTAGAGCTTTCACGGCTATGCATAATGTAATCTTAGCGACGACGTAATAAAGCTGTTAACAGCGCACCTGCTGCAAATGCGATCCCTGCAGTAGCGAGTGGGTTTTGTACGGCAAACTCACGTGTTTTACTGTATGAATCGTGTAGCTGTTGTTTGATTTCTTCTTGCTTATGAGCAAGAGTTTCTTGTGAGCTCGCGGCTGTTTTCCGCAATGCATCTTCAGCGGAGGCGGCTTTTACTGCTACAGCATCAACGGCATGGTGCGTTGCTTCAGTGGCTTTTGCTGTAACGGGTGCGGTAACGAGTGAATCTACAGTGGCAGTGGTGTTAGCGTCATTTGTTGTACTTTTTGAGCTGGCCATAGGAGCCTCCTTGGAAAACACTTAAAAATACAGCAACATACTGTACTTGATTTTAATAATAGCAATCGATGTGCCATATTATATAAGTGTTTAATAACAGTTACTTAGCTTGGTTGTTCCTTGAGGGATGTTGCCCTGCTACTGTAGAAGTTACCTATTTTGGGTAATTTTTACCTATCGAATGATAAGTGAAGGACGTCATCAATAGTGGTTGTACTTTGTACTGTAACTAAGACATGACGACAATATGTTCAATTTTTTGCTTAAGGCATGCTTATAAATTGGGTCAGTTTCAATATCTCGTCTGCGATCATCATTTATCGTGAAAAATGTCAGCAATGTTTTGCTTTATTAATTTAAGTGAATCGGTCGTGCCTCTGGCATAGTGTGCTAATGCAGCGCTTTTATTTACAGTTAATTTAATGCTTTAAAGTTAATGCTTTAGCTGTTAATCAGACAGTTTTTGTCGGCCTGATTAAGGCTGGGCGCGTTAATACTTAAAAACTCTGCTTTACTAAGAATCGCCATTCCCAGCTATTGGTTGCCTCCCCTCCAGTGTAAGGGACTGAGAAATCAATATGTGCAACGTTGCCATAGCTAGACCGTGAAGAATAAATCCGTGCACCAATGCCTATACTACCCAGTGGGCCGCTGACCTCGTTATTATCGGCGAGTTGACCACCAGAGGCTTGGCCCAAATCGGTAAATACTGCCCAGCCGATTTCAGCCAGTTGGTATAAATTAATATTGGGGTAGTTGCGTATCTCAGCGGTGAGCAACCATTGATTATCCCCTTGTTGATATTCATTAGGATAACCGCGTATGCCAGTTTCATCTCCTAGTCCTTTGGTGAGATCCAGATAAGTATTTTGTGAAAGGCTAGCCCAAGCTTTACCGTAAGCCGTCCACTTAGGATGAATTTGATAGAAATATTCAGCTTGAATATCCACTGTGTAAGTGTCTTTTTGGCTGGTGGCGATGGTACTTGTACCGCCCATTTCTAATAGCCATAGCTGATCATCAAACTTATAACCACCAGTACTTTGCCACTTAAAGTGATAGCCAAGGGGGCTATTGTTGTCAACGTCATTGGTTTCTAGGCCGAGTTGTACGTAGTGGTGCCAACCTAGGTTAAAGTCTTCATTATTAGTAATGAGATGCACGTTATTGAGTACATAGAAATCGTCTTGAATAAACTCGTAGCCGACCCAAGGATACATAAAGTCCCTATCTTGGGGGAGCATGGATGCAGGATAGAGTTCAGTGTTGGCGAACTCATGTTTATCTTGTGTCACGCCAGTAATAATGCGGGACAGATGTTCACTATTTTTATTAATTAACCAGCCATATTGTAGATTTAGATAATCAATGGTGTGCTCGAATTCGTTCACATCCTCACCATTTTGCTTCAGCGTATCGATACGGTTCTCATCTAAAAACTCTGCTGAATACATGGTATTAGTATTAAGTGAATAGAATGGCTTACTGACATAAACGTGTTTGGCTTGGCCGTCACTATTATCATAAAATTCGGCTGCAAGGATACCGTGCTTGATAATGCTGAGTGGGGCTTCAAAGGCAAAGGCATAGCCGTTACGTGATTCATTAGATTGGTATTTGAGGCGGGTGCGGATACCTGTTCCAAATAAGTTATCTTCTTTGACGCCAAAAGAATAACGAGTATCACCGCCTGAACTACTTAAACTTGCAGTCGGGAGTAAGGACCAGTTATCCCAAGTTTCGACGACAACAGATTCAACTGCCGGATCGGTATCGGCTTCGGGATCTTTTTCGGCAACATAAATTTTAGCATCGCGAATGTAGGGAACTGCACGTAGAAGCCGTTGGGATTCGTCGAGATCTTTTTGGCTGATACTATCAGTTTCGTTAAACGTCAGATTATCGAGGACCACATATTCTTTAGTATTAATATGTAAGGCGTTAGCCCAGCGGTGGATAAAAAAAGCATCGGGAGCGGATTCATCAAAAATGGGGTTATTAACCACGACTATTTTGCTGATTTTTTTAGTTTCTGGAATTTTTGGTTCAGACTTAATGGCTTCTGCTAGGGCTACATTGAGACAGCTGCTAATGCAGTAAGGTAGAATGCATGCATACTGGACGAATTTCTGCATAAAAGGCCACTCCGATGAAATTGGCGACTGCAGTAAAAATAATTTTACTCTGCAATTTACAATTTAATAACACACGGAAAGTGGCAGCTCGTCAAGGAAATAGTAAAATAAGTTTCTTATTTTACTTAATGTTAGCTTAAGAATGTTGCAGGGTAGTACGCTGCCGCTATATTCAAACTTTGTTACAAGGTTCGTCTAGGTGGTACGGCGACATTAGCAAAGATAAGCCCCGCAATCAGTGACATAAAAATTAGGAAAATTTGCGATCCAATGTGTGATTGATTGAGCATAGTCTCACCAGAAATCAACGCATTGAGTCCGATATAGGTTTTACTGCCAGGCACTAAGATGACGATGCCTTGCAGCAATGCAATGGAGGCGGGCGCTTTCATCCAGCGGGCAAAAAGGTTGGAGTATATCCCTACGGCTAAAGCGCCAAAAAAAATCCCCACCGAATCACCAAAATAATGTCCACCCAGCATGGCAGAGAAAAACGCAACAATTCCCGCTAATACGCCCCAAGGCGAATCTTGCATACGTGCCTTGAAGATAAACACTAATGCCATAGATAAAATGGGCACCGCTGACCAAATAGCCCAACGTGGCAAGCCTTCTGGCTCGATATGAATTGCTTCACCAAATGCGGCGATACCCATTGCCATGCCGAGTACTGCACCAAAGTACAACTTAAACAATTGCATAGTCGCATCCATGATGCGTGCCGTTCCTGAAATTAAATCTCGGGCGGCGAGTTCGGCTAAACCTAGGGTTAATGCTAAACCGGGAATAAAAATAATGATGGAGGAGAGGATCACCACTGGGATATTAATATTGGGATCGATTCGCGCTATACCACAGGCGGCAACGGCACAAAGAATAGTCGCAAAGGGTTCGAGCACCTCGGCCATGCGCGCTGAACGTTCGGCGCGGTATACCAAGCCATAAACCAACAAACCTAACAGTCCTGACCAAAACACATCGTTCCAGCCAGTGCCCATCAACATGGCAAAGGCTGCGGCTGCCGTACCAAAAGAAAAACAAGTTAATACTGGGCCATAGGGATTAGGCTTATTGGCAATTTCTTCGAGGCGATCTAAGGCTTCTGCTAAGGTGCGTTTGCCTGACGTCAATTCATCAACTAATTCGTCGGTACGGGCGAGTGAGCCGAGATCGAGCTCGCCGGGTTTGACTCGAGCCGCGTGGTTATATTCTTGATCGGTATCGTGTTGCAATACAAAAGTCATCGATGTGGGCGAAATCAAAAAATAGCCTTCGATACCTAAGGTGCGGGCGACGGTTTGTAAATGGGTTTCTAGCCGATAGGCGGGGGTGCCAAATTTATGTAAAGCCTTGCCTAGCTTGATGATAAATCTGCGTTTTTCGATAAACTCGTCGTTATCCAATCGGGGTATTCACTGTATAAAAAATTGTCGGGAATGACGCGCGCATATTAACCGATATTTTCGTTAAAAGGTTAATGCCTTTTAGCGAAAATATAAATAAATTACTGAATTGTTACCGCTCGGGCTATAGTCTGTTTTTTGATACAGGGAGATATCTATGTCGATGATGGTAACTGGCCTTTACGCTGGCCTTACGGGATTACTCACCGTAGCTTTAGCTTATCGAGTCGTAAAATTAAGAAGAAGCCACAAGATTGGCCTTGGGGATAGTGGTAATAGCGCGCTCTCTTTAGCGTGCAGAGTCCATGCTAACCTGATGGAAAATGCGCCTATTGTATTGATTTTAATGCTGGTGGCTGAGTCGGCTGGTTTGCCTGTATTCTATTTGCATTGCTTTGGTACTGTGTGGATAGTCGCACGCTTACTGCATGCTATTGGGTTAACTCACGGCCAAGGTGGTTATCATTTTGGTCGTTTTTGGGGCGTGTTACTCACTTGGCTAGTGATTATCAGTTTAGCGTTGGTGGATATGTTGTATTTTATCCAAGGGCTGGCAAGGGGAGGATGGTAGTCTTACAGGGTGGGATTCGCCCTAGGCCATATCCATAGCGGATTTAAGGGTATTACACTTAGGGCTTAAATACCCTCCAACACACCTTGGTTGATGTTTTTTTAATCGTACTTATCCTTCGTTGCCTGCTATACTCCGCGTCCCTAAATTGGCATCGCTCTTTCTGTGCTGCCTTTATTTGACATTACGTTTTCGGGTCATACACGATGCAAGTTGAATCCACACTCTTTAGTCATCCCAAGTATTGGGCTACAGGCGACAGTACTGCGCCTTTCTTACCTATGTCTCGCAAGGAGATGGATAAGCTAGGCTGGGATAGCTGTGACGTTATCATAGTCACAGGCGATGCTTATGTGGATCATCCAAGCTTTGGTATGGCAGTGATCGGCCGAATGCTAGAAGCGCAGGGTTATCGTGTGGGAATTATTTCTCAGCCCGATTGGTCGAGTAAAGATGCCTTTATGCAACTGGGCCGACCAAACCTGTTTTTCGGCGTAACCGCTGGCAACATGGATTCAATGATCAACCGTTATACCGCTGACCGCCGTTTACGTTCTGACGACGCTTATACCGCCGGAGATATTGGCGGTAAGCGCCCCGATCGTGCTGTAACCGTATACACCCAGCGTTGTAAAGAAGCCTTTAAAGATGTACCGGTGATCATCGGCGGTATCGAGGCTAGTTTACGCCGTATCGCCCACTACGATTATTGGTCTGACAAAGTGCGTCGTAGTGTGATTTTTGATGCAAAGGCCGATTTGCTGATGTATGGCAATGCCGAGCGTCCTTTAGTTGAAGTCGCGCGTCGTTTAGCAGCAGGTGAACCGATTAGTTCGCTGCACGATGTGCGTGGCACAGCCGTTATCCGTAAAGAGCCATTACCAGAATGGCGTGGTATGGACTCGCGCAAGATTGACCAACTGCATAAAATCGAACCACTGCAAAACCCTTATGGTGGCGATGATGTAGGTTGTACTAACTTATCTGGCCCATCGGATGTAAAGATTTTTGACAACGAAGCGCCTAAAGCTATTAGTGTACAACCTCCGCGCCCTAAGCCATGGGATAAAACCTATGTGTTGCTGCCAGCATTTGAAAAAGTCTCTGAAGACAAATATTTATACGCCCATGCTTCGCGGATTTTACATCAAGAGCAAAACCCAGGCTGTGCTCGTGCGCTATTTCAGCCCCACGGCGACCGCGCTGTTTGGGTCAATCCGCCTGCATGGCCGCTTAATACCGATGAAATGGACGCGGTATTTGATTTAGCCTATCAACGTGTACCACATCCGATTTATGGCAAGGATAAAATCCCTGCTTACGACATGATTAAAACCTCAATTAATATCATGCGTGGTTGCTTTGGAGGCTGCTCTTTCTGTTCGATTACCGAGCATGAAGGTCGAATTATTCAAAGTCGCTCACAAGAGTCGATTGTTAAAGAAATCAAAGATATTCAACAAAAAATCCCGGGATTTAAAGGTGTTATTTCTGACTTAGGTGGTCCAACTGCTAACATGTATCGCTTAGGTTGTACTAGCGAGAAAGCTGAAAAAACCTGCCGCCGTTTATCCTGTGTATTCCCATCAATTTGTGGCCACTTAGGCACAGATCATAAACACACTATCGACTTGTACCGTGCGGCGCGCGCTGTGCCAGGTATTAAGAAGGTATTAATTGCATCGGGTGTGCGTTATGACTTGGCGATTGAAAATCCAGAGTATGTCAAAGAATTAGTGCAACACCATGTTGGCGGTTATTTAAAAATTGCCCCTGAGCATACCGAAGAAGGGCCGCTCAATAAGATGATGAAACCTGGCATGGGCGCCTACAATAAGTTTAAAGAACTGTTCGACAAGTTCTCGAAAGAAGCGGGCAAAGAGCAGTTTTTAATCCCGTACTTTATTTCGGCGCATCCGGGCACGACTGACGAAGATATGGTGAATTTAGCGCTGTGGTTGAAGGAACGTAAGTTCAAGCTCGATCAAGTACAAAATTTTTATCCGTCACCCATGGCCAATGCGACCACGATTTATCATACCGAGTTAAACTCGCTGAAAAACGTCAAGCACACCAGTGAAGTAGTCTCAGTGCCGAAAAAAGGTCGCCAACGTCGTTTGCACAAAGCCTTGCTGCGTTATCACGATCCGGCGGGTTGGCCATTGATCCGTGAAGGATTAACCGCCATGGGGCGTGAGGATTTAATTGGCAATAGTCCGCATCAACTAGTGCCGCCAGAAGGCCGTAATGAACGCGGGCCTAAGTGGATGAAAGACGCTAACCAAGGTCAAAAAGCCTTCACGCGCTTTTCGGGTAATCAGTTTGATGACCGTAAAGGCGATGGTAAATCTAAAGGTTCGGCTAAAGGTGGTGCTCAGGCTAACGCTAACGCAGAATCAAAACCTGTCATTAAAGGTGGAAAACCCGCAGCGAATGGCACTAAGCCAGCGGGATCTAAACTTAGTGGAGCTAAGCCCAGCGGAGCCAATTCGGGCCGTCCTGGCGCTAAAGCGCCCTTTGGTCAGTCAGGTTTTAAGTCAAACTCCCAAGCTAAAGACGGTACTCAAACCCAGAGCGGTGCTGGGATAAAAGGTACAAATCCATCAAGAAGTGGTGGTAAAGCTGCGGGTAAACCCTCTCAAGGTAATCAACAGGTTAAGTAATCACTTTTTAGCTGCCGACCAATATAACAAGGCCATTTCAGAACGTGGAGTGGCCTTGTAGCATGATTATCCCGCAACACCCTATCTAATCACTTTTTTACCGCGAGTCTGCCTTGCTGAAATATGTCCATGCTTTGCCTTAAATAAGCAGATACAGGCGCGTTATCGTCTGAGCTTTGTGCCTAATACTACCAGTTACTATTTATCGGTAAATTATCAAAAACGAGAAGCAGACGATAAAATAGTCCGTAGCTGGTATCACTAGATGAACTATTATAAGATCTCTGAGTGATGATTATGCCTACTGTTTGTTTATACTCGATATTTTAGCTATACATCTCACCCACATCTGTAGTTCGTTAACTAACATTAGATACTATGAATAAAAAGCGTAGACCCACTCTTCAAGATGTTGCCGATCAAGTTGGTGTAACCAAAATGACGGTGAGCCGCTATTTAAAAAATCCAACAAGAGTGGCACAAAGTACTCAAGAAAAGATTGCTATCGCGCTAGAAACATTAGGCTATATCCCTAATCGTGCGCCAGAAATCTTGGCTCAATCAACTAGCCGCGCCATTGGTGTGTTAGTGCCTTCTTTAACTAACCAAGTATTTGCAGAGGTGCTGCGCGGTATCGAGAATGTGGCCGGTCAACGCGGTTATCAAACCATGCTGGCTCACTACGGTTATCAGGCTGAAGTAGAAGAGGAGCGGGTTGCATCATTGCTCTCTTATAATATTGATGGATTACTTTTGTCTGAGAGTTACCACACCCCACGTACCGTACGCATGATTGAAACAGCGGGTATTCCGGTAATCGAAATGATGGACAGTGTGTCGCCTGCGATTCAGCAATGTGTCGGTTTTGATAACACAGCTGCCGCTTATGAGATGGTGCAAGCCATGATTGCACAAGGCCATCGACACATTGCCTACTTAGGTGCTCGCATGGATGTACGCACCCAACTTAAGATGCAAGGCTACGAGTTAGCAATGGCAGAAGCTAAGCTCACACCTTTGGCGATGACCACCAATGATGCTTCGTCATTTTCGTTGGGAGCGTCGTTATTGCAACAAACCTTAGCGAAATACCCCTATGTGGACAGTTTTTTTTGCACTAACGATGATTTGGCCGCAGGGGTTATTTTTGAGTGCCAAAGACAAGGGATTAAAGTGCCTGAGCAGATAGGTGTTGCGGGGTTTCATGGCCATGATATTGGCCAATCCATGACGCCAAAATTGGCGAGTATTATTACCCCAAGAAATGATATTGGTCGCATAGCAGCAACTGAGTTATTAGATAGGTTAAATGGCAAAGAGATCGAACAATCCGTCATCGAGCTAGGTTATCGCATTGATCTAGGGGAAACCTTGTAGTCACCCCTAGAGTTTTTGATTCAATGTATCTATTTGTGATTAAAGAAACGCAGAGATGATGACTGCGACTATGCCGCCCGTCGTACCAATAATGGTTTCCATCACAGTCCACGTTTGCAGCGTTTGTTTTTCTGATAATCCGAGAAAACGGTTAGCGAGCCAAAAGCCGGAGTCATTGACGTGCGAGAGCACAATCGAGCCACCGCCAATGGCAATCGTAATTGCCGCCAATTGAGCGCCACCTAAGCTCAATGGCTCAAGTATCGGGATGATAAGGCCACAAGCGGTTAACATCGCCACAGTGGCCGAACCTTGAATAACGCGCACAGAAGCCGACAAAATAAATGCCAGTATCACAATCGGTAAACCCGAACCTGCCAGCATATTCCCTAAGGCATCACCCACACCAGAATCAATCAGTACTTGCTTGAACACGCCGCCAGCACCCGTTACTAGAATAATGACTCCAGCAGGTTGGAGCGCACTACTACAGATTTCCATAATGCGGTCATTGGGGATATTACGCCTAACACCCAGTACATAGAATGCGATTAAACAGGCGAGCAAAATGGCGGTAAACGGATGGCCAATTAATGCGAGCCAATTATGTAGATCGGATTTTTCATCAATAAAGCGCGAAGCAATCGTTTTTAAGCCGATAAGCAGCAGTGGAAAAACGACAATACTGATTGATAGAGCAAATGAAGGAATCGGCCCACCTTCTCGTTCACCTTTATCAAGTTGCTCGTGGGCTGGCAGCTCAACATGGACTTTTTTGGCAATAAGACTGGCAAAGAGTGGACCGCCTAAAATCATCGCGGGAATGGATGCCAACAACCCGAACACTATCATGTAACCAAAATCAGCATTGAGTTGGGAAGCGACCAAAATGGGCCCTGGTGCGGGAATTAGAAACGCCTGACAGGTTGCGATACCCGCGAGTAGCGAAATCCCTATTTTAACTACGCTGCCACCACCTTTACGAACTACAGCAAAGGCGATACCAATCAGTAGTACCACCGCAACGTCAAAAAAGAGGGGTAGCGCACAGATAAAGCCCGTAAAGGTCATCGCCCAGTGAGCTTTGTCGTTACCAAATTTATTTAACAGGGTATGGGCTATCTGATCCAGCGCGCCGGTTTCTTCCATTACCCGTCCAAACATCGCACCTAAAGCGACCACAACAGCAACAAAACCTAAGGTGCCTCCCATGCCTTGTTGAATCGTGTTAGTGATATCGGCGGGGTTCATGCCAGAGAAAAGCCCTGCCACTATCGATACCAGTATCAGTGATACCACGGCGTGTAATCTTACTTTCATCACTAAGAATAGTAGTAAGGCGATTGAACCGAGCGCAGTTAGAATCAATGACATATCAGACATAATAGATACTTTTCCTTGTTCGTTAAGTTGTCCACATTTTTCGAGGTTACCGGTAACATGTTACCCGTAATATGATAAGGTGGGAAGTAACAAAAATTGAAAATGAGCCCGAGGTTAATAAAAATGACTAAGACAGAAGAAGGCAATAGCTATGTGTTTATGGGCGTCTCTAGTTGTGGTAAATCTTCGATTGGTGCAGCGGTAGCAAAAGCGTTAGAGGCGAAATTTATTGATGGTGATGACCTGCACCCTAGAGCCAATATTATCAAGATGAAATCAGGTTCTGCGCTTAACGACACGGATCGTGCCCCTTGGCTAGAGCGTATTAATGACGCTGTGTATAGCATTGAGCAAAAAGCTGAACGAGGGGTTATTGTCTGCTCTGCGCTGCGTCGCCATTACCGTGACTTAATTCGTCAGAACAACAGTAAGGTCGTATTCATTCATCTATACGGGGATTTTGAATTGGTTAAAGAACGCATGTTTGCGAGAAAAGCTCACTTTATGCCGATTGAGTTGCTCAAAAGTCAGTTCGACACGCTTGAAATGCCCGCTACTGATGAAGCTGATGTTATTCAAGTGAGCATTGATGGCTCTTTTGCAGAAGTGGTGCAGCGCTGTATTCAGGCGATAAATGGCGAGAAATAGTAATACCTAACATTGGAGTAGAGCATAAGGCCTGTTATTGGTGATGACGTTTGGGGATTGATCTTTGCTTTAAAAAGCGAGGCGAGTCTTATTGATAACCCATAAGCAGGTATTCTCTAGGGGTCATAGGCTAGCCTATGACCCCTAATTATTTGTTTTCGATAATGTATTAACCGTATTTAGGCTGGACGTGTATCGGCAACGGGCGCTTTATTTGAAATTACGCCGAAGATAGTCCAGCCGAAGAAGGTGGCCATAGCGCCAAGCATTACTGCGGTTTCGCCTGAGCTATACAGGGCATAAAAGCTATACAAGGCACCGATCACGGCAATCACGTTGGCAATACGGGCTTTATTAAAAGGTACTTTTTGCTGTCTTTGCATTATGCCAAGGGCGGCCATCGACAGTATGTAAGGCACAATATTGGTGACGACGGCAAGGTTAACGAGTGCTTCGAACTGTTTACTCAGTGATGGACTAATGGTCATCAGAGATAAAACGGTTTGAATACAAACGATAATGGTCATACCCCAAATTGGTGCATCGGCTTTACTGACTTTAGAGAAGATTTTAGGGAAGAATCCTTCATCGGCAGAGGCTTTAAACACTTGGGCAATAGTGAACTGCCAACCTAACAGTGAACCAGTACAAGAGATAATGGCGCACGCCATCACGATTTTACCGACCACAGGGTTAAACATTTGTGCGAAGGCTAAACCAAAGGGCGCGTTTGACATAGCAAGTTCGGCATTTGGCACAATGCCGGCAATAACGTTGGTAGAGACGATATAAATTACAGCCGCGCCTAAGGTACCGCCCATTACTGCGATAGGGACGTTTTTCTCTGGATTATCGACGGCTTCTGAGTTAGCACAGGCCGATTCTAAACCAAGGAATGCCCACAAAGTCATGGCGATAGAACCGCCTAACGCTTTGAAGAATGGCATATCATGCGGGTTCCATGCGCCTTTATAGAGATCGATGTCGAACCAGAACCAACCAATTAACGACACGCCAATCACGGGCAGAATAATCCCCCACACAGTCACGCTACTCACGGGACCTGTAATCCGAGCACCACCGAAGTTAGCAATCGTTGCCAGCCAAAGTACGCCAATGGTTGCAAGACAAATGGCCATAGGGCTTAGGTTTACATCTAGCAGCACAGCGGCATAACCTACAGCCGAAATAGCAATTGCGACGTTGGCAATGAGCAGCGAAACGGCGTAGGTGTAGTTGGCCATAAAGTTGCCAGAGCGGCCGAAGGCATATTCGGCATAACCGCCCATACCACCGGATTTCTTACTGAACATACCGCACTTGGCAAAGGCGTAGGCGAGGGCAGTTGAACCAGCGGCCGTGACTAACCAAGATAAAATCGAAATAGTACCGACTTGAGCTAATTGGGTTGGCAGCATAATAATGCCCGAACCCATCATGTTGACTATGGTGATAATGGTTAATTGGACGACGCCAATTTTATTTTCTGATTTACTCATACTAATAACCTAATGTAGGTGACTTATTATAGAGAGTATGAAATTGACTGCAGAGCGGGGTTAATAAACTCTGCAGTCAGTATTCATTATTTATTTAGTACATAGCCCATTGCTTGAATTTTGCCGTCCGGAGTATTTTCGAGATAAACACCTTGTAGTTCTGGCGAGAATCCAGGTAATAAGTTGATACCTTCTTCGAGTGCTTGGAAATAACGTTGAACAGATCCACCCCATATTTCACCTGGTACCATACATAGCACTCCTGGTGGGTAAGGCAGTGCGCCTTCCGCGGCAATTCTTCCCTCAATTTTAGATAGCGGGACTAATTCAACTTTGCCACGAATAAATTCTAGGTTTGCTTCCTGTGGATCCATGACTTTGATTGGGAAATGCGCTTTGCGGAACATTTCTTTCTGCAGTTGTTTTACGTCATGACTGACATAAAGATTGTGCATTTCTTGGCAGAGTTGGCGGATGGTATAATCTTGATAACGCTCTTTATTTGCGTTATAGACGTTAGGTAAAACTTCAGATAATGGCGCATCTTCATCGACTAATTTCTCGAATCGAGATATTTGCGAGACCAGATGTTGCATCTTGGCCATATCTTCTGCAGGCGTCATCAGGAATAAAATCGAATTTAAGTCGCACTTCTCCGGAATAATATTATTTTCCCGTAAGAAGTTAGCCAAAATAGTTGCTGGAATACCAAAGTCGGTATATCTACCGGTTTCTGCATCTATACCAGGTGTTGTTAATAGGAACTTACAAGGGTCAACGAAGTATTGACCTTTTTCATAACCTTCGAAGGAGTGCCATTTCTGACCGGGTTCGAATTCGAAGAAGCGTAAGTCATCGGCCATTTGTTCAGTTTCATAGTCTTGCCATAGGCGGCCATCTATCATTGTCGGAACGAATGGTTTGATATATTTGCACTTTTTCAACAGTAGCTTACGTGCTTCGATACCGGCTTTTACCGCTTCGCGCCAAAGGTAACGTCCGCTTGCGCCTTCATGCATTTTCGCGTTCACATCTAGCGCCGCAAATAGAGGATAGAAGGGGCTAGTAGAGGCATGCATCATAAAAGCATTGTTGAAGCGTTTATGGTTGCAGTATCTATCTTGACCTTTGATATGTTTATCTTTTTTATGAATTTGTGATGTTTGTGAGAAGCCAGCTTGCTGTTTATGCACCGACTGAGTCACGATAATGCCAGGATCTTCAGCGGTCAGTTCGAGCAAGAGTGGCGAGCAGTCATTCATCATAGGGATAAACTGTTCATAACCGACCCAAGCCGAGTCAAACAAGACGTAATCACACAGATGACCAATTTTATCAATAACTTGGCGAGCATTATAGATAGTGCCATCATAGGTGCCGAGTTGAATAATCGCTAAGCGGAATGGGCGTTTTTCATCGGCTCTTTCTGGGGCTACTTCGCGAATTTGATCTCTTAAATAGGACTCTTGGAAGCAATGAGCGTCAATGCCACCAATAAAACCGAAGGGATTACGCGCGGTTTCTAAATAAATCGGTGTTGCACCGGCTTGAATTAACGCGCCATGGTGATTTGATTTGTGGTTATTGCGGTCAAATAATACCAGGTCGCCTTTAGCTAATAGTGCATTGGTCGCCACTTTATTTGAAGATGAAGTCCCGTTAAGTACAAAGTAGGTTTTATCAGCATTAAAGACTTTGGCTGCATATTTTTGTGCTGCAAGCGGCGCGCCTTCATGGATCAGTAAATCACCTAATTTTACGTCGGCATTACACATATCGGCACGGAAAATCGTTTCGCCAAAAAAGTCGAAAAACTGACGACCAACAGGATGCTTACGGAAGAATTGTCCGCCTTGGTGGCCTGGGCAAGCAAAGGTGGAATTACCCATTTCAACGTATTTTTTCAATGTGCCGAAGAAAGGAGGTAGCAGTGCTTGCTCATATTTATCGACGGCGGTTTCAACTTGTTTTCCGTAGAAGTCAGTGTTATCGCCACAGAGTTCAAATACCCCAGTAATAGATGAGCAAACATCATCCGGGAAAGTTTCTTCGCAACAAACTGAAACGAAAATCGGTAGTTTCAACCCAGTATTTTTAATCTTTTCAACAATACCATTTCTAACATCATCAACAGAGACTACAGCCGCGCCCACATCGCAAAAATCTGTGGTTAATACGTTGACGACTTCTCTGTCGATATCGAAACAAGATCTAACAGATAAGCTAGCGGCTACTTTTAATGATTTCATAGTTAATTTCCCTTTTACTTTTTAAAAAATAGATACAAGAGTGCCTATGCCTAATTAAAAACATTAATGGCATAAAAATTAGATATAGCTATTACGTGCGCAGATTAGATGTGGCTTTGCTTATTTGGCGGAATAAATAAAAGTTAAAATATATTTATTAGCCGCGCAAATAGTTTAGCCGCAGTAAACTGCACTGATAAAAGAATACTTTGATAGTGATGCAAGTTAATAAACTAACAAAGACAGTACATTAAGTGTTTGCAGAAATTAGAGTAATAGCACTTTAGACCTGTTCGTTGGCCTACTAACTGCGCTGAAATTAGCGAAGGAAGATAAAGGAGTGATCGAAATAGTCACGTTGACTTGGCATCATGATATGCCCTGTACGCCGGATATGCGCCATGATTTTAGATTTCCTCTTCATATACGACTCCATTATGACTTAGAGAAAACAATTAGGTTTTTATTACAAAGAGAAGTTTATATGTGAGTTGTAAATAAAATCATGATCTATGTCTTACTTTTTAATACCAGATATTAAAATTCAACCTATTTAATAAATATTAAATCGAGTCAATCGCACTTAAGTATCGTTATCTAAATTATGAAAGTAAATATTGTCAATGTTATTTAAAATATTACATTTGAATAATTAACATTATTTTTTCCTATGATTTTAATTAAAACGCTGTGTTAATAAGTATCTTGGTTTATACCGCATGGTGCACTTTCATGGTTATGCATTCATTCTATTTACAAAATCACCGGCATGCTCAGAGATTGCAAAAATGATAGTTTTTTTCTCAAATTTGAGCATTTTGGGCAGAA
Organism: Shewanella morhuae; assembly: GCF_003028295.1. NCBI lineage: Bacteria > Pseudomonadati > Pseudomonadota > Gammaproteobacteria > Alteromonadales > Shewanellaceae > Shewanella > Shewanella morhuae. Next base: position 85,720 of record NZ_PYSG01000003.1, on the reverse strand, counting down.
AGTTGCCATTTTAGGGCAGATGTTATCTTTTGGATTGAGGTAGATTAGTCAGGTCGAAACATTAATGGAAGATTAGGCATGAATAAATGGTGGCTAGGGGCGAGTTTAGTATTGTGCTTATTTGGGCAAGCACATGCTATGACGTTAACGAGCAAAGATATGAGCGAGGGCAATAAACTCACATCGCAATTAGTATTTAATGGGTTCGGTTGCCAAGGTGAAAACATTTCGCCGCAACTGACGTGGACTGAAATACCTGTGGGGACGAAAGCGTTTGCGGTGACGGTTTATGATCCTGATGCGCCAACGGGCAGCGGTTGGTGGCACTGGGCCGTATATAACTTACCCGCAGCACAAACATCACTGGCGCAAGGTGCTGGTTCGCATGCTAATGCATTGCCCAAAGGCGCTATTGCCTTGAAAAATGACTTTGGCACCACTGAATTTGGTGGCGCTTGTCCGCCAGAAGGTCATGGTGTGCACAGGTATGAATTTACTGTGTGGGCATTGCCTAGTGCATTAGAGCTGCCAAAGGACGCTAGCCCTGCATTATTAGGCTTTATGCTCAGAGCACAAGCATTAAGCAGCGCCAAGTTGACTGCGGTATATAACAGATAACCCATTGATAATTAGGCAGGTGTCATGATCCGTTTGTTTGAATATGATTCGAAGCAGGCACAATCGTTATCTCAAGTGCCTGTGCACCAGCCGTCGATTATTCGGGTTATTCATGGGGAAAAGTCTTTACTCTGGCAAGATGAATCGGTTTTGGTGAGCCAAGGCCAGTTACTGTTAATTCCTGCGGGTTCGCATATTAGCTTTGTAAACCGACCTTTTCTTGGGCGCTATCGTGCGGTGCAGTTGTTACTCCCCCACGATTTACCCCAAGGCATTTTATCGAACACTGCTGATTGGCGTGACCCAATGCCAGTTCAAAACATATCGCGAGCCGTGGACTTAGCTTGGAATGCGTTATTGCAGAGTTTGAGTTTGTCTCTGGCAGATTCTGTGCAGCTGCATTATTTGGCCGCATTACTGCTCAGCTTGCCCGATAAACGCAGTGTGAACTGGCTGTATGGCCACACGCAACGCAGCGTGACTCAAGCCGCCTTGGCTTTGATGAGTGTGAGGCCTTCGGCGCCATGGCAGCAGGAAGAGGTTGCCGACAAGTTATACATGAGTACAGCTAGCCTTAGGCGTAAATTGGCGTTAGAAGATACGAGTTTTAGGCAATTATTAGTCGAAGTCCGGCTAAGTCATGGTTTGGCCCTGCTGCAAAACTCGGGCGAGCCATTATTGCAAGTGGCCTTAGCCTGTGGTTATCAATCAGCGGAAAAGTTTTCTCTACGTTTTAAGCAACAATTTGGCCTGACTCCCGCCGCTTATCGTCGTACACTGTGAGAAGGAATAAATTGATACTGAAACAATATCAAGTTGCAGGAGCAATATAATGGCGGACGAACAATTTACCGACAGCGGATTTTGGAACAAGATTAAACTCTTTAGTCGTCAGGCAGGCAGAGAAGTCATTGAGCGTGCTCTGTGGCTTTATTATGCGTCGCAGCAGCCGAATACACCTAAATGGGCTAAATCTGTTATTTTTGGTGCTCTGGCATATTTTATTTCCCCCTTAGATGCGATTCCTGACTTGACGCCTTTAGTTGGTTTTACTGACGATTTGGGGGCTCTTGCCGCGGCGCTAACTATGGTGAGTTTATATATTGACGATGAGGTTAAATCTCGTGCTGCGGATAAACTCGCACTGTGGTTTGGCGATAAACCGCCTGAGCCTAAGATTTAAGGATCCTGCGTATGCCATGGTTTAATTGGTATAAAGTCACGCTAAAAATATGATTTTATTAAGACTCATCGATTGGGGTTTTATTAAAATGTTTGAGGGTAAAAATATTTTTTTGCAAACGTTTCACTATTGCTTGATTGCGCTATATGCTAGCGCTGTTTTGTAAACTCCTTGTGTTTGTTTAGGCAGATAAATGAAAAATATTATGGTAGTAATCCTATGGTTTTTAGGTGTTTCTGCCGCTACTCCCGCGTTTACCAATGAGGCATCTCCGGAACAACTCGCCCGTCTTTACCTCGATTTTATGGCGCAAAATAGTCGCCAGAGTGAAGCTTTGTGGCCGGGATTTCGCCTTGAAGATAAAGTACACCTTTTCAGCTATGGTGGTAACGTTTGGTTGCGTCAACCTGGGGGCGAGGTCATTCAAGACAATAGTGTCTTAGAGTCCGTTAACCTGCATTCAGGTCTGTCAGTCAACTTTGGTTTTCCGCAGTATCAGGGTCAACCTGGGGTGTTGATCCAGCTTGAAACACCAAATATTCAATTTAACGCCGACACTAAATCTACAGATCTCACTTTTCTCATCTGGGCGGGTAGTGCCTTACATGAGGCTTTTCATTTTTATGCCCAATCCGAATGGCGGGTACTAGAAGATAGCCGTCATTATGAAGGTGAAGTGTTTCCACTCAACTTCGATGCTCGTTATTACCGTTTACAGTTATTTGATGCCTTAATGGCGGCATTAGCAGAACCTGAGCGGCAGTCTTTGTTTTTGGGTCATGCAGCCTATTGGTTGCAGCAGTGGCGGCAAATGGTGCCCAATGAATACCGTGTGAGCTATATCAATGATTTAATTGAAGGCAGTGCCAAGTATGTCGAATTAGTTGCTAGCGCACGTTTATTAAGCCGAAATCAAACTTTACTCGGTTACCAGCAAATACTGACTCAATATGTGCATGATTATTATCAACAGCAGGCAAAGTGGGCTGGTTGGACTGCGGAAGCGGAAAATATAGGTGCTCTGGCAGGTATATTGCTGGATAGTACTCAAGATCCTTACCTGTGGAAAGAGTCGGTTATGTCAGGGATGTTGCCGGTAGATATGTTGTTAAATCCCATTAGAGCAGTACAACCTGCAGATAAAAAAGATAATAAACAGAAAAAATATTTGCAGGATATGTTGGCTTACTATCCCGCCACGCAAGAGAAGTTGTCTCAGCTGTTACTCAATGTGCAGGATCCTAAAGTGCCGTTATTGGTGATGCCGAGCGTGAGTGATGGCAGTAGTTTTATTGATGTTGGCGCGGTGCGTTCTGGGTTTTATGTTGTACCTTATCAAGATGAAATGACTCAAGCCTATTTAGGCATGAGTTCACAATTTAGTAACTTGACCGTGAGTGGCAGTCCATTACTCGATGTGCCGATGCAAAATTTTTGTGAGGGCATTGAGGCTGCAACTCTGTTACCTTTGGCGTTCCCTTTTCAACGAGAGGGTCAGTATCTGGTATTTAATGAAGCAGAAGTCCATGGAACTATTAGGGTTTCTGCAAGTGTTGTTGATGGAAGAACCCTCTACTGTGCGATGAATTAATAATGAGAAAAAATCAGCTCGAATTTACCTATATGCGTGGCATTGCGATTATTTTTATCGTCTTGGGCCACAGTATTTATAACTCTGGGGAAGGTTTCCCGCTACTACTGGAAAATTTATTGCGAGGAGGTACGGCATTATTCGTGTTTATCTCTGGATACTTTTTTCATCGAATTTTTTATAAGGATTTTGACTATAAAAAGTTTATGAAAAATAAAGTACAAAACGTACTTTATCCTTTTTTAGTTGTGTCTTTAATTGGCTTATTCTGTTTATGCTTGCGCTGGATTTTTATGGAACACCAGTCGCTTGATAAACTATTGATGAGTATTTTTTATACGATACGAAATGGTTATATCCTTTATCCACATTGGTATATTCCATTTATTATGGCAGTGTTTTTATTTTCACCGATTTTTTTGTGGTTTATTCGTTGTTCGCAACAGATGCGCTGGACGCTATTTGTACTGAGCTGTATTGTTGCTATTTTATTGCATAGGCCGGTGGGAAATATTAACTTTATCCACTCTATGGTGTATTTTATGCCTTTTTATTTAATTGGTATTTTATACTCCCAAGACGAGCATTTTTTGAGACGTTTTGGCTCTATTATCAGTGCATTAGCAGTGATTTTTTTAATCGTCAGCTTGGTCGAACAGAGTTACGTCGTGCAGCATATTGGTAACTACCATAAAGCACCGTTTGAATATAATGGTATTGATTGGCAGTTTATTCAAAAGTTAAGCTTGTGTGTGTTGGTACTCAATTTTTGTGAATGGTTATCTGGGCGCAGTCGTCTACCTTGGTTAATTGAAATTGCTGAGATGAGTTTTGCAATTTTCTTTATTCATCCACTTTTCGACATGATGTTTAACGTCACTGCGACTTTAATGCGTTTCCGTTTACCACCAGGCTCTTGGGTAACTAGCATACTATTTTCGGCGGGTATTTTTATCTTCTTGATGGTAGGCAGTATTATCACGGCGCGCTTTATTAAGAAACGCTTAGGCACCCGATCACGGATTTATATTGGCTGGTAACCCATTATTTGCTTAAAACTAACATAAGGGGTTAATTCAGTTTGAATTTATTCCCTTATGTTAGGGTGTTTCTATCTAAAAAATGGAGAATACCATGAAACCTCGTACTACCTTATTCACCCTCGGACTTATGAGTTTATCTTTTATTACCTTTCCTTCAGTAGCAACGCAAACCTATCCGCAGGCGATGAAAACCCAAGATGCTTTCTTTGCGAATATCGCATCCTATTGTGGCAAAGCCTTTGCTGGAAAAGTGGTATCGGGTGACGCCGCCGACGCTGATTTTAGTGGTAAGCCACTGATTATGCACGTACGAGAATGCAGCGATACAGAGCTTAACATTCCGTTTCATGTGGGTGATGATCACTCGCGAACTTGGGTACTGACCAAGACGTTGCAAGGGCTAAAGCTGAAACATGATCACCGTCATCAGGATGGAAGCGAAGATGCCGTAACTATGTATGGCGGTGATACGATTACTGATGGAACATTACAAAAGCAGTCCTTTCCTATTGATAAAGATTCAATTGATAACTTTGTTAAAAATGGTTTAATTCAGTCGATCACTAATGTGTGGCATATTGCAATTACGCCAACGACTTTTAGCTATCAACTCACACGGGCCAACCGCGATTTTCAAGTCGACTTTGATCTCACGCAGCCGGTTATATTACCGCCAGCGCCTTGGGGGCACGAGTAAGTTTAAAGTGGTTTGTGTGGGCTGAAAATCGAATGCAGTTTTAGTAAGATAGATTTTGACAAAAACGGCGAGCACTGAGGCTCGCCGTTAGATTAACATGTTTAACGCTTTGTGTTAGTTGACTTTAGGCTCGAAGCTAAAGGCTTGTCCTGCCAGTGCAGCTTCAAACATTAAGCCGCCTTTAGCTGCGGTAAATACCGCCATACCGTTGATATAAGAGCCTTTGGCTGAGCTATTGCTGCCAGCTTGGCCTGCGCCCGCTGAGTTACCTGTCGTGCCTGCCTGTGCGCTCGCGCCCATGTTTATCGCCACTGCTGAAGCTTGAGCATCAAACTCGAAACTACCACTGGTAAAGTTTTCATACGCTTTAGCATCTTTAAAGAAGATGATTTCGCTATAGGCTTGCCCACCTAATTGAAACCCGATAGATAATTGAGTCAGGCTCGAGTCACCCACATAGACGCCGCCTTTGTAAACACGGCCCTTACCATAGGCTGCACCAATACCAATGCCACCTTTTCCAACAGTAGGGAACAAGGCGTAGCCATAGGCGGTGTCGAAAAATTTACTGGTTTCTTTCGCTTTTTGAAAATTAACCACAGCCTGCTCGTAGCTCTCGTCAGCGAGTGCTATTGGTGCTGTAAATAAACTCACGATTAGGCATGTCGATGCCGCAATGGCTGTTAAAAATGATTTCATAGTGGTGCCTCTTCAGTTTTAAGTTTATCAAGATTAGTCGTTATCGAAATAAATGACAGCCTAAACCGTTTATGTGTCAGCTTAGGTTCAGTGTTCGACTCACTTGTCGGAACCTTGTGATGGTATTTGTTGGAGTATTGATGTGCTGATTAGTTCTTAGATCATCAAGAACTTTATTTTTGGTCACCATCGTCTTGCTGGACTTGGTGTAAAAATTCATATTCCTCTGGAGTGAGGACATTATGAATTACGTGTGGCTGTGACGGTTGTTTAGCCATACGGCCTTTTAAATAGGCTGAACGAGTGATTTGCTTTAAACCGTATACGGCCAACATATACATGCTAAGCAGTAAAGTGAGCCTTGGTAGTGCATTGGGTAATAAAGATAAATTATCACCAAAATAAAAAGGCAGAATCACTACAAATACACGTATCAGCCAGTTTAATAGCATGGCAAGCGTTAATCCTATTAACCAACGAAACCGAATGGTGCCGAGTGTCTCTTGGGAGGATGTCATGTTTGTTTGTTTTTGTTTATGCCGGTGAAATAGCATCCACAATGCAATAAAGTAATAACAGGTTTGTATCGATAACAATGCGGGCAGTAGAGCGCTCCAGTGGTTGATATTTAGTTCGCTAAATATCAGAACAACAGATGGCCATTTGCCAGTTTGATATCCCGTTAATTTGATAACAATATCGATAATAGCGAAGAGTAAGGTGAGTAATGCTGGCCAGTAATGTTTTGAAAAAGCAATGGGTTGATTGGTTTGGTTTAAGCTGTTTTTACAGTACAAATACAGTAAAGGCATAAGTAAAAAGTAAATCGGACTAATAAGATTAAACAAGATATGTATCGGGATCGGGGCGTTATCGCGGTTAATTAAACCCGTAAGAAAATACAGTGCGATAAGGCTTAAAAAACTAGCCAGCAAATTTTGATGTGTCTCTGCTTGGTAAAAATAGCGAATATAAATCGCTAATGCGAGGCAATGTAAACCGCCAAATAGTGATAACCACCAATAGGCTTGAGCAAAAAAGCCATTAAATTCGTTCATATTTGATATCCAAACAACCTGAAGATGCAGCGTGCTGCTGGAATTTAATGCACCCCATATCTTGAGACTTGTTATATCAGGGAACTGGACGCGATAAAAGAACGACGTTAGTTTTTTTGCTGAATAGCAATACGCTGGTGGCGATTTGATGCTGCTTCTGGTACCACACTCGGAACGGGTGTGCGTTCGGCAAGTAAGTGTTTGATTGCTCGGATGGGGTGTGGCAATAGCATTCGAGGGCCAGAGAAAATCATAATTTCTTTAACCATTTGCTTCTGCTCGGGTTTATAGCAATGTATCGGGCATTTATTGCAGGTTGGTTTACTCTGTCCATAGGGGCAGCGATCTAGACGAGTTGCGGCATAATCCAATAACTCAATACAATCAGTGCATAGACCGGTTATATCTTGGTTTTGATGCTTTGCTTTACAGTGTATCTTCATCATCGCAGCTATGGTTTGGTGCTCGTAAAGCAGTTTGCCCGTTAGCAGTTGCGCTGCGTCCATTGGAATACCTTAGTCTATTACTCGGATATCCCATCATAAGCAGTGAAGTTAGTGCTGACAAAACAGAAGCGTCAATTTATGAAGATGCGCACAAAATGAAACTTTAAATAACCTTAAACGTGCACCTAAAATAAGCTTTAGATATGCATCACTTTGTCTGCAGCCAGTGTCCAGCGAGTTAAGTCTTGTAGCGTACCTATGTGCGCTCCGTCAATCATCATCTCTGCAGTCACACCTCGAGCTTGCGCGCAGGTTTTACACGATAAAATAGGGACTTGCTGCGCCAAGAGGATCTCAAACATCTGTTGTAGGTTGTAACTTAAATCAGGTGTGGTTTGATTTTTTAACGCACCAAACACCGCATCGGACATGAGAAACAGCTTAAGATCGATAGCTTGCTCATCTTGATCCTTCAGTGCTAATGCGATGCGTAAGCTATTAAATAACTTTTCTGTTCCGTAGGGGCTAGCGTGGGCGACAATAAGAATACGTTGCATTAGGGTTGTCCTTAATCTGTAGTTCACAGTGACATGGGATTTATAAGTGAACTGGTGTGTAGCAGTTTAACGTAATTGGCTATAACTATTTGAGTGCTAGATCGTATAAAAAAGTATAAACACTTGATTTACACCGACACAATGGACTTTAATAGCGGTTAATCTCTGCTCAATTTCAGGTGGATTCGGTTGTCATTGTTCCGATGTTAACGGGCTTTGGCATACCCATTGACATTGCTTCTGTCGAGAAGCCGTCATCAAAGGTGAATAACAATGAAGATTTTAGTCATATTGATACTGATCGCAATCGGTGTGTTTTTATTTCGTCGCACACAGCGATTAGCGAAGGAAGAGCAAGAAGCGTCGCAGCCTAAATCGGCGCCAATTACGCCGGTTGTTCCTCGCGAAGAAGTACCTAGCTCACCTGCAGCAGAACCCGAGCAGATGGAGCCTGTTGATCTAGCAGTAGTGACTCCAGTGGTGGAAACGGTGATTGAAGTTGAAGCTGAATTGATGCCACGTGACCCCGAGTATGTGCAGAGTGCTATTAATATTTCGGTCGATATTGATACTGATATTATTGAAGTCGATATTCCCGCGACGCATAACGAACAAGCGGTAATCATCTTAGGTTCAACAGATGTAGATGAACAAGCCGAAGCCGCAGGTGCCGACGTACTTAAGGCTGAAATTCAAACTGCTGCGCCAGTAGCGACTGGCGCCCAGGCCCCCGGCGATTGGGCGAATGTGACTTTAATGCGCGCTTTTAAAGAGTACCAAGCGGCAACCTCAGTAAACGAGCGTTACAGTGCATTACAAAATATGGTGGGTGAGTGCTACAAGCAGCGTAAATCTGCTGATTATCGTAATTATGGCGCTCAGTTGGTACAGGAATATATTGCATTATTCCAAGCGGTAACTGCTGAGCAAGGTAAAACTGCTGAGCTTAAATCCACAGGTTTCCTCCATTTGGCGACGCTGCTTAATGATACTCAAGCGTTCGATGCTGCTATTGCCCTATGCCGTAAAGCATTAGAATTTGGGCTGAGCGATGGCACGGTAACGGGCTTTGAAGGTCGTATTGCTCGAATAGAAAAAGCTCAGACTAAAGCAGCTACAACTTAACATAAGTGTGTGGATTAAACCCTTAGGCGAAAAGCGGTTATTTACCTCGTCTAGGCAGTGTAGAATCCTCCTTAACTGATGCGCAAAAGGCGAACCAAGGTTCGCTTTTTTTATGGGCCTATTTTATGGGCTTAAGTAGGGGAAAATGAAACTAAGTTATAGCTTAGCAAATGTCTTATTAGTGCTTGGAATGCTGCTACTCAGTGGTTGTACTAAAACGGCAGAATGGACACTGTTTTATTATCCCGATGCGAGTGCCATTCCGGTGATGCCTTTACAGGCTGAAGCGATTAATGGTTACTATGAAACACTAGAGCAATGCCAAAGTAAGGCACACGGCATGCAGCGTTTAAGTAGCTCTGGTGTGAGTGGTTTTGGCCTTGGCGTCTACCAGTGTGGGCATTTATGTGAATTTGACGATAAGTCGGTGCTGGTTTGCAAAACCTTGAGCCAATAGGTGGGTAATGATGAAATTTAAACAGGATTTTTTTACCCAGCTGCCAGAGTTTTACTCGCAGGTTTATCCACAGGGGATCACCAATCCCCAGTGGCTAGCGTGGAGTGACGATGCTGCGCAATTAATTGGCTTAACTCAGCCAACCGATGAGCTATTACTCGGTTTATCTGCCAATGCTGCTATCGATGGTGCAACTTACTACGCCCAAGTATATAGCGGCCACCAGTTTGGTGGTTATACGCCGCGCTTAGGCGATGGACGCTCAATTATCCTCGGCGAAGCGGTTGGCCCAAACGGTACGTGGGATGTCGCGCTTAAGGGCGGCGGCCCAACACCATACTCGCGCCGTGGTGATGGCCGTGCGGTGATGCGCTCAGCGGTACGCGAGTTTTTAGTCTCAGAAGCGCTGTATGCTTTGCAAGTTCCCACTACGCGTGCTTTGGCCGTGATTGGCTCAGACTTACCCGTTTGGCGTGAGAGCCAAGAAACGGCAGCGATTACTGTACGTCTAGCTCGTAGTCACATTCGCTTTGGTCATTTTGAGTTTTTTTGCCATAGCGAACGTGGCCGCGCTGATAAACTGATTCAATTACTTAATTTCACGATCACTCAGCATTATCCTCATTTGAGTTGTGATGCTGCAGGTTATAAAGCGTGGTTTTTACAGGTGGTGCAAGATACAGCCAAAATGATTGCCCATTGGCAAGCGGTAGGTTTTGCCCACGGGGTGATGAACACCGACAATATGTCGATTCTGGGTGACAGTTTTGATTTTGGCCCTTTTGCATTTTTAGATACCTTCCAAGAAGATTTTATCTGTAATCACTCTGATTCAGAGGGGCGTTATGCTTTTGGTCAGCAGCCGGGTGTTGGATTATGGAACCTACAACGCTTAGCGCAAGCATTGACACCTGTTATCCCATCTGATGATTTAATTGCCATCCTTAATCAGTATCAAGAGGCGCTAGTTCAGCCTTATTTACATTTGATGCGCGCAAAATTAGGTCTGCCAACATTAGTTAAACCAACGCCAGAGCAGGATAAGCAAGACCTTGAGCTTATTGGTCGTTTGACTGTGCTAATGGAAAAAAATCAACTCGATTACACTCAGACATGGCGTCAATTAGGTAAGGTCGACCCGACCAGTCAACACAGCGGTTTACGGGATGATTTTATTGATGTGGCGCAATTTGATACTTGGTATCAAGCCTATCAACAGCGATTAGGTACAGTGGCTGATGTGGATGAATGGCAAACTGAGCGTAATGCAGTGAATCCAAAATATATTTTGCGTAACTATTTAGCCCAAGAGGCGATAATTGCGGTGGAAGAGGGTAATCTTGCGCCATTGCACCGATTGCAGAAAATTTTAAGCCAGCCTTTTGCAGAACACATAGAAGATGAAGACTTAGCTAAACGTCCACCGGACTGGGGCCAAGGTTTGATTATGTCATGTAGTAGTTGATTGGATAAAAAACATGAAATTAGCTAGCACTCAGATACAAGCCATTCGCTTAGATAAAGAGGCGTTAAGTTTATCAATTAGCGCCGATATTGATTTTGATCGTTTTGTCGATTTTGCTGAGCCACTTGCAGCGATACTCGATTGCACTGTGGGTGAGCGTCAGTGGGGCGCCGATAGGCATCAATGGTTATTAGCATTTGAAGGGAGCCTGTTATGGCTCAATTATGAGTTTTACGGCAATATTTGCTGGCTTTCAACTGAAAATGAAGCTGATTTTGAGGTGTTAGAATACTTCGCCACTGTGCTTAAACCTCATCTAAGAGTGAACTAATATGAATCAGAATATGACGCCGCCGACGATAACCAATACCAGCGGTGCAGCATTCCATTTCCAAGCGTTAACGCCAGATTTGATCTTAGATGCCATTGAAAGCTTAGGTGTGTACCCTGAAACGGGTTTGCTCGCGCTTAATAGCTATGAGAACCGTGTATATCAGTTTCGTAGTGATGAAGGGTTACGTTATGTGGTGAAGTTTTATCGCCCCGATCGTTGGAGCGACGCACAGATCCAAGAAGAACATGACTATGCGTTAGCGCTCGCTGCTGAGGACATTCCAATGGCGGTGCCTGTGATTATCGAAGGCCGCACATTGCATAAGTACCAAGGTTTTCGATTTACGCTGTTTCCGTCTTTGGGCGGCCGAGCTTTTGAGGTCGATAATTTAGAACAACTAGAGTCAGTCGGTCGATTTATCGGTCGCATACACCAGTACGCCGCGCAAACCTCATTTGCTGAGCGTGAACCCTTAAATCCACAGATTTTAGGGGCCGAGCCGCTGGCGTGGTTAAAACAATCAGATCTCGTGCCTAGCAGCTTACGTTTGCCTTTTTTTACCGTGGTAGAGCAAGTGTTAGCTAAGGCGAATGCAATTTGGGAGCGACAAAGTTTTGCGGCAATTCGTTTGCATGGGGATTTACACCCAGGCAATATTTTGTGGACGCCCGATGGCCCTGGATTTGTCGACTTAGACGATGCGCGTATGGGGCCGGCCATTCAAGATTTATGGATGATGCTAACTGGCGATAGAGCGCAGCAATTAATGCAGCTTGAAATCTTACTCGAGGCCTATGAAGAGTTCTGTGAGTTTGATACTAGGCAGCTTGCCTTGATTGAGCCGCTGAGGGCACTGCGAATGGTGCACTATAACGCCTGGATTGGCCGCCGCTGGGACGATCCAGCTTTCCCGATGAACTTTCCTTGGTTTGGGGGTGAGAAATACTGGGAGCAGCAAATTTTATCGTTCAAAGAACAGCTATATGCACTGGGCGAACCCCCTTTGAGTTTAGTACCTTATTAATGTTCAATATTTAGCCATGTACAATCGTCGCAGTGATATTAAATTGAACTCTTAGGCGTGAGTTACACTCAAAAAAGAGAATGTGTTAGTCTCCAGCCTAGTGAACCTATTTATAAGATTGATTTAAGGAATTTTCATGAAAAAAGCATTACTTATGGCTGCGGCCTTGTTACTGGCGCCAATGGCCGTATTCGCTGCAGATTATCAAGAAGGTGTTCATTACACTGTGATTAATGACGGCCCTGCGACGGCAAAACCAGAAATTACTGAGTTTTTCTCCTTCTATTGTCCACATTGTTATAACTTTTCTAAAACGGTTGTGCCAAAAATTATTGCTGATAAACCTGAAGGCGTAGCTTTTAACCAAGCACACGTTGATTTTATTGGTAAAGAGATGGGGGTAGAAATGTCACGCGCATTTGCTGTGGCGCACCAATTAAATGTCGATGATAAAATCGATAGCGCAATCTTTTCAGCTATCCATGATAAGAAGCAGCATTTCACCAGTCGTGATGATGTTCGCGCTCTTTTTGTTGCTAACGGTGTGGATGGTAAAACCTTCGATGCAGCTGCAGAATCCTTCATGGTAAAAGCGCAAATGGCTAAGATGAAGCGTGATACTGAAAACGCTAAGTTAACTGGCGTACCAGCTCTAGTGGTTAATGGTAAATATCGTGTTGAAACCGGTTCAATCAAATCCTACGATGAGCTATTAGATATCGCATTCTACCTAGCGAAGAAATAGTGCTAATGACGTTATCATTTCGCCGTTATACGAGCGGATGATAGTCGCGTATCCATAGTGTTGTTTAAAGGAGCCTAATGGCTCCTTTTTTTATTGCCGTAATAGCCAATATTGAGTACTGGCGCGAGTTGGCGGCGTCGAGTTAAGCGTTTAAGAACATAATTTATTGAATATTTTGATAAAAAATAGGCAAAAAAAACCGTACTTCTTGTAAAAGAAAGTACGGACTTGAGCCAAGGGGCTCTTTTTCACCCTGAGTAACATGGTTAATTTAACAGAGCGTCAAAAAATTGGCAAGCGTCATTTTTATGGCTTTTAGCTTTTTTGTAGTTAAGTTCAATATTGATAGTTTAATTAAATCAGGTGATTGAAATTTTTAAGCACTCAAAAGTGAAAAATAGTCAGCCAACGATGCAACTCAAACGGTAAAGCTCATGTCTAAAATGGGGAATCAATAACAATCAGAATGTTTATAGGTGGTCATATGAGAGTTTTCCCCGTTTACGCCCCTAAACTAATCGTTAAACATGCGCGTATTTTTCTTACTGGTGTTATTTGGGTTAAAGATTTAGGGCGGCTAGAATTTGAGCGGGGACGGTTTTTACTACCAAGAAAAAGCCTGCCAAAGGTTAAGCAGGCTATTTTAGAACTGAACGAACTCATTGAAGCGCAGAATTATCAAACTCATTCGATTTAAGACGGGTTCGATTAAGAACTCGCTTAACCGATATCTCATTTAATCAGTATCAGTTTTGCGCCGCACAGTTTAGATTTCGCTGTTTAGCAAACCAACAAGACCAGTCACTTTTTCGTTCCAAGAAGTGAGTTCTTCCTGTAGTTGTTGGTTTTGGTCATTCAATTGCTGATTGCGTTCATTTAAGGTCGACGCTTTTTGCTTCTCTTCTTCAAGCTCCATTTTTAGAAGCTCGATAGTTTCGAGTGCAGCCTGGATTTTGGTTTCCAGTTTGGACAGTAATTCAAGGCTCATCTGGAGAGTCCTATGGTTTCTGGATGGGACTGTGATTCTAGCAGTGCCTTGAACTTAAGGAATAGCAATTCTTGTCGTTTGGTTAAAAAACGTACTATTACGGCGTTCTAAATTAAATTTTTTTGCATTTGTTATTAACTCGTTAGTATTCTTGGTTTTATTTTTTATCGGAATGGTTCATGCCATCTAGTCTGCTCACCATACTGCCGTTATTGCTGACCTTAATTTTAGCCTTAGTTCTACGTCGAACGCTGGTGGCTTTAGGTGTCGGTATTGTTTCTGGCGCGCTATTGATTGCTCAGTATGACCTGCTGCAAACGGGACGGTATTTGTTTGATATTGCTGTTAAGCAATTTTATGCACAAGGAGCTTGGCAAGCGTGGCATCTCAATGTGCTGTTAGCCATGTTACTGCTCGGCAGCATGACACAATTGTTATCTCGTGGTGGCGCAGTTGGTCAGTTTGGTGATTGGTTATATAGCCGTATCCGCACTGAGCGTCAGGCGCGCCTTGGCGTCGTATTTCTTGGTTGGTTAGTGTTTATTGACGGAATCTTTAGTTGTTTGGCAGTTGGCCATGTTTGCCAGCCTCTGAGCCAGCGTTATGGTATTCGCCATGAACAACTTGCCTATTTGGTTGATTCAAATGCTTCGCCTCTATGTTCGTTACTCCCTTTCTCCAGTTGGGGCCCTTATGTGATGGCGCTTATCGCAGGGATCAGTTTTTTACCTATATCGCCGTTAGAAGCATTTATTGAAGTGGCCTTATTTAACTTTTACGCGATCGTGACCTTAGGTTTGTCGGTGCTGGTTGCTTGGTATGGCGTCGGGTTTCGACCTTTTGTTGCTGCGACCGTGGTGGAGCCCTCTAGTGCAGTCGAGACCAAGGGTAATCCTTGGCTACTCGCTATCCCGATGCTGACTCTGTTATTGGCATCTGTGGGCCTAACTTTGTGGTCTGGGGCTCAACAAGTCGCAGGTTGGGATGTGTCGCTATGGTTGGCTAAAGCTGATATTGGCGCTTCTATGCGTGATGCTTGTTTGTTGGCGACCTTGGTCACTCTAGTGATGTTGGGCTTGTCTGGGCGAGGTTTAATGGCGTTAGTGGGGGATTTGAGCCACGGGGTGCGCATGATCGCCTTCGCCATTGCGATTTTACTCTGCACTTGGATGATTGGCGCTGTGATCCAAGATCTTGGTGTCGCAAAATTATTGGCGGCTTGGGCTAAGGCTTATCTTTCTCCGCACTTGCTGGTAGCGGGAATGTTTTTACTTTGTGCAATTATGGCTTTTGCCACGGGCTCGAGTTGGGGCACGTTCGCCATTATGATCCCTATTGGCGCTGAGATTGCGCATAACCTTGACCCTCATCTGTTATTGCCGGTATTGAGCGCTGTGATGGCGGGGTCAGTTTTTGGCGATCACTGTTCGCCCATCTCAGATACTAGCGTGCTCAGTGCCACCAGTTCAGGTTGCGCACCCCATGACCATGTGGTGACTCAACTGCCCTTTGCGTTAATCGCTGCATGTTCGGCCTTGATTGGATTTCAATTAGTGAATTTAGCCGTACCAACACCATTAGTGTGGTTGGGAGTGGTTAGCTGTAGTGTGGGTTTATTTATCTTGATGGCGCGTTTTTACACGCCTTGGCCTAAGTTAATCGCGCAGACATAAAGCTTAAATATCACTAGAATGCCCTAAGGTTTGAATTGAACCCTTTATTCAAATGTACTGATTTAAGAGATGATTAATATGAGTATTACCCGTTTAGATGTTGGTGCTCGCATGAGTAGCGTAGTGATCCACCAAGGTGCAGTGTATTTATGTGGCCAAGTGGCGAAAGATAAGTACCAAAATATTACGGAACAAACCGTCACTATGCTCGAGGAAGTGGATACCTTGCTCGCGCAGGCGGGCAGTTCACGCGAACACTTATTATCAGCGACTATTTATTTGAAAGATATGGCAGATTATGATGCGATGAATGCCGTGTGGGATGCTTGGGTTCCTAAAGGCCATGCGCCTGCTCGAGCTTGCGTACAAGCGGCGATTGCAGAACCTGAGTATTTAGTTGAAGTCTCGGTTATTGCGGCTGTTGCGGAGTAAGAAATACGCGCTAAAGGGCAGAGTACGGTGGCGCTGACATAGCTAATACCGAGATATTATGACCAGTTATTAACGGTTGAAAATGAGTATAATAATATTTTTTTATCGGTTAGGCCTTGAAGCGCATGCGCTTCTATTGACTTTATTCCTGTCGCTCCCTAGTCTGCTTGTTCAGTAAATAAGGTGGTATGCGATGGAAATAACTTACAATTTAAAACCTGCGTCCGAGCGCCGTACTGAGCAATTTGAGCCCGAGGGTAATGTGGGCTTCGGTAGCCTCAGAACCGATCATATGTTTTTGATGGATTATAGTGATGGTGAATGGCGCGATCCGCGTATCGTTCCCTATGGTCCATTTGAAATGGCACCGGGTGCAATGGCGTTGCATTATGGCCAGTCAATCTTCGAAGGCGCAAAGGCCTTTATGCATGAAGATGGTGAGATTTACACTTTCCGGATTAATAAAAATGCAGAGCGAATGAATTGCTCCGCTGATATCGTCTGTATTCCTAATATTAACGAACAAATGCAAATGGATGCGATCAATGCGTTGATCGATGTTGATCGTCTGTGGTTCCCAATGCAAGAAGGTGCGTGTCTGTATATTCGGCCCTTTATTTTTGCAACTGAAGACCGTCTATCTGTTAGCCCAAGTTCGCGTTATACCTTCTGTGTGGTGTTAAGCCCCAGTGGTGCTTATTACGCGGCTGGTGTGAACAAAGGCATACGTTTACTTATCAGTAAAACGTTCCACCGGGCGGTATCAGGTGGTACTGGCGCTTCAAAAGCAGCGGGTAACTACGCTGCTTCGTTGCGTGCAGGTAAAGCGGCAGCGCAGTTTGGTGCTTCACAAGTGTTGTATTTAGATTCTACCAATCAACAGCTTGAAGAAGCTGGTGCGATGAACCATTTTCATATCCTGAAAGATGGCACTGTGATTATCCCAACCTTTACCGACACCATCTTGAAATCCATTACCTCACAATCCATCATGGAATTGGGTGAGTTGTTAGGTTGTGAAGTGCGCCAAGAGACAGTTATGCTCGATAAGTTTATCGCCGATATTGAATCTGGTGAGATTATCGAAGCGGGAGGTTTTGGTACGGCAGCAGTGGTGTCGGCGGTTGGCTCCTATATTTTTGAAGATGGCCGCATCGTCACCGTAGGTAATGGCGAAGTGGGTGAGCACGTACAACGTATTTATAAACTGTATACCGATATCCAAAAGGGCCATACTCAAGGGCCTGCAGGCTGGGTTAAGCGTGTTGAACGTTTAGCAAAGTAGGGCGGTTACATTGATGATTAAAGGCTCCTAGGAGCCTTTTTTATTCACTTAAATTCAGCGTGATAAGTCACTAACCTGAACGTTTTATTGCATAACCTGAACTCGGGATAGTGGCTGTGGTAACTAATTAATCTTATTACCTTATTCGCAAAAATAACCTGTAGATAAGCAGAGCTTATCCCTAGTTCAGGTTACATATTAACGTGGTGTTTTTTTAGGCTGTTTTTTAAGAAAAGTTAAAAAGTCATCAGCAGTTAATGGCTTGCTGAGTAAAAAGCCTTGAACCTGATCGCATCCTTGCAGCGCTAAGAAGTTAAGTTGATCTTGAGTTTCTACACCTTCAGCAACCACGTTTAACTCTAAGCTGTGAGCCAAGGCAATAATGGCGCTGGTAATAGCGGCATCGTCGGGATCATGGGTAATATCTCGAACAAATTCACGGTCGATTTTTAAAGTGTCTATCGGGAAGCGTTTTAAATAGCTTAAGCTCGAATAACCAGTGCCAAAATCATCCACGGCGATGGTTAATCCAAGGGCCTTAAGTTGAGATAAAATACTGACCGACTCCTGTGGATTACCCATGATCATCGATTCAGTGAGTTCGAGTTCAAGCGATTGTGCGGGTAGGCCTGATACCGCTAAAGCCACTTCAATCGTAGAGATAATATCGGCTTTGAGCTGGCGCGCAGAGAGGTTAACCGCAATGGTGATACCGTCGAATCCCAGATCATTCCATTGTGCTAGCTGTTGGCAAGCGTGATTAATAACCCAGTGGCCAATCTGAGTAATAATGCCAGTTTCTTCCGCCAGAGGAATAAATTCTACGGGCGACACCGGCCCTAATTCGCTGTGATGCCAACGCAAGAGTGCTTCTAGTCCAGTGAGTGACCCATCTTGTACGCAGAACTTAGGTTGATAAACTAGGCTGAGCTCATTGCGTTGAATTGCCTGCTTTAAGCCTGCTTCGAGTTGTACATGGCGAGTGGCAATCTGATTTAATTTATGGGTATAAAATTGGAAGTTATTGCGACCGGACGATTTAGCATGGTACATCGCGGTATCGGCAAACTTGATCAGTGAGTCTGCATCTTCAGCGTCGCTGGGGTAAAGGCTAATACCGATAGAGGTCGAAATTGTGAGTGATTTATCATCTAGTAAAAAGGGAGCTTGGAAGGCTTTGAGTACTTTTTCTGCAATGACAGTTACAGCTTTTATTGTCGCAACACCTTCTAAAATAATAGTAAATTCATCACCACCCAAACGCGCAACAGTATCACCATCCCGCACCGCATTTTGTAAACGTCGTGCAACAGCCTTGAGTAGCATGTCGCCGACTGGGTGCCCCATCGAATCGTTAATGTGCTTAAAGCGATCGAGATCTAAAAATAATAAGGCAACAATATTTTGGGTTCTGTGGGTGTGAGAAATCGCGTGGCTGAGTCTGTCTTGGAATAAAGTGCGATTAGGTAAGCCCGTTAAAGTATCGAAGCTCGCCAGAAAACGCAGGTCTTCTTCTACTTTTTTCCGCTCTGTGATGTCGGTAAAAACGGCGACAAAATGGCTGGTTTCACCCTTGATATCGATGACTTGATTAATCTCAAGCCAGACTAAAATTGCGCGGTGATGTTTGTTACGGATCCAAATTTCACCGACCCAATGTTTATGGTGCAGTAGCTGTTGCTCTATGGTGGTAAATAACTCTCGCTGCTGTTGATTATAGGCCAAATGAATAAAGTGCTTGTTGTTGATTTGGCGCTCTGTATAGCCAGTAATAGTACAAAAGGCGGGATTCACCGAGCGGATCCGATAGTTTAAATCAGCAACGACAACAGCCTCGTTCATGCTATTAAGCACTTGTGATGAAAGAACTAACTCGTTCTCAATTAATTTTCGAGAGGTAATATTACGGTTAGTTCCTGCCATGCGTATTGGATGGCCGAGATTATCTTTCTCAACCACTTTGCCGCGGTCTAAAATCCATATCCAGTTACCCGCTGAACATTCGATACGGTACTCTGTTTCAAAAAATGGTGTACGACCTTGGAGGTGCTCATTAAGCTCAATGGTGAACTTTTCCCTGTCCTCTGGGTGCATATTTTCATGGGCTAAATCATCACCATCAGCATGTGGAATAGAGGAGTCCATATTGGTGCGGTAGACTTTATTTTCTTTAATATTCCAGTCCCACATTCCATCGCCAGATGCCCAGAGTGCGAGCTTTAGCCGTTCTTCTGAGGCTCGGATACTGGTTTCAAACTCTTTTTGTTGTTGGCGCTTTTTCTTACGCCAGCGGAGGATCCAAATAAGCAGCCCGATACTGGTAATAGTGTATAAAAAATATGCCGTTTTAGTCCGGTAAAATGGTGGTCGCACCGTAAGATTAACAACTAATGCATAATCACCAGTCGTGTTGTACTGCAATGCATGTTTGACGTGCAGCCGATAATGACCGGGATTGATATTGGTAAAGGTAATTTCATTACCACTAGGCAAATTGTGCCATTGGCTATCGAATCCTTCGAGGCAATAACTAAAATGGTTTTTGCTTGTGTAGCTAAAATCTAATGAGGTGACTTTAAAACTAATCAGTTGCTCGCTATAGTCCATCACGATATCGGGTGGGCTACCTAGATTAAGAATCGAGTGTCCTTTTCCTGCAATGCTATAACCGGTAAGGGCAACTTTAACATCGGGTCTTTTATCGGGGATCAGTGTTGGCTCGAAGCGATTAATACCGCGAATACCCCCAAACCATAGTGCACCATTACTATCTTTTAGTTTTACTCCGCCATTAAACTCAAGTGCTTGTAGACCCTCTTGTTCATTGAATGTAATGATGTGATTTGTTGCAGGATTAAGTTTGCTTATGCCTGCATTACTACTAAACCAAATATTATGTAGGTCATCCTCGAGTAAGGCATAGATAGTATCGCTTGGTAAGCCTTGTTCTCGGGTGTAATGGCTAAAGCCTGCATTGGGGTCTTGAGCTGAAAGTTTACTGATCCCGCCATGGGTGGCAAACCACACATCGCCCGATGTCGTCACTAAAATATCGCGGATACGGTTATTGATTAAACTTTTTTTATCTAAAGATTGGTGAGCGTAAACTTGGGCAATCCCAGTTTGCATATCCAGTTTAAGCAGTCCATTAAGTGTACCCAGCCAGAGTATGTTTTTTTGTGTTCGCAGGATTAAAATCCGATTTTGGTCGGGATAAAAATGCTTAATATTAGCTAACGGTATAGCAATAAATTTATTTGAGTTAGCGGCTTTTCGATACAGTGCATGGCTGGTTGCGATCCAGAGATCGCCTTGATCATCAATAGCTAAACTGCGGATATAATTAGCATCAACATCTTTTGTGGCGGTTTTAGCCATGTTAAGTAAACTGAATTGCCCATTTGGGGAAAACCGCCCTAGTCCATAGTTACTGGCAAACCAGAGCACACCGTCTTTATCTTGAGTAATGTCTCTTATAATCAGGTCTAAGCTACGTGTATCACGCCCTAATGCTTGGGCAAATAGCGACGTGAAATGTTCGTAGCGACCATTAGGTCGTTGGCGTTTTAGTCCCGCACCTTCAGTACCCACCCATAGGGTATTATCTTGACTGCGAAATAAACTGCGAATGTTATTGCCCTGCTGTGGCAACTCGGCGTTATATTCAAAAATATGCTGAAAATATTGATGCCGTTTGTTGAGCTGGTCTAGACCTGAGTAATTGGTTCCTAACCACAAATTCCCGAAGGGATCTTGCAGTAAACTTAATATGTTATTTGCACTAATACTGTCTGCCCGCTTTGAGTCAAATTTGTGATAACTTGCTTCAAATACGGATTGTTTCTGAGTTAATTGGATAAGCCCAGCCTCAGGCCCTACTGCCCAAAAGTCTCCTTGTTCGGTCTGGATGAAATCCTTGATATAAGGCACGGTATCATCGGTTTGCCAAAGCATATGACCTTGCTGTGTCACGAGGTTGTAATGCCATAACTGATTACCCATCGCCAAAGTAATCTCACTGGCAGAGTTTGCCTTAATTTGATTGATCGTAGTATTTGGGGGCAGATTTAAATGGGTTATGGTATCGGCGCTAACGGCAAAAACACCACTATTTTCAGTGCCTGCAAGTAAGAAAGTGTTATCGACATTGGCAAGGCTGGTTATGTTAGGGGCGAGGTTATTCCCATTGCTGAGATTGAATCGGGTAATATGCTGATTTTTAATTGAAAGCGAGAATAAACCTGCTTTAGTACCTATCCAGAGAGTGTTACCTACTAGGTTAAGTTTAGTCGTGCGTAGCTCTGTGAGGCCTTGTTCTTCGCCAAAATGCTGAAAGGTTCCAGTATTAAGATCGAGCCGATTTATCCCCTGACTAAAGGTTGAAACCCAAATGTAACCCTCGGGATCTTGGATGATATCGGAAATATAACTCTCTGAAATACTGCTTGGATCATTAGGGGCATGTGTAAAAATACTGAAATCATAACCGTTATAGCTATGTAAACCATCTTGAGTGCCAATCCAAAGCATGCCAGCTTTGTCCATAAATAAGCTGGTAATTGAATTTTGGTTTAAGCCATCTTCACTGCGA
This sequence comes from Shewanella morhuae, assembly GCF_003028295.1. Taxonomy (NCBI): domain Bacteria; kingdom Pseudomonadati; phylum Pseudomonadota; class Gammaproteobacteria; order Alteromonadales; family Shewanellaceae; genus Shewanella; species Shewanella morhuae. Next base: position 63,709 of record NZ_PYSG01000003.1, on the reverse strand, counting down.
AGATGCTCAAATTTAAGTTGGCTATTAACTGAAGCCAATGGCTCGGCGAATCCATTCGAAGGACTCCCCAATACACTTAGCACTACTAGGCAGCATAGAATTAGTCTATGGAATAATTGGTTTAAATTCATCCCTATCAAAAAAATTCCACCTAATTCAATGAGTATTTAGTCAGTTTAGTGCTCAATCAAGAGATTAAAGATTTTTATAGCGTTGACTCTAAAGCAATGGAGTCGTTTAAAAAATTAAATCGTCCCAATATCACTCTGAATATTTTTAAGATAATGCTCGCGCACATTGTTATCTAATACTGCAAATTAATGATGTTGAGTAAAGCTGAGAAGCTTAGCATTATTTATCGATGCCAACATATTATCTCGTATAGATTTATAGGCAGCTTAACCGTTATTGTAAATCATAATGCTTGGAGCTGAATGCAGATAATAAAGAAAAGACCTTGCCGGAAGGGGGGAGAAGCAAGGTCTTTGGTTGAACATTTGTAATTACTCTGGTTTTATACCGCAGGTACTCGTACAGAGCCTTCCATTAATACGCGAGCGCTGCGACTCATAATGGCTTTAACGACTGTCCATTCGCCGCCAACCATTGACGCCTCTGCCCCAACACGCAACGTGCCCGATGGGTGACCAAAGCGGACCGCATCTATTTTGCCCTTGGTGTCTCCGCCAGCGGCTAAGTTAACTAAGGTGCCAGGAATAGCTGCTGAGGTGCCAATAGCTACCGCAGCTGTGCCCATCATCGCGTGGTGCAGTTTGCCCATGGACAGGGCGCGCACTAATAAGTCGATGTCGCTTACATTGACGGTTTTGCCACTCGACGACACATAGGTTTGGGGTTTAGCAACAAAAGCCACTTTGGGCGTGTGTTGGCGAGTCGCGGCTTCATCTATGTGGTTAATTAAGCCCATACGCAGCGCGCCATAAGCACGAATTGTTTCAAACTTAGCCAGCGCGGCATTATCGCTATTAATATCATCTTGCAATTCAGTGCCTGTATAACCTAAATCTTCGGCATTAATAAAAATAGTCGGGATACCCGCGTTGATCATAGTGGCGTTAAAACTGCCGATGCCGGACACTTCTAACACATCGACCACATTACCCGTGGGGAACATGCTACTGCCACCTTCGCCATCGTCATCGGCTGGATTGATAAATTCGATTTGCACTTCGGCGGCGGGAAAGGTCACGCCGTCTAACTCAAAATCGCCAGTTTCTTGCACTTCACCATTAGTGATGGGCACATGGGCGATAATGGTTTTGCTTATGTTGGCTTGCCAAATACGTACCGTGCAGATGCCATTTAGCGGAATACGCGTGCTATCAATTAAACCATTGCTGATAGCAAAGGCGCCGACAGCGGCAGTCAAGTTACCGCAGTTACCGCTCCAATCGACAAAGGGTTTATCGATGGCGACTTGACCGAACAGGTAATCAACGTCGTGATCGGTTTGGCTGCTCTTAGATAAAATCACTGTTTTACTGGTGCTTGAGGTCGCGCCGCCCATGCCATCGATTTGCTTAGCGTAAGGGTCTGGGCTACCAATCACCCGCAGTAATAGGGCGTCGCGTGCAGGGCCGGCAACTTGTGCGGCTTTAGGCAAATCCTGCAGACGGAAAAACACGCCCTTGCTGGTGCCGCCACGCATATAAGTCGCGGCGATTTTAATTTGCGGCGCGTGGGTTGTTGTAGTAGTCATACATTGACTCCAAAAGGATTCAAAATGAGCGCCAACGACTTAATGGTGAAGTCGCTGGCACTCGGTTTAGCTAACGAATATTAAGCGTCAGCTTAGGTAAGGTTCGATTCTAAAAAATCCTGCGCGAAGCGTTGCAACACTCCGCCCGCTTCGTAAATTGACACTTCTTCGGCGGTATCGAGACGACACGTTACGGGCACTTCGATGCGTTCACCATTTTTACGAGTGATAACAACCGTTAAATCTGCTCTTGGCGCTGGCGTGCCGAGTACATCGAACACTTCGGTACCATCAATGGCGTAGGTGGCGCGGTTCTCACCTGCTTTAAATTCCAGCGGCAACACGCCCATACCCACTAAGTTAGTGCGATGAATACGTTCAAAGCCTTCGGCAACAATGGCTTCAACGCCAGCTAAACGCACGCCTTTGGCGGCCCAGTCGCGGGACGACCCTTGGCCGTAGTCAGCGCCCGCTATGATGATTAGCGGCTGCTTGCGCTGCATATAGGTTTCAATCGCTTCCCACATGCGCGTCACTTGGCCTTCAGGCTCGATACGCGTTAGGGAGCCTTGCTGCACTTTGCCATCAATAATCGCCATTTCGTTTTTAAGCTTAGGGTTAGCAAACGTGGCGCGTTGGGCTGTTAAGTGGTCGCCACGATGGGTCGCGTAGGAGTTAAAATCCTCTTCTGGTAAGCCCATTTTGTGCAGGTATTCGCCTGCAGCGCTGTCCATCATAATGGCGTTGGATGGCGATAAATGGTCGGTGGTGATGTTGTCGCCTAGCACAGCTAATGGGCGCATGCCTTTGAGTGTACGCTCGCCCGCCAATGCGCCTTCCCAATAAGGTGGGCGGCGAATATAGGTTGATTGTGCGCGCCAATCATACAGTGGGCTAATTTGCTCGCCATAATCCACTGCGACATCAAACATAGGCTCGTACACTTTACGGAACTGTTCAGGCTTAACGCTTTTAGCAATCACGGCATCGATTTCTTCATCCGATGGCCAAATATCGATAAGTCTGACTGGTTTACCGTGTTGATCTAATCCCAATACATCTTTTTCGATATCAAAACGTATGGTGCCGGCAATGGCATAAGCCACCACTAATGGCGGCGATGCTAAGAAAGCTTGTTTGGCATAGGGGTGAATACGGCCATCAAAGTTACGGTTACCCGATAACACCGCGGTGGCGTACAAGTCGCGATCGATGACTTCTTTTTGGATGATGGGATCGAGCGCGCCGCTCATGCCGTTACACGTGGTGCAGGCAAAGCCGACGATACCAAAACCGAGCTGTTCAAGCTCTGGTAATAACTTGGCTTCTTCTAAATATAATTGTACTGCTTTAGAGCCTGGGGCGAGTGAGGTTTTGACCCAAGGTTTGCGGGTTAAGCCTTTGGCGTTGGCGTTGCGGGCAATGAGGCCTGCGGCAATCACGTTGCGCGGGTTACTGGTGTTAGTGCAGCTGGTAATTGCTGCGATAATCACAGCGCCATCTGGCATTAAACCGGGTTCGTTTTCGACTATGCCACTAATACCGCGCTCAGCAAGTTCTGATGTTGGCACTCTTGCGTGTGGGTTTGATGGCCCGGCAATCGTGCGTACCACTGAGGATAAATCAAAACGCAATACGCGTGGATAGTGCACTTCAGTCAAGCTATCGGCCCACAAACCTGCGGTTTTGGCATAGGTTTCAACCAGTTTGACTTGCTCGGCTTCGCGGCCAGTTAAGGTCAAATAATCAAGCGTTTGCTGGTCGATATAGAACATGGCCGCAGTGGCACCAAATTCAGGCGTCATGTTTGAAATCGTGGCGCGATCGCCCAGTGTCAGTGCTGCTGCGCCTTCACCGAAGAACTCTAAATAAGAAGACACCACTTTTTGTGCGCGTAAAAACTCGGTTAAGGCCAATACGATATCGGTGGCGGTAATGCCAGCTTGCGGTCTGCCGGTTAGCTCAACGCCGATAATGTCAGGCAGGCGCATGTACGATGCGCGCCCTAACATCACACTTTCGGCTTCTAAGCCGCCGACACCAATGGCGATAACGCCTAGCGCGTCAACATGTGGCGTGTGGCTGTCGGTGCCAACTAAGGTATCAGGGAATGCGACACCTTCGCGGGCGTGGATCACTGGTGACATACGCTCTAAGTTTATTTGGTGCATGATGCCGTTACCCTGAGGGATAACATCAATGTTTTTAAACGCTTTTTGCGTCCAATTAATAAAATGGAATCTGTCTTCGTTGCGTCTGTCTTCGATGGCGCGGTTTTTAGCAAAAGCGTCTTTATCAAAACCACCAAACTCAACTGCTAGCGAATGATCCACAATTAATTGTGTTGGCACTACAGGGTTTACTTTGGCAGGGTCGCCACCTTTAGCGGCAATCGCATCACGCAGACCCGCAAGGTCAACTAAGGCGGTTTGCCCTAAAATGTCGTGGCAGACCACGCGGGCAGGAAACCAAGGGAAATCCAGTTCTTGTTTTGATTCAATAAGCTGCTTAAGTGAGGCGGTTAAATCGGCAGGCGGGCAGCGACGGACTAAGTTTTCCGCTAATACGCGGCAGGTATAAGGTAGCTTGGCATACGCGCCAGGTGTAATGGCTTCAATTGCTTCACGGGTATCGAAGTAATCGAGCTGAGTGCCAGGTAAGGGCTTGCGATATTGGGTATTCATAGCAGTGCTCATAACATCATCCATTTCGGAAAATGAAGTTGGCGCGAGACTTTGTTTTAACAGAGGTCTCGCGCCATGGTGTGGTCAATTTTGCTTAACGGTTTGCAATTGGTACCACTTTGCGTGGCGCTACGCCCACATAATCGGCACTTGGGCGGATGATGCGGTTGTTAGAGCGTTGTTCCATCACGTGCGCAGCCCAGCCAGTTAGGCGTGAACAGACAAAGATTGGCGTAAACAATTTAGTCGGAATGTCCATGTAGTGGTACGCGCTGGCGTGGAAAAAGTCCGCGTTACAGAAAAGCTTTTTCTGTTCCCACATTAGTGCTTCACAGGCAACCGATACGCGGTATAGGCGGTCGTCACCGTTGGCGGCAGCCAGTTTTTCTGACCATTCTTTGATGATGGCATTACGTGGGTCACTGTCGCGATAAATCGCGTGGCCAAAGCCCATGATCTTATCTTTACGCTCCAGTTTGCCCATTAAGATGTCGCGCGCATCGGCTTCATCTTTCATGTCTTGGATCAGTTCCATCGCCGCTTCGTTCGCGCCGCCATGTAGCGGACCACGCAGTGAACCAATGGCGCCTGTTACGCACGAGTGCATGTCAGACAGGGTTGAAGCACATACGCGAGCGGTAAAGGTTGATGCGTTAAATTCATGTTCTGCATAAAGAATTAACGATACGTCCATCACTTTAGCGTGCAGTGCAGAGGGTGCTTTACCGTGTAATAAATGTAAAAAGTGCGCGCCAATTTGAGCGTCATCGGTTTCGGTTTCAATACGCACGCCATCGTGGCTAAAGCGATACCAGTAACAAATAAACGATGGGAATGCAGCCAGTAAGCGGTCAGATATTTCACTTTGCTGGCTAAAGCTGTGCTCGGCTTCTAAGTTACCTAGCATAGAGCAACCAGTACGCATCACATCCATAGGGTGAGCATCGGCAGGAATGCGCTCTAATACTTCTTTTAAGGCTTGCGGTAAGCCGCGCATGCCTTTGAGTTTGGTTTTATAGGCGTCAAGCTGAGCTTGAGTGGGTAGCTCGCCGTAAAGAATCAGATAAGCGACTTCTTCGAAGGTGGCATTTTCACCAAGATCTTTCACATCATAACCGCGGTATGTTAGGCCGCTGCCCGATACGCCCACTGTGCTTAATGCCGTTTCGCCTGCGCTTTGGCCGCGTAATCCTGCACCACTTAGTTTTTTAGCTTCTGACATAATGTTTCCCTTCCGTTAACTCTGTTTGGTTATCGTTGATGCATTGCAGTTTAGGTAAGGTGCTAGTGCGCCAACATTTATTGGTTAAGGTTGTACTTCCTGTTTACGCTGCATTGTAGGGTGCAGTTAGCCAGTTATTTATCTTGGCTAAACAGTTGATCTAACTTGTCTTCAAAGGCGTGGTAGCCCAAGTATTTATACAAATCGTTACGAGTTTGCATTGTGTCTAACACGTTGCGTTGATGACCATCATTCATCAGCGCTTGCATCACGTTCAGTGCTGCTTGGTTGGCTGCACGGAAAGTACCGAGTGGATAAAGCACCATGTCGGCGCCCGCTTGCGCCAGTTCTTCTTTATTAAATAGCTGGGTTTGTCCAAATTCAGTCATGTTGGCCAAAATCGGTGCTTTTACTTGCGCTTTAAAGTGGCGATATTGGTCTAGCTCAGTTAAGGCTTCGGCAAAAATCATGTCGGCACCGGCGGCGATATAAGCTTGAGCGCGTTCAATACCAGCTTCTACCCCTTCAACGGCAACAGCATCGGTACGCGCCATGATGACAAAGTTAGGATCGATACGGGCATCGACGGCGGCTTTAATGCGATCGACCATTTCTTCTATGCTCACCACCGCTTTGTTAGGTCTGTGGCCGCAACGCTTTTGCGACACTTGGTCTTCCATGTGCACGGCAGCAACACCGATTTTTTCAAATTCTTTGATGGTGCGAGCAATATTGAATGCGCCGCCCCAGCCAGTATCGATATCGACCAATAAAGGCACTTGTGTGGCAGAGGTGATACGACCCGCATCAATCAGCACGTCGCTCATTGAGGTCATGCCTAAGTCAGGCAAACCGTATGACGCATTGGCAACGCCAGCGCCAGAAAGATACAAGGCTTGGAAGCCAGTTTGCTCTGCCATCAAGGCAAAATAGGCATTGGTGGTGCCAACGATTTGTAACGGTTTAGCCTTAGCAAGAGCTTGGCGAAAACGTAATCCTGCGCTTTGGGTCATGGTTTTGTCCTTCTATTTATCCATTGTTTGGCATGTGAGCCGTAAGAATTTAGCTGATGTTCGCTAAGGTTTCTTTTGCGGCGGCATTGGCTTGCAATTCAATTAAGCGTAATTCGGTATTTTTACGTCCCTGTTCGATATGGCGGCGCATTAACAAACTTGCCAGTTCACCATCGCGCTGGGCAATGGCCTCGACTATGCGTCTGTGCTCGGCAATCGCTTTTACGGGACGATTTTTATTGGTGCATTGATAACGATACATACGTAGCAAGTGATACAGACCACCGACTAGGGTTTCCTGTAAGTGTTTGTTGCCACTGGCTTGAATGATTTGGTAGTGAAAATCGACGTCGCCTTCTTCTTGGAAGTAGGTATCACCCTTTGCGAGCGCGGCATCTTGGCAGGCGAGTAAATCTTCTAACTTGGCTAACTGCTCAGGGGTGATGCGACTGGCGGCGAGCTCGCAGGCCATACCTTCAAGCACGCTACGCAGTTGATATAAATCGTTAAGTTCGCTAACGGTGAGCTGTGCTACGCGGGCACCAACATGGGGTGAGCGCACCACTAAACGCTGTCTTTCTAAGGTGTGCAGGGCTTCGCGGGTTGGGCCACGACTGATGCCGTATTTTTCGGCTAGCGCTTGCTCATTAATTTTGCTACCCGCTGGCAATTCGCCTTTGATGATGCTGGTTTGGATCTGCACCAAAATTTGATCGGCTAATGTGGTCGACGTTTTATCTGCCGAGGTCGATTTGACCTTATGCAGGTGGGAAACTTGTGTGTCATCAGAAATCAACGTCGTGTCTTGCTTCAACATAGCGCGTCACTATTAATGGGATTGTCTACAATGGGTAAAAAATAGCCCCCCTTGAACAGATTGTCAACAATGTGTTTACTTAGACGTAAGTCTATATTTTGAGGGTTTTTTGCTTTATTTGTTGATTTTTATATTTTTTAATTTTTATTTGTGTGTTTAGTATTTTGTTTTATAAATATTTAAAATATTAAATTGTCAACAATGATGCGGTTTTAGCCGTACTATCTTGTTGCAGGTGTTTATGGCTTTGGGGTAAATCTTCCAAATGCATTTTGCATGTGTGTCCTTCGCGTTATGCTATGTGCGGAATAACACACTTGGAGGCGACAGTGGAGAAAGTGTTAGTGAGCAGTTGTTTACTCGGTCAAGCGGTGCGTTACGACGGTGGCCATAATTTGATGGAAAGCGATGTTGTACGCACATGGCTTGAGCAAGGGCGGATTGTGGCGATTTGTCCCGAATGTGCGGGCGGGTTGCAGACGCCTAGACCGCCAGCTGAGCGAGTTGGGCAGCGCATCTTAACCGCGCAAGGGGAAGATGTGACGCACGCTTTTAGTCTGGGAGCAGATCTCGCCCTAAAGCTGGCGCAGCAAGAAGGGATTAAAGTGGCAGTTTTGAAAGCCCGTAGTCCATCTTGTGGCAATCAGCAGATTTATGATGGCCGTTTTACAAAACAATTAATTGCTGGGCAAGGGTTAACGGCAGAAAAACTCTGCGCCGCAGGGATAACCGTCTTTAATGAATTTGAGTTAGTCGCGGCTGCGGCATATATAGCAAAGCTGGAAGCGGGCGCTGTTTGATCCTGTTCTATTTATGATTTAGTTCGTTATTGAATGTGAGTGTTATTAGTGCTGGTGGCGGCATTTTGATAGTCGCGCAGTAAGTCATCAATTTGTTGATCTTTCTCAGCCCATACTTGATTTAACCAGCGCTGGAATTCGACGCGGTACTCAGACTCAGAAAAGTAACGTGCAGGGTCAACCTGAGGTACGGGCAGAGCATTAATGCGCACAATAATCTTACTCACTTTGCCGTTCATCACCCCAAACAGAATATCCTCAGGTGCATCGGGATACACAATAGTCATGTCGAGTAGATTGGTAAATTGCTCACCCATAGCAGATAGGGTAAAGGCAATCCCGCCGGCTTTAGGGCGCAATAAGTGTCGATAGGGCGAGTTTTGGCGCTGATGCTTCTGTTTGGTAAAACGGCTGCCCTCGACATAGTTAATAATCGATGTGGGCATTTTTTTGAATTTTTCGCAGGCGCGGCGCGTCGTCTCTAAATCTTTACCCTTAAGCTTTGGATTCTTCTTCAGTTTTGCTGGACTGGTTCGATTCATAAATGGCATATCGAGCGCCCAACAGCCTAGGCCCATAATCGGCACATACATTAGCTCATTTTTGAGGAAGAACTTCAGCATTGGAATATGGTTACGCAATACATAAGTTTGCGCGGCGATATCAAATCCACTGAGATGGTTGCTGATCAGCAAATACCAACTGTTTTTATCCAGCCCTTCAAGCCCTTGTATATCCCACTCAATTTTAGCGATCAAGAATAAAATGCCACCGTTGCAGCTCGCCCACGCCCACATGAAACGATTCATGACGCTGGATACTGCATTACGCGCACCTTGCGTAGGCATCACGATTTTCACTAACCCGCCAAGGCTGATAAGCGAACTCCATATAAAGGTGTTTATAATCAGTAGACTAAAGCTAATTATAAACAACACTGGCCCAGGCAAGAAATTCAACATAATGGTGTTACCTTTGTTCTTTATTCGCTTGGCTAGCTAGTTGGTTTAATACTTGGTCTTTAGCCAGCCAGATTTGATTCAATTGTTCTTGGAAGCTAATTTTAAAATCACGATCATTCATATAATCACCGCGCATGGCGGGATCGATGTCCGATATCTTAATGTGTACTTTAACGCTGGGCATTTTACCCGTCAGGTAGTCCCAATAGGTGGGCACTGTATCGGGATAGTAAATAGAAACATCGACTAACTTGTGGATCTGTTCACCCATGGCCGATAACGCAAAAGCCATGCCGCCTGCTTTAGGTTTTAATAAATGTTGGAACGGCGAGTTTTGCTTTTGATGTTTAGCTTTGCTGAAGCGCGTGCCTTCGACAAAGTTCATCACACTCACTGGCTTAGCCTTGAATTTAGCGCAGGCTTTACGTGTAATTTCAATGTCTTTGCCTTTTAACTTAGGGTTTTTACGCAGCTGCGCTGTGCTATAACGACGCATAAAGGGAAAATCAAGTGCCCACCAGGCTAAGCCTAAAATCGGCACAAAAATTAATTCTTGCTTGAGAAAAAACTTTAAAAAAGGGATTTTTCGGTTAAAAACTCGCTGTAGGATCAAGATATCGACCCAAGACTGGTGATTGGCAATGACCATATACCATTCTTTAGTCGAAAAATCGGTATCGCCGCTAAGTTCTATTTTAACGGGGTGCAAGCAACGCTCAATCACACCATTAACACTAATCCACGCGCTGGCGCAAAAGTCGAGTACATGGCTAGTTGCAGTCCTTAATGGACTGATAGGTATCAGTTTTATAAAACTGATTAATACAATTGGGATAGTCCAAAAGATAGTATTAACAACATAGCCTAAAAATGCGATACAGCCTTTGAATTGTGAAAACAGCGTCCCCATCCGAGCCCCCTGACAAAAATTGGAGGCCTATGTTACTCGGTGTCGGCGTTTGGCTCAATCTTAGGCGCCGCAGTTGGTGCATTTGTTTAACATTTATTTCAAGGTGAGTTCAATATTGCTGGGATAAGCGGGCGAGTAATCTATCCATTGCGCGGTAGCCTAAGGCTTGAGCAAGATGGCGACGTTCAGTGTTAGGTACTTGTTCAAGATCGGCAATCGTGCGCGCCACCTTTTGTATGCGATGGAAACTACGAACCGAAAGGCCAAGTTTTACTACGCTTTGTTCTAAAAAGATTAAATCGGCATCGCTAATGCCGCTGAATATTTTGAGTTGTTTTCCTGTTAGCTCACTATTAAGCACTCCAGCGCGGGCAAGTTGCCGCTCGCGTGCTAGTTTGACGCGTTTGGCGATATCTTGGCTGGTTTCTGTTTGCGGTGCTGCTTGCGTTAATGTGCCTGCGGGGAGTTTTGGCACTTCTATGGTTAAGTCAAAACGGTCGAGAAATGGACCTGAAAGCCGTGAAAGATAACGTTGGATTTGTTCGGGACTCGACCGGTGCTGACTATCAAGATCGCCGCTCGGGCTTGGGTTCATCGCGGCAATTAATTGAAATCGGCTTAAAAATGTGAGTTTAGCTGCGGCGCGAGAAATCACCACTTCGCCAGTTTCCATCGGTTCGCGCAGACAATCTAAGACTTTTCGAGGAAATTCGGCGACCTCATCCAAAAACAATACGCCACGGTGAGCCAGGGAGATTTCACCGGGTTTGGGAATACTGCCGCCGCCCACGAGTGAAATAGCTGAGCTGGTGTGGTGCGGCGCTCGAAACGGCCGCTGTAAAAAGTGCTGTGGTTTAATATCGAGTCCAGCAACCGAATGCAGCGCAGCCACTTCCAATGCTTCCTCATAATTGAGCGCGGGTAATAGCGCCATCATGCGGCTGGCGAGCATAGTCTTGCCCGTACCCGGCGGGCCAAGCATCAAGAGGTTGTGGTTTCCCGCAGCGGCAATTTCGAGTGCTTGTTTAGCCTGATATTGGCCAATCACATCGCTTAGGCAAGTATTTGATTCGGGCGTTTCTTGGCTTATCCACTCTAATTGCGGCGCTAACGTGGGCAGTTGGGTTTGCCCTTGTAAATAAGCGGCAAGGCTTTGCAAGTGCGAACCAAATAATACCTTGGAGTAGCCGACGAGTTCGGCATCGTGACGGTTATCGAGTGGCAGGATTAAAGTATGTTCTTGGCGTTTAGCCGCGATGATCGCCGGTAATAATCCTTGGCAATAACGTATATGCCCAGAAAGCGCCAACTCACCGACAAACTCGAGATTTTTAAGGCTATTCAACGGAATTTGTTCTGAAGCCGCCAGTATGCCCACTGCTATGGGTAAATCGTAGCGGCCACCTTGTTTAGGTAAATCTGCTGGTGCGAGGTTGACTGTTATCCGCCGCATCGGGAATTCAAATCCAGCATTAATCAGTGCACTGCGTACCCGCTCGCGAGCTTCTTTGACTGATGCTTCAGGTAAGCCTACTAGATTAAATGCGGGTAAGCCGTTACTGAGGTGTACTTCAACAGTGACCTCTGGGGCTTCTACCCCACAACTTGCTCGGGTAGTAACGCAGGCAATGGCCATAAACAAATCCTTTTGTGGTTCATTTCACGCAGAATTTGAGTGTAGCAGTAAATAGGATGATGGCTTTTTTGTTGAGTTGGCTATTTTTTTGAAATTGATATTACGCTGTAATGTAAATGCGATGACGTTTGTGACATGTCGTGAATTTATCTATTGAGGGCTCTACGGTAATATTCATATCATACAAATCATATGTGTAGTTGTATTCAAACTTGGAAGTTAAGTTGACCCTAACTTCCAGTGATGAATAATTAACCGCGGCTAATAATCGCGTTATTCAAAGCAGTAATAACTGATTCTATATAACTTTTATCTTCACTCATTAAAGCTTTATTTTCTCCTGCTGAAGTATTTAGAATGACAGTGTATTTATCTTTAGCTCCCTTCCAAGAGAACACACCTAAAGCTAAAAAAATAACTCCAATGATTTTCACTATGAACCCACCCAAAAAACAACATAAACCAATAAAAATAAGAAATACAGCCGCCCCTTTTGAAGCCGATATTATTCCTGATTTAACCGATGTAACATTACTTATAGCGTAGGTTTGACCTGAAACAATAAACCGACTATTGCTTACGCTGACATTTCCTTGATTAAAAAACACTTTTTCTTCCATGTTGAATCCTTATCTGTGTTTGGTTTAATGAGGATTTTGTGTCAATACAGTATTTAATTCAACAAATAAAAACATAACAAACTTTTAGTTGTTACATATGTTTCACATGCGCGGTCTGTCCTATGGTTCTGATCCTAATAGCAATCACCTACGAATGGGTATATGTAAAATTTATCCATGGCTGAGTTAATCTATCGCAGTCAAAAACTCCTCAAATCATATGTTGTATACGATGAAATTTAGAACTGTAAAGTTAATATTATTTGGCGATTGACAGTATCTAATCGCGCTAACCAATTGATAACATTTATATGAGATTGCGCTGCCAGTTTGCTTCTCTGATAAAAAATTATTCAAGCTGAGGAATATTAGCCCACAGATCGGATATAATATGTCGCCGATTATCGAGGTGACGATGCGCTCTTAGTAGCGTCTATGCTGCAATTCTGAACGTCTTTCAAATAATGCGACTAAGCTAAAATCATCGCTAAAACCATGTTGGCGTAGTCAAAACGATTGTTTTTTGTATGTGCTAGCAGATCAATCACTAAGGTCACAAAGTTCTGATACATTAGTGCCGTCGAGCCGAATAAAATAATTAAAAATATAATATTCAGTATATTAGGCTAAGTCGGCGGCTAAATTCTGGCTGAGGATAGTCACTAAAAATCGTCGAATATTGCGGTGTGATCCTAGCAGTAGAATTCGTATTCTGCGGAGGCGAGTCACGCACAACTTGAGCATTTGCAGATATACTCACAGCACTCTTTTTATTGTCATCTTAGTGTTTATTTATCAGTAATAGAGTGAGTTGGCGCGATGGGTGGGCGACTACGCTAATCCAATCATTGTGGCTTCAATACAATAAATTCAGCTGACACGCGAGCAATAAAGCGCGGGTTGGTCCTAGTTAGTCCAGTGTTAAATGAAAGGTGTTACATGAGTCTCTTTGATAACGTGATGATTATATTGTGCCTGATTGGCGCAAGTTGTTTCTTCTCTATGTCAGAAATTTCGCTTGCCGCTTCCCGCAAAATCCGTTTACGCCAGTTAGCCGATGAAGGTGATATACGAGCTGAAAAAGTGCTGCAGTTACAAGCCGTTCCAGGTAGTTTTTTTACCGTGGTACAAATTGGGCTTAATGCGGTAGCAATTATGGGCGGTATCGTGGGTGAATCGGCATTTCGGCCGTATTTCTATGGTCTGCTTACTCCTTGGTTAACCGATCCTTGGCTTAGCAAAGTGAGCTTTTTATGCTCGTTTGTGTTGGTAACTAGTGCCTTTATCTTGGTGGCTGACCTTATGCCTAAGCGTATCGCGATGGCAATGCCTGAGCCTGTCGCCTTAGCTGTTGTTGGACCTATGTCTTTCTGTATTGTGCTATTGCGCCCATTGGTGTGGGTTTTTAACGGTATGGCCAGTGGTATTTTTAAGCTATTGCAAATTCCTACCATTCGTAACGATGCCATTACTTCAGATGATATTTATGCGGTAATGAATGCGGGTGCAGAGGCTGGGGTACTCGATCGCGGCGATCAGCAGATGATGGAGAATGTGTTTGAAATGCAAACCGTTTCTGTTACTTCAGCGATGACAGCCCGCGAAAGTTTAGTGTATTTTTTACTGCAAGATAGTGAAGAAGATATCAAACGTAAGATTTCTGAAGATCCACACACTAAGTTTTTAGTGTGTGATGGTCAGCTCGATATGATCAAAGGGATTGTCGATGCTAAAGAGCTATTAATTCGAGTGATTAATGGTGAAAACATTACCTTAAAGGATACCAGCCTAGTCCACACCACCTTGATTATTCCTGATACGTTAAGCCTATCTGAGGCGATGGAATACTTTAAAAATAGTCGTGCCGATTTTGCGGTAGTGATTAACGAATATGCCCTCGTGGTCGGTATTGTTACTACTAACGATTTACAGCGCGCGGTGATGGGGGCTTGGTCATTACATGAGAGTGAAGAGCAAATTATTGCTCGCGATAGCAACTCTTGGCTGGTGGACGGGGTTACGCCGATTACTGACGTGATGCGCGCTTTTGGCATTGAAGAATTTCCGCATAATCAAAACTATGAAACGATTGCCGGTTTTATGATGTATATGCTGCGTAAAATCCCTAAGCGTACTGATTTTGTTAACTATGCAGGTTATAAGTTTGAAGTGGTTGATATCGACTCTTATAAAGTCGACCAGCTATTAGTGACTCGAATTGACCCGATTTCTACTGACAAGCTTAATTCCCCCGATATTTAACCTGCGGTGATGCGACTCATTTTGGCTAACATTTTAGCTGCAAAGGGTCGCGTCAGCTTAGGCATAATTAATAATTCGATTCTTTACATTGTAGGCGTTTTAATCACCTCTAAAAATGCATTGATGATGGGTTCTGCCAAACGTTTTACCCTACAGCAGCAACCTAACTCGAATGGCTCTATCGTAACGGGCGACGATAATAGCTGAATACGATCCCGCACAGGGCTGTTATTGATCACCACCACAGGGCTCATGCTGATACCGCAGCCTAACGCCACCATAGAGGCAATCGCTTCTTGGCCCGACACTTGGGCATAAATATTGGGGCTAATACCCATTTGTTTGAACCAATTATCGGCGCGGCGTCGTCCAGGGCCATGATCAGCAATGATAAAGGGGACGTTCGACCAATCAATGGGATGTTGAGAAATCTGTTGTTGTACCGCGCAGCGAATAGTTGGAGCGATAATTGATAACGGCACATCGTCAATTTTGGCAAAGTGTAAGCTACTGGGGAATGGGTCTGGTAGGGCAGCAATGGCAATATCGGCTCGATTTTGCTGCACTTCAACCAAGGCGTTAGCCGCATCTCCTGTGGTTAATGCAATTTCGACAAATGGGTGCTCTTGGCGAAATAAATCTAACAAAGCGGGTAAATGGCTGTAGGCGGCAGTGACCGAGCAATACAGGTTTAATCGACCGCGCAGCACATCCTGTTTGAGGCTTATACTGTGTTTAAGCGTCCCCCAATGATTCAAAGTCTGTTCGGCAAATAGCTTAAATTCGCGCCCCGCATGGGTTAAGGTCACACTGCGATTGTCCCGCTCTAATAGTTTAGCGTTAACTTCCTCTTCTAATCTTTGCAGTGCGCGGCTTAAGGTCGATGGGCTCACATGCATCTGCTCTGCCGTTTTGGCAAAGTGCAAACTGTCACATAAGTGCAGGTACAATTTGAGAGTACGAATATCCATGATCTTATCCTGTTTAGCCTGTGCTTGAATGACGCCACACTTGAGTGTTTGTCTATCGCCGTTAGGTTTATTAAGCCGATATTACGTGGGCTGTCATTGTTGTTGACGTTGCACATAATGCAATATTAAGTTTCGAATATATCATTTTAAGCAATGATACGCATAGGTTATAGTGACCTTAATCACAACCATTATTTAACATTATGTTAGTTTGGTTGCGTCCAATATTTCTGACTTTATAGGTGGTATATCAGATGGCTAACTATTTTAACTCTCTGAATTTGCGTCAACAATTAGCACAGCTTGGGCAATGTCGTTTTATGGATCGTTCAGAGTTTAGCGATGGCTGTAATTACATTAAAGATTGGAATATTGTTATTTTAGGTTGTGGTGCTCAAGGTCTTAACCAAGGCTTGAACATGCGTGATTCTGGATTGAATATCTCTTTTGCCTTGCGTCCAGAAGCGATTGAGCAAAAACGCGCCTCTTGGCAAAAAGCCACCGACAACGGTTTTCGTGTCGGCACGTTTGAAGAATTAATCCCAGCGGCAGATCTAGTTCTTAACCTAACGCCAGATAAACAACATTCAAATGTGGTTAACGCGGTTATGCCACTGATGAAGCAAGGTTCTACCTTGTCTTACTCACACGGTTTCAACATCGTTGAAGAGGGCATGCAAGTTCGCTCAGATATTACTGTCGTTATGGTGGCTCCTAAGTGCCCAGGTACTGAAGTCCGTGAAGAATACAAACGTGGTTTTGGTGTGCCAACCCTTATCGCGGTTCATCCAGAAAACGATCCAAATGGTGACGGCTTAGAGATTGCTAAAGCCTACGCTAGCGCTACCGGTGGCGACAGAGCAGGGGTTTTACTGTCATCTTTCATCGCCGAAGTGAAGTCGGATCTGATGGGCGAACAGACCATTCTGTGCGGTATGTTGCAGACGGGCGCTATCTTAGGTTATGAGAAAATGATCGCCGATGGCGTTGAGCCAGGTTATGCAGGCAAGCTTATTCAGCAAGGCTGGGAAACCGTAACCGAAGCGCTGAAACACGGTGGCATCACTAACATGATGGACCGTTTGTCTAATCCTGCTAAAATTAAAGCCTTTGAAATTGCAGAAGATCTAAAAGAAATTTTACAGCCATTATTTGAAAAGCACATGGACGACATCATCAGCGGTGAGTTTTCTCGCACTATGATGCAAGACTGGGCAAACGATGATGCGAACTTACTGCGTTGGAGAGCCGAAACCAGTGATACAGGTTTCGAAAATGCGCCCGTATCAAGCGAGCATATCGACGAACAAACCTATTTCGACAAAGGTATTTTCCTTGTCGCTATGATCAAAGCCGGCGTGGAACTGGCGTTCGATACTATGGTGTCTGCGGGTATCGTGGAAGAGTCGGCTTATTACGAGTCACTGCACGAAACCCCGCTTATTGCTAACACCATTGCCCGTAAGCGTTTGTATGAAATGAACGTAGTGATTTCAGACACTGCCGAATACGGTTGCTACCTGTTTAACCACGCTGCGGTGCCTATGCTGCGCGACTACGTTAATAATATGTCATCTGAGTATTTAGGTGCTGGTTTAAAAGACAGCGCAACCGGTGTCGACAATTTAACACTCATCGCCGTTAACGAAGCGATTCGTGAAACCGCGGTGGAATATGTTGGCGCTGAGCTTCGTGGTTATATGACTGATATGAAAAGTATTGTTGAAGCTTAGTTGATTGGGGTCGCGCTTGAGTAGAAGGCCGAAACATCGCTTGCTACTCAACCGGCTTCAACAGATTGAAGATCAGGTTTTACAATCGTTTACGTACACATTTTTCCTGTTCAGTCAGTGGTCGAGCGGGCAAAAACGACACAGTTAAGTCAGTAAATGCTCAGTAGGTGAATGGCGCCCACTAAGCATCAATAGTTAACGTTTTACTTTGTTGTTTTGCATTGTCTCGGCAGGGAAGCTGAATTTTTTTTGACAAAAAATATTTTTATTGTGTTTGGCTGTCGCTTTATGGTAAAGCTAATAGCTCGCGGTAGGGCAAGGCCCAAAGCGAAACTAACTTTCAAGTCATTCTCGATGTTAGAGAACCATTTTAAAAACACCGATTAGGGATCCATATTGATGTTTAACCAAGCTGCCAAGCTCATTCTCGTGATTATTACCGTCGTGATTATTAAATCACAGCGGGGGCGGCGCATGGCGAACTGATAGACCTAAAAGGTTAGAAGTTTCAAAAGAACCCCCCGCTCCGAAAGGACTGGGGGGTTCTTCGTTTCAGGGCTCAAGTTTTAGGGTCAAAGTTTGAAAAGGTATAAAAAGAGTCAATATTAGCGTCGATTTCGGCAATTCAGGACTAACGTAGCGAGAGAGAATATGGAACCAGGGCAGATGATCAGAGGCGCAGACGCGGTAATAAAAGTGTTAGCAGCACATGGCGTAACCACAGTGTTTGGTTATCCCGGTGGTGCCATTATGCCAATATACGATGCCCTCTATGGAAGCCCTGTCGAACACTTACTCAGCCGTCACGAACAAGGCGCCGCCTTTGCTGCGGTAGGATATGCCAGAGCCAGCGGTAAAACCGGTGTGTGCTTTGCGACCTCAGGCCCAGGCGCGACAAACCTCATCACTTCTTTAGCCGATGCATTATTAGATTCAGTGCCTCTTGTGGCCATTACCGGCCAAGTCTCCACCGCGGTTATCGGTACCGATGCATTTCAAGAAATCGACGTACTAGGCATGTCACTAAGCTGCACTAAGCACAGTTTTATGGTGACAGACGTTAACGACCTGATCCCAACCTTGTATCAAGCCTTCGAAATCGCCGCATCGGGTCGCCCAGGCCCTGTGCTAGTGGATATCCCTAAAGACATTCAAATCGCCCACTTGGAATACCGCACACCTCTACTTGCGATTATAAATGAACCCCAAGCCCTGATGAGCGACATCGACGCCGCCCGTGCACTGTTGGCAGAAGCTAAACAGCCCATGTTGTATGTCGGTGGCGGCGTAGGTATGGCGGGCGCGGTGGATCAACTGCGTGAGTTTATCAAAGTCACTGGTATACCTTCGGTGGCGACGCTGAAAGGTCTTGGCAGTATCGCCCACGGCACGTCTGGTTATTTAGGCATGTTAGGCATGCATGGTGGCAAGGCCGCTAACTTAGCGGTGCAGGATTGCGACTTGCTGATTGTGGTTGGTGCCCGTTTTGACGACCGAGTTACCGGTCGCTTAGCGAGCTTTGCCGATAAGGCCAAAGTGATCCATCTCGATATCGACGCCGCTGAACTAGGCAAATTGCGTATGCCAGAGGTGGCAATCGCCGGCGACTTACGCCAAATTTTGCCTGCCTTAGCCATGCCGATGAACATCACCCCTTGGCAGGCCGAGGTTGAGCATTTATCCCGTAAGCATCAATGGGATTATCAACACCCCGGCAGTTTGATCTACGCCCCTGCGCTACTGCGCCGTTTAGCCAATAAGTTACCCGAGGACAGCGTTGTGTGCTGCGATGTAGGCCAGCACCAAATGTGGGTTGCCCAGCATATGTGGTTTCGCCGCCCTGAGGATCATCTATCCAGCGCAGGTTTAGGCACTATGGGCTTTGGCTTGCCTGCAGCGATTGGCGCTCAAGTGGCGCGCCCTGATGCCACAGTGGTCACAGTCTCTGGCGATGGTTCTTTTATGATGAATGTGCAGGAGCTGACCACCATCAAACGCCGTAAGCTGCCGGTAAAAATTGTGCTGGTTGATAACCAAAAGCTCGGCATGGTGAAACAGTGGCAGCAACTGTTTTTTGAAGAGCGTTACAGTGAAACGGATTTATCCGATAACCCAGATTTTGTCTTGCTGGCCTCGGCCTTTGATATTCCCGGCCGTACTATTTTTTCTTCCGACGAAGTGGAAGAAGCCTTAACCGAGATGTTAGCGGCAAAGGGTCCGTATTTGTTACACGTTGCAATTGACGATGCTTTTAATGTTTGGCCACTGGTGCCCCCCGGCGCATCAAACAGCGATATGATGGACGAAATGGAGAAACAAACATGATCTACTCTCTGGAGTTAACGGTTCAACAACGCCCCGAAGTGCTTGAGCGTGTTTTGCGTGTGACGCGTCACCGTGGTTTTACCATCACCCAAATGCAAATGCGCATGAACGACGATGCTAGCCTGTCGCTGGATATGGAGGTTGATAGCGATCGCGCCATTGAACTCCTAAGTAATCAACTGAATAAGCTAATTGATGTCACCTTGTGTAAGGTGTTGTTGCCGATGAGTTTGCAACAAACGGCCAGTGCATAAGTCGTTGCGTTAAGCTCGATTTCAGCCGCCGGTTTTAGGGCTGACAAGGGCGCTATAAATAAGGGCAGTGCAGCTAACGCTGCATTCGCCATGTGAATTAAGCATACCATTTTCGATTTAAGATAAAGGATACAGTCAATGCCAAAGTTACGATCAGCTACCAGTACCGAAGGCCGCAATATGGCGGGTGCCCGTGCGTTATGGCGCGCTACAGGGGTCAAAGACGGTGATTTTGGTAAGCCAATTATTGCGATTTCTAACTCCTTTACCCAGTTTGTACCAGGCCATGTGCACTTAAAAGACATGGGCTCACTCGTTGCGAGCGCCATTGAAGAAGCGGGCGGTATTGCAAAAGAGTTCAACACCATCGCCGTTGATGACGGTATCGCTATGGGTCACGGCGGCATGCTTTACAGCCTGCCATCGCGCGAGTTAATTGCCGACAGTGTGGAATACATGGTCAACGCCCACTGCGCCGATGCCTTAGTGTGTATCTCTAACTGCGACAAAATTACTCCCGGCATGCTAATGGCGGCGCTACGGCTTAATATTCCGGTGGTGTTTGTTTCTGGCGGGCCGATGGAGGCGGGTAAAACTAAGCTGTCGGATAAACTTATCAAGCTTGATTTAGTCGACGCAATGATTGCAGGCGCCGACACCAATGTTAGCGATGAAGACAGTGCCAAAATTGAACGTAGTGCGTGCCCAACCTGCGGCTCTTGCTCTGGCATGTTTACCGCTAACTCGATGAACTGTTTAACCGAAGCCCTAGGTCTATCTTTGCCGGGTAACGGCTCTATGTTGGCGACTCACGCCGATCGCCGTGAGCTGTTTTTAGAGGCCGGTCGGCGCGTGATGGCGCTGGCAAAACGCTATTACCATGAAGATGATGAGTCGGCCTTACCGCGTAATATCGCCAACTTTAAAGCCTTTGAAAACGCCATGACGCTTGATATCGCCATGGGCGGTTCATCTAACACAGTATTGCATTTATTGGCGGCAGCGCAGGAAGCCGATGTTGATTTTACCATGGCGGATATCGACCGTATGTCGCGCCTTGTGCCGCACCTTTGTAAAGTTGCCCCCTCAACGCCTAAATACCATATGGAAGATGTACACCGCGCAGGCGGCGTAATGGGGATTTTAGGCGAGCTAGATAGAGCTGGATTACTGCATACCGATGTGTTCCATGTGGCGGCCAACAAGGGTGACACTTTTGCGGGTGGTACAGTCAGTGACGGCACCTTAAAGTCAGTATTAGCGCAGTACGACATCATGCAAACCCAAGATGACGCGGTAAAACACTTCTTTATGGCGGGGCCTGCGGGCATTCCAACCACTAAAGCCTTTAGCCAAGATTGCCGCTGGCCAACACTGGATAACGACAGACAAGAAGGCTGTATCCGCACCCGCGAATTTGCTTTTAGCCAAGAGGGCGGGCTCGCCGTGTTATCGGGCAACGTGGCTGAAAATGGTTGTATTGTTAAAACCGCGGGGGTGGATGAATCTAATCTAACGTTTGTTGGCTCGGCTCGCGTTTATGAAAGCCAAGATGATGCGGTTGCCGGCATTTTAGGCGGCGAAGTGGTCGCGGGTGATGTCGTGGTTATCCGTTATGAAGGCCCCAAAGGTGGCCCAGGAATGCAAGAAATGTTGTACCCGACCACGTATTTAAAGTCGCGCGGTTTAGGTAAAGTTTGCGCGCTGATTACCGATGGTCGTTTCTCCGGTGGTACCTCAGGTTTATCTATAGGTCACGTATCGCCAGAAGCGGCGGCAGGCGGCACTATCGCCTTGGTTGAAAACGGCGATCGCATCGAAATTGATATTCCGGCGCGCAGTATTAAGCTGGCGTTAAGCGATGCTGAACTCGCTGCTCGGCGCGAAAAAATGCACAGTCTTGGCCCATTGGCGTGGAAACCTATCGGTCGAGAGCGTTTCGTGTCACTCGCGCTTAAAGCCTACGCCATGCTCGCCACCAGTGCCGATAAGGGCGCGGTGCGCGATCGCAGTAAACTGGAGGACTAATATGTTACCACTTGCAGCGCAAGCTCAGACGGATTTAGCCCATTTTCAGTTGGCACAGAGCTATCTGCAAAAAATCCTGTTGTCATCAGTGTATGACATCGCGAAAGTGACGCCACTTTCAAGCATGAACAAGTTATCGGCGCGTTTAGGTTGTCAGGTCTTTTTGAAGCGTGAAGATATGCAGCCAGTGCATTCCTTTAAGTTACGCGGTGCCTATAACCGTATTGCGCAGCTAACCAAGGACGAATGTCAGCGCGGCGTAGTGTGCGCATCAGCCGGTAATCATGCCCAAGGTGTGGCGATGTCGGCGGCGAGTCGCGGTGTGGATGCGGTGATTGTGATGCCAGAAACCACGCCAGATATCAAAGTCGATGCGGTGCGCCGTTTAGGTGGCAACGTGGTATTACACGGCCAAGCTTTCGATCAAGCCAATGGCTTTGCGATGGCGTTGGCGAAAGAAGAGGGCCGAGTTTATATCGCCCCCTTTGATGATGAAGCCGTGATAGCCGGCCAAGGCACTATCGCCCAAGAAATGTTGCAGCAGCAGCGCGATCTTGAAGTGATATTTGTGCCCGTGGGCGGCGGCGGTTTAATCGCGGGTATCGCTGCGTATTACAAGGCCGTGATGCCGCAGGTAAAAATTATCGGCGTAGAGCCAGAAGATGCCGCTTGTTTAAAGGCGGCGATGGCGGCGGGCGAGCCAGTGACGCTGGCGCAGGTTGGTTTATTTGCTGACGGCGTGGCGGTAAAACGCATTGGTACTGAGCCGTTTCGGGTCGCTAAACTCTATGTTGATGAAGTGGTGACGGTCACCTCGGATGAAATTTGCGCGGCGGTGAAAGATATTTTTGAGGACACCCGCGCTATAGCCGAACCAGCGGGGGCTTTGTCGCTGGCGGGGCTTAAAAAATATGTCAGCATAAATGCCAGCGGCGAAAGTGGTAAAGGTGGCTTTGGTAATGGTGAAAAGTTAGCGGCGATTTTAAGCGGCGCAAACGTGAATTTTCACAGTTTGCGATATGTGTCGGAGCGCTGCGAACTCGGCGAGCAAAAAGAAGCAGTATTAGCGGTGAAAGTCCCAGAACGTCCAGGAAGTTTCTTAAAATTCTGTGAGTTACTCGATAGGCGAGTAATGACAGAGTTTAACTATCGTTTCAGCAGTCGCGATCTGGCTGTGGTGTTTGCAGGCATTCGCTTAAGCCGCGGCCAAGGCGAGCTAGAACACATTATTACCACCTTAGAGGCTAATGGTTTTGAAGTGCAGGATTTGTCGGGTGACGAAACCGCTAAATTGCATGTGCGCTATATGGTGGGTGGACATCCACCTGAGCCGTTAGAAGAGCGTTTATTTAGCTTCGAGTTCCCCGAGCATCCCGGTGCACTGCTGAAATTTTTAACTACATTGCAAAGCAAATGGAATATCAGTTTGTTCCATTATCGTAATCACGGTGCGGCCTTTGGCCGAGTGTTAGCGGGTTTTGAAGTACCTGCGAGTGATGCCTTGCCATTCCAGCAGTTTTTAACTGAACTGGATTTTGTGTATCAAGAGGAAACCGATAGCCCAGCTTATCAACTGTTCTTAAATGCAAATAATAAACTAAATAAATAAAAACAATTGGTTATCACTACATTTTTCATTGTTTTATAACCAATATAGTGACCACTTAGGCTAAAGGAGGGGCGCACATGCGCGCCTTTTTGTGGTAGCTTGGATAAAGTTAAGAGCGAATACTCTAACAGTATCTATATTAACTATTCGCCAACACCCTAATACACATAATAAGAGTAAGACCTCAACCTGCACGCATTAAGGAGCCATGATGTTACCAGCACCGCATTTTATCGCTTTTAATCCACCTCGCCGTATTTTGATGGGCCCAGGCCCGTCGGATGTTTACCCTGAAGTGCTTGCCGCGCAAGCCAGACCAACAGTCGGCCATTTAGACCCGCTGTTTGTGGGCATGATGGATGAACTCAAGAGCCTAATTCAATACGCTTTCCAAACTAAAAATGAAATGACTATGGCAGTATCTGCGCCGGGTAGTGCGGGCATGGAAACCTGTTTTGTTAACTTAGTTGAGCCGGGCGAGAAGGTGATTGTTTGTCGTAATGGGGTGTTTGGTGACCGAATGCGCCAAAACGTCGAACGCATGGGCGCCATTGCTGTGCTGGTGGACAACGAATGGGGCACACCTGTTGATCCTGCTGCGGTGGAAGCGGCGCTGAAAGCCCATCCTGATGCAAAATTTTTAGCCTTTGTACATGCTGAAACGTCTACTGGCGCCTTGTCCGATGCCAAAACTTTGTGTGCATTAGCCAAGCAATACGGTTGTTTATCCATAGTCGATGCGGTCACGTCCCTTGGCGGCGTTGAGTTAAGAGTCGACGAATGGGGAATCGATGCAATTTATTCAGGTAGCCAGAAGTGTCTTTCCTGCGTACCGGGTTTATCGCCCGTGTCATTCTCACCAGCAGCAGTCGAAAAACTTAAAAACCGCAAAACCCCAGTACAAAGTTGGTTCCTCGATCAAAGCCTAGTCATGGCCTATTGGACCAGCGCGGGCGGCAAGCGCAGTTACCATCACACGGCGCCAGTTAATGCGCTTTATGCACTGCATGAATCCCTGCGTATTTTGGCGGCCGAAGGTTTAGAAAATGCATGGCAACGCCATCACGAGATGCATTTAGTGCTGCGTGCTGGGCTTGAAAAGTTAGGGCTTAATTTTGTGGTCGCCGAAGATTATCGCTTACCACAGCTTAATACGGTTTATATCCCAGCAGGAGTTGATGACGGCGCAGTGCGCACTCGTTTGCTGAAGGATTACAACCTCGAAATCGGCGCAGGTCTTGGCGCCTTAGCAGGTAAAGCATGGCGCATCGGCCTAATGGGCTTTGGCGCCCGCCGTGAGAATGTCTCTTTATGCCTCAAGGCATTAGAAGAGGTTTTGAGCTAATGTGCCAAGATTACGCTTTGCCGTTTGCGGCCTTACGGCCGAGGTGAATCAAGGTCGTGGGGCTTCACCCCACACCCGACCAAGGAGGACTGCTCGTCCTATCCTCCTTGGATTCTCCAAGACGCCCCCAACGGAGTTGAAAGCCCCTTGTGCTCATAGCCAAATTTGCTATCGCTTCCGAAGGATGCGTCCCTGCACCTGCGAAAGCTAGTCGGTCATCCATGACCGAACTCACGCAATTTGTCTATTCGCCCTGCGGCAACTCCGAGGGGAGGGTGAACTTCTGTAGCCTCGATGTTGGCTGTTAATGCCAAGTGCATTTTGCATGTCCGATTTTTTCCTAAGTCAGCTGTAAATCCACGGTAGTTACAGGTAGTTGATGTTGTAAATATTGTTTATTATCAGGTGTTTAAGGTGTGGTTTTGCAGTGGTGGCGATTGCTGCCTACAGTATGACCTCGCCTCGACTAAGGAATTGATATGGAAAATAGTGCAGAGCAAGCCTCATTCATTAATCAAGCTAAATATGCCGACTGGCAGGATAAATACACTTTTGATAATTGTCTGCTCAAACGTGGTGAATACGGTGAGTTTCTCGCTGATTATATCACCGGCGAGCACGATGGATTTGTGCTTAACCTGAATGGTGGTTGGGGCAGTGGTAAAACTGAATTCCTAAAACGTTTTTACTCGTTATTACTTAAGCGCAATCACCCCGTTATTTATATCGATGCGTGGGAGAGTGATTTCTCTAAAGATCCGCTCACTGTAGTCACTAGTGAACTCCTCACTCAATTAGAAACATTTAACTATAATCTTGACTCTATTGAAGAAGTTGAAAGATTCAAAAAGTTATGCGGCCGATTTATTAAGGGGCTTGCTGTGGGGGTTTCAGCCTATCTTTCTAAGCAATATTTAGGTGATCCGAGCATTATTGGTAATGCGGTACAGCAAGCAATAAGCGGTGAGCCTGACAGTTTATTAACGGTATTATCGACTGAGCATCAAGAACTGGTCAGTGCTATTCAACAGATTAGAATAACTTTGGGAGAAGTTGCGGGAAAATTAACGGGTGGTGGTGCTAAGCTTCCTGTCGTGGTGCTGGTGGATGAGCTGGATCGCTGTCGTCCCAATTATGCTATCGAAATGTTGGAAGTTATCAAACACTTCTTTAAAACTGATAACTTTGTTTTTGTAGTCGCGACCGATACAGACCAACTTATACATTCAATTGCGGCAGTTTATGGTGCAGGTTTTGATGCAGCTCAATATCTCAAACGCTTCTTTGATCGTAAGGCAAGCTTGCCTGAGCCTAATTTAGTTGATTATCTCAGCTCTAAGCTGCAAGATAATGAGCCGTATAGCTATTTGTATCCTTTCCCTTCTGGCTTTTATGCAAATCTAAAAATTCTGGAAATAGAAACGATCGCTAAGCTAGCAAATTATTATCAACTAAAAATTCGTGATGTAGACCAGTTGATTAATAAGTTAAATTCTTGCTTGCGGTTTGCTCAAAACGTGGGTTCAAAAAAACAACAAATTCAAGCTATTTGTATTCCAGCACTGATTATTGGTTTAATTGAATTTGATAGAGGTGAAAGCTTTTTTTATAAAAGAAAGAATAATAAATCAGATGACCTTTCCCTACGAAAAAATACAGAAGATGAAATATTTGAAGGCTTGAAAATTAAAGATTTCATTAATCTTTGTATGTCTAGCACCCAATTGCATATTTACGAAGAACTTAATCAATATGGAAGAAAAATCCAAGTAACTGAGGTTAGGTCGTATTCAAGAATAGAAGATCTTAAATTAGGGGCAATACATTTAGAAGTTAATAGATGGGCAAATTATATGACAGCTGATATATCGAATAGTTATGACAGTAGCAGAAAATATTGGCTCTGGGATGACTATAAAAAAGCTATTGAATTAGCGGGGAATATTGAATAAAAAATAATGCTTTGAAATAAGAAAAGATGAGAAAAGATAGGACATGCATTTTTTCACTATGGCGACTGTTAATGACTCTTCCAAAGCTATGTTTGCTTAGATGGTACTTCGCTCTTGGCATTGAACTTCGGGAAGTTCTGACTATAAGGATGCACCGAAGTTAACGGGATTAAGCACTGGCATGTAGGTGACCGTCTGTGACAGGGATGTCACGGTCGAGCACACAGGGATGTGCTTGCTGCGCGTCACTGGAGTGAGAGCTTAATCATTTCTCACGTCACAGAGTCAGAATATACACATCTTTTGAGGTACTCTTCGTCGAATCTTTTCTATAACTAAGGCCAGTGAGTCACGGGAATGACAGTGCTAATCGAAACTCACTAAATATGCACAAGATAATTAGCCTCCGCTTTTTCATAGTTGACATATAATGTCACACCGTTATGATGCCAGCACCTATGGTTATATAAAGATCCTATAAATGAAAAAGTTATTTATTATGCTGGCGATGATTTTTGCGGTTAGTTTGGTTACTAGCCCAGTTGTAGAAGCAAAAAAATTCGGCGGTAGTAAATCTATTGGCAAAAGCCATAAAACAGCTCCGGCTCAGCCTGCGGCGACTAACACACCGACTACGGCACCAGCGGGCGCGCCGGGCAAGAAAGGTATGATGGGCGGCATGTTAGGCGGTTTATTAGCTGGCGGTCTATTAGCTGCGCTGTTTATGGGCGGCGGCTTTGAAAATATTCAAATTATGGATATTTTGATCATGGCGTTGGTGGCATTTGTGCTATTTAAAATCGTCCGTACTGTGATGGCCTCAAAAGCAGGTGCGCAGCAAAGGCCGGCCTATGCGGGTGCGAGCCAACCAAGCCCTAATATGCCGCGTGAAGCAGCAGAGCAAACAGGGGCTGCTAACAGCGGTGGCAATGGTTTTGGCCAAGCGGCAAGCGATGTTCCGTTTGATTTGCCAGCAGGCTTTGATTTACCAGGCTTTTTAGAAGGCGCGCGCAGCCACTACAAAACGCTACAACTGGCGTGGAATGAAAACGACTTAAGTAAGATCCAAGAGTATGTTTCGATTGATCTTTACAATGAGCTCAATAGTCAACGCCGCGAATTAACCGGTGACCAGCACACAGAAGTGATGTTTTTGGATGCTGAACTGGTACGCGCCACACACAATGCAAATCTTGCGGAAGTGAGTGTTAAATTTAGCGGCCGCTATCGCGATACCGTTGAAGGCGTAGAAGAGGAAATTAAGGAAGTATGGCATTTAGAGCGTAACGTAACGCAAGCCAACTCACCTTGGTTAATCGTGGGTATTGAGCAGTAATCAGCTCGCATTCAAAGCAGCCTTAATCCTTTAAGGCTGCTGTCTTTATTCCCTCTCTAATGATGCGGCGCTTGTATTTATTAATAAATTTGAGCCGATATCGCCACTCAACTTCATCAAACAAACTGCCTGATGGCGATTGCCAGAATCAACACTGGACAAACATACTTCACATACCTTGGCCAGATGCGCCAGAAAAGCCCCGAGCTATCGACATGTTCTTGCTCGCGTATGGCCCTAATTAGCTGTGTTTGACGCCAAATCCAACCTAAATAAATTGCAATGCCGAGTGCAACTAATGGCTGGGCTATTTGGGTGGTGAGCGTGACCATGAAGCTAAATAGCGCATCAAAAAATACCGCCAGTAATAGGGATAATGACGTCAACAATAAGCCGATGATCAAGGTCGCGTGTTGGCGGCTGAGTGTAAACTTTTGCATCACATAACTCGTCGGCACTTCGGCGATTGAGATAGCAGAAGTTAAGCCTGCGATGATTAGCAGAATAAAGAACACTACGCTGATGATGAGGTTCGCCGTGTCGCCTAAGGTTGAGAATAAGGCGGGTAAAACGGTAAAAACCAGCGCATCTGAATCGAGTAATTTACCCTCGGCATTAAAAATTTCTACGCCATTTTGCTGGGCGACATACATGGCAGGAATAATTAAAAAAGCCGCGAGAAAGGCGATACCACTGTCGGTAAAAGCGACCCAGACGGTTAGCTTGGCGATATTTTCTTTTTGATTCAGATAACTGCCATAAACCATCATGGCACCTGTGCCTATGGTGAGGGAGAAGAAGGTTTGTCCGAGTGCGCTGATCAAGGTGTCTGGTGCTAAAGCCTTGGCAAAGTTGGGTGTTAATAGCGCATTAATCCCTTCGCTGGCGCCATTAAGGGTGAAGATATACGTCACGCCTGCAATCAGCATGATCAGTAGTAACGGCATTAGGCGTTTCGACCATTTTTCGATACCTTCTTGCACGCCTTGCAGTAGCACTAAAAATACCAGTGTGCTAAAAATTAGCGTAAACAGCAGATTACGTGACAGCGAGAAATCTACTAGCCAGGCCGCAGTATCGTTCGAGCCTAAAGCCGTGGCAATCGGGGCTATGGCGTAGCTAATGAACCAGCCTGAAAGAATGCTGTAGAAGGTATAAATTAATCCTGCAGTTACGATAGAAACCAAACCTATGGTCTTGCCTAAGTTACGGGTTAGCGCGTTAAAGCCGAGTTTGCCCATCGCATCGGCGGGGTTGGTTTGCCCGTGGCGACCAATCATGAGTTCGGCCATCAACA
Source organism: Shewanella morhuae (assembly GCF_003028295.1). Taxonomy (NCBI): domain Bacteria; kingdom Pseudomonadati; phylum Pseudomonadota; class Gammaproteobacteria; order Alteromonadales; family Shewanellaceae; genus Shewanella; species Shewanella morhuae. The sequence continues at coordinate 34,213 of NZ_PYSG01000003.1, read as the reverse complement.
TGGGAATACCTAGAATAAAAATCAGCACGAGGTAAACCAGTAAGAAGGCCCCTCCGCCATGAGTGGCCGCTTGGGTGGGGAAGCCCCAAATATTGCCTACGCCAACGGCGCTACCGGCTGCTGCCATGATAAAACCTAAGCGTGAACTGAAGTGATTAGTTGAACTTGTATTGGCCGCTTGCATTGTGCCTCCCGTAAAAAGAAGGCGTATCTTAGGCGGATAAATCAGAATTTCAACGCAATATTAGTGCGTTAATGTGATGTTAATTAGTTTCTTTATCTCAATAACTGGTGCTTTTTTGACGTTATATTTCGCCTTTAGGTTTTGCGTGAGATTAAATTGCTAGCGGTTGTGGCTGGGGGCCTAATGTTAGCGAATAATTGCGATGATAAAAATTCAATGAATGGTGCATTTTGGTCTGTAAAAACACGCGATGACAGATATTTTATTAATATTTAAACACCATGGGAGTTTTAACGTGGTTTATGGCTGAATGTTGATATGACTTAAGGGGATCGCGGTGTGGTCTTTGACCTTTTTTAGCACAAAGCTGGAATGTACGCCGGCGATATGCACATTTGTGGTGAGTTTATCTAACAGGAAGGTGCGAAAGTGCGCCATATCTTGCACCAGCACAGTGAGTTGATAATCGGCCTCTGAACCTGTGATGAGCGCGCATTCTTGGACTTCTTCATAGGCGATAACATTAGCTTCAAACTGATTCAAAATATCTGGCGTGTGTTTTTCCATCCGCACATGGATATAGGCGGTCAAATGCAGGTTAAACTTCTCCGCCGACAGACGAGTGGCGTAATCGGCAATATAACCAGCTTCCTCTAAGGCTTTTACACGGCGCGAACAAGGGGACGGTGATAGGCCAACTTTATTAGCCAGTTCGAGGTTAGATAGCCGCCCATGAGTTTGCAGTAAGCGCAAAATAGTTAAGTCGAGTTGGTCGAGTTTATACTGCTGAGTTTCTGTCATTGAAAATTGCGGTTTGGCGGAGTTAGTCACTAGTGTGCCAGTTTTAACCCACTTTTCCAAAAGTCTCGTTTAAATAGTGCTTTGAGATTATAAAGCCGATTATCTTGTATCAGTCTCACCTTGGCTGTTCTTAGCCCAAGGTGTACGAAATTAATGGCTTTTAATCGACAGTGGAGACAAAGCTAACTGATAGATTTTTCAAGCATATACCGTTTGAACGGGGGGAGTTTATTAACGATAAAAATACCAAATCCACTGGTGAAAGCCGCGAGAATAGTTGAAAACAGCACATCTTGTGGCCAATGCATACCTAATAACATGCGGCTTAACCCCATTAATAATGCCCAAGTGACTAACGCTAGCGTAAAGCAGGGCAATCCAGCTAGTAGTAGGTAGTAGCCAGCGGTGAGCACGAGTGTCACTGCAAATATGGTATGCCCAGATGGGAACGAATAGCTCACTTCATTTTGCCAATGTTGGTGAATGCGAGGGGTAAATTTTATTTCAGGTTTAACGACCTTTAGCCCTTCGAGTGCGGTCGCAATTGCCGTTGAACGGCTTGGTTTATCTAGTTGATAAAAACTATCGAGTGAAAGCTGCGCATCGCTAGGTAAATCTTGTTGGGCGAGGAAAACCAAATTCGGCCTAGGCTCCTTAAAGTAAGGTTTCAGCGTGTGACTTAAGGCTAAACTCGATAATTGGCTGAGACTAATGGCTAAAAAGAAGCTAATAAAGAGTGCTTTAGGCATCATGCGATAGCCAATCAGTAGCACAAATACAACGGTGGCAATGCCATATGGGGCAGTACCCGTTGACGTTATCCAATATAAGAGAGTTGCTAAGTTGGATTGTAGGTCGATTAACGGAAACAGCTGATACCGTGTCAGTAACAGTAATCCAGGAATAATCATCAGTAGTAGCCAAGCTAAGCCTAAACGACGCAGAGGATAAACGTTTTTGGTCAAAATATTAGTCTCTTAATAAACGTTATAGGCTACAACGTGATAATGGTATAGCCAATAAAAAATCTTTAAAAAATGGTGAGTTAAGGGTTAACCTTAACCTCGCTTACTGTAATGGCCTTAGAAAACGTAGTGAGGGTGAATCAATTGGATGAGGTTTACAGTACAGCGTTAAATAGTGCCGTGAGTGAATATGATGGGTAAGTTGTATGATTTCCCTATAGTGCTAAGTGTTAACTAGCAAAAAAGCACAGTGCGTTTTAGCTGACTGTGCTTTATGACAACATACAAATAAAATCAGTCTGCCGCGTTGATCTTTTTTTCTAACTCATTGACTTGAGCTTGTAAGGTTTCTAACTTTTCACGGGTTTTCAGTAATACATGTTGCTGTACGTCAAATTCTTCGCGGGAAACCATGTCTAACTTGAGTAATTGATTTTGCAGCACTTGTTTACTGCGTTCTTCAAACTCACCGGCAAATTGCTTCAGACCACTGGGTAAACTTTCGCTCAGTTGTTTTGCCATCTCTTCGATTTTCTTAGAATTGATCATAATCTTGTCCGCCTCTTGACTGAATAGCTTGATTGTAACTCAGTGCGTTAGGTTTCAAAAGTAAAGCTGATGTCTGATAGTCATGCAGTGTTGTTCTTGCGCTTTACATCACGCCTACGCCAATAAACACTGTTGGTTTTGCATCGCGAAAGGGGGATTTGTTAACCTTAAAACCGCCAATTCTGCTATGATCCCACTCCTTTCTGTCGACTTGTTTGGATATTGCGCAAAGATGAAACTCAATCCCGCCCAAAACGATGCTGTTCATTATGTTTCAGGCCCTTGCCTAGTGCTGGCGGGTGCGGGCAGTGGTAAAACTCGCGTAATTATCAATAAAATCGGTTATTTGGTCGAAAAGTGCGGTTATAAGGCACGCAATATTGCGGCGGTGACTTTCACCAACAAGGCTGCCCGTGAGATGAAAGAGCGGGTTGCACAATCGATGGGACGCAAAGAGGCCAGAGGTCTGTGGATTTCAACCTTCCATACCTTGGGGCTGGAAATCATTAAACGTGAGCATAAGGTCTTAGGCTTAAAGCCGGGCTTTTCGTTGTTTGATGACCAAGATACTTTGGCATTGCTCAAAGAGTTGACTCAAGATGAATTAGAAGAAGATAAAGATTTACTTAAGTCGCTTGCCAGTACGATATCTAACTGGAAGGGTGGCCTCATCATTCCAGAACAGGCGCGTAAAATTGCTAAAGATGAACAACAGCAGTTATTTGCCATGTTGTACCAGCGTTATGCTCAGCACATGAAGGCTTATAACGCCTTAGATTTTGATGATTTAATTTTGATGCCGACTCTGTTGCTACGGCATTACGAAGAAGTACGTACCCGCTGGCAAACGAAAATTCAATATTTGTTGGTGGACGAATATCAAGACACCAATACCAGCCAATATGAAATGGTAAAGCTGTTAGTGGGTGAAAGGGCGTGTTTTACCGTGGTGGGTGACGACGACCAATCTATCTATTCATGGCGTGGCGCTAAACCACAAAACCTAGTGCTATTGGGTAAAGATTTTCCTCAGCTTAAGTTGATTAAGCTCGAGCAAAACTATCGTTCTAGCCAGCGGATCCTGCGGGCTGCCAACATACTTATTGCTAATAATCCCCATGTTTACGATAAAGCGCTGTTTAGTGAGTTGGCCTACGGCGAGCCACTGCGGGTGTTATTTGCTGCAAATGAAGAACAAGAAGCTGAGCGCGTAGTGGCAGAAATTGTGCGGCATAAGTTTGTCGGCCGTACCCAGTTTGGCAATTATGCGATTTTGTATCGCGGTAATCATCAATCGCGGTTGCTTGAGCGCGCGCTAATGACCAACCGTATTCCCTATAAATTGAGCGGTGGCACTTCATTTTTCGCCCGTGCTGAAATTAAAGACATCATGGGTTATCTAAAACTCGTGGTGAATCCTGACGACGATAATGCTTTCCTGCGCATCGTTAACTTACCGAAACGTGGCATAGGTCCATCGACCTTAGAACGCTTAGGTAATTTTGCTAACGAGAAGCACATTTCAATGTTTGCGGCGATTTTTGAGCCAGATCTCAATCATCATTTGCCGCCTGCAGCTATGTCGTCGCTATATCAATTCGGTCGTTTTATCGTAGAAACGGGCGATCATGCCCAGCGCGGTGAGCCTGTGGAGGCGGTAAAACATTTGATCCGTAAGATCAATTACGAAGACTATTTGTACGAAACCAGCACCAGTGCCAAAGCGGCTGAAATGCGCATGAAGAATATCTCTGAGCTCTACCGTTGGGTCACTGAGATGCTTGCAGGTGATGAATTAGATGAGCCAATGACTTTACCTGAGGTGGTTACTCGACTGACGCTCAGAGACATGATGGAGCGCAATAGCGAGGATGAAGGCGGCGATCAAGTGCAGCTGATGACCTTACATGCATCTAAGGGCTTAGAGTTCCCGTTTGTGTTTATGATTGGCGTTGAGGAGCGTATTTTGCCGCATCAATCCAGCATAGATGAAGATAATGTCGATGAAGAGCGCCGTTTAGCCTATGTGGGGATCACGCGGGCTCAGCGAGAGCTCTGGTTTACCCTGTGCCGTGAAAGGCGACAATTTGGTGAAACCATGCGTTGTGAGCCAAGCCGTTTTTTACTGGAGTTACCGCAAGATGATGTGGTGTGGGAAAACCGTAAACCACAACAAACGGAGCAGGAACGAATGCAAACTGGGCGGGCAAACATTTCTAACTTAAGAGATATGTTTAAAAAGTAGGCGATGAGTGTTTGGGTTGCTTAAGTATTTTTTGCTAAGCATATTCAAGCTGAATAAATTCAGGCTGTTGACCCTCATTTAAAGTAAATGTGTGATCCAACGCCGTTCCTTGACCAAATTGATAGCCTAATTCACTGAAAATACGTATTTGGTCTAGGCTATTAACCCCATCCACAAATATTTGTAGTTCTAAGGTCGATGCTGTTTTTTGATACACAGACATTAACTTGATCTGTTGTTCAGTTTGTAATTGTTTAGTGATATTCGCATCAACTTTTAAACCTTTAATCGGTAAAAATAATAAACAATTCAATGCGCTATGGCCGCTACCATAATGACTTATACCCAGTTTTACTCCGGTTTTTTGTAATAATTCAAAGCCATTAATGTGGTTTTCGATTTCTTGCACTAAAGCTTTTTCGTTGAAGAATAACCACAAATTATTCAAATTTAATTGTGTCTGCTTAAGAGTGTTTTTCAGGCTACGTAGCACATGTCGATGTTTAAGATGCTGGCTTGACAGCATAACGTGTAACTCAATCGACTCCGTATATTGTGTGAGTAGTTCTGAATAGCTACTGTTTATGATGTTAATCGTATATTTATCTAATTCAACGGTGAGATTCGCTTGTTCGGCAAGCGCATTAAGCTGTTCTTGTTGCAATAAGCCTCTACGTGGGTGCTGCCATAAAAGACGGCTTTCTAACGCAGATATTTGACCGGTTTTGAAATCGACCACTGATAAATAACTTAGGGTAATTTCTGCATTGTGTAACGCATGTCTAAAATCAGTTTCTAGCGCGGCATCCAGCGTCTGTTGATACTGGGAATTATCATCAAAAATAACATAACAACCTTTACCATTCGCTTTTGCCTGATACATGGCAGTATCGGCATTACGTAACAAAGATTCACTTGTATCGACCTTATGATTACCACTAATACTGATGCCGATACTGGCACCAGAGCTAAACTCTAAACTGCCCTGCCTATAGGGTTGCGATATAGTTTGAATCACACGTTCAGACACTTCTTTTGCGTCGTTTATGTTGTTGATGCTATCAAGTAAAATCACAAACTCATCGCCACCCAGGCGCGCCAAAGTATCGTTATCGCGAATACAGGACTTAAGGCGGCTCGCAGTTTCAATTAAAAATTTATCACCCTCTAAATGCCCCATAGTGTCGTTAATCTGTTTGAAATGGTCGAGGTCAATGAAGAGTAAGCCAAATTGCTCTAAGCGATGGCGCCGAACGTGTTTAATTGACTGTGATAAGCGCTCCATTAATAGCGAACGATTAGGCAGACCTGTTAGCGCATCATGCTTTGCATCGTGAACTAACTTAGCTTCCATGCTGCGACGTTGTTTAATTTCTTTTTGTAGATCTTTATTGAGCTCGGCTAAGGCTTTGGTACGATCACTTACCTTTTCTTCAAGCTCTTCATAACTGCGTTGCAGGGACTCGGTTGAAAGTTTCTTTTCGATGGCAGAACCAATGTGCTGTGATACGAATGTCAGTAATTCTAAATCTTTAACTTGATAATTTTGCGTCATGCTAAAACTATAAATCGTTAGTGCACCACTTATATTGCCATGGATAAAAAGCGGAATACCTATCCACTGATGCATAGTTTGCGTGTGATTGAGCGTTGGTGCCTGGGCGTAGATCTCTCCAGATACAATCAATGCATTAATATCATTTTGGTCTAATAACAATGGCCGCTTATGCTTGAGCACATATTCAGTCAGACCATCTTGCATTGGTCGAGTTTTAGGGTGCTTATTGTTCAATTGCGATACATAAAAAGGAAATCTGAGATGAGTCCCTGCCTCGTTTAATAGCGCGATATAGCAGTTATTTGCAGGAATAAGGTGACGAATAATATTATGTAATTGGGCATAAAAATCGGGATTATCGGCACTGGAGCTAGCGAGTTCAGCAATCTCGAATAGTGATTTTTGTAAGCGTTCAGCTCTACGTCTTTCATATACTTCAAGTTTTAATTTATCGTAAGCTTGGCTTAATTCTTTGGTCCTTAGCTTAATGGCTTGCTCTAGTTGTTCTTGGTGTTTTAGTCGCTCCATTACACCCGCGATATGATGGCAAATGAACGTCATTAACTCGAGTTCAATTTCGCCATAGCTAATATTGGTGTCGTAGGTTTGTACGACTAACACGCCAGTGACACTATCATCATGTTTGATCGGGACACCTAGCCAGAGATGGCAGGGGGAACCTAAATTAAGGATTTCCCCCGCAGCAACCAGCGCATTGACTTTATCATTGTTACATAGCAACGCTTCCCCAGTCCTAGCAACGTAACCAGTTAATCCTTGCTGCAGTAGCGTTGACAGTGACTGTTCAGGGTAAAGCTCGGCAGGATGAGCATCTTTCTCATCGGCAAAAAATGGAATCGCGAGTTCGCCAGTGCTGATATCAAGAGTTGAAATAAAAAAATTATCAGCTGGAATGAGTTGCTTTAGGTGACGATGTACCCCGATATAGAATTCTTCGAGTGAAGCTGCGTGGGTCGCAATATTGGAGATTTCGAGTAGTGCGTTTTGAATGATCTCAGCATGCTTATATTTATGCGCTAATTTTTTTAAGCGAATAACTCTTTTACGTAAGCAATCAACTTCATTTTTGCGAAGTTGGCTAGTTTCATCTTCATCCTTAAACATGATACTCACTGTTAAAATATATGGGTTATTTTGCCTGACTCTATAATTAACATGAAATACTGTAACATCCAAGCCATATTTAGGCTGCATTTTGCTTGAAATGTCAGCCAATATGATAAAACTTGAGCAGTCAGTAAAATAATTGCAAAACAGCTATAGACTCAAGGGGGATTTGACCCTAGTATATGCGGCGCTAACCAAGGCGAGCGCCCATAGCTCAGCTGGATAGAGCGCACCCCTCCGGAGGGTGAGGCCGAAGGTTCGAATCCTTTTGGGCGCACCACTTCCGTTAATGGTTGTGAGCTTTTAAGGTTAGCGTAGTAAATGAAATTCAATGGTGATTGTAGCTCAGTTGGTAGAGTCCCGGATTGTGATTCCGGTTGTCGTGGGTTCGAGCCCCATCAGTCACCCCATTTCATTTACGTTTTATAAAAATTCGGTGATTAGCGCAGCCCGGTAGCGCATCTGGTTTGGGACCAGAGGGTCAGAGGTTCGAATCCTCTATCACCGACCAAATTTTTCGCATAGCTAGCGAATTTAACCTAGGGTTAAGTAAATAGTTAATAATTTACGGTGATTAGCGCAGCCCGGTAGCGCATCTGGTTTGGGACCAGAGGGTCAGAGGTTCGAATCCTCTATCACCGACCAATAAATAGAAAAGCCTCAGAGTTCTTAATGAAACTCTGGGGCTTTTTTATATCATATATTTGAACAATATCTTGGTGTTGCAGCGGTCGTTGTCGATAGCTATTACCTAGGATAGCGTCTCTAGTCAAAAATATAGCTATTCATATGATTAAATTTAATTTATTAGGCCTAATCCCTAAGTAGTCTTCTATTGGAGCAATTATAGGTTACGCATTCTAATGTTTAGGTTATTGAATCAGGCCAAGATTGATGCTGTAGTGTTCTCATACTACAAAAAAGAAAAGCTCCCGAAGGAGCTTTTTACTATTTATGTTTATTTATTCATATCAGTTAATCAAGGTTTACGGGAGGAGAGATAAAGCCTTGATAAGCATCTGTTCTAAGCTCGTTAAAGCGCTCTAGTTGAGCTTTCTCTTGGATTCCCGTCACAATCACTTGAATGTCTAACCCTTTCGCTACGTTAATTAACGCGCGGCACAGTTCACTATTATGATGCGTCTCATCGTAGTACGCGAAGGATTGATCGAGTTTCACGTAACTAGGTCTCAGTTCTTGTAAATAGGCCATGGAACCAAATTGACGTCCAAAATGGTCAATACCGAATTTAGCACCATTATCACGAATGATATTACATAACAGCTGGCAAGATTGGAGATTACTATAGACTCCAGCTTCAGGAATTTCGAAGCAGATGCGTTCAACGAAGGTAGCATTTCGCAAAAAGTGATTTAACCATTCATGGAACTGCGAATCGTTGATACTCTGATGCGTTAAATTGATAGCTAAAGGTTCATAGTTTCGTTCTAGTAGCTTTTGTTCATAGACTGTTTCAATTAAGCACTTATCAAGTAAGGCTCCGAGTGATAATAATTCAATATAGGGCATAAATTGCCCTGCATGGACAATTTTATCACCGAGTTCTAATTGGCAGTATAATTCCCGTTGCGCTACACCATCATTATCGCAAAACTGAATCTGCTGCCATCTAAACTTAAATTTCTTATTACTGATAGCATGACTAAGGTTATCTCGCCATTGTTCACGAGTGAATAGCTGTTGTTCGGTCGTTGCAAACCAATGGAATATTTTGTTATCTTGGCGCGCTTTTTGTAGGGCATTATCGGCTTGGGCTAAAATATCTGAGACATCCATTTTTCCAATGCGCTCCGCAACACCAATAGCAAAGTCTTCATTGGGCTTACAGCCTGCTTTCGACATTTCCTGATTAATCGTTCGGATGAGCGTCTGTAAATATTTACTGATTTGATCGTGTTCAACATCGGTGACTAAAAAAGCAAATTCATAGGCGGCAATACGGCCTATAACTGAAGGGGCAATTTCGTTTAATTGTTGTTGAAACTTTTCACCCATAAGGCGTATGGTTTCATCACGAACTTGGTAACCATATTTACTGTGAACTTCCTCTAGCCAATCAAGTTTCGCGAGGAATACGACACCGCTACTCGGTTCACTGAGCCAGCCATTAAGACGACTCACCACATATTGGCGATTGGGCAGGCCAGATGCTGGGTCGATAAGGTTTTTCTTACGTAATGCGCCCACTTCTTCGTCGAGTGAGTGAAATACTTGTTTAAGCTGAGCAGACATAGTGTTAAATGCAATGACTAAGTCCTTCAATTCAGCAGTTTTAGGAAGCGCCATATCGGGGCCGAATTGGCGTGCAGCTATACTCTTTGCGTGTTCTGAAAGAGTATGGAGTGGTTTTAATATCCATGTTAATCCGACTCTTGCAGTAAAAATAGCTACGAGAAAAAGGAGCGAAAAGACGATGATAGTATTGGACATTATTCGCCACAACTCATGATAGCCAAAACCAGGATGTGCAGTGATCTCAAGTTGCGCTAGTTGTAACCAACCCGAGGTAATAGTGCTTTCTTTTTTAATCGTTTTAAATAGATTTAGATTAATAAACCATTGTGGTACGTCTTCAATGGTGAGTGGATTATTCCACTCTTTTTGTTTGCCATCGACCATCCATGTCAGCTTGATATTTTGATAGTAACCGCCTTCAAAAATCACATTCACTAAGGTCTCCGCTGCAGCGGTATCCCCCGCTTGAAGTGCTGGTGCTAGCATTAGGCCGAGTGAAGTGCTGGCATTGTTTAGATCGGACTCCATTTGTTTTGTTAAAAAACTTTGGGTCTCTGTGAATTGCACATAGCCAAGACTTGCAATTACAAGCAAGAATAGGCTAAAAAGCAGCGAATAAATCTGTCTAAACAGTGTCATTTTTGATGCTACTCCAGTTTTAATTTAGGCTGTCTAAGGCGATCAACCCCTAACCTATGGTTAAGGTCATTCCATTTTTCTAATCGTGTTGACGAGCCAGCTAAAACGCCTCGTCCTTGTTCTTTGTTAAGCCATAACTGTTTACCGTTAAAACTATAAACAGGCAGTAAGTCTTTTCTTTGGGTGGCAGGTTTTATTGTATGGTCAAGGTTATCGAGGACTAAAGGAATGGATGCGGGGGTCTCATAGTAAGCCAACACCATATGGTACTGGTTAAGGGTAGTCGCTTTGACCATAGTGATCCGCATCTTATCTTCTTGAACGCCAAGCTGAAGTAAAGTGAAGTACTTTGCGATTGAAAAATCTTCGCAGTCGCCGCCATTTACGCCAATAAACTCCATTGGTGTTGCCCAATAATTTGATTCCCCCCAGAGTTTTATGTCATCAACAAAATTAAATAAATTAAAAAAATTATTTACTTTCAATAACTTTTCTTTTTCACTCATAGTGCTCGCTTCAGACTGTACCTTAAACCAAGCTCTTGCTCGCATTCCTGCTCGCTCACCATACTTTTTTTCTAAAGTAGAGACGATCTTCGTTTCATCAAGATTTTGCGTTGGCTTTGCATATAAACAGCATATGCTAAGGGCTGACGCAATTAGGCTAAAGCGACAGACTCTCAATAATGAATTTTTATAATCAAGTCTGCCGCTCATAATCTAGCGTATTAGCCCCTATTGTTGCTCATCGACCGAGTAAACTGTCCATCTCATATCCGTTGTGGTGTCATCTCCAGTTACTTCAGCGACCACACGACGATTACGGATTTCTGCTTCTGGTGTCTGCTCTAAGATAATGGGACGGCTAGAACCATACCCAATAGCAGTTAATCTACTTCTATCAATACTAAAACGTTCTGCTAGCACTGCTGTAACCGCATTAGCTCGCTCTTGAGACAGTGCGGTATTACGCTCATCTGTACCTGTACGACTAGTATGGCCTTCTATAGTCACTTTGGTCGTTGGATATTGACGTAAAAAGAGTGCGACCTCTTCAATTTGAGGGTAATACTCTGGCGCAATAAAAGCGGAGTTATTTGGGAATAAGATGCTTATTTCCTTTCGTTCATTGATCGCTTTTACCTGACCACAACCATAGTTATCGACAGCCGCACCTTTAGCGGTATCATTACAACGCTCGCGCGCCTCAATAACACCGTCACCATCTTTATCTGATAGATCATAAGCTTGAGTTGTTGTCATTTCTTCAATATTAACTGTATCGCGCATCGAACAGCCAGCTAAAAGAATGATACTTAGACCAAATATAATAGTTTTCATTATTTGACTCCTTCTTCGTAGTTATGCTCTCCACGCCATGCTTCTGGGCGAGTGACCTTGAGTGAGTCTAATAAACGTCCAGTAGAGTTGAGAACCCGATACTTGGCAATGATTTCATCATATTCGGCTTGTAAATAATCTTTACGTGCTTCGAACAGTTCATTTTCGGTATCGAGCAAGTCGAGCAAACTACGTTGGCCTAAGTTAAATTGTTGTGCATAAGCTGATTGAGTGTCCTTTGCAGCCACAACATGATCACGAATATACTGCTTTTGTGGTGTTAGCATTTCAAATGCGTTCCAAGCCAAGTTAACGCCTTCAACTACTTCACGTTGAGCGCGTTGACGGATTTCCTTGGCTTCACCTAACTTATAAGCGGTTTCTTTTTCGCGAGCTAAATCTTTACCGCCAGCGAATAGATTGTATCTCACGCGAACCATGGCAACTAAATCATTGCTGTAACCTCCAACATTCTGACTTGGAATATTACTCACGCCATCTTCACCACCAATATCATTATTCCAGTTGCCATTTAGTTCTAAAGAAACCTGGGGATAATAGCTAGCTTGGACTGAAGAACGTTCATTCTCTGCTGCACGGATATCATTTGCGGCAGATTTCAGAATGGGATGGTTTTCCTGTGCAGTGGTAATGCCTGAGCCGAGATCCTTAGGTAACATATCGGCATCTGGCACGGGTAATATCAGGTCTGTTGGCGCTGTTTCTACAATTTTAATATACTGTGCTTTAGCATCGAGTAAATTATTGCGAGCAGAAATAACGTTAGCATTTGCACGTGCAAGACGTCCGGTTATTTGAGATAAATCCGCAATAGAACCTAAACCAGAATCAGTACGTTGCTTAATTTGGTCGTATATATCCTTATGGCTGTTAAGGTTTTTTTCCGCCAATCTGAGTACTTCATCACTGCGTAGATAGTTGAGGTACACTTTACTGACATCAAGCGCCATGTCTTCTGCTGCTGCAAGTAGTGCCCATTGGTCTGCACTAGCTTCGAAGCTGTAACGATCAACTTCACTGCTGGTATAAAAACCATCAAAAAGCATTTGCTTTAAGCTAACACCAAACTCTCCGCGGTTTAATTCGGCCACGCCATCACTATCGACATCACCTACATTTGGTCGTCTACGGGTCGATACGCCATCAGTCTGTTCATAACCATAACCGCCATTGATATCAATAGTCGGCATATAACCTGCTATCGCTTGATTAACTTGCTCTTCTCGCGCTTTAAAGCGATTGAAGGCAACACGTAAATCAGGATTGGTATCGAGCGTATGTGCCACAGCTTGTTCTAGCGTCTGACTTTGAGCCGATAACGGTAATAGTATAAATGACAGTACAACGGCTATCTTTGAATATTGAAATTGTTGTTTTGCTGGAATCTTCATGACCAACCTCCCGGTTTATAAAAAGCTTAGTGCTCTCTGAGCGCAGTGTCCTTTGCTCTTAAAATTGGATTTAAGATGTACTCAAGTATAGATCTTTGCCCCGTAATCACGTCGACAGAAGTCAACATCCCCGGGATAATTGGCATCTGTGTGCCATCGTTTTTGGTTAAACTGGACTCTACGGTCCTAACTCTGATGAGGTAATAGCTATTACCTTCCTCATCTTGAGATGTATCTGCACTGATATGTTCAACGGTGCCTTTTAGGCCGCCATAACGCGTAAAGTCATAGGCGGTAATCTTAACTACGGCCGGTAAGCCAGGATGTAAGAAGGCAATATCTTTAGGCAAAATTTTGGTTTCAATTAGTAATTGATCTTCTGACGGCACTATCTCAATAATATCGACGCCGGGCTGCACCACACCACCGAGTGTATTGATATGTGTAGTTTTTATAGTGCCATTAACTGGAGAGGTGATAATGGCTTTACTGACTTTATCTTGTGCGCCTACCTGCGCCTCATTCATCCTAGAGAGGCGAGTCTGGGTATCATTGAGCTGCGCACGTAGATCGGCAGCATAGATGAATACGGCTTCGCGACGTTTGAGGATGGCTTCATCCATTGCCGCTTTGACCTTAGGGCGAAGCAGACGCATTGAATTGAGTTCGCCTTGTAGGTCGTTAACTGTCCGCTCGAGTTTGAGCAGTTCAACTTCAGGTACAATTCCTTTTTTGGCTAAAGGACGAGTAAGTTCAAGTTCGCGGGAAATCAGTTGCATACTCGTTGTTAAGGTTGTGATTTTCGACGCAAGATCATCAATTTCTTGCTGTCTTTGTTGAATTTGACGCACGAGTATTTCAAGTTGATTGCTTAAGTTATCTAAGCGTCCGTTATATTCCTCCTGCTGTCTTTTCACTAAAGCTGGCTCAACATCAATGATATTATCAGGAAATATAAGCGCTTTTTTTGTGATAAGCACTTGTTCACGCCAATCAGCAGTCATGTCAGATATTAGAATGCTGTCAAGCTCGGTACGCATCCGAATCACATTGGTTTGTAAGCCAAAAACCTCTTGTTCTTGCTGCGCAAAATCGGAGCGGAAACGGGTATCATCAATACGGACTAAAGGTTGTCCTTTAGTCACAATCTCTCCTTCTCGAACGTAGAGCTCTTGCATTATGCCGCCATCGAGGCTTTGAATGACTTGAACCTGTGATGAAGGAATCACTTTCCCTGTCCCTGTGGTGACCTTGTCTAATTGTGCAAAGCCAGCCCAGAGTAAAAAGCACACCACCATGGCAGCAAGTGCCCAAATAATTAATCTGTGACCGCTAGGAGCATCGGTCATCATGGCGCCATAGACGTCATCAACCATGTCTAAATCGTTTGCTGTTAAATTTTTACTCATCTTTTAGCCTCACCATTCACAAGGCCAAAATTGAGTTTTTCTAACACTTCAGCTTTGGGTCCGTCGGCAACCACATGACCCCGTTCGAGTACGATAATGCGGTCAACAAGCTGTAATAGGTGCATTTTATGGGTGATAAGAATTAAGGTTCTGTCTTTACTAACATTTTGCATTGAGCGAATAAACTGTTGTTCCGCTCTTGCATCTAAACTAGCCGTGGGTTCATCCATCAGTAGTACTGGAGGATCATTGAGTGTGGCACGTGCAAGGGCAACGGTTTGCCTTTGTCCACGACTGAGTGACATGCCGCCTTCGCCAACCTGTTGATCTAAACCTTCGGCTTCGAGATTGGTGAATTGACTGACACCAGACAGTTGCACAGCACGAATTAGCTGATGTTCAGTGACTTGGCGTGTACCAAATAGAATATTATCGCGAATTGTGCCGTGGAATAAGGTGACATCTTGTGGTAAATAGCCAAAGTTACGACGTAAATCACTCGGGTGGATTTGCGCCGAATCTAAACCGTCGTAGCGCAAACTGCCGTTTGTTGGTTGGAATAGCCCAACCAGTAGTTTTGCTAATGTGCTTTTTCCTGAACCATTACGGCCGATAATCGCAACACGTTCACCTGGATTAATCGTCAATGACATAGGATGTAACACGGGTTTTTCGGAGCCAGGATAGCTAAATCCGACATGATCAGCATTAATCTTACCAAGTAACCTCAACTTGCTGACTAAGTGTCCTTTGTTTTCAAACTCATCCTCCTGAGTCATGATTTCATTCAGTTGGCGCAATGCACTAGCGGTATGGTTCGCTCTTGTCATTAATCCTGCAAGTTGTGCCATGGGGGAAATCGCTCGACTCGACAACATGACCGCAGCAATAATACCGCCCATAGATATCGCATTATCCGCTACGCGATACACACCTAAAATCACCACGCACACAACCGTAAATTGCACGGTAAAGTTAGCTACATTCGATACTGCGTTAGAGAGTTTTTTTGACCTTAATTGCCAGTTAGCACTATGGCCAATCATTTGTTGCCAGCTTTTTTGTACTATGCCTTCAGCGCCATTAGCCTTAATTGACTCTAATGCAGATAAACTTTCAATTAAATGGCCATGTTTTAAGCTAGAGAATTTATTACCTTCTTCAATGGCAGCTTTGAGCTTAGGTTGAATAAACAGGGTAAAAGTAATAATAATCATGCCACCAATTACGGGTACAACGGCGAGATCTCCAGCAACAATATAGATAATGATGACGAAAAATAGTGCAAAGGGGAGATCGACTAAGGTGGTAATCGTCGCAGACGTTAAAATCTCACGTATATTATCGAACTCACCTAACTGTTTTGCCATACCACCAATACTGGGTGAGCGCTTTTCAAGTGGAATACCAATCGCTTTAGCAAATAAGCGGGAAGAAACAATAATATCGACTTTTTTACCAGCTACATCTATAAGGTAGCTTCTTAGTTGACGCATTATAAGGTCGAACAAATAAGCAATAGATGCCCCAATCGCTAACACCCAAAGGGATTCGAAGGCCAGATTGGGTACGACTTTGTCATACACGTTCATAATAAATAAGGGTGAAACTAAAGCGAATAAATTCACTAATACAGAGGCGATTAATGCATCACGATAAATTGGTGCAGACTCTTTTAGAGTTTGGATTAACCAGTGGGTTTTATTATCGTGAAGGTAAACATCAAAACCCATATCACCACGATATTCTTGTTTGACTAAGAATAAATATCCCACATATAAGGCTTCGAGTGACTCAATCGTTAGCGTTTCTTCACCACCTGTTTCTGGCAATTGAATAATGGCTTTATCTGACTCGACGTCTAACGCACGTAATATGCAGGCTTTCTTGTCTTTTAATAATAAAATGCAAGGCAGCAATATAGGGGATATTTCATTTAAACCTTTTCGAGACAACTTAGCCGCTAGGCCAGCTCTCGATGCGGCTTGGGGGACTAAATCAGGCGTTAATACGGCGCCTGACATAGGTAAACCTGCCGCAAGCGAATCGCTTGAGCACGGATTACCAAAATGTTCAGTGAGTAATACTAAACAATCCAGTAGAGGATCCACTAACACTCTTTGTGAGGCTGAAATGGCCCATTGGTCTATTTTTTCAGAAGCTGCAGCAGACACCTAATGACTTATCCTTTGGATTTTTATACGGTTATAGGAAGTATCGGTCATGATGGCCTATATTTCTATAGGCCATATGAATTGATTTTATTTAAGGAATGATAGTGCCGTTAGTATTATTATAAGGGTCTATCAGTGACGTCACTCCTTGTGGTGCATCTAGTGTCACTGGCGCGGCATCAATAATGAGTGGGCCATTACCATTGGTACCAAGTAACCCATTAATAATTCCGGCATTATCAGTCGTTCCATATTGGCTATAGAGGTCAACCCCATCAAGCACGATATGTTGATCAGCTATGCCATCCTTATTTGCATCAATATCGATAACGGTAGAACCATTATCTAATCTAAAGCTGAGATATTCATCTAATGTATTAGCCGTTTCTCCTTGGAGCAAATCACTCAGGTCGAGTTTATCTTCATTCACATTGAAATCCACAATGTGGTCAGTGCCATTATCGGTATCAGCATAGCGCCACACGAAGGTATCTGCGCCGCCATCACCACGCAGGCCGTCATTACCAAGACCTCCAATCAGAGTGTCGTTGCCAGCACCGCCAATCAAGGTATCGTTGCCAGTGCCGCCATAGAGAGTATCTTTGCCTGCTCCTCCATCTAAATAATCATTACCACCTTGACCAAAGAGAATGTCGTTACCGGCACCACCAAATAGGATGTCTGCTTTATCATTTGTCCCAGATTGGTCAAACTCGTCAGTATGTTCACTGATATACCTGTGTACCTGCGCATCACTGGCTTCGTTAATACCGAGTTTATCGGCAACGTAGGCTTTAATGGCTGCGTAACCTTGACCGCTAATACCGGCAAAGTGTATCGCGTCACCAAAGATGACATCGTCGCCAGCACCACCATCAAAACGATCTGAGCCTGGAATGGCGTTAACTTGGTCACCAAGAATGGCATCGGCTAGATCATCAGCATCTATATTCGTTTGAACATTACCATCAGTGTCATAAGGTAATAAGTCAGCCTCATTGATGTTTGAGCCCATGCCGATGGCTTGAACTGTGACTCCAAGGCCCGAGAGTAATGCAAAACCAGCTTGGGAATTTGTAACTGCATCTGTATCGGTGTCTTTACCGTTACCAGATAAAGCATAGTACTGATAGTTACCTTGGGCATCGGGTCGCATGGCTCCAACAAGGCTCCGGCTCACGCTGTAGAAGTCGTCTACGCTGAACACATTACCATTTTCATCAATCACCACACGTCCGTTAACTGTATAGACTTGGCCGAATACGTAGCTAGTGCCGATGACTTGTGACAAGCTACGATCATTATTGTCCCACCATGTGTCGTAGACCTTTGGGTTACCACCCGCATTAGCATTATAGTAGGTCGGTTTGCCGTCAGTGATAAAGAAGGCAAGATTAGTAGCCCCACTATTATTTTGGGCATCACCATTGGCGAACCAGTTGGCCGTGGTAGTGAATACATCCTCATAGTTGGTGCCGCCGCCGCTGCTCATATCATCTAATGCTTCTTGAAGAATATTCAATGCATTGGGGTCACTAAGATCTACACTGATGCTGCCCTTAGCATGAGTATCAAAATCAACCAAGAAGATGTTCACTGTGCCGCTTTGTGGACCACCGGCACTGTCTATGAGGGTTTCCAATACCTGGGCCAACTGCAACTTCATCGTCTCTAGCGTATTAGCGTTAATGCTACCGGAACTATCGACCATAAAGGCGATATTGTAGTTTTGGCCTGGCAGAATAATGCTGCCATCTAAGTCGCCAACCACAATATTGTGCTCGCTACCAAAATTGACATCTTGGTTTCCAGGTTCACCTTCAGTGCCCTTGAAGTAATCAAGGCGGATAGTATCTTCACCCGTTGCTGAATTAGTGAGATCGGTCCCTTTTTCTCTGGCAACCGCTTCTACCACCAAGTCCACCTGACCTGCAGTTGCTCCTGGAACGCGAATTGTGACTCCAGTCAGCGAAGCGTCCAGTGCATTTTCAGCCCAGAGATTGCCACCACTCCAGCCATTAGGGCCGTTGTAATCCAGCAGTAGCTTGCCATCATTGTCAGCTACACCGAGTAGCACTCCCTGGTAGAACACTTGCGTGCCAGCGGGCAAACCACTTAATTCAATGGAGTCGAGCAATTCGCTGCCGTCACGATCAGTTAGAGATGCATTGATTTCAACTGGGTAGTCAACATAGGTTGGCTGAACCATGACGAGCTGACCAGTGTTCTTGTCAAGTGTATAAATGCCGTCATCAAATTGAATGTACTCGATATCATGAAGCGCCTTAACGACGGCTGCGCCATTTTCTTTAGTTGTAAAATCAAACCAGATATCGTTTTGAGGATGATATCCACTGCCGTTGGTGATGATGTAATCTGCACGATTGCCCATCAGCACGGCAATATCAGTTCCTGTGCCACCATACAAGCCATCATGGCCTAAACCTGCAACCAGAATGTCATTACCAGTTCCGCCATAGAGTGAATCACCTTGAATATGATCGCCACCAACCAGAACGTCATTGCCGCCGTACCCGTAGAGCATATCACCGCCACCTTGTTGGCTGACAAGGTGATCGTTATTGGATGAACCCAACACTTGATCTTGGCTGCTGGTGGTATCGGTCTTCTTAGCTTCGGTACTAAATGGCTGTTTAGTGAAATCACCACTGCGGAACTGTTCAGTTGTAATCCCTGAGCTGATAAATCCGCTGTAAAGTGGTGTGCCATTAGCGGTCAGTATCACGTCAACCAATGGTTTGTCTGCAACTGGCTGCACAGAAATATTGAGTGTTGCCGTATCTCCCGTATTAGTCGTGTATGTCACAGTGGATACATCGCCTGACCAATGTTGATTAGGTATAAACGTGAACTCTCCATTGGCTTGTATTAGTAAGCTACCTATGGAGAGGGCTACTGTTTGACCAGCATTGTAGCTTGTTAGCACACCGTTATGCATAACGGTAAAGCTGACGACGCTGGTATTGCTTGGATGGTCGTTGGTCAGAAGTTTGCCAGTTACCAACTGATCTTCTTTCTCGGTAAAGCTATCGTCTTTCGCATAAATGACCGTTGCCGTATCAGAGCCTGGGTCTGATGTGTTGTTTGCTGCATCGGTCTGGGTCGCGGTGACCGTGATGCTGCCACCTTCAGCTGGGGTGGTTTCAGTCCAGCTGATAACACCAGTGGTGGCGTTGTAACTGTAACCGCTCGCTGGAGTGCCATTGGCAAACCGCAGCTCGCCATTCACCAGTTTCAGTTCCACATTGGTGGTCTCGGTGCCATTGACGATAGTCAGGTTCACATGGCCGCCGGCACTGAAGTCCGCGGCATTGATGCTCACGGTTAACTGTACGCCAGCACCATTGCTGCTGATTTCGCCTTGTGTCAGCAGACCGTCACCAGGGGTACCGTCATCGACAATTAATACGGTCGGTGCATCAGCGCTGCCATCGACGGTGTGTGTCGAAACGGTGTCGGCAGTAAATGGGTTACCGGCGTCATCGGAACCAGAAACGGTTGCGGTGAACGTGGTATCCAGTGCCAAATCGCTTCCCGCAACAGGGAGGCTAAAGCCTAGGCCGCCAGTGGTGAGGGCGATAACGGTGGTGGTGTAAGTGGTGCCGTTGATCACCATGGTGACAGTATCACCGATGGCAGCATCGCCACCAACGGTACCGGTGACGGTGACATCGCCAGCCGCTTCTTGGGCATTGAGGACGTCATCGCTGGTGATGTTGTCCACCGTAATGGTGGCGCTGGCGCTGCCATCGACGGTGTGTGTCGAAACGGTGTCGGCAGTAAATGGGTTACCGGCGTCATCGGAACCAGAAACGGTTGCGGTGAACGTGGTATCCAGTGCCAAATCGCTTCCCGCAACAGGGAGGCTAAAGCCTAGGCCGCCAGTGGTGAGGGCGATAACGGTGGTGGTGTAAGTGGTGCCGTTGATCACCATGGTGACAGTATCACCGATGGCAGCATCGCCACCAACGGTACCGGTGACGGTGACATCGCCAGCCGCTTCTTGGGCATTGAGGACGTCATCGCTGGTGATGTTGTCCACCGTAATGGTGGCGCTGGCGCTGCCATCGACGGTGTGTGTCGAAACGGTGTCGGCAGTAAATGGGTTACCGGCGTCATCGGAACCAGAAACGGTTGCGGTGAACGTGGTATCCAGTGCCAAATCGCTTCCCGCAACAGGGAGGCTAAAGCCTAGGCCGCCAGTGGTGAGGGCGATAACGGTGGTGGTGTAAGTGGTGCCGTTGATCACCATGGTGACAGTATCACCGATGGCAGCATCGCCACCAACGGTACCGGTGACGGTGACATCGCCAGCCGCTTCTTGGGCATTGAGGACGTCATCGCTGGTGATGTTGTCCACCGTAATGGTGGCGCTGGCGCTGCCATCGACGGTGTGTGTCGAAACGGTGTCGGCAGTAAATGGGTTACCGGCGTCATCGGAACCAGAAACGGTTGCGGTGAACGTGGTATCCAGTGCCAAATCGCTTCCCGCAACAGGGAGGCTAAAGCCTAGGCCGCCAGTGGTGAGGGCGATAACGGTGGTGGTGTAAGTGGTGCCGTTGATCACCATGGTGACAGTATCACCGATGGCAGCATCGCCACCAACGGTACCGGTGACGGTGACATCGCCAGCCGCTTCTTGGGCATTGAGGACGTCATCGCTGGTGATGTTGTCCACCGTAATGCTGGCGCTGGCGCTGCCATCGACGGTGTGTGTCGAAACGGTGTCGGCAGTAAATGGGTTACCGGCGTCATCGGAACCAGAAACGGTTGCGGTGAACGTGGTATCCAGTGCCAAATCGCTTCCCGCAACAGGGAGGCTAAAGCCTAGGCCGCCAGTGGTGAGGGCGATAACGGTGGTGGTGTAAGTGGTGCCGTTGATCACCATGGTGACAGTATCACCGATGGCAGCATCGCCACCAACGGTACCGGTGACGGTGACATCGCCAGCCGCTTCTTGGGCATTGAGGACGTCATCGCTGGTGATGTTGTCCACCGTAATGGTGGCGCTGGCGCTGCCATCGACGGTGTGTGTCGAAACGGTGTCGGCAGTAAATGGGTTACCGGCGTCATCGGAACCAGAAACGGTTGCGGTGAACGTGGTATCCAGTGCCAAATCGCTTCCCGCAACAGGGAGGCTAAAGCCTAGGCCGCCAGTGGTGAGGGCGATAACGGTGGTGGTGTAAGTGGTGCCGTTGATCACCATGGTGACAGTATCACCGATGGCAGCATCGCCACCAACGGTACCGGTGACGGTGACATCGCCAGCCGCTTCTTGGGCATTGAGGACGTCATCGCTGGTGATGTTGTCCACCGTAATGGTGGCGCTGGCGCTGCCATCGACGGTGTGTGTCGAAACGGTGTCGGCAGTAAATGGGTTACCGGCGTCATCGGAACCAGAAACGGTTGCGGTGAACGTGGTATCCAGTGCCAAATCGCTTCCCGCAACAGGGAGGCTAAAGCCTAGGCCGCCAGTGGTGAGGGCGATAACGGTGGTGGTGTAAGTGGTGCCGTTGATCACCATGGTGACAGTATCACCGATGGCAGCATCGCCACCAACGGTACCGGTGACGGTGACATCGCCAGCCGCTTCTTGGGCATTGAGGACGTCATCGCTGGTGATGTTGTCCACCGTAATGGTGGCGCTGGCGCTGCCATCGACGGTGTGTGTCGAAACGGTGTCGGCAGTAAATGGGTTACCGGCGTCATCGGAACCAGAAACGGTTGCGGTGAACGTGGTATCCAGTGCCAAATCGCTTCCCGCAACAGGGAGGCTAAAGCCTAGGCCGCCAGTGGTGAGGGCGATAACGGTGGTGGTGTAAGTGGTGCCGTTGATCACCATGGTGACAGTATCACCGATGGCAGCATCGCCACCAACGGTACCGGTGACGGTGACATCGCCAGCCGCTTCTTGGGCATTGAGGACGTCATCGCTGGTGATGTTGTCCACCGTAATGGTGGCGCTGGCGCTGCATCGACGGTGTGTGTCGAAACGGTGTCGGCAGTAAATGGGTTACCGGCGTCATCGGAACCAGAAACGGTTGCGGTGAACGTGGTATCCAGTGCCAAATCGCTTCCCGCAACAGGGAGGCTAAAGCCTAGGCCGCCAGTGGTGAGGGCGATAACGGTGGTGGTGTAAGTGGTGCCGTTGATCACCATGGTGACAGTATCACCGATGGCAGCATCGCCACCAACGGTACCGGTGACGGTGACATCGCCAGCCGCTTCTTGGGCATTGAGGACGTCATCGCTGGTGATGTTGTCCACCGTAATGGTGGCGCTGGCGCTGCCATCGACGGTGTGTGTCGAAACGGTGTCGGCAGTAAATGGGTTACCGGCGTCATCGGAACCAGAAACGGTTGCGGTGAACGTGGTATCCAGTGCCAAATCGCTTCCCGCAACAGGGAGGCTAAAGCCTAGGCCGCCAGTGGTGAGGGCGATAACGGTGGTGGTGTAAGTGGTGCCGTTGATCACCATGGTGACAGTATCACCGATGGCAGCATCGCCACCAACGGTACCGGTGACGGTGACATCGCCAGCCGCTTCTTGGGCATTGAGGACGTCATCGCTGGTGATGTTGTCCACCGTAATGGTGGCGCTGGCGCTGCCA
This sequence comes from Shewanella morhuae, assembly GCF_003028295.1. Taxonomy (NCBI): domain Bacteria; kingdom Pseudomonadati; phylum Pseudomonadota; class Gammaproteobacteria; order Alteromonadales; family Shewanellaceae; genus Shewanella; species Shewanella morhuae. Next base: position 10,922 of record NZ_PYSG01000003.1, on the reverse strand, counting down.
TCGACGGTGTGTGTCGAAACGGTGTCGGCAGTAAATGGGTTACCGGCGTCATCGGAACCAGAAACGGTTGCGGTGAACGTGGTATCCAGTGCCAAATCGCTTCCCGCAACAGGGAGGCTAAAGCCTAGGCCGCCAGTGGTGAGGGCGATAACGGTGGTGGTGTAAGTGGTGCCGTTGATCACCATGGTGACAGTATCACCGATGGCAGCATCGCCACCAACGGTACCGGTGACGGTGACATCGCCAGCCGCTTCTTGGGCATTGAGGACGTCATCGCTGGTGATGTTGTCCACCGTAATGGTGGCGCTGGCGCTGCCATCGACGGTGTGTGTCGAAACGGTGTCGGCAGTAAATGGGTTACCGGCGTCATCGGAACCAGAAACGGTTGCGGTGAACGTGGTATCCAGTGCCAAATCGCTTCCCGCAACAGGGAGGCTAAAGCCTAGGCCGCCAGTGGTGAGGGCGATAACGGTGGTGGTGTAAGTGGTGCCGTTGATCACCATGGTGACAGTATCACCGATGGCAGCATCGCCACCAACGGTACCGGTGACGGTGACATCGCCAGCCGCTTCTTGGGCATTGAGGACGTCATCGCTGGTGATGTTGTCCACCGTAATGGTGGCGCTGGCGCTGCCATCGACGGTGTGTGTCGAAACGGTGTCGGCAGTAAATGGGTTACCGGCGTCATCGGAACCAGAAACGGTTGCGGTGAACGTGGTATCCAGTGCCAAATCGCTTCCCGCAACAGGGAGGCTAAAGCCTAGGCCGCCAGTGGTGAGGGCGATAACGGTGGTGGTGTAAGTGGTGCCGTTGATCACCATGGTGACAGTATCACCGATGGCAGCATCGCCACCAACGGTACCGGTGACGGTGACATCGCCAGCCGCTTCTTGGGCATTGAGGACGTCATCGCTGGTGATGTTGTCCACCGTAATGGTGGCGCTGGCGCTGCCATCGACGGTGTGTGTCGAAACGGTGTCGGCAGTAAATGGGTTACCGGCGTCATCGGAACCAGAAACGGTTGCGGTGAACGTGGTATCCAGTGCCAAATCGCTTCCCGCAACAGGGAGGCTAAAGCCTAGGCCGCCAGTGGTGAGGGCGATAACGGTGGTGGTGTAAGTGGTGCCGTTGATCACCATGGTGACAGTATCACCGATGGCAGCATCGCCACCAACGGTACCGGTGACGGTGACATCGCCAGCCGCTTCTTGGGCATTGAGGACGTCATCGCTGGTGATGTTGTCCACCGTAATGCTGGCGCTGGCGCTGCCATCGACGGTGTGTGTCGAAACGGTGTCGGCAGTAAATGGGTTACCGGCGTCATCGGAACCAGAAACGGTTGCGGTGAACGTGGTATCCAGTGCCAAATCGCTTCCCGCAACAGGGAGGCTAAAGCCTAGGCCGCCAGTGGTGAGGGCGATAACGGTGGTGGTGTAAGTGGTGCCGTTGATCACCATGGTGACAGTATCACCGATGGCAGCATCGCCACCAACGGTACCGGTGACGGTGACATCGCCAGCCGCTTCTTGGGCATTGAGGACGTCATCGCTGGTGATGTTGTCCACCGTAATGGTGGCGCTGGCGCTGCCATCGACGGTGTGTGTCGAAACGGTGTCGGCAGTAAATGGGTTACCGGCGTCATCGGAACCAGAAACGGTTGCGGTGAACGTGGTATCCAGTGCCAAATCGCTTCCCGCAACAGGGAGGCTAAAGCCTAGGCCGCCAGTGGTGAGGGCGATAACGGTGGTGGTGTAAGTGGTGCCGTTGATCACCATGGTGACAGTATCACCGATGGCAGCATCGCCACCAACGGTACCGGTGACGGTGACATCGCCAGCCGCTTCTTGGGCATTGAGGACGTCATCGCTGGTGATGTTGTCCACCGTAATGGTGGCGCTGGCGCTGGCATCGACGGTGTGTGTCGAAACGGTGTCGGCAGTAAATGGGTTACCGGCGTCATCGGAACCAGAAACGGTTGCGGTGAACGTGGTATCCAGTGCCAAATCGCTTCCCGCAACAGGGAGGCTAAAGCCTAGGCCGCCAGTGGTGAGGGCGATAACGGTGGTGGTGTAAGTGGTGCCGTTGATCACCATGGTGACAGTATCACCGATGGCAGCATCGCCACCAACGGTACCGGTGACGGTGACATCGCCAGCCGCTTCTTGGGCATTGAGGACGTCATCGCTGGTGATGTTGTCCACCGTAATGGTGGCGCTGGCGCTGGCATCGACGGTGTGTGTCGAAACGGTGTCGGCAGTAAATGGGTTACCGGCGTCATCGGAACCAGAAACGGTTGCGGTGAACGTGGTATCCAGTGCCAAATCGCTTCCCGCAACAGGGAGGCTAAAGCCTAGGCCGCCAGTGGTGAGGGCGATAACGGTGGTGGTGTAAGTGGTGCCGTTGATCACCATGGTGACAGTATCACCGATGGCAGCATCGCCACCAACGGTACCGGTGACGGTGACATCGCCAGCCGCTTCTTGGGCATTGAGGACGTCATCGCTGGTGATGTTGTCCACCGTAATGCTGGCGCTGGCGCTGGCATCGACGGTGTGTGTCGAAACGGTGTCGGCAGTAAATGGGTTACCGGCGTCATCGGAACCAGAAACGGTTGCGGTGAACGTGGTATCCAGTGCCAAATCGCTTCCCGCAACAGGGAGGCTAAAGCCTAGGCCGCCAGTGGTGAGGGCGATAACGGTGGTGGTGTAAGTGGTGCCGTTGATCACCATGGTGACAGTATCACCGATGGCAGCATCGCCACCAACGGTACCGGTGACGGTGACATCGCCAGCCGCTTCTTGGGCATTGAGGACGTCATCGCTGGTGATGTTGTCCACCGTAATGGTGGCGCTGGCGCTGGCATCGACGGTGTGTGTCGAAACGGTGTCGGCAGTAAATGGGTTACCGGCGTCATCGGAACCAGAAACGGTTGCGGTGAACGTGGTATCCAGTGCCAAATCGCTTCCCGCAACAGGGAGGCTAAAGCCTAGGCCGCCAGTGGTGAGGGCGATAACGGTGGTGGTGTAAGTGGTGCCGTTGATCACCATGGTGACAGTATCACCGATGGCAGCATCGCCACCAACGGTACCGGTGACGGTGACATCGCCAGCCGCTTCTTGGGCATTGAGGACGTCATCGCTGGTGATGTTGTCCACCGTAATGGTGGCGCTGGCGCTGCCATCGACGGTGTGTGTCGAAACGGTGTCGGCAGTAAATGGGTTACCGGCGTCATCGGAACCAGAAACGGTTGCGGTGAACGTGGTATCCAGTGCCAAATCGCTTCCCGCAACAGGGAGGCTAAAGCCTAGGCCGCCAGTGGTGAGGGCGATAACGGTGGTGGTGTAAGTGGTGCCGTTGATCACCATGGTGACAGTATCACCGATGGCAGCATCGCCACCAACGGTACCGGTGACGGTGACATCGCCAGCCGCTTCTTGGGCATTGAGGACGTCATCGCTGGTGATGTTGTCCACCGTAATGGTGGCGCTGGCGCTGCCATCGACGGTGTGTGTCGAAACGGTGTCGGCAGTAAATGGGTTACCGGCGTCATCGGAACCAGAAACGGTTGCGGTGAACGTGGTATCCAGTGCCAAATCGCTTCCCGCAACAGGGAGGCTAAAGCCTAGGCCGCCAGTGGTGAGGGCGATAACGGTGGTGGTGTAAGTGGTGCCGTTGATCACCATGGTGACAGTATCACCGATGGCAGCATCGCCACCAACGGTACCGGTGACGGTGACATCGCCAGCCGCTTCTTGGGCATTGAGGACGTCATCGCTGGTGATGTTGTCCACCGTAATGGTGGCGCTGGCGCTGCCATCGACGGTGTGTGTCGAAACGGTGTCGGCAGTAAATGGGTTACCGGCGTCATCGGAACCAGAAACGGTTGCGGTGAACGTGGTATCCAGTGCCAAATCGCTTCCCGCAACAGGGAGGCTAAAGCCTAGGCCGCCAGTGGTGAGGGCGATAACGGTGGTGGTGTAAGTGGTGCCGTTGATCACCATGGTGACAGTATCACCGATGGCAGCATCGCCACCAACGGTACCGGTGACGGTGACATCGCCAGCCGCTTCTTGGGCATTGAGGACGTCATCGCTGGTGATGTTGTCCACCGTAATGCTGGCGCTGGCGCTGGCATCGACGGTGTGTGTCGAAACGGTGTCGGCAGTAAATGGGTTACCGGCGTCATCGGAACCAGAAACGGTTGCGGTGAACGTGGTATCCAGTGCCAAATCGCTTCCCGCAACAGGGAGGCTAAAGCCTAGGCCGCCAGTGGTGAGGGCGATAACGGTGGTGGTGTAAGTGGTGCCGTTGATCACCATGGTGACAGTATCACCGATGGCAGCATCGCCACCAACGGTACCGGTGACGGTGACATCGCCAGCCGCTTCTTGGGCATTGAGGACGTCATCGCTGGTGATGTTGTCCACCGTAATGGTGGCGCTGGCGCTGCCATCGACGGTGTGTGTCGAAACGGTGTCGGCAGTAAATGGGTTACCGGCGTCATCGGAACCAGAAACGGTTGCGGTGAACGTGGTATCCAGTGCCAAATCGCTTCCCGCAACAGGGAGGCTAAAGCCTAGGCCGCCAGTGGTGAGGGCGATAACGGTGGTGGTGTAAGTGGTGCCGTTGATCACCATGGTGACAGTATCACCGATGGCAGCATCGCCACCAACGGTACCGGTGACGGTGACATCGCCAGCCGCTTCTTGGGCATTGAGGACGTCATCGCTGGTGATGTTGTCCACCGTAATGGTGGCGCTGGCGCTGCCATCGACGGTGTGTGTCGAAACGGTGTCGGCAGTAAATGGGTTACCGGCGTCATCGGAACCAGAAACGGTTACGGTGAACGTGGTATCCAGTGCCAAATCGCTTCCCGCAACAGGGAGGCTAAAGCCTAGGCCGCCAGTGGTGAGGGCGATAACGGTGGTGGTGTAAGTGGTGCCGTTGATCACCATGGTGACAGTATCACCGATGGCAGCATCGCCACCAACGGTACCGGTGACGGTGACATCGCCAGCCGCTTCTTGGGCATTGAGGACGTCATCGCTGGTGATGTTGTCCACCGTAATGGTGGCGCTGGGCGCTGCGGTATCAATCACCACGTCTTGGGTGACTGTTTTGCTGTTGCCGGCCAAGTCGGTGACGGTGGCGCTGACAGGGTAAGTGCCGTCAGCCAGCTCGCTGTCAGTTAAGTCGATGCTCCAGTTGCCACTGACATCAATCACTAAGCCGTTGGCGGTGGTGTACACCACGCCATTGATGGTGACGGCCAAGGTGCTGTTGTCGCCTAAATCGACCGTGCCGTTGAACACTAAGGTGTTGTCATTGGTGATGAAGTCGCTGCCCGAGGCGCCAGTGTCATCGGTAATGCTGGTGATCGCCACGGTGTTGCCGTCGCCATCTTGGTCAATTTGGGTGTCTACATTGCCATTATCAGTGGCTTTACCTGTATTACCAGCTGGATCTTTCACTGTTGCTACAGCGGTATAATCACCTTCAGCCAGAGGGGTTGTGACGTCTACTGCGTAGGTGCCATCTTCATTAACAGTCGTTGTTAATGTCTGTTCTGCACCTGTGTTATCTGTGACAACAATCGTAATTGCGCTACCTGGCGTTGCATTTGACGAACCAGTAATAGTTGGGGTGGTATCTTGTGTATTATCGGGTGCATCTACAGTAATATTAGGTGCTGTGATATCCACATTACCGTCATCGGTGGCTGTGCCAGTATTACCTGCAGGATCTGTAACTGTCGCTGTTGCTGTAATAGGGCCTTCGGCGAGTGGGCTAATGACATCGACAGAATAGGTACCATCAGGGTTTACTGTGGTGGTGAGAGTCTGCTCTGCACCTGTGCTGTCGGTGACAACAATCGTAATAGTGCTACCTGGCGGTGCATCAGTCGAACCTGTGATCGTTGGTGTAGTATCTTGGGTTTCATCAGGTGCATCAACAGTAATTGTTGGCGCAGTCGTATCGAGTAGTGCTGAATCACTGCCTTCAGGAGATGTGTTACCGGCACTGTCTGTGATCGTCGCTACAACTGTAATCGTTTCGCCTTCACCGGGAGCTAGAAGGTTGAGATTCACAAAGCCATTGTTGATATCTTCCTGAGTCAGTGTGTAGTCAACACCATTAACAGTCAGCGTATCGCCTACATTTGCACCTGTGCCATCTAAGCCAATAGTGACATTGACTTCAGTATTGCCAGCTAGCTCTTCGTTACTGATAAAACCATCATTGTTTGTATCAGTATTGATAGTGACACTAGGTCCCCCATCGGCGACTGGTGTGACATTGATGGTTAATGTTGCTGAAGAGCCAGTATTGGTTGTGTAAGTAATGACTGGTACTTGGCCATTCCAGTTTTCATTTGGCGTGAAAGTATAAGATCCGTCTGTATTAAGAACCAGAATACCGCCTTCGAGCGCGACTTCTGTTCCTGATGCATAGGTGGTACCGCCGACTTCGAAACTCACAACACTTAAGGTTGAGTCTACATCACTGTCATTATCAAGCACGTTGCCTGTTGCTACAGTGTCTTCTGCAACTGTGGTACTGTCATTTGTAATGATGGAAGGATCGTCGACAGGTGTGATATTAATCGTTAACGTCGTACTTGCACCAGTATTAGTGGTGTAGGTAATGACTGGGACTTGGCCATTCCAGTTTTCATTAGGTGTGAAAGTGTACGAGCCATCAGCATTTAATACTAAGGAGCCGCTTTCGAGGGCGACTTCTGTACCAGCCGCGTAGGTTGTTCCATTTATTTCGAAACTAACGACGCTTAAAATTGAATCTACATCACTGTCGTTATCGAGAACGTTGCCAGAAGCAATAGTATCTTCGTCGACAATATTACTGTCATTGTTAAGGATTGAGGGAGAGTCGGTGGCGATTGTTTGTTCTGGTGTATTGATAACTGTCGCTGCGAATGATTGGCCTGACGTTGAGTAGCCTGAGCTTGCTATTATCTCACTACCACCACGGGCTAAAGTGACATAGCCTGAGTTACCGTCACGACCGGGTGTGTTTCCTGCGGCGGTCTCTGGTAGGTTTTTGGTTGGATCTTCGCCTGATGCGATAAGATCTTGTAACGCTTGGATTTCATCAAAAGCAGCGTCATTATTTGCCGTGGGAGCAACCGCAGCTGTTGTATTCGGTTCAACCTCGTTAGATAGCTTAGTGCCATCGTCGAAGGTGATCTCATAGGTTGCGTTTTCGCCTATATTGAGCACAGCACCTTTAGGGAGTTGTTCGCCATCCTTAGCGGGTTGCTTTGAACCATCAACTTCGATATCAATTTGCCCATTTACCAGCTTAAGCAAACCTTTTTTTGATGTAATTACCGATCCCATAGTAAGCTCCCAACAGCCAAGTGTGTTAATCCATAAAGTATTAATCCAACAGATGTGTTGGATCGCGATACAATTGGCGAAATATTAGCTAATGGAACGACGGATGTCAATTTATTGACACAGCTGCGCTGGTTAGTTTTAATGGGCTTGAGCAAGATAAACGTACGATAGTGTCAAAATTTAGATGTGTAACTAGATATAGTGGTTAAATTTGCAGAGTGGGCTGTATTTAGTGTCTTTGGTTTCTATAAAAAAACATATATATAACAAATTAATCTTAAATTAGAGATTAGTAAATTGTAAAAATAGTTTTTTATTAGCAAATAGGTGGGATTTTCAGGGAATATGGCGTTGCTGAGTTGTTAGTCATGATGCCGTGACTCATTATTTAGAAATCACGGCATCGTTTATCGATGGATTGAATAGAGTTATAGATTAGCAGCCTGACGATAACTTTGATTAGCGTTACTTTGCTCGCCTAACTGTTCTTGAATCCTAGCTAAGGCTAACCAAGAGGCTTTAGTCGGTTCTAGTCGACAAACATTTTGCCAGCAGATTTTGCTTCTTTCATGTCCCTGGTTTGCTGATATAGCTTGGCTAGGCAGGTCTGGTAGTCTGCATTATTCTCATGAGTCACTTCATATTTCAGTAACTCTTTACGGATCTCGGTATCTTGAGCTGTTGTAATTTCGGGGATAGCTTGTAGCAATGTGGGTTCTGGAGAGCTGCGTAACTTTTTCGAGAGCAGTTTCATGGCTTGATCTTTACGATTAAAGCGACACAAACCCATAGCATAAATCGCTAGAAACTGAGACTGATTACGCTCGCTGCGTGGTAACCATTGCAACATTGTTCTAATGCTTCTTCACCTTTAATGGTTGCCGCTTGCAGTAAAGCACTGTGAGTGGCGATATTTAGTTCATTCAGCTGAGTATCATCAAGGATTTGGCGTTTCTTCAAAATAGGTAACAATAGTTTAAGCGCATCCCAATCTTCTTGTGCTTGATGTAGCTCAAGGGCAAGTTTAAGTACTGGGCTTTGCTTTTACTTGTAGGAGATAACTTGTCGAGCTCGACGCGGGCTAAGGTTAATTCCCCTTGTTTTAAAAGATACCGAGTGCGTGTGGTTGTAACCGCGTTTGCTGCCAGTGGTTGTGCTGCTGCGCGATTAAGATATTGGTCACGCTCGGCTATTTTTTGTTGATACTGTGCAGCCCGTGCCGCAGCAAGTAAATTCAGTGCAGGTAGCTCACCGTTGTCAGCGCCTTTGATCATCGCTCGCTCTGCTGCTGGCCAATCTTCTTCAGCCAGTGCTAATGCGCCCATTAATGTATGTTTTTTAGCGGAACGTCGGCGCCAGTGGTGCGGGATAAAACGGCTACGTAACATTAGGTTAATGGCAGTAACTACTATCCATTCCAGTATTTGAAATACAGCATAAAAAATATAATTAAAGCAATGATGCCAAAGACTAAACTGGTTTCAATCTGATAATCACCTGCCGCAATGATATACATACCCAGTATTGCCGACTAACCAAGGGCTGATTGCATAAACAATCAGCACTATGAGTAACAATATTATATATCTTAATCATAGGTGGCGCACCCTCTAATGAGGGTGAGTTCACCATAACTTGTGAGCTGTAACAGTAAAGGTTTTGCGGCAAAGGATTTTACGGTTATAGGGTCAAGTTCTAAGGTTGCTAATTTATCAATTTCGGCAATGGCTTCGACCGTTTTATGATCTTGTATATCAAAGTTGGTTTGTATCCATTTACGCGCCATCATAAGCGATTGGTGATACGAAGCTCTATCATAGCGATATAGTGCAAGTTGGCATTGCAATAGTTTATGGCGAATATTTTCAACTAAATACCATTGTTGCTCTGGTGCGAGTAAGGCGGGTGCATCAGCAGTTTTATGGCGGATAGTGATAAAGTCTTCAGTTAATGCTTTCCAGGTTTTACCTAAATTGCTTTGCCAATCATTTAAATCGCTGGTAATCACAGTATCTTGCGGCGCATCGGCGTCTACATCAGTGCGATTAAGTGGCAGTTTATCGAGTTGCTCAATTAAGGTATCCAGAGCTAACACACTACCATCAATATCGGTTGGTTTTATGCTGGACGTGGCGGCGATATCTTTTGCCAGTGCTTTACGAATTGGTAATAACGCGGGGTTGTTCATTGCGGCGATGGTTTCATCGGCTGATTTCAATAAATCAGTGGCAGTGCGGGGATCTTTCTCTAGCCATAGTTTGCGACCTGCCATATTTACTAGATATTCGGCTTCTGAGGCCATCCAATGAGTAGGACTGCGCTGGGCGAGTTTATTGATCCTATCCTGCAATTGCTTTTGTTCTTCGGTTAACTTAGATAATTCTTGGTAAGTCTTAGCATCATTTAGCTGTTGCTGCTCAAGCTGACTAATACGTTGATTGGGTTGTAGCAGTGCTTGCTGTAGTTGCTCTTGCAGGGCGAGATTTTTCTGATTCTGCGTTAGTAGTTGTTGTTGCATCTGTTGATACAACATAAAGCCGCCGCCAAGGCAGCATACCGTTAAGCCTAATGCTAATAAAACCCCCAAACGAATTGCCCATGAGCTTCTAGTGGAGACAGTGGTTTTGCGCGCAGTGCTTTGTGGTTTGGCTTTGCTTGTTTGAGTTTCAGCGGAGGATGCTGAAGTCGCGGGCGTGTCATCGGTTATTATCGATGGTGCAATAATAGTAGGAGTAGCCTCTGATTCTGTATTTTTTGCGTCGTGCTTATTGTTATCCATTTAACAGTCCTTGAAAACATGCTACTGCCGAAACTCGAGTAAAACCCGGCTAAATAGCGCTTAGAGTTTAAGGGCGTTTAGCACGGCTTTGTTGTTGGCTGCACTAGCATTGGTAACTTGGGTTATACCAAAAGCGCGAGCTTGAGCTTCTACTCGATGACTTGGGACTATGATATGACATGCGCGCAGCCATGCAAATAACTCTTTTGGCACTAAATTAATCAGATTATCGAGAGTTTCACCGCTGGTGATAACAATAGTGTCTATCCCGCAGTGTTGCCATTGTAAGGCAATGTGTCGTCCATTTAGCGGTGGACAAGCTCGTTGATACACTTCCCAATAGCGAACATTGGCGCCGCGCTCAACTAATTGCTCGGCTAATGTTTCACGGCCGCCAACACCCCGAATAATAATAATTTGTTTATTTTTAATATCTTGTAGCGGCGAGAGTGTGAGTAATCCCTCGGTCTGCTGACAATCATCTGGGGCTTCGGGCGACAATATCGAGTTTATCTAATGCTTCCCACGTAGCGTGTCCAACAGCAAAATATTGAGCTTGAGGCCATGTTTGAGTTTGTGGATCTGTAGCGGTTAAAGCGTCGTCAGCAAACGTTACCGCATTGGCGCTGATACAGATAATCATATCGGCGTTGGCCAGTGGATGCGGGATACTTGCTGCGATAGGGGCCTCGCTTGGACACACAATAGAGGTGTAACCAGTGGGCAATGCCTCGTTCATTCAAGGCATCAACCATAGACTGATTGCGCCCTTCAGGACGCGTCAG